>JBBQSA010000016.1:0-64614 GCA_038214295.1 Gammaproteobacteria bacterium
GTGCCCCGCGACATCGAGAAGGCACTTGAAGCCGGCTTCTTCAACTATCTCACCAAGCCGATCCGGGTCGACCAGTTCATGGAGGCGCTCGACGCGGCATTGCGCTTCGCCGTGCTGGCAGACGGCCTGGAATCAGGAGCAGGACCGGCATGAAAGTAACGGAAGCAGACATCCTCGCCGCCAGTATCCTGATCGTGGACGACCAGCAGGCCAACGTGACACTGCTGGAGCAACTGCTGCACGCGGGTGGTTACAGCAACGTCAGCTCGACCATGGATGCGAGCGCTGTATGTGCCCTGCACCGGAAGAACTGCTACGACCTGATCCTGCTAGACCTGCAGATGCCAGGCATGGACGGCTTCCAGGTGATTGAAAGCCTGAAGACCAACGATGCCGACAGCTACCTGCCGGTCCTCGTCATCACCGCCCAGCCGGGACACAAGATGCGTGCCCTGGAGGCAGGCGCCAGGGATTTCATCAGCAAGCCTTTCGACCTGGTCGAGGCCCGGACTCGTATCCGCAATATGCTGGAAGTCCGGCTGCTTTACCGGAAGCTCCAGGGGTACAGCGCCTTGCTGGAGAAGACGGTGCAGGACCGCACGGCGGAACTCCGGGAAAGCGAAGCCCGGTATCGCAGCCTGACCGAACTGGCCTCCGACTGGTACTGGGAGCAGGACGAGAACGGGGTCTTCACCCGGGTCTCCGGCCCCGTCCTCGAGATGCTCGGGATCCGGGTGGACGGATTGGCGGACGGCGTGGTTGGTGCACAGGAGGCCGGCTGGAACGAGGGGGAGCGGCAGGTGCTCAAAGATACCATCGCGGCCCGGCAGCCCTTCCTGGATTTCGTCTGTAGCCGGGTGAACGCCGACGGCTCGCAACAGCGGTTCCAGGTGAGCGGGGAGCCCATGTTCGATCAGGCCTGCCGATTCATCGGGTACCGCGGCATCGGCCTTCAGCTTACGGCGAGGCCGTAGTGCGCCATGGAAGCCGCCTGCAACCCGAGCCAGAACTACCTGCTTGCAGCACTGCCGGACCCGGAGTTCGGGCGCCTGGTCGAGCAGCTCGAGCGGGTGACACTAGCGCTCGGCGACAGTGTCTATGAGCCGGGGGAACAGCTCCAGCACGCCTATTTCCCCACCTCGGCCGTCGTCTCCCTGCACTACGTGCTGGAATCCGGAGCCACAGCCGAGACCGCCGGTGTCGGCCGCGAGGGCGTTGTCGGCGTGTCCTTGTTCATGGGCGGCAATACGACGCCCAGCTCCGCGGTGGTACAGGTCGCGGGCAGTGCTTACAGGCTGGAGCGCCACCTGCTCCTGCAGGAGTTCAATCGGGCCGGGTTGTTGCAGCGACTTCTGCTCCGTTACACCCAGGCCCTGATGGCCCAGGTCACCCAGACCGCTGCCTGCAACCGGCATCATTCCGTGGAGCAGCGCCTGTGCCGCTGGCTGCTGCTGGCACTCGACCGGAGTTCGGGCCGGGAGTTGGTGATAACCCACGAACTCGTCGCGGGCATGCTAGGCGTGCGGCGGGAGGGCGTCACGGAGGCGGCCGGCCGGCTGCAGCGGGCCGGCTGCATCAGCTACCGCCGGGGCCATATTGCCGTGCTCGACCGGGGCAAGCTGGAGGCCATGGCCTGCGAGTGCTACGCCGCGGTGAGGACGGAATCCGCCCGGCTGATGTCCGACGTGCGCTACCGACAAGACACGGCGATAGGACTTCCAGTCGGCTGAGCGCCGGCCAGGCTGCCAATACAGGGTCTGGCCTCCATCCCGAGGCCTCGCATCAGCCCTTCAGCCGGGCGCGGGTGGATAGAACCAGTTGGCTCCGCGGCACAGTTCAGTGAGGTCGACGATCACCTGGATGCTGTCGGCCGCGAACCCTGCCACTTCCGTCAGGCCGGAGGGATCCGTGCGCAGGGACGGCGTGCACTGCACCCCATCACCATCGACATCCGCCCAGGCATACACAACCAGCCCCTCGCCAACGCCTTCCGGGTAGCTGAAGCGGTGTGTGAAGGCGCCCGGCGCCGCCTCGAAGGTCTCGATCGGCTCCAGGGGGTGGCGCAGGTTTCCCTGCAGCGACCAGGCGTGAAACAGGGTGACGTAGACTTTGCCCGCCGGTGTCACGCCGGCGGGCAGGCGGAGCGCACCGGAGAGTTCGATCATGCGTGCGGGTGCCGGGGGTGCGGGTCCGCAGCCGCCCGCCAATGTGGCAACTGCTGCCAGTAGCGCGATTCGCGTCCACAATCCGCGGTTCATTCTGGCTGCTCCACGGTAAAGGCCGGCAGGCCGAACACCCGGCTGAAGTTCCCGGACAGGATGGCCCGCATTTCTTCCACCGTGTAGCCGGCCGCCTGCATGCCCGCGACAAAGGCCTCAAGGTGGCTCTTTACGTAGCCGGGCATCTGCGGGCCATCCGAGCCGTAGATCATCTTGCCGATGACGCCGGCCGCCTTTACCCGCGCCAGGAAATCCGCGAGCACGTTCCCGGCTCGCCGGGCGCCCAGGGCGCCGGGTTCCAGGTAGGCATTGGGGTAGGTGGCCGCCAGCCGCAGAGCGGAATCCGTGTAGGAAAGGGCCTTGCGTTCACTGTCGTAGCCGGCATGCCCAAGGATGAACACGGTTTCCGGGTAGCGGCGTATCGCGTCCTCCAGGTAGGCCGGGTCCGAGTACGGCGGCTCGGGCCGCGTGCCGGGGTTCGGGCTGGTACCGGTGTGAAGGTAGATTGGCTTGTGCAGCCGGCCCGCCAGCGCATAGATCGGGTAAAAGCGCTCGTCGTCGAAGCGTACCTGCTGGTGGGCATAGGCGAGCTTGACGCCGATGAAGCCTGGTTTCTGCACGGCTGACTCGAGCAGCGCGAGCTGTTCCGCGCTGTTGATGTTCCACTGGTCGAGGCGAAGGCTGGCAAAGCCGTACAGCCTGCCCGGCGCAGCCGCGACCTCACCGGCCACCAGTTCGTTGGTGGCGATGCCGGTACTGTGCGGGCTGTAGAGGGCGAAGAGGCCACCGGCGCTGATGCCGGCGTTGTCCAGCTCGCGCACCAGGGCCTTGCCCCCGAGCATGTAGGGCATGGCATAGGGCATAAGCCATTTCATGCCGCGCGGAACGCGCTCGGCCAGCCGGTCCTGGAATCGCGGCGTCATGTCCTCCCAGGTGCCGGTGTGCAGGTGCATATCGACAACGGCGAGCTGCTGTCCGTCGACCAGCACACCGGGGTGATCCGGCGGGCCGCTGCAACCGGTGACCAGCAGGGTGGCGACGGTGAGGCCGGCAATTGCCCGGCGGCGGATGCAATTCATACTGGCTCGCCTCAGGACGGCTCTCCGGCAGTCATCAGCGTTGGCAGCCATCAGCGCGGAGTGACCGGGGCGTCATCCACCGTGGTCACGACCATGCCCGGCTGCATGGCGCCGGTTGCCAGTGACTTGACGTAGTCGACGGTGGGGAGGTGGCAGTAGCTCTGCCCCTGGACTTTGGCCGGCAGGAACCAGGTGATCCAGCTGTCGTAGTCCTGGAAAAGCCCCGGCGAGTTGAGATGGATGGCACCGTCCGGCGCGCGGTAGCTGAGCGGGAAATCCGCGAGGTAGCCGCTGCCGGTAATATAGGGTTCGTTGGCGTCGATGACGAAGGCCGCTGCTTTCGCCGCAGCCACCGGGTCGGTCAGCCGGAGATCTGCGACGGCCTCGGCCTGCACGCGGCGGGTGACGTCCGGGCAGGTCAGCTGCTTACCGGCGGCCTTCGGGCCGTAGGCCGCCCGCAGGTGCGCCGCAGTCTTCATCTTGCAGGAGACCATGACCGGCTCGCTGCCGCGATAGGTGACGACCTGGTAGATGTTGAACGGTTCCGCGGCGGGCTTTGAGTGCCGGTAGGACGGCATGTCGGTAAACAGTGTGATGTTGCCATCCATCGCCGTGCTGGCCATGACCTTCTGCACCTCTACGCAGAAGCTGGCAGAGGTCGGGGCGGGCAGGCGGGCCCCGGTGGCGGCCTCCGCAGGCAAGGCCAGTGCGACGCCCAGGGTAATCAGCGACGTGATCAGGTGCATTGTCCGGGTGAAGCGCATGGGGCTGCTGCCTGCTTGGATTGCGGACAGCCAGTATATGGCCGCTTGGCGTCCCGGCCACACCTCGGCCATCAGGATGTCCGCGTCATGGTTTGGCAGACCAGGGGGCGAGGCCATCGCCGCCATCCTGGAGAGGCTCATACCCATCACCCGAATAGGCCCGTCGCCACTACAATAGCCGCCATGGATCCGGCGCGGTCCCGCTGGGTCGGGCGCCGAAAGGTAGAACATTGGAAGAAGCTCGAAGGAACCCCGAATGAGACGTCCGATGCTGTACATGCTCGCCGCAACCGGGCTGTTCTTCGGCGCGCTCTTCGGCTGGAAGGCCTACGTGAACGGCCAGATGCAGGCGGCGATGGCAGCCACGCCGTTTCTGCCGGTCACGGTGTCGACGACCACGGCCGCATCGGAGTCGTGGTCGCCCACTATCGCGGCGGTGGGCTCGTTGCGCGCATCGCGGGGCGTGGACGTCACGGCCCAGGTGGCGGGGCAGGTTACGGCCATCCGTTTCGAGTCGGGTAGCACGGTCGCAGCTGGGGCTCCCCTCGTGGAGCAGTACGCCGCGGACGAGAAGGCGCAGCTCGAAGGGCTGGTTGCCGACCGGAAACTTTCCGAGGTCAACCTGGCGCGCGCCCGGGAGTTGATCGGGCAGAAACTGATCTCGGCGTTCGACCTGGATGTGCGCGAAACTGACCTCCAGCGTGCCCGTGCGGCCGAAGGCAACCTGCGCCTGAAGATCACGCAGAAGTCCATCCGCGCACCCTTTGCAGGCCGCCTGGGCATCCGCAAGGTTGATCTCGGCCAGTACATCGAACCTGGTGACCCCGTGGTTCGCCTCGAGGCCAGTGACCAGATGGTCGTGGACTTCCCGGTACCCCAGCAGCAGTTCAGCAGGTTGCGGGTGAAGCAGCCGGTGGCCGTGCAGGTCGATGCCTGGCCCGGGCAGTCTTTCGCCGGCGCGATCCAGGCGATCGAGCCGCAGGTGGAACGGGACACACGCAACATCCGCGTACGCGCACTGGTCGACAACCCGGATGGCAAGCTGCTGCCGGGCATGTTCGCCCGGATCGATATCGAGCTTCCCTCGCGGGAAAACGTCATCACGATTCCCCATGCGGCGGTAACCCACAGCCCCTTCGGGGACGCTGTGTTCGTCGTTACCGAGCAGAACGACCCCGCCGGCAAGAAGGTGCTCGCCGTGGCCAACACTCTCGTGGTCACCGGCCCCACGCGCGGGGACCAGGTCGCGATAACGTCCGGCCTGGAAGCGGGCGCGACGATTGTCACGGCGGGCCAGCAGAAGCTGCGTAACGGCTCGGTCGTGGTCGTCGACAACTCGGTGCCGGTGAGCAACAGCGCCCGCCCTGCACCAGCCAACAACTGACGGCCGCCAGCATGCTCCGTTTCACCGACATCTTCATCCGGCGCCCGGTGCTGGCCACCGTGGTCAGCCTGCTGATCCTGATCGCCGGCCTGCGCGCGGTGCAGTTGCTGCAGGTACGCCAGTACCCGCAGAGCGAGTCGGCCGTGATCCGCGTCATCACGAGTTACCCCGGCGCGGACGCAGACCTCGTGAAGGGCTTCGTCACCACTCCACTGGAGCGCGAAATCGCAAGCGCGGACGGGATCGACTACCTGGAGTCCGGCAGCCTGCAGGGCGTCAGTTCCATTACCGCGCACCTGGAGCTCAACTACCCGCCCTACGACGCACTGACGCAGGTCACGGCAAAGGTCAACAAGGTGCGCGCCGACCTGCCTGCAGGCAGCGAAGACCCGGTGATCGAAGTGGCCATCGGCGAGACGACGTCGGCCATGTACCTGAGCTTCATCAGTACCACGCGGCCGCAGAACCAGATCACGGACTACCTGATCCGCAAGGTGCAGCCGCGGATCGAGGCCGTAGCGGGCGTACAGCAGGCGGCTATTCTCGGCGGCCGGAACTTTGCGATGCGCATCTGGCTGGATCCGCTGCGGATGTACGCTCTCAGCGTTACCCCGGGCGACGTGAGCGAGGCCCTGCGGGCCAATAACTACCAGGCGGCGATCGGCAAGACCAAGGGCGATGCCATTTCGGTGAGCCTGACGGCTGCCACCGACCTGCACACCGCGCAGGAGTTCCAGGAACTGATCGTCGCCGGGCGCAACGACGCGGTGATCCGCCTGAAGGATATCGCCACGGTGGTACTTGGCGCCGAGAACTACGATTCATCGGTGGCGTTCAACGGCGTATTCGCCACGTTCATAGCGATCGATGTGCTGCCCACGGCGAACCCGCTGGCCGTGATCAGCGAGATCCGCAGGATGTTCCCCGAGATCCAGGCAGAGCTGCCCGCCGACATGACGGGCCTGATCTCCTACGACACCACCCGGTACATCGATGATTCCATCAGTGAGGTGGTGCAGACCCTGGCTGAGGCTACCGCTATCGTGATGGTGGTGATCTTCCTGTTCCTCGGCACACTGCGCTCGGTGATCATCCCTGTCGTGGCGATTCCGCTGTCGATGATCGGCGCAGCAGCCATCATGCTGATGCTCGGCTACTCGATCAACCTGCTGACCCTGCTCGCCATGGTGCTGGCCATCGGGCTCGTGGTTGACGATGCCATCATCGTCGTTGAGAACATCCAGAGGCACATCGAGGAGGGCCAGCCTCGGCTGGATGCAGCCCTGAACGGTGCCCGGGAGCTTGCCTTGCCGGTGATTGCCATGACGATCACGCTGTTCGCGGTGTACGCGCCAATCGGGCTGGCGGGCGGCATCACCGGCAGCCTGTTCCGGGAATTCGCCTTCACCCTGGCGGGCGCCGTGCTGGTATCCGGCATCGTGGCGCTCACGCTGTCGCCAATGATGTGCTCGAAGATGCTTCCCAACCGCTCGGAGGAGAACCGCCTGGCGCGGTTCCTGGACCGCGCCTTCGAGGCCCTCCGGGCGCGCTACGTCCGTGCCTTGCACCGCTGCCTCGAGATCGTGCCCGTAATGCTGGCATTCAGCGTGCTCGTGCTTGTCAGTATCTACTTCATGTTTGTCGCCACGCCGGCAGAACTCGCACCCACCGAGGACCAGGGCATCGTGCTGGTCTATTCCACGGCTGAGGCGAACACCTCGCCGGAACAATTGCCGCTCTACACGCGCGCGCTGGTTGAGGCCTACCAGACCATTCCTGAAACCGAGCAGACCTTTCTCTTCAACGGCAGCGTGGGTAGTGGCCCGGCCTCCACCAGCAATACGTCGCTGTCCGGCATCGTGCTGAAGCCGTGGAGTGAGCGCACTCGATCCCAGATGGAGGTCACCAACACCGTGCAGGCGGTTGCCAACGGTGTCGCCGGGCTGCAGTCCGCCGCTTTCAACCTGCCGCCCATGCCCGGTGCGGGGGAAGGGCTGCCCGTGCAGTTCGTGCTGGGCTCCACGCAGGAGCCGCTCGAGATCTACGTCAAGGGCCAGGAGCTGCTCAGTGCCGCGTATGCCAGCGGCCTGTTTGTATTCGCCGATCTCGATGTCAAGTTCGACCGCCCGCAGTCCACGGTCAACATCGACCGCGAGAAGGCTGCGAACCTTGGGATCAACATGGAGCAGCTCGGCGATGAGCTCGGCGTGATGCTCGGTGGAAACTACACCAACCGGTTCAGCATCCAGGGGCGCAGCTACAAGGTGATTCCGCAGGTGGACCGCCGTTACCGGCTGAACCCGGAGCAGCTTGGCAACTTCCCTGTGCGTACGGGCAATGGCGACCTGGTGCCGTTATCCGCGCTCGTCACCCTGCAAGATTCGGTGCAGCCGCAGGAACTGAAACGCTTCCAGCAGCAAAACTCGATCACGCTGTCAGCCGTGCCCGCGCCGGGCGTCACGCTGGGCGCGGCACTTGATTTCCTGCGTAACACGGCAAAACAGCTGGCGCCGGAAGGCTACCAGTTCGACTATGCGGGCCCAGCCCGGCAGTACATCCAGGAAGGCAGTAGCCTGATCGTCGCGTTTTTCTTCGCAATAGTCGTGATTTATCTCGTGCTGGCCGCCCAGTTCGAATCGTTCCGGGACCCGCTGATCATGCTGGTCAGCGTGCCGATGTCGATTGCCGGCGCGCTGGTGTTTCTCACGCTGGGGGCGGCGACGATCAATATCTACACCCAGGTGGGCCTGATCACGCTGATTGGCCTGATCAGCAAGCACGGTATCCTAATCGTGGAGTTTGCCAACCAGTTGCAGATGCAGGGATTGACCAAGCGCGAGGCCATTGAGAAGGCGGCGGGTATCCGCCTGCGCCCGATCCTGATGACCACCGCAGCAACGGTCCTCGGCGTCGTGCCGCTGCTGACGGCCAGCGGTGCCGGCGCGATCAGCCGCTACAACATCGGCCTCGTGATCACCACCGGGATGAGCGTGGGCACCCTGTTCACGATCTTCGTCGTGCCGGCGGTGTACCTGGCCCTGGGTCGGGATCACCGGCCGGTTTCAGCCTAGGCGTGCACAGGCACTTGCCGAACAGCTGGCCGTGATGTTACAGAGTCCTGAGCAATACGGAGCGAGCACTGGCGCAGTGCTTGCTTGCAGGCCTTCCTGGCTATACGAGAACACTGGAGTCCGCCGTGACAGAAGATGCCCCCGACCGGCTGAGCACGAACCCCCGGAGCCCTTACTACAATGCAGAGCTCCTGGAGCGGGGGGTCGGCATCCGGTTCAATGGCAAGGAACGCCGCGATGTGGAGGAGTACTGCGTCAGTGAAGGCTGGATCCGGGTTGCCATGGGCAAGACCCTGGACCGCCGCGGACAGCCCCTGACCATGAAGATCAGCGGTACCGTCGAGCCCTACATCGATCCACCCGCCGCGAGTGCGCCTGCCAGCGACCCACGGGCGCCGTAAACTGACGGGGCATCCGGACCGGTTTGCACAGGTCCCTCAGCCCCAATATCAGGAGTCAGGAATGTATACAAACGTTTGGTACGTCGCGGGTTTCAGCAAGGACCTGACCGACGAGCCCATCAAGGTGCGGATGCTCGGCGCCGACCTCGTCCTGTTCCGGGAGATGGACGGTACCCCGAGGTGCATCAGCAACATCTGCCCGCACCGGGGGTCGAGCCTGGCTTCCGGCGTCCTCTACAAGGATGGAACCCTCGCCTGCCCGTTCCATGGCTATCGCTTTAACGGCCACGGCGACTGCACGCTGGTGCCGTCTCGCCGTGACCACGAGGTCCAGGCCGTGGCGCCCCGCATGCGTACCGATGCCTATGCGGCGGTCGAGAAATACGGCTGCATCTGGGTGTGCCTGGGCGACGATCCGGACGCCGCTTCTCCCATCTTTGACATGCCTGAATGGGGCGATTCCGGGTGGAAGGTCACCACCAACGAGGAAGTCTGGGAAGCCGACTACCACACCTGCAAGTTCACGAATCTCGATCCTGTGCATTTGCCCATCGTCCACGGGATATCGTTCCAGGGCACCGGCAATCCCGTTCAGCCGCCCACGCCGAAAATCACCGCGACAGAGCACGGCTTCACGTCCGTCATGCGTTCCAACCCGACACCGAGTGAAGGGGTGTGGTCGGAGATGCGGGAGAAGGGCACCCAGGTCGAGTCGATCATGCGGTTCTTCGTGCCGGGGCTCACGCTGAGCGGGCGGGTCGAGCTCGGTGGTGTCGGCTCCGGCAAGTTCAATCTCTTCTACGAGTTCACGACACCGATTGATGAGCACCGGACCGTGATGCGGCACCTGTTGTTCCGCAACTACCGGATGGAAGACGACTTCGATGACGAGCACACGCGCCGCAATCTCCAGAATATTCACCAGGACAAGGACCTGGCGGAGTCGCAGCGGCCGCTCGTAGCCCAGGCCGGGCCAAATCCTGACGGCGTCTATACCCACGATGAAGACAGGATCATGCTGACCTACTGGGGTCTCATGGAGATCATGCGCGACAAGGGCTGGCAGATCGACCAGTCAAAGCTGAAGGCCCCGGACCAGGAGGTCCGCATCATCCCGTCGCCCAATCGCAAAGCTGCACCCGATGGCTGGGTGTACCCGGCTATGTCCCGGATCGCGCCCGGCGAGTCCACCGTGGTGTCGGTGAAGGCCCTGAAGTACGCGGATATCGACCACATCCAGCCGACCCGGCCCAAGGACTTCGGCCAGTCGGAACCGGTCAAGCCCCGGGATGCCAAGTCCAAGGCAACACTCGAGTGGGAAGACGAGGCGCTGGCCCGCGTCCAGAAGGCCCCGGGTTTCATCCAGCCGATGATCATCGCGAACGCGGAGAAAGCGGCCAGGAGCGCCGGCACCAACTTCGTTACGGTCAAGCTCCTGGATGAACTCCAGGCCAAGCAGAACGCCGAGGGCGCCTAGCGCCCGGCAAACGGCAACAAGGGCCAGGAATGAAGCAGCAGGGAGAACTCGACGGCAAGGTGGTGATCGTGACCGGCGGGACCATGGGCATCGGCCTGGGCATGGCAACCAGGCTGGCGAAACACGGCGCCAGGGTGATCATCACCAGCCGCCACAGCGACGCCGGGGCCGAAGCGCTGGAGTGGCTGCGCACCGCCGCAGCCTGCAAGGCCGGTGATGTCGCCTATTTCCAGATGGACATCTGCAGCGAGGCTGACAACGAGGCCGTCGTGAAGTTTGCGGCGGATACCTATGGCCGGCTGGATGCCATGGTCAACAACGCGGTCTTCCCGGGCGATTTCCAGTTGCTGGCGGACGAGTCCCTGGAGAGCTTCGAGCAGGTGATGAGGACCAACGTGAGCGGCACGTTTCTGGGTATGAAACACGCCATCAAACAGTTCCTTGCGCAGGGCGCAGCGACCGGCGACAACTACTCGATTATCAACATCAGCTCGGGCGCCACCCGTGACACGGCCATGCGCATGGCACCCTACATCGCCTCCAAGCTGGCGGTGGAAGGCCTCACGCAGGCCGCCGCCCTGGAGTACTCGCGGCAGGGCATTCGCACCAACACCCTCCTGTTCGGCGTGTTCGCCACCGAGAAGGCCAACCAGCTTCACCAGGCGATGCCAGCTGTGCGGGAGAAGAATGCCGCCAAGCACCACGTCGGCCGATTCGGCGACCCGGAGCACGACGCCGGCGAAGCGGCTGCCTACCTGATTTCGGAGCGCAGTACTTTTGTCACGGGCACTACAATCCGCATCGACGGTGGTATGAGCCTCTAGCCGCCCTTGTCGGGGCGGCGGTCAGCGGACGAAGCGAATGCTGTCCAGGTAAACCGTGGTCGGTGTGGGCCGCCCGGTCAGCGTCACAACGAAGCCTGTCTTGATGCTCGAGAGGTCGAGCCCTTTCAGCGGAATGCGGTAGCGCTGCCACTCCTGCTTCAGGATGATTCCGTCAAGGCTCGTCTTGCCCGAATCGGGATGAGCCCTGTCTTTTTCCAGCAGTCCGACACCGAACTTGACGTGCTCCCCCCCGTATTCGCCGCGAGCCCATAACTCCAGGTACGAAGCCCCTCGCAGGTCAAAGCCGCCGTCCTGGTCGCCCCAGTTGTTAGGGGGGTTCTGCCAGGCCACGCCGACCCAGCCGGCTTCACCGACGTAGCGCAGTCTGATGCAGGCCTTGCCCGCGTACGGGTTCCCGGCGTGGTCCCCGTCCAGCGTCAGGGACTCGATGGACCCCATCCAGCCGGATGGCACCCAGGGCATGCCCTCGAAATCGTCGTCGTAGACAGACACGGGAAAGCGGGTACGGACTTCACCCTTGACCAGCAGCGGCACGTTGGCCGTCGCCGCGTTTCCCTGGTCATCGTAGGCGTAGAAGAAGAGGCGGTAAGCCCCCGGGTCCACGGGCATGCGAAGTCGCGCACCGTGGACGTCACCCTTGAGAATTGCGCCCTCGATGTCGGGCAAGTTCGGTCGGAAGTCACCGCCAGTTGCATACTCGCTGGATTCCGGGCGCAGTACCCAGCGAGCACGCAACGGGCCATCCTCGGGATCGGCAACGACAGCAGCCACCCGCAGCTCGGCAGCCGGCGCCAGCCGGTCGTCGCCGTCGATTACCAGGGGCTTCACGGTGGGCGCCAGATTTGCCGGAGGGGCGCCCGACCAGAGCTCGGTCATGGTATCGACCGCCCCTAGCCGCGAGCCGTCGTCAAGGAACATGCCGAACCAGGTGGCCGTCGCCTCCATCTTGAAGCCCCAGGCAAAGACGTAGGAACCCAGCGCGAGCCCTTTTGCCCCGGTAACGGCCCGGTTGTAGACGTCCCGGTAAGAAGCTGCCTTCTCCGTGCTCGTCAGCTCCAGTGGTGCGCCCCAGGACGTTTTGCTGGTTTCCCAGGCCCCCGGCGGTCCGAACTCGGTGAGCACGTAGGGCTTGGTTCCGCCGGCCTTGCGGTAGCGCTCTGGCAGGGACGCCGCGCCACCGTACGAGTTGATCCCGTGGATATCGATAGCCGGGCAACGCTCTTGCACGCTCATGACGCGACCACCACCGATATCAGCTGTCACCGTCATCGTCGGGTGCGCCGGGTCGAGTGCCTTGACCATGGTGGCGATGTCATTGACCGCCGACCACATGGCGGGATCGTCGCCCGCCTCGTAGCCCTCCATCTCGTTGCCGATACCCCAGAGCAGTACCGCCGGATGGTCCTTGTAACGCAGCACCGCCTGGCGGGCGTGCTCGAGCTGCTCGGCAACCTGCGCCTTGTCGCGGTAATTGAAGCCATGGCGTTCGTGGCCCAGCCAGATGCCAACCGTCACGCTCAGGCCGAGAGAGTGCGCCTCGTCCAGTAACGCGCCAATGTCGTCCGCTCCCCAGGTGCGCACGGAATTGGCCCCAGCGGCCGCCAGCTGCTTCAGGGAGCGTTTTCCGCCGGCACCGCGAATGAGGTAGGGTTGGCCGCCACGAAACAGCTGCCAGCCTTCCGCTGATTGTCGCAGCTCCACGGGAATGGCTTCAGCCGGCGCTGGGGAGGGCAGCAGCTCCATGCCGATGCACAGCAACAACAGCGCAATGGCTGTCCTGCTCATTCAAAACTGGTTTACGAACACAAGACCATTGTCAAAATTCGGCCCTGTCGCCGGCCGGTAGGTGAAACCCCACTCACCCAGGACCGACAGAACCTGGATCGTGCCCCCCGGAATCAGCGGCGCGTAACCAGTGGCCTCGGGCCTGTACAGGTCATCGGCAACCTTCTCATTGAGCGTAGCCGGGAACGACACGCCACCGCAGCACTCAAAGAAGGTTACTGACCCAAAGAAATTTTCCAGGACGGAACGGTACGCCTTCAGAGCCTGTTCCTTGACAAGTGGGTCGCCAGCCGCACTGAACAACTCGTGCAATGCCCGGGCCGTGTACCACTGGTTCTCGCCGCTGGGACGTCGTGCCAGAGCCGTTGCCCAGAGATAGAAGCGCGCTTTGGCCCCCGTGGGCCCTGCCGGAATGGCATTGTTCAGTTCGAACTTGGTCTGCGCGTCCGGATTGTTGACGTCGAACTCTGCAACTGCGACCGACAGGAATGGATTCTCCGGATCCTCGAGGATGCACGTTTCGGTATTGATGCCCGCCTCCACACAAGCGAGGTTCAGAAGCGTGTCGGTCGGCAGGATGATCGAGCTGATCACATCCCCGTCACCGCTGCCTGGTGATCCGCAGCTGGTAAGGATGACAGCAACCAGGCTGCATAACGTCAATCTCAGCCCATTGGCAACGGCCCGACAGGCGGTTTGTGAATATTGGTTTCTCATTGAACTGATTCCCCGGCGATGCGCGTTTGACTGCTAGAACGCGAACGTGAAGTAGAAAACGGTCTGGAACAGATAATCATTCTGGCCAGCCAGGTATTCACCATCTGGCGAACTCTCATCAGTCGTCCTGTACAAGGCCCTGATGCCTACCCGGGTGGAAAGCAGTTCATCGCGACGGTCATCAAGAAGGATCGAATAGTCCAGCTTGTACTGCTCAGGGAAGGTTAAATTGAACTGGCGCTGGAAATCGTAGGGGCCCCAGGCATCCTTCTTGAAATAGCCCGAAATGATGTGCCGGTCGCGCAGAACGACTTTACCCGCCAGCTCATAGAACCTGCGAGCACCGCCCTCCGCGTTGCCGGTCGACTGATCGAAGCCGGCAAGCAGGTTCAGGATGTATCTGGCGTTGACGCTCGGGTTGAACACCATCCTGCTTGAGACTCTCCAGACGTCCTCCTTGGGCAGTCCTGCACCAAATGAGGCGTTTTTCCCCGTCGGTTCGAAGAAAAACTGATAGGAGTCAGTGGGCGTTGGATACTGGGTGTAGTTGGCTCCGACGTTGAAGGCGAAGGCGGCATCTTCGCGCCTGTCATTGTCCCAGGCGTAGAAGGGCGTGGCGCCGGTGGGATCCCAGGTCACAAAAAGTTCGGCAGCCCTTGCGTCCCTGTTGCCCAGAACCGCAAACGGATCGTCGTCCCGGTTTCGCGGAGTCACGCCCGGGAACAAGGTTGTTCCGCCGGGGTCAATTGCTGCAGGGATGAAGGGATTGGCATCCACGAGATTATTGCGATAGAGCGCCCGCGGAAAGACCATGAAATTGCCGAAGTTCATCATGACGCCGGCTTCAATCTCTTCTTTGTTGCCCAGGTCCGCATAGGGCAGGCGTGTGCCAAATTCCTCGAGTGTTGCGCCACCATCGGCCACCAGGCCCGCGTATTGACCGGCCACATACGCTTGCGCACCGAGCAGGTCAAAGCTCAGCCTGGCCTTCAGGCCAAGCGTGTCCTTGAAGTCGATCTGGTCGAGAATGATGTCGTCGCCCGACACACGCACGTACGTCTCATCGACTTTTTCAGTGGCCGCCATGATCCCGCCGACCTCGAGTACTACCTTGTCGGTGAGACTTGTCTTTCCGTACAGCGTTGTCTGGCGCGTCTGTCTCTCGGTGGCCCCCGTGGAATTGGCACCTTGATCTTGTCTGGCTATGTCTTCGGAGTGCATGAACGTATAGGCGACTGGTCCCAGGGTGGAGCTGTACTTCAGCACCGCTTTCGGGTTTGCCCCCCAGTAGACTTCCGGCCCCAGGATCACTTTCAGCCCCTCGAGTGTTCCCTTCCCGGCGAACTCGACGCCGGCGGGTGCCTTCGCATTCCAGATGTCCTCGCCGGCCATGTCCGTTGCCTCGCGCACGAGGCCGAAGAAATCACCTTCGTATTTCCAGTGGTAGCGGGGCGTGTGGTAGAAGGCCGTGAAGTCGAGGGCTTCTCCCCGGTACGTTGCGTCGAAGTCGTAAATCTCGACTCTTTCGCGATCCTTGAAAGTGGTTTCAGTCAGGATATTGACCCCATCGACGAATACGGTCTCGGGGATCTGGACCGTTACCGGCAGTCCTCTCCGGCCGTACTGGAATTCCAGGGGCTCCTTGTTGGCCACGTTCCCCAGGACGTTCACCGTGAATTGGCCGCTTATGCGATCGGTCGGCTGAAACCCGAAATCGAGAAACGCCATTTCGCCGTTCGAGAATTCGGTGCCGTTCTCGCCCCGCTCGGTGATCGCCTGATCGGTTCCTTTCCAGACCATCTCGCCCATGAGCCGGCCGCCCGTGAAGCTCAGCGTCTGTCGCCTCTCCTTGCTCTCGGTCTTGAGTTCACGAACTTCGCTCTTGAGCGCGAAGTAGTCCATGTTGAGATCGTTGAAGCTCTGGTTTATCGCGTCCTTCTTGAACTGGTAGGGATCCATCTGCCAGACGGCTGACAACACGTCGTAGGCCATCCGGGTCCTGACGGTGTAGACGCCATCGGAGTTCGGTGTACCTAGAGCGGTGATTCCCCACCACTCCTCATTCATGTTGTTCTGGCCTTCGACAAAGTCATGCGGGTAGCCGCCATTGGCCCATGAGGCATGGGTGTCGTGGATGTCCAGGAACTCTTCCTGTTTGTACTTCCACCACTCGTCTCGCCACTCGAAGACGAACCCGCCTACGGAGTTGCCTTCTTCGCCATTCCCATAGCTCTTGTTGTACATCTCCTGCCACTGGCTCTTCAGAATGGTGGCTTGAGCCAGTTGGTCTTCCTGAAACGTCCTCGCGTTGAACGCGTCGCTGCCAAATTCAAAGAACAGGACCGGCAGATCAAGTTTTGCCTTTACCTCTGCCCACAGTCCCGTAAAGCTCTTGCCCCGGTAGGCATTGACCCCCAGAAGGTCCATGTCCTTGCAATACTCGGCGATCAGGTCGATGTACTGAAGATCCCCATTGACGATGGTGAAGGGATGGTTCTGGTCAATCGTCTTGCCGGCACGCATGACTTCATTGAACAGGCTGTACAGGTACTTGGCCTTTTCCCTGTTGCGCTCGCCTTCGGGCAGGTTTTCGATTTCGAAACTCTTCCAGGAGAGTCCGTAGTTGCTTTCGTTACCGAAGGCGAACATCAGCACGCCCGGTACGTTCTTGTACTGGTTGACCAGTTCCAGCATGTCTTTTTTGAGAGTAGCGCGCGTCAGTTCGTCGGAATAATCAGTGAAAGGGATCCACTTGCCGCCGACGTTGTACCCATACCGCCCCATCAGCGGATTGATGACCGTCATGATCCCGTATTCCTGGTAGACGTAGGTCACCCATTTGGGCGGCATGAAGCTGAAACTGCGGATCGTGTTGACGCCCGCGGCTTTCATCAGGCCAAAGTCATAGTCAAGGACCTTCCTGATGAAATCATCGGACTTGCCGTACAGGTTGTAGTTGTAATTCTCTCCCCGTGGCGTGTAGCCCCAGTCGACGCCCTTGATGTAGTAGTCCTTCCCGTCGACCTTCAGCTTCCAGCCGTTTTCGTCCTTGTAGGTGGATACCTTCTCGGCGGCGTTCGCCGGTCCGGGCAACGCAGTGCAGAGAATCAAAATGACTGCCAGCATGCTGCAGATGTAGTTCATTGTGCGGAAGACGGTCGAATGCGTCATGGCGCCCACTCTCTGTTTGCTAAAGCCAAAGTGCCTGGAAGTGCTCATCAATGCGCAGTCGTCGGCGTGCGTGCCCCGGAACGCCCGGCCTGCACGGGACTGCGCTGAAAAACTCTTACGTAATCAACCAGCATGGTCTGGGGAAATGTCTCGCTACCGTCCGGCGGACCCCCGCCGCTGCCGAGCGTCCCCCCCATGGCCACATTAAGTATAAGGAAGAAGTCATTCAGGAATTCCTCCATGGTGGCCGGATCAATTGTCCTGGTGAAATACGTTTCACCGTCAACTTTGGCGACGACGCTGTTCGCGTCCCAATCCACTTCCCAGACGTGGAAGTCGTCGCCAAGTGATCCGGAAAACGTCTTGTACTGGTGATCAAGAACCCAGCCGTCCGGCAATGAACATGCCCGGGGCGCCTGAATCGTTTCATCGCACCAGTGCATGGCAGTGTGGGTTGTCCGGTCATCTGAATGGAAGTAATGCATTTCCATGAAATCCATTTCACCGGATTTCGGCCATGCAACGTCCGGGTACCTTGCACCCAGGCTCCAGAATGCGGGCCACGCGCGATGGCCGACGGGCGGCTTTATTCGCGCAATGATCTTCCCGAACCTGAACTGAAACTTGCCGCGTGACGTAATTTTGGCAGACGTAATCGTTCCGTCGCGTACGCCACACGGAGCGACAGGACAGCGCGCTGAAATTACCAGGTTGCCATTTTCGACACGTACGTTGTCGCGGGAAGCGGTATACAACTGCCATTCGTTATTGCCCCATCCGTCTTTGTTTGGGCCGTATCCGGTCTCTATGGACCAATTTGCGGAGGCTGGCACGGTGCCGTTGTCGAATTCGTCTGCAAATACCAGGACAAAATCGTCGCCGTTTGATGCTGGCCGGGGCGCTCCCGTGAGCGAGTCCCTAGCGCGGCTGGTGCCGCAAGCTGCGAGAACTACGGCGGGAAGCGCCATTGTCAGCGCACGCATCAGGTGTGTGGATCGCATTGTGGTCGCCATGACTCGCCAGGAGTGGTCCCCGATGCAAATACGCCTTTCCTGGCTTACTGATAAACCCTGATCCAGTCAACCAGCATCGTGCGGGGCCAACCCGTTGCATCAGGGTTGGCGACTGGATTCCCGCCAATGGCGACGTTGAGAATAATGAAGAACTTCGCCAGGAATTCTTCCATCGTTGCGGGCTGGATGGACGTTGAGTAGTAGGTGACGCCATCGACTCTCCAGGTGATTCCGCTGGCGTTCCACTCTGCTTCGTAAACGTGAAACGCGTTGCCCAGTGATACGCCCAGGTTTGTCTTGCTGGTAATCGACCTATAGCCGGTGGGAAATGGTGAACACAGACCGCCAGCCAGGGATTCATCGCACCAGTGGATCGTAAAGTGCGGTTCGCGGTTACTCGTACCACCGGAATCGAACATTTCCAGGATGTCGATCTCTCCTGTTTTTGGCCAGCCGACGGTGGGGAAATTTTCGCCCAGCATCCAGAATGCCGGCCAGGTACCCGTTCCGACCGGGACCTTGATCGACGCCTTGATTTGCCCGAACTTGAAGGTAAATCCCTGGCTAAGCTGTCCCGGAAGAGTCTTGATTCTGGCGGAAGTGATCGAGTTGTCGCGTTTGCCACATCCCGGGGGTGGTCCCGGAGAAACACATTGAGCAGTATTCAAGCGCGCAGAGATGCTCAGAAAACCATTGCCCGGATCGCTTGAATCCGGATAAACAATGCTCACATTGCTCGGGTCGTTGGTATACAGCTGCCACTCTTCATTGCCCCAGCCTGTACCGTTGGGGCCGTAGCCTGTCTCCAGTGTCCATCTGTTCGGATCGGGCGAGGTGCCCGCATTGAATTCGTCCTGCCATACCAGCGACAGATTTGCTGGAGGTGCAGCCGACGCTCCGGTCAGGCTTGCGTCGTCCCAGCGAACGGTGCCAGAACCAGGGGCCGGGGGCGTCAGGACATGCAACAGCAGCAGCTTGGCGGACACGGCGCTCGGGGGGGCGGTTCCCGAAACGGTAATCTGGGTCCAGTCAGAAACGTCGGCGCCGTCCTGCACAGGCAGGTAGACATTTACGTTGTCGTCGGTGGGATCAACAAAGTTCTCGAAGGTCGCCAGCTGGTTGCCGGTGCCATTTGGCCCATCCCAGAAGGTCAGTTGCACGATCCCGAGGTTGTTGAGCTTGTCGCCCGTCCAGTTCATCGCCCACACGGAGGCGACATAGGGTGTGCCCGGTACCACTGCAACCGTCTGGAAGGCGCCACTGTCAACGCCGTACTGCTTCAGGGACTGGGTGCCGGTCTCGTGGGAAACCGGTCCAAAGCCGGGGCCGGCGGTGTTGTTGGTGAAATTGCCGGCATTGAAGCATTGCCAGCCGGTCGAGCAGTAGACATCACCGGCCGATGCATTGGGCGACTCAAAACCGCCGTTGACCAGCAATTGTTCGGCCGGTGGCGGCGGTGGGGGCGCGGGCGCCGGTCCGGTCAGCGTCGCGTCGTCCCAGCGAACGGTGCCAGAACCAAGGGCCGGGGGCGTCAGGACGTGGATCAGCAACAACTTGGCCGACACGGTGCCCTGTGGGGCAGTTCCGGCAACGGTAATCTGGGTCCAGTCGGAAACGTCGGCGCCGTCCTCCACGGGCAAATAGATATTTACACTGTCATCGATGGGATCAACGAATTTCTCGAAGGTGCCCAGCACATTGCCGGTGCCATCCGGTCCATCCCAGAAGGTCAGTTGCACGATCCCAAGGTTATTGAGCTTGTCGCCGGTCCAGTTCATGGCCCACACGGAGGCCACATAGGGCGCACCCGGCACGGCCTCGACAGTCTGAAAGGCACCACTGTCAATGCCGTACTGTTTCAGGGACTGGGTGCCGGTCTCGTGGGAAACCGGTCCAAAGCCGGGGCCGGCAGTGTTGTTAGTGAAATTCCCGGAATTGAAGCATTGCCAACCCGTCGAGCAGTAGACATCGCTTGCCGATGCGTCGGGTAACTCGAAACCGCCATTGGTCAGCAGGTTTACGGTGCCGCCACCCGGGAACGCGGGAAAGCCTGGGAAGGGCCAGCTAAACGTATTCGACCCCCCCAATGACTTGTAGGTCTCATAGAAGTTGGCGAGAGCAGCTGTCGAATCGATAACGGGATTGCTCGTTACCATGCCGATGACAGCGTCTATTTCCGCATCACTGGCGGCTGTGAAATCCAGCGCAAGGCCTGCCGCCATCGTCCGGGTGTTGTTGCTGACGGTGATTCCATTCAGCGGGTTCCCGTCCGCATCAACGCTTTGTAAAAAGCGCATCAGTCGTGTCGCAGCCGACGGCGCTGCTGCGGTTCCCGGGTCAGCGCTTCCGGTCAGTTCAACAGGTGTGATGATCGGCGCGCCTGGCACGGTGCCCAGGCTGATGCCACCGACAGAGAACGTAACCAATTCACCCGGGTAGTACTTGAATTCGCCATCGACAGTGGTAATCCCCGACTGGGTTGCCGTCGAAAATTCAGCGCCCTCAACCGGTGAATCAACCAGGACGCCGACGAATGGCGTAGCGCGAACCGGGGTTTTCCCGCTGCCGGTGCCGCAAGCCGCCAGGACGAAGACCGGGAAGATGATGGCCAGGGCGCGTAGCAGGCGCATGGAATGAGTTGAGTGCATCACTCGAGTCTCCGGGCTTGCTTGTTATTAGGGGCGACTTTCTTGGTCTTGCAGTCCTGGCGTGTACGCCGCGCGGCGTGAGCCTGACTGCCTTTAAGCTTATTGAAACCAACAATAAGCAAGAAGTGACAGCGTTGTCAAACGTGCCAGCCATCGAGGCCGCCAGGGGTTGGAAGGCCGTTGGCAGCTAAAAAAAAGTTGTCTTTTTCCGGCTTCCCGTTGCTCTACCCGCAAAGCAACTGGCGGCTGGTCAGGACCAGTTCGATCCTGCGGATGCTGCCGCTGCGTTGAAATATCTGCTGAGCGGTGTCGGCAGGCAGCGCCAGCCCCGGCAGTGCCAGGCGTTCTCCGCTGTCGCGCGTCACAGTGACGCCAGGTTTCGCGGACTCATCCAGGTGGTAGATGATCGGCACCTGACACCAGGTAAAGGCGAGCCCGGCCGTCGGCACTGTCAGCTCCTGCCACTGCCCGTCCACATCGAGGAAGCGGAAAACTGCAGGTTCGCCAATAAATTCGCGAGCACGCAGCAGCGCAGGCTCGAACCGCACCGCTCCGCCAGTCACGCGAATACCCAGCTCGGCCAGGCGGGTCAGCATCTCTTCCTTGACCACACCGGACATTCCTGGTTGCTGGGCACCCATGTGTCCGGGCGTGTGCGAATACGGGTCTGTTGGAAAGGCCCCAAATTCCGCCGGCGTCTTGTTGAACCCCATTCCCTCGCGGACGCGGTAGTACAAGTTGCCGATCCGCTTGCGGACGACCTCGTCCGCCCCTTGTTCGCATGCAACGAAGAAGTTCTCCTGAATTGCCAGCAGCAACTTGGCCACCATGTGCCAGTAAATGCAGCCCAGCCCCTCGAACCCGAACATGCCACCGGACCGACCGGTGAAGCTTCTGGGATCGAATACCAGTTCATAGAGCTCCTGAACAGGCTTCCGGGCTGGCTCCAGCAATGCCCCGTAGACCACAGCAAGGCTGTCGAGCCGCGCGTGCAGGTCATGGATATTGGCCAGGTCGGCATTGAAGCGATAGGTGCCTGCGGCATCGCGCTCAATGATGCGAGTATCCTGTAGTTCCAGCATTCGTTGCAGCAGCCGTATCGCCTCAACAGGCGCAGCCGGTACGCAATTCTTCTCCAGGTAGCTTGGCAGCTTGCGATCGGGATACAGAAGAAATGAATTCTGATCCTTGCGAAAAATTTCACTGCGGAACAAGGCCTCCAGCAACTCGACCGCTTGAGCCGGAGCGATGGCACCGGAAGTGAGCGCGGCGACCTGGCCTTCCAGCATTGGATACAGCGCATCAATCTCCGCCGCACCTGGTTTGAGTTCGAGTAGGTTGTAAGCGTGGTAAAGGCCGTCTTCGCGCTGGTTATTGCGAATGCTTTGATCAATAGCCGCCAGGGCATCGTCGAGCATGCCGGCAATTGTTCCGAGGTCTTGCGATACGGTGCCGGAAAATGACTCCCGAGCGTAAACGGACTTGCGATATCGGCTTGCTGCCTGACCAAGCTTGAGCAGCGAGTTATAGCGCTGGTGGGGGTCGAGCCGCCGATCCCCAAGGTATTTGCGAAGTTCCTTCAACGCGACCGCGGTCTCACCCAGCCACTGGCCAACTTCTGTCGACAGGATCGCCGCGCCCTTCTGAGCCGCCAGCAGGTCCTGCAGGAAACGAACATAGCGGCGCAAGTAATAAAGCGTAACCATCGACAGGCCCTGACCGACCAGGGCGTTATTGGCATCGTTCCACTCGGGGCGCTGTGTGTTGAGCCAGATGCCACCATCCACGACAAGGTTGGCAAGCTTGGCCAGCAGCGCTACCAGCAGTTTCTCGAGCAGAGTGACCTGGTAAACCTGGCCATCCGCGTCCAGCAGCAACCGCCCGTCGGCTCCCACCTCGATGACACGCTCTCCGATGCGCCGCGCCAGGTCGTTGTCGTAATTCAGGGTCCGCTTCGCATCGACGAGTACCTGGTCGAACGGCTTGATCCGGTAGGGGACATTGGCGTAGCTGAACAGCCGCTGGTGCAACAGCTCACCGAGCCGTGCCGGGAAATATTGCTGTGACAGCTCCAGCAACTTCAGCAGATAGATGATCTGGTGATCGCCCCAGTAACCAATGTAGCTCCAGGGATCATCCGGGTCCTCGACCTCCCAGTCGATGCCCTCATTGCTGATCCTGTAGGGGTTGTAGCCGTCCACCGTCGACGCGTTGACGAACTTGGCAATGACGTTTTCGATAAAGGCCGGGTAGCTGAGCAGCAATGCCTCCCAGTTCTGAAAAATGTCGCGCCAGTTCCCCTGGTAGTTCAGCAGACGGTTACCGCCCTCGTCTTTCAGCCGGATGATGAACTGATTCCACGGACGACTCGGATCTCCGTGGCGACGCCCGAACGTCAGGGGCAGAAACTCATGCGTAAGCCGAAGCAGTTGCGGATCACCAGTCTGCTCTATGAGTGACCGCAATTGCGCGTACCCCACCATGTCCGGCAGCGTCTCAAGAAGTGTGCGGTGGCGCCTGTGAACGCCTCGATTAAATAGCTCTATATGCCGAACGTAATTGCGTGACGGAATCATGTACTGATCGGCAAATATTCCACCGCGAAGAATATTGAACAGTACGTTGGCGAAGTGGTGTGCGGAGACGTTTTCCTCAGCGGTTTCCTGCAGTCCATCACCGGCGGCCACGATGCGAGCGAGCGCATCATAACCTGCCGCGACGGACCGATTGATCGACTCGGCAGCAGCTTGCGGGTCGCCGAGCTGACGAATCAGATCGACGGCGTCGCTCTGGCTCTGCTCGACATTGGCTACGAACTGCCAGCCGCGGCAGGCTTTCGCAGGCAATGGCATCGAACTATTGACCAGGTATGCCCCGCGGAGCCCGCGCTTGCGGGTCTCCTGTACGAGGGGTTCGCCGTGGCGGAACTCATCGAGTTGTTTGCTCGAAAGCAACACCTTGCGATTTTCCAGGCCGAGACAGAAAACGGTAGTGGACCTGAGCGACTCGCAAGGTTCAGGGCGATCGGAAATCGCCGAAAACAGTGTGAAGCAACCCAGTCCGGTCCGCTCGTCAAGCTCGCTCCACTTGTACGCGTCCACGAGGTAGCTCGAGTTTGTCTGGACAAAACGGGGCGTCCCGGCGGGCAGGATATTCTGCAGGCCATCGACCAGCTCGACTCGGCAGTCGGTCGTGCCCTGGTTCTCCAGTTCGGCGTGCCGGACGAAGCCGTAGACGTCACTCATCGCCCACGAGTAGCGGAACGTCAGCTGGAGATCGTGATTGATCTCCTCGAAAAGCAACTTGTTGTTGACCACGCTCTTGTAGAGATTTCGCGTTGTAGTAAAGAGCCCGTCCTGTGCCTTGTTGAACGGCTCCCAATGGCGGCGTTCGCCAGACTGTTCGACGCGGAGGAGTGTGGTGCTGCCAGTATGCGGGGTGCTGTCGTAAATCTTGTCCACGGTGACATAGGGAAAGAGCGCGGTGTCCGGCGACACGCGGCCGGCAGTCAGGCCACCATTGGATGCTACGAATATCCAGTGATCGCTGTCGGACACGAGGCTGATGAAGAAGGGTGGAATCGTGTCGACATTGCGAATGACGTAATAGCGCTCGCCATGCAAGTTTAGAAACGCACCGCTTATTTGCCCGGTAGCGGGCATGGATTGGCGTGGGACTGCCTGTACGGACTCAACGCGCTTATTCACGACAATATCCTAGTGAAACCCCGGACCAGCGTACACTTCCTGGACGACCAGTTTGGGCATCCGGCCCACCGTGAAAAGTCCCCAGTGCTTTTCCGGTTCCAGCGGATCCTCTGAGCCCTTCCACGGTTCGTCGAAAGCCTCGAACACGAACGTCAGAATCCCGGCCTCGCGAATCCAGTCCAACAGGTTCCTGTGGTAGATGGCCTGCAATTCCTGAGAAGCGTTCCAGGGCTCGATTCCCCGCCCGTTCGACGATGTTGTCCAGCCGGCTTCAGTGATTACAACGGGCTTGTCGGGATAGTGGTTTGCAACCCGGTAGTAATTCTCTTTTGTATAGTCGAGCGCAGCCTCGATGGCCTGATACTCCCATACGGGATAGGTGTGCAGGGAAATGAAGTCAAGCTCGGCCGCGAGCGGCTCGAGCTTGCCGGTCCAGGGAACGTAGTTCTCGCAGAAAGTCACCGGCTGCCGGATAGCAGCCTTGATGCGACGTGCGTACCCAATGAGTTTGTCCACCGGTACCAAGTGATCCGTCCACTCGACCGTGGCTTCATTTCCTACAGATACAGAAAACACGTGCTCCGGATAGTGTGTGGCCAGCTGGATCAGCCGGTCGACCTCCTGGCTGTTGTCCCTCTGATTGGCACAGAGCGTTTCGTCACTGTACTGCGCTCCCCAGGGGCAGTTGTGATTGCTCAACTCGGCACGCATGTTGGCCCCGAGCATGATCTTGAAATCCATGCCCTCGGTGCGCAGCACATCGAGGACGGTTTCTGCATGCGGGCTGCAGTCATACAAGCGGAGGTACTGCCAGTGTTTTCTCAGGATGTGCAGGTCTTCCCTGACCTGGGCATAGCTTGGAAACGTGCCGTCTTGGGGGGACTGCCCCTCCCGATAGCCGGAATAACAAATGGCGTTGCCGAACGGAAAATGCATTGGGTTCTGGTTCACTGATGACGCAGGGCTAGACGTATTTCAGGCGCCCATCCTTGTCCCAAAGACCCCAGAATGCGCCAACATCACCCTCGTCGCGAACTTTCCAGGGCTCGTCAAAAGACGAAAAATAGAATAGCTCTATGCTGTCTTCTTCGGCCCATTTGCAGATGTTCAGGAAGTACCGGATCGCGTTGGTTTCGGAAGGCACGGCACCGCCGACGGGGGTGCCAACGTTCGGCCAGCCGGTTTCGCTGATGATGACCTTCTTGCCGTTGGCCGCCTGGACGGTGCGACGATACATTTCTCTCGCGTAGAGCGTAGCGTGCTCGGCCGCGCAACTCTCCCAGAAAGGATAGCAGTTGGCCAGTATGACGTCACAGGCCTCCGTCACCCGCGGGTGATCGATGAACTGGAAATAGGCATCCGCGTATCCGATCTGGACGCCCGGAACAGCCTGCCTGAATCGCTGGATATAGCCGATCAGTTCCTCTTCGGTAAGATCTTCGCGCAAAAGCACTTCGTTGCCGACTGCGACAATGTCCGCGAATCCCCCCCGGGCAACCCTGATTGCATTTTCGATCTCCTTCTCGTTCTTGGCGTGATCGCTCTGCAGCCAGATACCGACCATGGTCTGCAATCCGTTCTCGCGGGCAATCCGGGGGATTGCTTCGTTGCCTTCGGTGCATGAGAACGACCGCACCCAGCGTATGTGCGGCTGGATGATAGCCAGGCGAGTTCGGATCTGTGCTTCTTCAATCCTCGTGCCGGGTCCTTGCCCTTCCACATAGGGACTGAACGAAAGTCCGTGGATCTTTCCGTCCATCACCCGGCGAAACTGGGCACGAAGGTCGTCATCAGAGACTTCGGCAGAGAAGAATCCCTGCAGTGACGCACGCCCTCGGTACAAGGAGATAGCTTCCTCCCGGGACATGATCTTGTGCTGCTTGTAGAGTTCCCTGGCGACGTGCGCTGGGCGTCGCGCTGCCGGAAGAACGTCGTCCCCGGGGGGCAAGTCAGGCATCATGCCCTGCGCGCCGGATAGCGGAAGGTCAGCTACTGTGGGATTCAAGGTGCGGCGGTGGCGTTTCTCGAGTTCAAGGCGTATCTCTCGCGCGCGCTCCTCGGTAATTGAATAGCTTGCTATGGCCCAGATCGCGATGCCGGATGCAAGAAACGGTACAAAGGCATCGAACAGTCGCATGAGTGTTATCGCGGTGTGCGTCTGGTTTCCTTGCAGGGCAACATCGAAGCCGGTTGCATTCAGAAGAAAACCACCAGCTGCCAGGGCTGCTGCCATGCCGAGCTTCACCACCCACCAGAAGATCGAGCCGTACATGCCTTCGCGCCGTTCGTGCGTCTCAATTTCGTCCAGGTCAACGACGTCGGCGATCATTGCCGGCATCAGTGTGAACAAGCCACCAAGGCCGAACGCGAGGAGCGGCACGGGCAGCAACATCAGCCAGGGAATATCCGGGTTATAGCAAACCCACTTCAGCGCGTAGCCGACCATGGACAGGGCGGTGGCCACAAAGAATGACCGGCGCTTGCCGACCTTGGTGCCCAGCCAGGTGACGATCGGGATGACCACAAATGTGGAAATCGCGCCCAGCGTACCGGCATAACCGGCGTACTCCGCGCCCCGTACGATATCGCCGCTGAATACGTAGTAGATGATGACGTAGAACTGGAACGACGAAATCATCATGAAGCCGTTGAAGACCAGAAAGGTCGCCACGCAAAGCTTGAGGAACTGACGGGATTTCAGCGTGGTGGCAAAGCCTCGGAAAAAATCGACCGTACCACGGGTCAAACCGTTTAATACGCCGGCCGACTGGCCCAGGCTCTTCTGCGCTTCCTGCTCGGTATTGGCCTGAAAGCGCTCACGCAGAAATATGGCGGGAAGGATGCCGACGGCAATTGTCACAATGGCGATGATGATTGCCAGGCTTGCGGCGCCGTCTGCCATGTCGTCAAAGTACGTCTTGCTCTGCATGAAGAGCAGAAACCAGGGGGCGACCACGTAGGCGAGTTGGCCGATGAAGTTCTGCACGCCCATGAGGCGCGTGCGCTCGTGGTAGTCAGGCGTCAGTTCGTAACCCAGGGCGACCCACGGGGTCGCGAAAATCGTGTACCCAAGGTAGAAAATCAGCGATCCAGCAAGAAACCACCAGAAGTAAAAGGAGTCAGTCTGGCCATGGGGCAACTGCCACAACAGCGCAAAGACAACCCCGGAAATTATCGCGCCGGCAAATATGTAGGGTCGTCGACGGCCCCACCGAGAGCGGGTGTTGTCCGAGATATAGCCCATCATCGGATCGGTGAGCGCGTCGAACAGGCGGGGCAGGGCGCCGATCAGGCCGACCAGCGCCGGATTCATGCCGAGGCCGAGGTTGAGCACAATCAGCATGCCGCCGATGGCCGCGGCGAGCAGGTTATTGACAAATGCGCCCAGGCCGTAGACCAGTTTTAGATGAAACGGGATTCGATCTTCGGGCGCCGTGTGGTAGTGCGTAGCCTCGCCCATGCCGTTCGTCCCACGCCCCGGTTGAGGGCTTATTGTTATTTCGCAGAATCGTCCAACAAATTGACAGCGCTGTCAAACATTGCTAACAATCGGCGCCCGAGTGTGCGTGTGGAATACTCCAAATAGCACTGGTTTTGTGCGGAAACACATCGGACGTTTGCCGTCGCGGGTAGCCCTCAATCGGGTCTGTTCCCATCACTGTCTGCGGTCTGTCATTAGTGAACATCATGGCTGCTCCAGTAGCTGAACCAGTGCAGCCCCCGGACTCGATCGGGCAGCGCGTCAGCTTGCTCCTGGGCCGCATGACCCTGGCCGAGAAAATTGGGCAGATGAACCAGCGCAACGCCAGCGATGGTAACGCTCCCGGCTACCTTGCCGAGGACCTGAGGGCTGGTCGCATTGGCTCAGTCCTTAACCAGGTCGACGTCACGATTGTCAACGAACTGCAGCGTATCGTGGTCGAGGAAAGCCGCCTCGGTATTCCACTACTGGTGGGCCGCGATGTCATTCATGGCTTCCGGACTGTCATGCCAATCCCGCTCGGGCAGGCCGCGACATGGAACCCCGAGTTGGTGCAGGAAGGCGCGCAAATTGCCGCGCAGGAGGCTGCTTCTGCGGGCATCAACTGGACGTTTGCACCCATGATGGATATATCGCGCGACGCGCGATGGGGGCGCATCGCCGAGAGCTTTGGTGAGGACGCGTTCCTCGCAAGCAGGCTTGCAAGTGCGATGGTCGCGGGCTTTCAGGGCCTCGACCTGTCGGAGACAGGCTCAATCGGCGCTTGCGCCAAACACTTCGCGGGCTATGGCGCGGTCGAAAGCGGTCGTGACTATGCCACGACCAATATCCCCGAGAACGAGCTGCGTAATGTCTACCTGAGGCCGTTCAAGGCGGCCATCGATGCAGGTGTGATGTCGGTGATGACATCGTTCAGTGATCTGAATGGTGTCCCAGCGACAGCCAATGAATTCCTGCTCAGGCAGATTTTGCGACGCGAATGGCAATTCGACGGATTCGTCGTCAGCGACTGGGACTCGATCCGTCAGCTCCGGATTCACGGCCTCACATCGAACGACAGCGACTCAGCCCTGGAAGCGGTCCACGCCGGCGTTGACATGGAGATGGCTGGTGATGCGTTCAGTAACCATCTTGCCGAGCTGGTCGAACGGGAGTTAGTCAGTATCGATGCCATTGATGCTGCTGTAACCAGCATTCTACGGGCCAAATTTCGCCTCGGACTATTCGAAAAGCCATATACGGTATCGTCGGAGCTGCCCCCCACCGGTAACGACCGTGCACTGACGATAGCGAAGAAGATCGCACTTCAGAGCATCGTAATGCTCAAGCGTGATCACGGCGTGCTGCCATTGTCCGTTGAAAACCTGCGTTCGGTCGCTGTTATCGGGCCGCTGGCCGACGCTCCTTACGAACAACTGGGCACCTGGATTTTTGACGGTGACAGTCAGCTCAGTGTGACGCCGCTGGAGGCTATACGTCGTGTTCTCGATGCGAAAGCCGACGTTCGGTATGTACGCGCGATGGAAACATCACGCAGCCGGGCTGGAGACTCCTTCGACGAAGCAGTGAGGATTGCGCGCGAATCTGATGTAGTGATTCTTTTTCTTGGTGAAGAATCGATCCTGTCTGGCGAGGCGCATTCCCGCGCCGATATCAATCTGCCAGGCGATCAGGAAACACTCGTCCGGTGTGTTCGTGAGGCGGGTACACCGGTAATCGCAGTAATACTGGCCGGTCGGCCCTTGACGCTTAGTAATATTGTTGATCAGGTCGATGCCATTCTTTACGCATGGCATCCTGGGACCATGGCAGGGCCGGCGATCGCCGATCTCCTGTTCGGTGTCGAGTCTCCGTCTGGCAAGCTGCCGGCTACTTTCCCCCGCATGGTAGGCCAGATCCCCATCTACTATAACGAGAAGAACACCGGCAAGCCGCCATCGCCGGCCTCCATTGTGCACATCGACGACATCGACACGTTCGCGCCCCAGACCTCATTCGGGATGTCCGCATTTCACCTGGATGCTGGATACACTCCATTGTTCGCATTCGGACATGGGTTGTCCTACGCGCAGTTTGACTACGAGAATATCAGTGTCAGCCCGCCTGAAATCCGGCTTGGCGGCTCGGTTACCATCAGTGCTGAACTGACGAACAGGGGCGACGTGGCGGCGGAAGAAGTCGTACAGCTCTACATTCGTGACCTGGTTGGCAGTGTCACGAGACCCGTCAGGGAGCTGAAGGGTTTTCGCCGCGTGCGGCTCCAGCCGGGCCAAACGATGAAAGTTGATTTCAAACTGCACACTGACGATCTCGCTTTCTACGGGCGACACATGCAGTTGACTACCGAGCCAGGCCAGTTTCATGCCTGGATCGGAGGCAGCTCGGAAACACAGCTAAGAACGGACTTTCACATCGTCGGCAACGACTGAACCGCGGGACAACAGTGACGAAGCACAGCACGCGATCGAGCGTCACCATTGCCCTGATCGTCGCACTCGGTGGCTTCCTGATGGGGTTCGATGCCTCGGTCATTTCTGGCGTCGTTGGTTTCATCGAGCGTGAATTCACTCTCTCGAAGATTCAGCTTGGCTGGTCGGTTGCGTCGCTAACGCTGACTGCGACTCTGGCAATGATGGCCGCGGGACCGCTAAGCAACCGCCTCGGCCGAAAACCGGTACTGAGGATTGCGGCGGTGCTGTTCGCGGTTTCAGCGATAGCGTCGGCAGTCGCCCCGAATTTCTGGTCGCTCGTCATAGCTCGCATGATCGGCGGCCTTGGTGTCGGCGCAGCGTTGATCATCGCACCAATGTATATCGCGGAGATCGCACCGGCCAGGCTGCGTGGCCGTCTGGTGTCGCTGAATCAGCTGAATATCGTGATTGGCATTTCCGTGGCGTTCTTCAGTAACTACCTGATTCTGAGAGCCGGGCAGTCGGATGCTGCCATTGTGGGCGTACTGCGGCTCGGTGATATGGGGTGGCGGTGGATGCTGGGCGTTGAGACGTTGCCAGCAATAGTTTATTTGCTTGCGCTGATTCTTGTGCCAGAAAGCCCGAGGTGGCTGGCAATGCACGGCAGGGATCCGGAAGCGTTTCGAATCTTTGAAAGGTTCAGTGGGCACGAGCAGGCCAGTGCGGACCTGGCGGCGGTTCACGCCAGTCTGAGCGCAGAAAACGTGAAAGAAGGCGCATCGATTCGGCAGTTATTCCGTCCGGCGATGACGCTGGTTCTGACTGTTGGCATATCAGTCGCAATCCTGCAGCAGATTACGGGCATCAACGCAGTGTTTTTCTATGCGCCGCTGATCTTTGAGCAGTCCGGTATTGGTCTCGACGCGGCGTTCATCCAGGCAATTCTGGTCGGACTTGTGAACCTCGCGTTTACGATCATCGCGATACTGTTGATCGATAAACTCGGCCGCCGCCCGTTGCTCGGTTTTGGAGTGACCGGCATTGCCGTATGTATGCTGACCTTGTCGTACGGTTTTGGCGTCGCGACTTATCGGCTGACTGACGAGGCTATCCCGGCACTGCCTGTTGAGGTTGACCGCGAACGCATCGCCCCGCTGACCGATGTCGTGTATCACAGTGATGTTGCCTACCGGCAGGCGATATCCGCGGCTATCGGTGCTGATGTGTTCAGGCAGAACGAGTCGCAACTGGTCAGTGCTGCGATTACGATCAATTCGACACTGATACTGTTCGGCATTCTGGGTTTCGTGGCCAGTTTCGCTGTGTCACTGGGACCAGTAATGTGGGTGCTGTTCTCCGAGTTGTTTCCTAACCAGCTGCGCGGCCTGGCCATATCGTTTGCCGGCCTCATAAATTCGGCCGTGAGCTTTGGCGTGCAGCTACTATTCCCGTGGGAGCTCGAGAACCTCGGGAATTCGACAACATTCCTGATTTATGGCGTATTCGCCATCCTGGGCCTGGCCCTGATCATGCGAATTCTTCCGGAAACCAAGGGGCGCTCGCTGGAAGAGCTTGAAAGGGAACTGGTCGGAATATGACGTGAGCACCGGCAGCGCGCCTTTCGTCGTGGCACGGGCGTGCAGAGACGCGAGATGACTTGCCCAGCAGCGCCAAGGTTCGTATAAAGCAGATATGTTGACAATCTACGCGAACTCGGAGAACTGTGCGTTTTGCGTGTGGTATTGATGAGAATGCATTCGGGTCCTGGCAATGTCCATTAGGGACCGGCCCGCCATGCTGCTCGATCGCATCGAAGGTCTTCTCGACAATATGCGTCCTTCAGAACAGCTGGTTGGCCGGTACGTTCTGCGGCATCCGAACCTGGTCATTAGTCTTCCCTTTCCCGAGATCGCGGCGCGCGTCGGCGTCAGCCAGCCAACCATCGCTCGCTTTTGCATGGCTGCGGGCTTCAAGGGCTATCGGGATTTCAAGCTTCGACTGGCGCAGAGCCTGGCGAATGGCGTGCCGTTTGTGCACCAGGATGTCGGTGCGCAGGATTCTATGGCCGACGTGGGTGCCAAGATCTTCGATCGCAGCATAGCCGCACTGCTGACGGTCCGTAACCACCTTGATCCGGCAGCGCTGGAACGAGCTACGCAGCTGCTGGCGTCCGCGGTGCGCATTGAGATCTACGGCTTGGGAAATTCCGGGATCGTGGCGATGGATGCCCAGCACAAGCTCTTCCGGCTGGGCGTTCCCGTTGTGGCCTATTCGGACCCTCACGTGCACGCGATGTCAGCATCATTGCTGGGCAAACAGGATGTCGTCCTTGCCATCTCGGGAACTGGCAGGTCACGTGAACTGATTCGAAGCGTGGAAATCGCGCGTGATGCTGGTGCGGTGGTCATCGCGATCACCGCAAGCGGCTCCCCGCTGGCACGCCTGGCCAGTGTTGCCTTGTACGCCGATGTGCCCGAGGACCTTGATGTTTATGCACCGATGACAACTCGCATGGTCCACCTAGTGATAGTTGATGTCCTGGCCGTCGGGATGGCGATGGCCGGGGGCCCGAAACTCGCCGATCGGCTCAAGCGCGCGAAGGCGGTTATTGCGGATCGACGAATCGAAGAGAGTTGACGGTTCGTGTTCCGGGACTGGCAGGTGAAAGTCACCATGTACCAGGTTGTTCGGTAAACTCAGCAGCGTCGCTGGTCGGAGCAGGGGAGCCAGATGGCCGTCCTCGACTGGGTGATAGTTGTTGCCTATTTCGTTGCTGTCTTCGGGGTCGCGTTGGTTGTAACCCGACGTGAGTCGACACGGGGGTCAGCCGAGGGATACTTTCTGGGCGGGCGTGATGCCGGCTGGTTTGTCATTGGCGCATCACTTTTCGCATCGAACATTGGTTCTGAACACCTGGTCGGCCTGGCGGGGACCGGCGCAGCCAGCGGGGTTGCCGTGGCGCATTTTGAGCTGCTGGCGTCCCTGATATTGCTGGTACTGGGCTGGGTGTTCGTCCCGTTCTACCTCCGGAGCGGCGTGTTTACCATGCCGGAATTCCTGGAGCGCCGGTACAGCCCGGCAGCGCGATGGTACCTGGCTGTAATTTCCATTGTTGGTTATGTGTTAACCAAGATATCGGTCACCATCGCCGCTGGCGGGATTGTGTTCGAGGCGCTTCTCGGCATCGATTTCTGGACCGGTGCCGTGACGGTGGTGCTCGCGACCGGGATCTACACCGTGTTTGGTGGCCTCCGGGCCGTGCTTTATACCGACATGTTTCAGATGTTTGTCATGATCGGTGGTGCTATCGCGGTTACGGTCATTGGCCTGAACGCAGTCGGCGGCTGGGAGGTTATGTACCAGACAGCAGGCAGCGATTTCTTCAACATGTGGAGACCAATGTCCGATCCGGACTTCCCGTGGACCGGTATCGTGCTCGGCGCCCCGATCCTGGGCGTCTGGTACTGGTGCACCGACCAGTTCATCGTGCAGCGCGTGCTTTCGGCCAAGGACCTCGAAAACGCCCGCCGTGGATCGATATGGGCCGGGTTTCTCAAGTTATTGCCCCTGTTCATCTTTGTGGTCCCGGGCATCATCGCTTACACGCTTGCAGAGCAGGGAAAGCTGACCCTGGCTAGTCCGGACCAGGCGCTGCCCACGCTCATCGCGACCCTGCTGCCGACGGGAGTCAGGGGCCTCGTCGTCGCCGGACTGCTTGCGGCGCTGATGAGTTCGCTGTCGTCCGTGTTCAATTCCTGCTCGACGCTGATTACCTGGGACATCTACCGAAAGCTGCACCCCGGCGCGCAGGATCGCACCCTTGTCTGGGTGGGGCAGCTATCGACGATTGCGTTGGTCGGATTCGGACTCCTGTGGATCCCGATGATCAAGCTGATCTCCGGCCAGATATATCAATACCTGCAAAGCGTGCAGGCCTATATTTCTCCGCCCATCGCGGCTGCATTCCTGCTCGGTGTGCTCTGGAAGCGGATCAACTCGCAGGGCGCAATTGCGTCGCTTATTGCAGGTTTCCTGCTCGGTATCGGCCGGCTGGTAGCCGAAATCAACAAGGACAGGCTCGGGGATGGGCCGCTCTTCTGGTACAGCGATATCAACTTCCTGCACTTTGCGATTCTTCTGTTCGTTATTTGTTCAATTATCATGGTACTGGTCAGCCTGGGTACGCCCGCGCCGTCAGCCAGCCAGATTGCCGGCCTCACAATTCAGACAGCTGACCATCCTGGCGAGCGCCAGGACGTGGCAAGAAGGCGCACCGATCTATACCTGAGCCTTGCCATCGTGGCGGCAGCAGCGACAATCTGGCTGGTATTCCGTGGTTGACAGGGCTAGGGGCTGAGTGGCCTGGGTCCGGTAGATTCCCGAAACTGCATGACCGAGTCGAGGAGCGTTATTTCCCCGGCGGGCAACACACCGCGCAGGTGGGAAAGCAGCAGGTCGGTCGCCTTAATCGCCATTTCTTCAACTGGCTGACGGATCGTGCTCAAGGCAGGAAACATCTGCTGTCCCAACGGTATGTCATCGAAACCAACTACCGAAAGATCATCGGGAATGCGTATTCCCGATTGATGGGCGACACGCATTACGCCAATGGCCATGTCGTCGTTACTGGCAAATATCGCAGTTGGCCGATGTTCCTGTCGCAATAGTTCAATTCCACACTCGACACCGGACTCGAACGTATTGAAGCCCTGTCTGACCATCTGTTGATTAAACGGCACGCCGGCGTTAGCCAGGGCATCCATGTAGCCGCGAAACCGGTCGCCCATGGCTCTGTGGTCGGGATGACCAAGAATAAAGCCAATCGACCTGTGTCCAAGCGACAAGAGGTATCGGGTCATTTCCGCGCAGGCCTCCCTGTCATTCGTGAAGACGGAGGTGGCCAACTCGGCGTGATCGCCCGGGGCAATTCTTGCAAATGGGGCGTTTGCATCCCTAAGCGCTGTCAGTAACGCTTTGTCGTCCGAAAGTGGTGGCGTCAGCAGGAACCCGTCCACCTTTGACTGCCTGAGGAGTCGGATGACGTCAGCCGGCAGTTCGCTACTCAGATAGTCACACGGGTGAATCAGCAGATCATAGTTTTCGCGCTGGCAGACCTTGAGCGCGCCCCGCTGGATGCCAATGACGTAGCTCGAACTGGGGTTGTCGTACAGCAGTCCAACAACGAAGGCGCGGTTACCAGCGAGACTTCTGGCAAAAGGGTTTGGCGCGTACCGAAGGAACGCAATCGCGTCTTCCACACGCTCGCGCGTGTCGTGGCGCACCTTCGGCTCTCGATTGATGACCCGGGAAACGGTCTTTATGGATACGCCGGCGCGCTCGGCGACATCCGTAATCGTGGATTTTCTCACTGGCACCAGGCGATACGGTTCGAGCTATTGAAGCGACTATTCTACGCAATCAGGAAAATATGGCTACCGGACTACTTCAAGATTCTGACGCAGTGATCGCTCACAACTTCTGCCCTGCCTAGGGCACCAGTCCCGAGGGTCCTGGTGGCTGGCCGAGGAGCTGCCGGAACAACGAGGTATCCTGGGCGTTGACTGCGCCATTTCCGTTGAGGTCGCCAATGTTGTAAGTCGGCGGCGTGCTCGGCTGCCCGAGCTGCTGGCGAAAGAGGATGGTGTCCTGGGCATTCGTGGCACCGTTGTTGTTCAAGTCTCCGTCGCAGCGGTTTCCGAATCCATCGTTGTCGGAATCCACCTGGGTCGGGTTCGCAAGAAGGGTGCAGTTATCAAGGTAGTCAAGAACCCCATCGCCATCAGTGTCAGTAAGGTTCTTGAATACCCAGTAGTCGGTACGGAACGACGCATCTGCGCCGCTGTTGCTGATGACCGCCACGACCATCTGGATCATTTGGCCATTGCCACCTGCCGACACCGGCTTCGTGTCGAGTATGTCGTTGCCGCCGTAAAGGTTTGAATTGTCCGCGGTGAAACTGCTCAGGGGTACGCTAACCTGCTGCCAGCCTCCGCCGCTGATTGCACAGGGGCCGCTCGGACCGACATGGCAGTTGTATTGAAATTCATCGTCGGCCACAGGCGTAATGATGCCGTCGCCATTGTCATCATCCTGGATGTTGAACTCCAGAACATAGTCCTGACCAGGATCCGGATTGATCCAGAAACTGAAGTGGGTCATACCGGTGATATCCATGGGCCTGGTCCGGCCAAAGCCCCCGAAGTACCCAGGCGATCCGCCCGATCCCCACCCGGTCTGCAGCGACTTGGAGCCGCCGTTGGCCGGGGGCAGGTCTGTGGAATTCGGATCCAGGCCACCGCCACCGACGGTGCCATTGAAGGCAAACCAGCCGTTGGCGAACGGGTTGCCGTGTTCCATGTCGTCGAAGACGAGCTGGCCCGTCGGCTGCCCGGCTGGCGAACCGTACACCCGCACGTAGTCAATGACGTACGTCGCCGGAAACACCGTCGAACCGTTTGGCGATCCGACGAAATTGCCACCGACGGCAAAGTTGAGCAGGAGGTGGAAATTGACATCGAATGGCGCCGGATAAGGCCCGGCTGTCGAGTACCAGCTGTTCTGGGTGGAGACAAGCTGACCATCGATATACCAGCGAATTTCGCCGTTCTGCCACTCTATGGCGTACGTGTGATAGTTGCCCGCCGTGCCCGCGGGCAGGTAGCTGCTTGAACCGGAAAACGTGTTGGCCGGTGACTGGCCGCCGTAGTGAAGGGTGCTGAAAATCTGTGTCGGGTTCTGGCCCTTCGATTCCATGATGTCAATTTCGCCGCTGGCGGCCCAGCCCCCGTAGTTGGTGGCAGTGGGCAGCATCCAGAACGCTGGCCAAAGGCCCTGGCCCGTCGGCAGCTTCGCGCGCATCTCGAAACGTCCGTAGGTCCAGTCACCCCTGTTCTTTGTGCGGAGGCGCGAGGAGGTGTAATTCAGGCCACCGGCGGCTTGCTGCCTCGCAGTGATTGTCAGTTCACCATTGGCTACAGTCGCGTTGTTCGTCGTGTAGTACTGCAGTTCGTTGTTGCCCCAGCCTGCCGGAATGCCGTAAGCCGACCCATTGCCAATCATGAATTCCCACTTGGTCGTATCGACAGCCGTGCCCGGGAATTCATCGGCCCACAGCAGCGTACAGGTGGGCAGCGAGGCGCACTGCGCCCGCACAGAGCCCGGAGCAATGGCAAGGATGCCGAGAGCCAGGAACTGGAGCACGCCAGCCATCACGGCACCAAGGGGCCGGGCCCGGTTTCCCGGTCGCCGGCAATCGCTGTGAGTGCCTGGAGTCGGCTGTTCTGGTCTTGACGATGATCTATTTAACATAATTATTTCAGTGGCTTAGCACTGTCGCAGCGGTGGATGCACCAACGAGCTGACAACGCTGTCATACTAGCCTCGTCGGCAGTTCGAAGCCAGTCCCCGTGGCGGCCGGCGGGCAGCCGCGGAAGCTAAGATCTCCTCGCTCAAGGCCCTGGCGGGTTTGTAGGTTGTCACCATGAATGACGCTTCGCGGCGGTTTCTAAGTCGCGGGAATGCCGATTCTGGCCGTGATGCTGCGGTTTGCTCCCCGTCGGACCTTAGGCGCACATTGACTGGGCCGTGTAGACTATCTACCCTGCTGGCTGCTACCCAGCTGCGCACCAGGGAGCCGTAATGGTCATGCACACAACTGTTGCGGCAATCACCCGCAGCATCCGGACCCGTAGCGCAGCCACTCGCTCCGAATATCTGCGACGCGTCGACCAGGCGCGGGCTGCCGGCAATTCACGCGCCCGGATCTCCTGCGCCAACCTGGCCCATGCGTTCGCCGCCGAAACTGTCGCCGACAAGCTGGCGTTGCGCGAAGTTCGTGGTCCCAACATCGGCATCGTCTCCGCCTACAACGACATGCTGTCGGCCCATCAACCGCTGGCGCGGTTTCCTGCACTGATAAAGACTGCGGCGCGTGAAGTTCACGCCACGGCCCAGTTCGCCGGCGGGGTGCCGGCAATGTGTGATGGGGTCACCCAGGGCCAGTCGGGCATGGAACTCTCGCTGTTCTCCCGCGACATCATTGCCCAGTCGACCGCCATTGCCCTTTCGCACGGCGTGTTTGATGCCGTGGCTTGTCTTGGCGTCTGCGACAAGATCGTACCCGGGCTGCTGATCGGCGCCCTGCACTTCGGACATCTTCCCGTTATCTTCATTCCGGCCGGCCCGATGACCAGCGGGCTGTCCAATGACGAGAAGTCGCGTATTCGCCAACTCTTCGCCGAAGGCAAGGTTGATCGGGCAGCTTTGCTCGAAGCTGAGAGCCGCGCCTATCATGGCCCGGGAACCTGCACCTTTTATGGCACCGCCAACAGCAACCAGCTGCTGATGGAAGTAATGGGCCTGCACTTGCCAGGTTCTGCCTTTGTTTCGCCAAATACTCCCCTGCGGGACGCCATCACGGCGGCCGCAACCCGGCGTGTCGCCGAGATCACCCACTTTGGCAACGAGTACACGCCGATCTCGCAAATCGTTGATGAACGCGCCATCGTCAACGCGATTGTCGGTTTGCTCGCAACCGGGGGGTCGACCAACCACACTATCCATCTTGTAGCGATCGCCCGGGCAGCGGGCATTGTCATCAACTGGAATGATTTCGACGCACTTTCGGCCGTGGTGCCGCTGCTGGCCCGGATCTATCCGAATGGCAGCGCGGACGTGAATCACTTCCACGCCGCCGGCGGCGCCGGCTTTGTGATTAGAGAATTGCTGTCCGCGGGACTACTTCATGACGACGTAATAACCGTTGCCGGGTCGTCTCTCTCGCATTACACGGAAGAGCCATTGCTTGAGAACGGCACTGTCGTCTGGCGGCCCGCAACTTCGTCCAGCGGGGATGAATCGGTCCTGCGAACGGCGGCCGCTCCATTCAGTAGGGACGGCGGTATGCGGCTCCTGCGTGGAAACCTTGGCCGCTCGATCATGAAGGTCTCGGCCGTGAAACCCGAGAACCGGGTCGTGGAAGCGCCCGCCGTCGTATTCGATGACCAGGATGAGTTGCTCGCACGATTCAAGCGCGGGGAGTTGAACCGCGATTTCGTGGCCGTGATCCGCTTCCAGGGGCCGCGCGCCAACGGGATGCCGGAGTTACACAAGCTGACGCCCGCGCTCGCGTCGCTGCAGGACGCTGGTTTTCACGTGGCTTTGGTGACCGATGGCAGAATGTCGGGGGCATCCGGCCGGGTGCCGGCAGCAATACACGTATCGCCGGAATGCCTGGCGGGCGGTCCGCTGGGCAAGGTTCGCAATGGCGATGTACTCCGGCTTGATGGAATCTCAGGTAGTCTGGACGCGAAGGTATCACCCGACGAATGGGCACGACGTGAGCCGGCAGCGGCCGATCTCGCGGCAAATCAATACGGCACCGGGCGCGAACTCTTTCAGGCGGCCCGAACAAATGCACTCGCGGCCGAGGCGGGAGCGAGCACGTTTGGCGCGACCGCCGACGAACGCCGGGTGACCAGTGCCGAGCCTGCGATGATGGACAACGTGCTGTGATACCGATTACCGAAATAATGGCGGCAAGCCCCGTGATGCCCGTGATCGTTCTTGACCATTCCGACGACGCGGTGCCACTGGCGCGAGCACTCATGGATGGCGGTATTCGCGTCCTTGAGGTAACCATGCGAACGGCAACGGCCCTGGACAGCATACATGCCATTCGCTCAGCACTTCCGGACGCGCTGGTAGGAGCGGGCACCGTCACGAAGGTCACTGATCTTGAAGCGGCTCGAGCAGCTGGCGCCCAATTCGCCGTGAGTCCCGGCACGACGCCGGATTTGCTCGCGCATGCCAGGGGCTGGAACTTCCCCTTCCTGCCGGGAGCAATGACGCCATCGGACGTCATGCGGGCACTCGAAGCTGGCTTTACGGCCATGAAATTGTTTCCGGCTCGTCAGGCGGGCGGCATCGAATACCTGAAGGCTCTTGCTGGACCGTTTCCCCAGGTCAGGTTTTGTCCAACCGGTGGGATCGACGCGAAGTCGGCGGCCAGCTACCTGGCACTCCCCAATGTCGCGTGCGTCGGCGGCTCGTGGCTGACATCGGCGGAACTGATCGCCAGCAAGAACTGGAGCGAGATAACCCGCAGGGCTGAGGCGGCCGCCGAACTCACCCGGAAATCCGCAACTGTCGCCTGACAGCAGACGGGCCCCAGCCATGCCATCGCCAGCCTCTGACGCTGATTGCCGCGCACTGGTGCTATTCGGCGCAACCGGTGATCTTGCGCGTCGTATGCTCTGGCCATCACTGTACGTCCTGCATTGCGACGGCCTTCTACCTCGCCGCTTCCAGCTGGTCGGTGCAGCCACATCGAAGCTGGCGAACGAGGAGTTCATCCTGAGGGTGAAGGATGCGATTCGGACATCGGTCAATGCACCGCCATTCGACGATGCCACGTTCACTGCCTTCGCCAAACGAATCAGCTATGTCGCGGTCGACGTCCAGGCTCCCGGCGGCCTGGAACCTGTCAGGAAGGCAATTCAGCCGGGTCAGGGAGGGGTGATCTACTACCTGTCAACCGGTCCCCAGCTGATCAGCCCGATTTGCATTGCTCTGCGGGATGGCGGGATGGTCGACAGTCTGAGTCGAGTAGTTGTCGAGAAGCCGATCGGAACGGATACCGCGACAGCACGCCGGGTTAACGAGGTGATTGGCTCCGCCTTCGAGGAGAACCAGGTATTCCGGATTGATCACTATCTGGGCAAGGACGCGGTCCAGAACCTGCTTGCGCTGCGCTTCGCCAACGCGATCTTCGAACCTCTCTGGAATGCCAACGCCATTGAGCAGGTGCAGATCACGGTGGCGGAGACGGTTGGCGTCGGGGGCCGCTGGCCATTCTACGATGGCACTGGCGCGTTGCGGGATATGGTACAGAGCCATCTTCTGCAGCTGCTCTGCCTGGTTGCGATGGAGCCGCCAGCCAGCTTTACGCCATCGGCGGTGCGCAACGAAAAGGTCAAGGTACTGTGGTCGCTCCGCCCCATCACCGGCACAGACGTAGCCACCCACACCGTTCGTGGCCAGTATGCGGCCGGCTTCAGTGGCGGCGAACCCGTCCCGGGATATCTCCAGGAGACTGGCGCCGCGCCGGGCAGCGATACCGAGTCATTCGTCGCCCTGCGCGTGGAAGTCGATAACTGGAGATGGGCCGGGGTGCCGTTCTACCTGCGTACCGGCAAGCGTCTGCAGAATCGCTCCAGTGAAATTGTCATCCAGTTCAAGCCTGCGCCCTACAACATATTCGCCGGAATTGGCGCAACACTCGCGCCAAATACCCTGCTGATAAAACTCCAGCCCGAGGAGATGATTACGCTGACGCTCATGCACAAGGAGCCAGGCATGAATGACGTCACATTGACGCAGGTGCCATTGAATCTGTCAGCGGGCAAAGCATTTGGCCAGGGGCGCGGTCGTTCGGCCTATGTGCGCATGCTGCTCGACGTCCTCAGGAACAACTCGGCGCTGTTCGTGCGTCGTGATGAGGTTGAGGCAGCGTGGCAGTGGATCGACGGCATACTTGAAGGCTGGCAAACCACTGGCCAGAAGGTCAAGCCCTACAGCGCCGGCTCCTCGGGGCCGAGCGCGGCAATTGCGCTGACCGAGCGCAACGGGCACTCCTGGCACGAATAGGATGCCGACGCGCCGGTGGCGCCGTGGATGCCGGGCCGGATCCAGGCCTAGAGCGATTTCAGGAACTTGACCAGGGCGGCCCGTTCGGTCGCCGACATCGTCCGGAACGCTTCCTTCGCCGACTCGCCTTCGCCGCCATGCCAGAGGATCGCTTCTTCGAGATTGCGCGCGCGGCCGTCGTGCAGATAGGCTTCGCCGCCGCTGACGCCAGCCGTCAGGCCGATGTTCCAGAGGGGAGCGGTCCGCCACTCTGAACCGTCGGCGACGCCTTCACCCATGTTGTCGGCCAGGCCGGGGCCCATGTCGTGCAGCAACAGGTCGGTGTAGGGATGGATCGTCTGGCCCCGGAGCTCGGCCATGGGATGGTTCGCGCTGGTTGTCAGCGTTGGCGTGTGGCAGGTGGTGCACTGCGCGCTCGCGAAAAGCTGCTCGCCCTGCAGCGCCTGTGCATTGCTGAGGTCGCGACGGGCGCCGACGCCAAGCAAAGCGACATAGCGCGTCATCCGGTCGAGATCGACTGCTGACAGTTCAGGGGCGCCACTGGTGGTTTCACCGTCCAGGTCGGGGAACACCCCCGTCGTCACGCCCATGTCACTGTTGAGCGCCCGGGCCACCTGCTGGCTGACGCGCGCCATCACGGCCTTGTAGCCAATGCGCCCAAGCCGGGCCTGTCCCGTCTCGGGGTCGGTCACGGTCTGCACACGCCCGGAGATACCGTCCAGGTTCGCGTCGTTGGGGTCGGCCAGGCCACTGATGGTGCTCTCGCTAACGGCTTCGAGCAGGCCGAGACCGACCAGTTGCGGAGCAATGCGTACGGAGAAGTAGGCCGGGGTTATGCCCTGGAAAGCGTAGTTGGGTTTGCGCAGGGAATAGACGGTGTCGTCACCGTACAGGAAGGGGGTCGTGGAGTAGCTGGCAATCGTCGCAGTGCCCTCGACCGGGCCGCTGGTGGATTGCATCTGCAGCACGGTGCCGAGGGTCGGGTCTGGCGAGCCGGCAGCATCGCTGCCGACTTTTACGACGGACTGGAGCATGGGCACGCCGACGGCGGGCGGCAGGGCCCGGCCGTTGTTGACGTGGCAAGCCACGCAACTGCGATTGACGAACTTCGAGCCGAGTTTGCCAACTTGTTCTGCGAAGACCGGGTTCCCTGACTCGGAATGGTTGCCGTTTCCAAAGTCGGTGTGATGCAAGCGCCGGCCGAGCATGAACGGCAGGCCGTTCGTGGGCGAAATGTTGCCGGCCGTCTGCTTGAAGCGATGCTCGGGCTCGTTGGAGTACTGGTAGGGCAGGGTGGTCTTGCCCCCAAGCCAGGCAGTGGTGGGCAGCGGGTAGGAATCGAGGCTCTGGTTGACGTTGCCGACGACGCCCCCGTTGTAACCGAGGTCCTGTCCCTCGCCCCAGGGCACGATGCCCTGGCCGACCACGTAGAGCAGGGCGGTGCCGTAGTAGTTGTTTCGACCGTGCCGCGGAGCCTGCAGGAACTGGCTGATCTCGATTTCAATGCGATCACCGAGCTGCAATGCCCGGTTGAACTGGTTGTTGGCGGTCACGGTGGCAGTGTAGTTGTAGTCGGTCTCGCCCGGGGTTGCCGAGGGATTCGAGGAAACGAAGGTTGCAATCTGGTTGTTGCTGTACTCGGCCAGGGTGGTGATGCCGCGGAAAAAGGTCCGGAACTCCGCCGGGTTCAGCTGGCCCTGCGTGGTGAAGTTGAACGTGATGGTCGAACCGCCGTTCCTGCCGACGCGGTCGATGATCTCGATGTTCGCGACCCGCTGTTCCCAGTACCAGCTCAGGTAGTGGTCGTAGATATGGAAAACAGCCTCGCGGGCATGCCGGTCGCGGGCCCGGTCGGCGAGGTAAGTGATGAGCGCCGTGGGCGTGTCAACGGTCGTCTCGGGCTCCAGCACCGAGCTGCCATTGAATAGCGGAATGGTGGCGCCTGCTCCTGCAGCAGACGGGCCTGGCGGCGAGCCGAGCAGCTGGCGGAAAAGGGTCGTGTCCTGGGCATTCACCGCGCCGCTGCAGTTGATGTCGCTGCTGTTATATGTTGGTGCGTTGCTGGGTTGGCCGAGCTGCAGGCGGAAGAGCGTGGCGTCCTGGGCATTCACCGAGCCGTTGTTGTTTAAGTCCCCATCGCAACGGTTGCCGATTCCGTCATTGTCCGAGTCGCACTGGGCGCCGGGGCCAGTGTTGTTTGCCAACTGGGTGCAGTTGTCCGCAATGTCCGCCAGGCCGTCTGCATCGGAATCGGCCAGCACCGTTATGGCGACAGTGGCGGAGCCGTTGCTTGCCCCATCGTCGACCGAGTACGCAAAGGTATCGGTGCCCTGGAACGCCGCGTCCGGCGTGTAGGTGACGAGCACCACACCAGGTGAGCCCGGGGAGCCGCTCACGACGGCGGTTCCGTGGGTTGCTGGCGTCACCACCTGGACCGTTGCCGGATAGCTGAAGCCCGCGTCGTTGGCGAGCACGTTGACCGGGACGGGGATCGCCTGGGTTGTGGTGGCCAGGTCGGCGACCACCGTGGCGGCCCCAAGGGCGAGCACTGGACAAAGGGTAGTGAAAAGGGCGGCGACGAATGCCGCGGTCATGGGGTTCAGGGTGCGACGGCCAAGAGTAGGGCGCATTGAAAACTTCCTGATCGGCTACGGGAGGATCGACTGGCGGAGGTGGCCACTTTTGTGGCGCTGCTCACCGCGCGCCCGCCACCATAAACCGGCTGCGGAAGGATCACCGGTAAAATGGCCGGCATCACCCGTCCTGGGGACAAGGGTGATGCCGGCGCACAAGTCGGCTTTTCGGCAGAGCGTGGTCGATCAGCTAACGCGACGACGGGCGACGCCGAGCAGTCCGAGTGCGGAGCCGAACAGCCAGACGGCGGCCGGAACCGGAACTACGGAGAAGGACGCATCGTCAAAACGCGGTGCACCACCCTGGCCGCCCGGCAGGAAGTCGCCGGTGATCAGGACGATTCGTGCAAAGGACGTTCCGGCAATCGCAACACCACTGACCGTCAGGTTCTGCCAGACGTTGGTGACTGTCGCTGCGGTAATGGTCGGGCCAAGTACGGCACCAAGGGAGGTGACGCCATCGGCTGCAATCCACTCGATGTTGACTGCGGCAACCTGGCCGCCGGCCATGACGTCGGCCGTGTCATTCAACGCCCAGGCGCCGGCATCCCACGTCTGCCCCGCGGAAGCCGCGAACTGCTGGTAAACGCCGCCGAACCCGAAGGTCTTCAGAACCTGGCTGCCGCCGTGCGGGCCTGCAGGTCCGACAACGAGGTTATTGATGGTAAACGTCGTACCACCAAAGTCCGACCAGCCTGGCGCACCGAAATATTCAACGCCGGGAGCAGTTGACGGATTCTCAAACCCCGGGTTCACGAGCAGGTTCGCCGACGCCGTTGTCGCGAGCAAGCCGGTAGCCAGGACGCCTAGGAAAGCTTGGTAAAACTTGGTACTCATCTTTCGTTTCTCCCCTTATTAATTTAATTAAGTCGTTTGAAGTCGTTTTTGTCGTCAGTCTTGATTGCAGGAACTGGTGTTCCCTTGTTGTTCGATCGAAGTCGTCGCGGAAGATTTGGGCCACACGGAAAGCTCTAGAGAGGCTATAACTACACGTCTCTGACAGCGCTGTCAACGCGCGGAATTGAAAATCCCGCGGTCAGGTAAAGTGGCGATCTGCTTATGTAAAAAGCACGACGAAGCTACTTGCCCTGGGAGATCCGGGTGCCGAGCAGAGGCCCTTGCCAGTCGCCTTTGCTTGAGTCGGGCACTATGCTTTTTTTGCATCGCGTTCTGGCGCAGTGCACTCTGGCTTGCCCTGGCAGACCTCACGCCAGTAAACGATCGAGGTCATGGTTGAGCTCATTGAGGGCAAGGTGCCGGCTTCGCGGCCGATTCCGGCCACGCTCGCCATTCGCGAATCGACCCGCCCGCTACACGGCTGAATAGCCGCGCCCAACTCAGGCAGTCGGAGGTTCGGGCCGGCCGGCGTTCACACCGGCCGGCCCGAACAAGAGGCCGTTTACGGTCCGGCGCCCGGGCCCGGCGGGAGGCCGAGCAGCTGGCGGAAGAGCGTGGTGTCCTGGGCGTTCACCGAGCCGTTACAGTTGAGGTCCCGGCTGTTGTAGATCGGCGGGGTGCTGGGCTGGCCAAGCTGCTGGCGGAAGAGCGTGGTGTCCTGCGCGTTCGTGGACCCGTTGTTGTTGAAGTCGCCGTCGCAGCGGTTGCCGAAGCCGTCGCCGTCGGAGTCGCACTGGGCGCCCGCGCCGGTGTTATTGGCTACCAGCCGGCAGTTGTCTACCACGTTCGGGACGCCGTCAAGGTCGGTGTCGACTCCGAAAGCGATGTTGTCGTAGAACACACCGGTGTTGCCGAACAGCTTCGATGTGCTCTGGAAGCCGAACTGCAGAACCTGGCCGTTAAGCAAGGGGTCGGTGAGGTCAATCGATATGGAGTGAGTGCTCCACACGGCCGTAAGGTTGGCCTGCGCGTCGAAGGTGACAAAGTTCGTCTGCGCAAAGCCGTTGGTAGGATCAAGGGTCCGGATGAAGGCGACACAATCGGAAACGGCGTCGGTCGCGCAACCGCTCGCCGCATTGGCTTTGGCATCGAACCTGAACGACCAGGTCTTGCCGATGTCGGCCAGCCCGATCGTCTGTTCCCGGAAGACATTGCTCTGCACATAGTCGTTCGGGACCGTAGTGTCGAAGTGGCCCTCGGCGGTGCTGACGCAGCAATTGTAGTCGCTGTAGATATTCAGGACGTTCAAGCCCTGGGGAGCACCACCCTCGCCGAGGGCAATCGACGAAAATGAAGGCCCGCCGTTCGGTGCCGGAAAATTGCCGTAGAAGAACTTGAAATTGCCGTAGGGCGGAAGGGCGCCGGTGTTGCCGTCAAAGACCACACCAGACACCAGGAAGCCGTCGGCGCTGAGGGCAGTGGGACTGGCCTGGATCAGGGCCTCGAAATTCTGTTGGTAGGTAGACAGCGCCGCCCAGCTGGCAGGCGCAAACAGCAACGTTGCGGCTACCGCAACGAGCGTCAACTTTGTACGTTTGATCATTATTCCGCTCCGGTTGAATTATCAGGGCTGGTTCTGAACTGCTACTGCTGCCGATATCAGTACTGGCCCGCCGGCTTGTTCTTCTAAGTTATGCGGACCGCTTCGTTAGCGATGGGGTGCCGATGACGTCGACCTGAAGATAATTACTCCAGTCTGACAGCGCTGTCAAATGCCGTGGTGAATAGCCCCGTGCTATGCAAAATGCCCGTATTTCTTATGTTAAAGACCTTTGCTGGGCATTCACTTCGCACGGCGCTGGACTTCGGTGACGCCGGCGATTGTGGTGTCGGTGCCTTGACCGGCCCGTGCTACCAGCCAATGATGGCGAGCAACTGACAGCGCGGAGCTGCCCCCTTGACCTACTGCGTCGCGATCACGGTTAACCGTGGACTCGTCTTTGTCTCCGACTCCCGCACCAACGCCGGTGTTGACCAGATCTCGACGTTCAGCAAGATGCATACCCTGGTAGCCGACGGCGAGCGGATGATCACGCTGCTGTCGGCCGGCAACCTCGCGACGTCGCAGGCAGTGGTACGGCAGCTGCGTCGCGACCTTGAATCCGGCGCCACACGCAGCCTGAAGACCGTCCAGCACCTGGCTGAAGCAGCCGAATATGTCGGTGAACTGAGCCTTGAGCGACGGCAGAAGCACCGGATCGCGACGGAATCCAAGTTTGACCCGGAAGCGAGCTTCATTGTTGGCGGCCAGATCGGTGGCCGGGAGCCGCAGATCTTTCTCGTGTACCCGGAAGGCAATCACATCCGGGCCTCCGCGGAAACGCCCTACCTGCAGATCGGCGAGGTCAAGTACGGCAAGCCGATCCTCGACAGGATCATTCGCGCTGACCTGCCGCTGGAGGATGTGGCCCGCTGCGGCCTGGTGTCGATGGATTCGACGGCGCGGAGCAACGTTACTGTTGGCCCGCCAGTCGACCTGCTGATCTACGCCAGGGACAGCCTGCGAGAGGGCAGCCGGCTGTTGCTCACGGAGGATGACGAGTATCTCTACGAGTTGCGCAAGGCATGGCAGGTCGGGTTGCAGAAAGCGTTCGAGAACCTGCCGAGGTTGCCGGCGTCGGCTACACCGAATGTCGTCCGACTAGCTGATAGATAAAATCCAGGCGCCGGACCGCTGAAGGCGGCAGCACGAACGGGTAGGGGTCTTCGAGACCGAGGCCGCGATTCAGTTCGTTCAGGAATACGGACAGTTCGCCCCACTGCAGGATCCAGCCGGCCTTGCCGTCCGGGGCAACACCCTTGCCCATGGCACCAAGTTCGCGGGCGGTCTCCAGCGCATCGACGATGTGCAGGTAATGGGCAAAGGACTCGGCCCAGTCCTCCAGCGGATGGGCCGAGGCATAGGCCGAGACCCAGACCCTTTCCCAGTCCACCGGCGGCCCCGACTCGTAGTAGGCCTGGATAGACGCGTCGTAGGGCGCCCTTTCGTCCCCGAACAGGTAGCGAAAAACGGCCAGGTCGGCCTCCTTGGCCAGTAATGCCGGGTAGTAGTAGTGACCGCTCTCGTGGCGAAAATGCCCCAGGAGCGTCCGGTAGCGCTCGTGCATCTGTTCCTGGACCTGTTGACGGCTGGCGTGATCGGCTTCCGCCAGGTTCAGGGTGATGACACCGCCGGCATGACCGGTGCTAACGAACTCCTCGGTAACATCCGGGTTGCGACTACGGTCTTCCAGGAAGCGGAAGCGCATTCCCGGCAGCGTGCTGGTGGGACCGAGCGGCAAGCCAAGCGCCAGCAACGTATAGAGAAGGCGCCGCTTGGCCAGCTCGAGCCGCCGCCAGAGCACGATATTGTCGGCCCGGCCAAGGTCGGGAATCACGTCGTTCAGGCGACACGCCTGGCAATAATTATTCGTTTCGCCGGTCGGCAGCAGCCAGTTGCAGGCATCGAAGTCGAGCCGGTTCCGGCAGTGCCTGAAGGTAATACCTTCGGAGGCTGCGAGTTCGCCGTTGGCATCGCCGGTGAGAGCGAGCACGGACATCGTGATCGGGTCGAAACCCAGGAGCTTGCCGCAGCGATCGCAACGGGTGTTCTCGAAGAACACCCGTTGCCCGCAGGAACAATGGAAAGCTTTCACGTCGATACCGTTGGCTGGAACCAGGTCCGGCCGACAGCGTCATGCAGCGCGCCGAGCCGCTGCTGGAGCTGGTCCACGAGTTCATGGACTTCGGCGTAGCTCAGGCGCTCCGGGCGCGCCACGTCCAGCTCCTGGCCGAGGTTGGCCGCCAGTTCAGCCGGGAGCGCCGAATTCGGCAGGCAGGCGCTCGCGGCTCGCACCTCGGATATGCAGAATCCGACCGCCCGGGGGAACTCGCGATTCTGTAGCAGGAAGCGCAGGACGTCGTCGCCAAAGACTCGCCGGCGGATGTGCTGGCGATACATCTGGTAGGCACTCTGGCTGCGCAACACGGCTACCCACAGCGTGTTGTCATACCCCTCCAGTTCCAGTCTGCCGGTCATGAGCAATGCAGCAGCAACGTCGACGATCCGCGTGGTCATCTCGGCACGCTCGAGGTAGCGGCCGATACGGACGAACTGGTAGGCCGCGCCGTGACTCATGGTTCCGGCCAGCAACCCGGCAATCTGCTGAACCTGCCGGACCAGTCGGCCCAGGATCTCGTCGCGGCGACGCTGGGCAACCGCGTTTGCCAGCTGCTCCGAAGCAAACAGGTGCAATTCGTTGACGGCGTGCCAGGCCTCGGTGGGTAACAGGTCGCGGGTGGTCCGGGCATTCTCCCGGGCGTTGGCCACGCAGGTCAGCACCGAACTGGAATTGCGCGGGTCGATCAGCAGGAATTCCAGCAGCGCCGCGTCGGTGGGGTCTTGACCGTCTGCACCAGGCACCCACGAGACCCCCAGGACCTCCGGAATATCACGCCAGCCAATATTCGTGCTCTGTGGCAGGTCGAGCAGCAGGTCCTCGTAGACGCTGATCAGGCGCGCAGCATCTTCGGCCCGCTCAAGGTAGCGAACCATCCAGTAAACGCGTTCAGCAACTTTAGACAGCATGGCTCAGCCCACCACCCAGGTGTCCTTGCTGCCGCCGCCTTGCGACGAATTCACCACCAGCGAGCCGCGCCGCAGGGCTACCCTCGTCAGGCCGCCAGGCGTGACATAGAGGTTACGGCCCTGGAGAATAAACGGCCGCAAATCGACGTGGCGAGCTTCCAGGTTGTCGTCGACAAGGGTAGGCACAGTCGACAGGTTGATTACCGGCTGCGCCACGTAGTTGCGCGGATTTTGCTTGAGCCGTGCTCGAAAGTCCTCGCACTCGTGCTGGCTCGCATGCGGGCCAACCAGCATGCCGTAGCCGCCGGACTCGTTGGCCGGCTTGATCACCAGGTTTTCAAGGTTTTCCAGAACATAAGATAGGCTGTGCGGGTCGGCGCACAGGTGCGTCGGCACATTGGGTAGCAGCGGCTCTTCGTCCAGGTAGAAGCGGATCATGTCTGGAACATAGGCGTAGACGGCCTTGTCGTCTGCGACCCCTGTTCCCGGAGCATTGGACAAGGCAACGTTCCCCGCTCGCCAGGCACGGAGCAGTCCCGGCACACCCAGCCCCGAGTCTGGCCGGAGTACCTCCGGATCCAGGAATTCAGCATTTACGCGCGTGTAGATCACGTCGACTCGAGTCAGGCCGTCGATGCTGCGCATGTAAACGCAGTCATCGTCGCCGACGAGCAGGTCGCTGCCCTCGACCAGTTCCGCGCCCATGCGCTGGGCCAGGTAGGAGTGCTCGAAATAGGCGGAGTTGTAGATGCCGGGCGTCAACACCACCACTTCCGGCTGATCGCCCGGCCGGGGGGACAGCGAGGCCAGCATGTCGTACAGCATGGAAGGGTAGTCATCGACGGGTCGAATCGCCTGGTTGGCGAACAGTTCCGGAAAAACCCGCTTCGTGACGATCCGGTTCTCGAGCATGTAGGAAACACCGGAGGGAACACGCAGGTTGTCCTCCAGGACGTACAGCGTGCCGTCGGCATCGCGCACCAGGTCACTGCCGCAGATGTGTGCCCACACGCCGTATGCCGGACGGACGCCGACGCATGCCTTGAGGTAGTTCTTCGAGCTGGCGAGAATGGCGCGCGGAAACCGCCCGCTGCTTATCATGCGTTGCTCGTGATAGATGTCGTCGATGAAGCAGTTCAGGGCGCGCAGCCGCTGTTTCAGGCCGGCTTCGGTCCTCTGCCACTCGCTGGCCGGCAGGGCCCTCGGAATGACGTCGAAGGGCCACGCCCGATCGATATTCTGGCCTTCGGAGTAAACCGTGAAGGTGATGCCCATCTCAACGATGGCGCGCTCAGCCGCCACTTGTCGTGCGCGGAGCTGTTCCCGCGTGAGTGATGACAGGTAGGTAGCCAGAGCCTCAGCTCCAGGGCGCACCTGGCCGCCGGCGACTATCAGCTCATCGTAGCGGTTCCCCGGATCGTACGTTTCCCAACTGATCTTCATCGAGCCACACTGCCGCCCGGCTCCAGGCTAGTACTGCTCGAGCAGATAGTGAATCAGGTCGGTGCTGGTGACGATCCCCACGAGCTTGTCGTCGTCTTCAACTACGGGCAGGGAGTGATACGAGCGCTTGACCAGCAGCTGGGCTGCCTCGCGAATGGTTGCTCCGGGACGGATAGTCTCAAGCTCCCGGGTCATGGTTCCCTCGACCGTGAACTCGTTGTCGAGTACAGCATCTATGGAGCGCGAATCTGCGCCACCAGCGTCGTAGGTCAGGCGCATGATGTCGCTGGAGCTGAGCATGCCAACGAGCTTGGCTCCATTCACGACGGGTGCGTGATCGAAGGCGCTGTCCGCGAGGAGGCGCCTCGCCTCGCTCAATTTTTGTCCGATATGGATCGTCTTGACCGTGGACGACATGATCTTGGAAACCGGTTCGTTATGCTTCAAGCGCGGGCACTCCGTGTGGGTGATGTGGAGATCAGTGGCCGGACTCTAGCATGCCAGTCGACGCTCGCCACCCGGCGCCCAGCAGTGCGCCGATGCCGAATACGATGCGGACCCGTTTCGGGTCGCGTGCCAGCTTTTCGAGGGTCACCGGCGCGGTAATGCCGGCCACCCAGGCCAGATTCATGACTCCACCGACGAAGAGCAGCAGCACGAGGACGCCGCCGCACCCGATGGACCAGTTGTCGTGCGAGAGTCCCGCGCGGACGCGCCAGCAGGGCAGCGAGGGAGCGGGCCAGGCAAACAAGCCGCCGCAACAAAGTCCGTCGAGCCGGGTCTTGCCGTGGTGGCCTCTGGTGATTTCGAAACCAACTGCAGCCCGGCAGTTGCCCCGGGTGGGGCGCCATCACCTGGCAGGGAGACAGCCCCAGTCGCAATTGCAGCAATGACAAGTTAAAGCGCTCCCCGGGACCTGGCGAGTTGACCTTTAGCGCGGAATCGTGTAAGATATTGAAAATTAAGGTAATTACCAGTTCGCTGAACGACGACTGATGGGAGAACCACTATTGCTATTTCCCCTGACTCCATTTCCAAGGGCGACACCGTCCAGCATCCCCAGCACGGCCTCGGCCGGGTCCGCTCCATCCGCGAGCGCACCTTCGGCGGCTACGAACCCGATACCTACGCCGAGCTCTACTTCAAGCGCGAGGCACTCACCATCAACCTGCGCCAGGACGATCTGTCCGACGCGGTCCGCGCTCCGATCAGCTCCCGGGAAGCCTCCAAACTCCTGCACCGGCTCGAAGCGTCCAACGGCCGCCTGTCACCCCAGTGGAAAGCCAGGGCCAACGCCAACCAGGCCATTCTGGATCGGGGTGATCCCTACGAAGTCGCCGTGATCTACAAGGGTCTGCGCACGATGGAGGCCGAGGGCAAGCTGCGGACCGCTGACCGGACCCATCTGGCCCGGGCCCGGGTCCTGTTGGCGGACGAACTGGCCTATGCGCTCGGCAAGTCAGCCGAGAGGATCGAGTTGCTGCTGGACAAGTGCTGCGCACTCCCGGCAGAACCGGCCGCGCACTAAACTAAAGGGCAGGGCGCGTCGCGCCCAGGGGTCGAATTAAGGCCATGCGGGACTCCCTGATTCGGAAGAGCAGCGCCTGGAAGGCCGCGGGGATTGAACAGTTCCTGCTCGGGGCGGAAATCCCGGTGCGGCTCGCCTGCCTCGGGAAGGACGGGACGCCCCTGATCTGCTCGCTCTGGTACCACTACGACCAGGGCTCGATCTGGTGCGCTACCCAGCTGGACGCCCGGCTCGTCACGCTGCTCGGGAACGACCCGCGCTGCGCTTTCGAGATTGCCGGCGACCAGCCCCCGTATCGCGGCGTGCGCGGCCAGGGCAGTGCCTCGCTGTCCCGTGAGGACGGGCCCGCGGTGCTCCAGCGGCTGGTCGACCGCTATCTGAAGAGCCGGGAAACTGCGTTTGCCCGCTGGCTGCTGTCCCGCCAGGACGACGAGGTGGCGATCCGTATCCAGCCCGACTGGCTGACGTCCTGGGATTTTTCCGGGCGAATGGCACGCTGAGGGGATTGCGGCAAATAACTATTGCTCTGTGGGGCGCCGTACTCGGATACTGCCTGCGCCCGGATCCGGGATTCCAAGCTCAAGCCCAACTCAAAACCCGCAAAATCCAATCCATCAGGAGTCGTGACATGACTTTCCGGTCAGCGCTCGCCTTGCTGTGCTTTGTGGTGCCCGTCGTGCTGCACGCCCCATCGGCACAGGCCGTCCCGAGTTACGCACGGCAGATGAACATGGACTGCAGCGGGTGCCACACCCATTTCCCGCAGCTCAACGCCTTCGGCCGGCAGTTCAAGCTTGGCGGCTACACGCTGACTGCCCAGCCGCAGATTGAAGGTACCGACCGCAAGGGGGGCAACGACCTCAGCCTGCCGTCCACCACGGCGCTCGGCCTGATGTTCCAGGGCTCCTATACGTCCATCTCGAAGTCCCTGCCCGACACCCAGAACAACAGTCTGCAGTTTCCCCAGGAGGTCAGCCTGTTCTTTGCCGGGAGGCTCACGCCCAGGATCGGCACGTTCGTACAGATGACCTACGACGGCGCCGAAGACAAGTTCGGCATCGACAACACCGAGTTCCGCTACGCCGATGCGACGACGCTCGGAGGTCGGTCCCTGGTCTACGGCCTGACACTGAACAACAACCCGTCCATCGAGGATCTCTGGAACTCAACGCCGGTCTGGGGTTTTCCGTACACGTCATCGGGGATTGCGCCAGGCCCCGGCGCTAGCGCGCTGGTGCAGGAGAACCTCGGCCAGACCGTGGCGGGTCTCGGCGCCTACGGTATGTGGGACAACACCTGGTATGGGGCGGTCACGCTTTACCGGTCCGCACAGCTGGGCTCTGCCGCGCCGAATGCCGGTAGCGAGAACACCATCGACAACATCGCGCCCTACTGGCGCCTGGCCTGGCAGCATCAAGTTGGGCAGGGCTACCTCGAGATCGGCACCTACGGCCTGTTTGCGCGGCTGTACCCGGAGGGCATCACCGGCCTGACGGACCGCTATACCGACTTCGCCGGCGATTTCCAGTACGAACGGCCGATCGGCGAAAACCTGCTGACGCTCCACGGGTCTTACATCCACGAGCAGCGCAAGCTCGACGCTTCCGTCGACCTCGGCATTGCCGAGCGGGTTTCCAATCACCTGGACACCTGGCATCTGGATGGCAGCTGGCTCATGGGCCGGTGGCAGTTCACGGGAGGTTACTTCGCCAGTTCCGGCGGACAGGACGCCACACTGTTTGCACCGGGCGATGTGGACGGCAGCGCCAGTGGCAAGCCGGACAGCACGGGTTACATTGCCCAGGCCAGCTACGCCCCCTGGAGGAACGTGCAGCTGCAGACCCAGTTCATCGGCTACACGAAGTTCAACGGCGGCAGCAGCAATTACGATGGCCAAGGACGTAGCGCGAGCGACAACAACACGCTGTACGCGCTCGCCTGGTTCGTCTGGTAAGCCGGGCCGCCCGGGGCCGGGAGTGGAAGGGTGGTAAGCATGGCCCCGCGGGATTATTACGCCGTCCTTGGCGTGGCTCGTGACGCGTCCGCGGACGATATCAAGCGCGCCTACCGGAAGCTGGCGCGCAAGTACCACCCGGACGTCAGCAAGGACGCGGATGCCGAGGCGCACTTCAAGGAACTGGGCGAGGCCTATGCCGTCCTGAAGGACGCCGAGAAGCGCGCGGTCTACGACCAGGCGGGCAAGGAGGGACTGGCCGGGCAGGGCGCTGGTCCGCCGCCCGGCTGGGACTCGGGCTTCGAGTTCAGTGGCCGGGATTTCGACACGGGTCCGACGCCGGACCAGGCCGACTTCCTGGACGCGCTGTTCCGGGCCCGCCGGCAGGGCCCGGCCCGGGCCCAGGGCCAGGACCACCACGCCCGCGTGCTGATCGACCTGGCGGACGCCTACCGGGGCGGCCAGCGCAGCGTGGCACTGCGCATGCCGGTAGTGGACGCCCAGGGCCACGTGACACTGGAGGAGCGCACGCTGGACGTGCGCATCCCGAAGGGCATCCGTGCTGGCCAGCACCTGCGCCTCGCGGGGCAGGGCGGGCCTGGGCCTGGTGGCGGCCCCGCCGGCGACCTGTACCTCGAAATCGCCTTCCATCCCGATCCGAAGTTCCGGGTCGAGGGCCGGGATGTTTACCTCGACCTGCCGCTGTCGCCCTGGGAGGCGGCCCTGGGGGCCCAGGTTCCCGTGCCGACGCCGGAGGGCCCGGTGCAGCTCACGATTCCCTCCGATTCAACGGCCGGCCGCCAGTTGCGGCTGAAGGGCCGGGGGATACCCGGCAAGCCGCCGGGTGATCTCTACGCGGTGCTGAAGATCGCGCTGCCACCAGCGGCTACCGAGGCCGAGCGGGATGCCTATCGGGCATTCGCGCAGGCCTTCCCGTTTGATCCCCGGGCCCCCCTGCAAGGATGAGCTGCCATGAGTGACCGCCACACCACGATACTGCGGGGCCTCGTTGTCGAGGAAGAAGTGCAACTGACCCTGACCGAGCTGTGCCAGGCCTGCCGGTCCGAAGAGCAGTTCGTCCGCGCCTGGATCGCCGAGGGCATCCTGGAGCCCGTCGGGGCGTCGCCCCCGGAGTGGCGCTTCACCGGCGAGTCCCTGCGCCGGGCCCGGCTCGCGAGGCGCCTGGCAAGGGATCTTGGCATAAACCCGGCGGGGGTCGCCCTGGCGCTGGATCTCCTCGAGGAGATCCAGGCCCTGCGTGCACGGATCGGGCGCGAGGGGAGCGGCTGACCCCACTGATCTGACCCTATACTCCAGCCTCGGCAGCCTTGCGGTTTCCAATAACAACCAATTACCGGAGGAAGTCCCATGCGCATCTTAGTCAAGTCCCTGTTTCCGGCGTGCGCGCTGATCGTGGTTGCGCTAAGCGCCAGTCCCGCCCATGCCGTGCAGTTTACCTACCTGAATCCAGCCTATACCCAGGAGATCTACGCAGGGCCACTGCTCTACGGGCAGGAGTCCGGCATGGCCTGGACAGTTGGCAACAACCTGCTGACCCGTGCCGGATCGACTATCAACGAGTACAGCCTGACGCAGAACACCACGCACCAGGGCACTGCCCTGCACGGCGTGATCGCCACGCACACCATTGCCGGCCTGGACGGCTCCGGCTTCGGCATGACGAATGGCGCCGACGGGTACATCTACGCCATTACCGGCATCGGCCTGCAGCGCTTTGACCCGGGCAACTGGGCGGCCCCGGCCCAGACGCTGGCCTCGATCGGCGGGCCGGGTTACGGGATCACCACCCTGTCGGACGGGCGCATCGCCTACGCGGCGGGCGGGGGTTCCGATTCGATCTACGTGTATGACCCCGTGAACCTGACCAACAACCTGATCTACACCGCCAACACGCTTATCGATGACATGGCGTCCTCGTCCGGTAGCGAGATCGCGCTGGCGGGCCAGGGCAACAGCAGCCTGATACTCATCAGTACCGCCGGTTCCTGGATCAATACGGTGTCGAATCTCATCCACTACCCCGACGGCCTGACCTTTGGCGACGGCTATCTCTCCAGCTCGATCTTCAGCAACAACAACGACGGCACCATCACCGAGTACCAGTTCGGCTCGGGCTTCGCCAACGCGCCCACGCTGCTCGACATTGCCACGGGCAGCGGCGCCTACGGCGACCTTGCGGCGGTTGGTCCTGACTGTGCCTTCTACGTGTCGCAGTACGAGAACGGCAGCTACCACGGCGCGACGCCGGGCGTGGGTACGAACTGGGACAACGCCGTGACCAACGGCGAGTCCTCGATCACCCGGATTGCGCCGGCGGCCAGCGGCGACGGTGGCGCGCCGACCTGCGGGTTCAGGACCCCGGTGATCACCACGGTCAGCTCGACCTTGCCGGTGCCGGGTGCCTGGTTCCTGTTGAGCTCCGGCCTTGGCGTCCTGGTGAGCGTCCGCCGGCGGGTGGCTGCGCGCCAGGGCTAGGAGCGGCTGAATCCTGCAACGGGCGCCGGTGCGAGTGCACCGGCGCCCCGCCTGCATCAGCCGTCGTTGACCCGCCACTCGGCTTCGTAGCCGAGACCGTGGCGCATGATCCGCTGGATCAGGGCGTCGTAGGCGACGCCGCCGGCGTCCGCCGCGGCTGAAAAGTCCTCGCCATCGCAGAGGTTGGGATTGCAGTTGGCCTCGAGCAGGAAGATTTCCCCGTCAGACCGCATCCGGAAGTCCATGCGGGCGTAGCCGGTCATGTGCAGGGCCCGGTAGATGCGCTTGCCGTAGCGGCTTAGTTTGTCCCGCTCGGCCTCGCTGAGGTCCTCGGCCTTGCCGGTCTGGATGCCGTGCTTTTCCTGGTACTTCCGGTCCCACTTCACCTTGCGCGTGGCGATGCCGGCCATCGCGTCCGGGAGTGTGCCGAAATTCAGCTCCCAGACCGGGTAGGTGCGGAGGCGCGTGTTGCCGTCAACGGCCACGTAGAGTTCCCGGCCCTCGATGTACTCCTCCACGAGGGCGTCCGTCTTGGTGTGCTCATGAATGAACCCGACGCGTTCCTGCAGGTGCTGGACGTCGTTTACCACGGATGCCTGGGAGATCCCGAGCGAGGCATCCTCTGTCGCGGATTTCACAAACAGCGGAAAGGCCAGCTTGCGCGGTGCCCGAAAAACGCGGCCACGGCGGAAGACGTGGAAATGTGGCGTGGGTATGCGGTGATAGGTGAGGATCTGCTTGGACAGCACCTTGTCGCGCGAGAGCATCATTCCGCGCGGATTGCAGCCGGTGTAGGGCTGCCGCATCAGTTCCAGGTAGGCGACGATGTGCTGGTCGTAGCTGACGATGCCCTGGAACTCCTGGAGCAGGTTGAACGCGATGTCCGGCTTCCACTCGGTGATGGCCTGCCGCAGGTCTCCGAGGTTGTCGTACATGCCGAGCACTCGGACGTCGTGCCCTTCCTCGCGCAGGACGGAGATCACGTCGTACTCAGTTTCCCACTCGTCGATCTCCTGCAGGGTGTAGCCGTCGAGCGAGTCCGGCGGCACCAGGCTTTCGTGAGTCAGCACCAGGACGCGAAGTTTCTTCACAAGGCGTAGCCTTCCCTTCCGCGACGCATGAAATCAAAAAGAATTCGCTCCAGGAGGCCAAAGGCCTCCCGTTTCGTCTGGCGCAGGGAGCCGTCGACGCAGAGGTCGAGCTCCCGGGAGCGCGTGATGACCACGCGCATCACGTGGTCCACCAGGTAGGGGTGCAGCCGCGAGCGGCGTATCAGCAGGCGCTGCAACTCCGGCCGGACTTCCCGCAGGAAGGATGAGGCCGATGGACGCCCCGGGTGCCGCGCGGCGGGCGCGAACACGCGGCGCAGCCGGATGTCGTAGCGGCTCGTCTCCGTGACGGCCGTGTAGCTCAGCTTCTCCTCGTAGTGATCGCCCAGCGTGCGGTGGTCGGTGTCGAGGGGCTCGACGCGGGTCTTCCGGCGGGTCAGTGGCGCGGCATCCCGGATCTCGTCCATCAGTTCGTCCACGTAGCGCAGCTTGCGGAGCGCGGGCCAGCCCTCGTAGTCCGTCCGCCAGGAGGAGTTCGGCCGCAGCCAGACCGCGAAGGTTTCCGCAAAGTCCTCGGTCGGGTGACTCTGGGCGTACCAGTGGCCGAGGTGCATGACGTACTTGCGGCTCGTGGTCCGTGGCCGGTAGCCGACCGGGTAAGGGCGTGTCGCGGGGCCAAATGCCTGGCGCCAGCCCTTGCGGCGGCGGAGGCGGTAGGCATTGTCCAGCGCGTGACCGGTCTCGTGGCGCAGGATCCGGCGCAGCCAGGGATTGTTGCCGCCTTCCACCTCGTGCATCAGTCGCCGTTCCAGCCGGGTCAGGCGCGGGTGCGCCAGGTAGAAGGGAATCGCAAAGCCGGGCACGCCGTCCGGACAGAACCACTCCTGCGCGAGCCATACATGGGGACGGAAGCGGAAGCCGCGCCGGTCCAGTTCGCTGTCCAGGCGCTTCAGGGCAGGCACCAGGGTGCTTTTCTCGATAGTCAGGCCCAGGTCGCAAAAACGCAGCTTGAGCAGCGCCGCGTCATCCAGCCTTGTCCACGAGTTCCGTTTCCGCACCAACCGGATCAGTCCTCTTCGCTGCTCGCATGCAACCAGGGGCAAACATGGTCTGTCATCACAACCTCGCCAGTATAGGCCACGTGCCGTTCAGGTTGAGGGCCACCCGGTGAGGTACGATCGGGACATGCGTACCCGTCTGCTCACGACGTTGTTTGCCCTTACGGGCCTGATCGCCGCCGCGTCCGCAGCGGCGGCAGATCTTGCCGGCCTGTCGACGGCCGATTCGGTGGGCGGGCTGCGGGATGCCCTGATCCAGGGATCGGCGAAGGCCGTCAGCCAACTCGGCGCCGCGGACGGCTTCCTCGGCAATCCACAGGTCAGGATCCCGTTGCCGGACTCGCTCCGGAAGATCGAGCGGGGCCTGAAGTTCATGGGCATGGGCGACGAGGCGGACCAGCTCGTTACCAGCATGAACCGGGCCGCCGAGATGGCGGTGAAGGAGGCGAGTCCCGTGCTGGTTGATGCTGTGAAGAAGATGAGCGTCAGGGACGCAAAGGGCGTTCTGACAGGTGGCGACACGGCGGCTACCGAGTATTTTCGCCGCACCACCTCCGACAGGCTGACGACGAAATTCCTGCCCATCGTCCGGCAGATGACGGCGAAGGTGCAGCTTGCCGAGCAGTACAACAGCCTGGCGGGCCGGGGCGAGAGGCTGGGTCTCGTGAAGTCCGAGGATGCCGATATCGACAGCTACGTAACCCGCAAGACCTTGGATGGCCTGTTCGTCGTGATTGGCGAGCAGGAAAGGGCCATGCGCCAGGATCCGGTCGGCGCGGCGACGGGCCTGGCACGGAAAGTGTTCGGCGCGCTCCAGGGCGGGCAGTGATCCGGCGGCCGGACCTCAGATCCAGCGCATCCGCCGGAAGATCAGCAGCAGGCTGATCACCACCGTGGCCATCAGGCCCAGTATCACGTAATAGCCATACTCGAAGTGCAGCTCGGGCATGTTCTCGAAGTTCATGCCGTAAAGCCCCACGATCAGGCCCAGCGGCAGGAACATGACCGTGACGATGGTCAGCACCTTCATGATCTGGTTCAGCCGGTGGGACGATAGCGAGATGTAGCCGGAGATCAGGTCGTTGATCAGTTCCTGGTAGAGGGCCGAGAGCGACACAAGCCGCTCGGTGTTCTCGTACAGGTCCGTGAACTCGTGCCGGGCTCCCGGCGGCACGCCGGGAACGCCTGGCTGGGCGAGACGCTGCATCAGGTTCTGCTGGTACGTCAGGTGCCGTCTCAGCTTCTTCAGGAGCGAGCTGGTCTCCATAAGGTCTGACAGCAGCTGGTCGCCGGGCCGCTCGTACATCTCCTGCTCCTGCTCCTCCAGCTTCAGTTCGAGCGCCATCAGGATGCCGTGGAAGCGGTCCGTGATCCGCCGCGCGATCCGGTACACCAAGTCGGACGGCCGCAGGCCTGCCACGGTGCCTTCCTCGGTCACCTGATTCCATGCGCGGTCGATGCTGACCGACTCCACGACGCGCCGCGTAATCAGGAAGTCAGGCGACAAGAACATCGTGATCTGCAGCGTGTCGAAGTCGATGTCCGTGGTGTCGGCCGTCAGGCCCTTCAACAAAAGGAAGGTGTACTGCTCGAAGGCCTCCAGCTTGGCCGGGTGCCGGTCGCGCTGGGCGTCCTGGACCGCGAGCGGGTGGATCCCGAACTCGGCTGTGAGCAGCGCCCGTTCCGCCTCGGGGTTCTCGTTGTCCAGGTCCAGCCACAGCCAGGTGCCCGGCGTGGAGCGTGACGCCAGCAGCTCCTGGCCACCCGTCCGTTGCGTCCCGGTCGCGGGATCAACCAGCATGACTCTCATCGCTTACGCCTCCTGGCCATTTGTCTGCGCGGTCCGGCCCAGGGCAAGCCGGTCCAGTTCTGCCCTATAGTGCCGCCGGATGGCCCCGACCGTCAGCAGCACGGGGACGCCGAAGAGCAGTGGCAGCAGTGCGGCAGCGTAGCGGATGCCGCCGCTGCCGAACACGTTGTCTGTCAGGAGCCCGATCGTCGTCGGCCCCAGCAGCAGCCCGGCGAGGCTGATCACGATGTAGTAGAGGGCGATGACCTGGCCGCGGATCTCGCCAGGAGTGATATTCAGCAGGGCAGTCGGTGCTGTGGCGGACAGCATCGCGATGCCAATCGTGTTGACCGCCAGCATCGCGAAGGCGGCGCCTCCGGACGGCAGCAGCGGCGCAATGGCCGCAGTCGGCACCAGGATCGCCAGGCCCGCGAGCACCAGCAGCAGTGGCGCATCCCGGTGGCCCCGGGCGTACAGCCGGTCGGACAACCAGCCGGCGCCGTTCACCGTGGTCGGTCCCAGCACCAGCAGCACGATGCCGTTCCACAGGGCGTACCGTTCCGCAGGCCAGCCCCAGGTGCGCTGGAACATGGCGGGCAGCCAGCCCTGGCTGTAGGCCACTATCGTCATCACGCAAACCATCGAGGCGAGGCCGCCGAAAGCTGGCAGGCGCGCCTTCACGTGGGCAAAGGCGACGCGAAAGCCGGCCGGCGCGTCGCCAGCCAGGCCCAGCGCGTTGCGCCGGGCCGGTTCGCGCAGGGTGAGCATCAGCAGGGCCAGGGGAATGCCGGCCACTGCCACGACCAGGAACGCGAACTGCCAGGCGGCGAGTGCGCCGAAGCCAGGCAGGCTCAGGTCGGGCCGGGTCTTCGACCAGGTCAGCACGCTGGCGCCGGCCAGGGACGCCAGGCCGCCGCCCACGGACAGCGCTGCGGAGTAGAAGGCCACGGGTTTCCCACGCCGCTCCTCCGGGAAGCTGTCGGCAATCATCGACAGCGCGCAGGGGGAAAGCGTGGCCTCGCCGACGCCGACGCCCACGCGCGCCAGGAACAGCTGGCCGAAATTGCGCGCGAGGCCGCAGGTGGCCGTGGCCGCCGACCAGAGCAGGACGCCCACCCCGACAATCCAGTTGCGCCGCGCCCGGTCGGCCAGCCAGCCGAGCGGCAAGCCCATCGTGGTGTAGAAGATCGCGAAGGCCGGGCCGAGCACAAGGCCGATCTGGGTGTCCGACAGCCCGAGGTCCGCCTTGATGGGCTCGACAAGCAGTCCCAGCATGTAGCGGTCCACGAAGGACAGCACGTAGGCCAGAGTCAGCAGGACGACCGTGTACCAGGCGTAGGCCGGGTTATAGCGCAGTGGCTCCGGCCCACCGCTCACGGTGCGGCGGCGCTGATGTGGTAGATCAGGAGCAGGTTGCCGTCGAAATCCACGATGCCCACCTCGCGCCCCGTCCGGCCGTCATTGGTGAGCAGCACGCTCTCGGGGTACACCTGCAGCCCGGCGGCCCGGGACGCGGCCACGACCCGGTCGATCTCCGGGATCTGCAGCACGATCGCGCTCCGTCTCGGGATGGGCGGCGGCGGCAGCGGCACGCCGGTGATCTCGGTAAGCGCCATGACCCGCGGCTGGGTCGGCGTGTTCAGCACGGCGAAGCGTAGCCTGGCCGCGGGCGGGATCTCGAACACCGGGTAGGAATAGGAATCTGCGGCAGACTCCTTGCGGAACTCGAGGGACATGCCGAGGATGCCGCAGTAGAAGGTCAGCGCCCGGTCCAGGTCGCTGACCACGTGGTTGCCCCGCTGGAAATGCACCGCGCCGGCTGCTCCGCTCATGAGTCCCCCTTCGCCGGTTCCCCGCGGACCCGGCAGATCTGCACGCCCACATTCTGGCCTGAGTACAGGCGGGCGAGGGCCGCTGGCATGTTCTCGAAGCCGTCCACGATGTCCTGCACGGGCTTCAGTTTTCCCTCGCGCACCCAGCCGGCCAGTTCCCGCTCGGCCTGTGCGAACAGGTGCGGGTAGTTGTACACGAAGAAGCCCTGCATGCGGCCGTTCACCGCCCGCAGGCGTGTGTAGTTGGTCAGGCCGAAAGGTTCGGGCAGCGTGTACTCGGATATCGAGCCGCAGAGTACGATCCGGGCGCCCATGGCCAGACGGTCCAGGCAGGCGGACAGCGTGTCACCGCCCACGTTGTCGAAATAGATGTCGATGCCGGCGGGGCAGAGCTCGGCGAGCCGCGCGCGGAGATCGTCGTGCCGGTAGTCGATCGTGGCGTCGCAGCCCAGCTCCCGGATGACGGAGCACTTGGCCGGGCCACCGGCGATGCCAATCACCCGGCAGCCGCTGATCTTCGCGAGCTGGACGACGGTGCTGCCCACGCCGCCAGCGGCAGCCGACACCACCACCACGTCGCCTGGCCGTGGGTTCCCGCACTGGCTAAAGCCGGTCCAGGCGCTGAAGCCGTTCATGCCGAGGACGCCCGCGCCGAGCGCGGCCGGCAAATCCGTGTGACGCATCGTGATGAAGCGTTCCGCGTCCGTGCCCCGGGAGGCCTTCCAGGTCTGCCAGCCCAGCTGGCCGTGGACGATGTCCCCGGGCCGGTAGTCCGGGTGGTGGGACCCGGTGACCTGGGCGACGCCCCGGCCGTGAATCACATCGCCAATCGCAAGCGGCCGCTCGCCGGCCACGCCGCGCCCCTGCATGTACATCCGCATCACCGGGCGCAGGCCGAGGTACAGGGTCTGTAGCAGGAACTCGCCGTCGCTGATCACGGGGACGGGCTCTTCCCGGTACTCGAAATCTGCTGACTTCACGTTGCCGTCGGGCCGGGCCGCCACGCGCCACTGGCAGTTGCGGTCTTCCCTCACGGTGCGGGCGGCGGCTCGACCCGCAGCAGCTGGTTGAACTCGTAGAAGTAGCCGTCGGGGTCGAACAGGGAGGCACTCAGGAAAAATTTCGTGCTGCCGTCAGCCCCTTCGACGGACCACTCGTGGGGCGCAGCGTGGACCGGGGTGCCCAGCGCGAGTGCCCGCCGGTGCGCTTCCCGGGCGTCGTCAGAGCCCACGACGAAAGTCGGGTTGCCGTAGGTGACGCCGGTAGGAATCGTGGCTGGCGCGGGCAGGACCGGCTTAAGCCACTGGAGCAGGCCGATCATGCCGATCTCGGGATGGTCGCCCCGGAGGATCACGAGACGCGTGACATCCCCGGCCTTGCCCGCCGCCATGCCGATGCCGGACAGGGTTATGGGCTTGTCGTAGTAGACCGACAGTCCCAGCACCTCCCGGTACCAGCGCAGCGAGCTGTCCATGTCCCGCACGATCAGCGTCGTCCGCTTCACGATGTTGTGCATGGACTATTCTATGCCGGACGTGACGCGTGCCCG
>JBBQSA010000017.1:0-60073 GCA_038214295.1 Gammaproteobacteria bacterium
ATCGCGTACACTCGCGCATGCGGATCGATCTTGAGAATCTGCCCACCGATCCGACCCTGCTGCACCATCTGGTGCGCGACATTGCCAGCCATCTCGCCCAGCGCAACGACGAAATCGAGCGCCTGCGGCTGATCATCCGGAAGTTCCAGCGCAATCAGTTCGGCACGCGTGCAGAGGGCCTGAGTCCCGACCAACTGGGTCTCGGTCTGGAGGACCTGGACGCGGATCTGGCCGCCGCCATGGCCCGGGCCACCCCCGACACTGACGAACCTGACATCCCGCCGACCCGCACGCCGCGTCGCCAGCCGTTGCCCGAACACCTGGTCCGCGAGGAGCGGCGCGTCGACATCGACACCGCCGTCTGCAGCTGTTGTGGCGGCGAGCTGCACCCGATCGGTGAAACGGTCAGCGAGCTGCTCGACTGGGTGCCGGCGCAGGTCCGCGTGCTGCGCATCCGCCGGCCCAAGTACGGCTGCCGGGCCTGCGAGCGGATCCACCAGGCGCCGGCCCCGCCGCGCGCGATCGCCGGCGGACTGGCAACGCCTGCCCTGCTGGCGCAGGTGCTGGTGGCCAAGTACTGCGATCACACGCCGCTGTACCGGCAGGCACAGATCTTCGCCCGGCACGGCGTCAATCTCGAGCGCTCCACCCTGGCCGGCTGGGTGGGCGGCGCCTGCTGGTGGCTCGATGCGCTGCATACGGCACTGTGTGCCAACGTCTTCGCCTCGGATCACCTGTTCGCCGATGACACGCCGGTGCCGGTGCTCGATCCGGGCCGGGGGCGGACCAAAACCGGGCGTCTGTGGGTGTATGCCCGCGATGATCGCCGCTGGGGCGGACCGGCACCGCCCGCTGCGGTGTACCTCTATGCGCCGGACAGAAAAGCACTGCGGCCCGTCACGCACCTTGCCCACTTCAAGGGCGTGCTGCAGGTCGATGGCTACAGTGGCTTCGAGCAGCTGACGCGCAAGGGCACAATCACGCTGGCGGCCTGCTGGGCGCACACGCGGCGCAAGTTCTACGAGATCCACGCGGCGACCGACTCGCCGATCGCGGCGGAAGCCTTGCAACGGATCGCCGCGCTGTATCGGGTCGAGGCGCCGTTGAGCGGGAAAACGCCCGAGCAGCGCCGTGCCAGGCGGCAGACAGACTCCGCGCCGCTGATCGGTGACCTCAAGGTCTGGCTCGATCAGCAGCTGATGCGGCTGCCCGAGCGCAATCCGGTGGCCGATGCGATCCGTTACGCCCTCGGCCGCTGGCCGGCGTTGACGCGCTTCCTCGATGACGGGCGGATCGAGCTGGACAACAACCCGGTCGAACGGGCGATCCGGCCGGTGGCGCTGGGCCGCAAGAACCACCTGTTCGCCGGCTCTGACGGGGGCGGTGCCCGCTGGGCCACGGCGTGCTCGCTGATCGAAACCTGCAAGCTGAATGGCGTCGAGCCGTATGCCTATCTGCGCGACGTGCTCGAGAAAATGGTCGGCGGTTATCCCGCCAACCGCATCGCCGAACTGATGCCGTGGGCCTGGAAAGCGTACGCGACTGCTGATGCGTGAGTCGAGGTGCATGCTACGGACGCTTACGCCCAAACAGTGAGCTGTCGATCACCAGGTTGCCTGGCCTGCTTCCCGGTTTTCTTTCGAACAACTCTTCCGGGTCCCGCTGGTCGGCGTTCTCCCTGTCCGACTTACTCTCAACTCTGCCCTTGAGAGATCTCTTTAGGGATTCAAGATATTTAGAAGATTTACGGGCGCGGATTCCGGAATTGGAACAATCAGTTGGACCCCCGATGCGCGCCTGATAGCACGATAGTCCGGCGCCTGATAGCACGATACTTGGCGCGCCTGATAGCACGACGCTGCTCACAGCTTTTGCACAGACCGCAGGGTCTGGACTAGGTCCTGCATCCGGCCACGGAAGGCCGTCCGCGCCGGGAAGAACGCCAGCGATTCCCGGCCCGCGCCGTTGCGACTCACCGCGAGCGTGTACCCCGGCAGGCGGCCCTGACGGGCAATCCGCCTCAGGTCCCCGGCAAAGTCTCTGTACCGCGCAGCGCTGCCCGACTTCCGGTACAGGTACTCGAACTCGAAGCGCCAGCCACCGGGTTGGTGACCACCGTGTTTACGCACCAGTCGGTACAGCCAGCGCTCAATGCCGCCGGTGAGACGAAAGTAGGCCGGGTCGATGCGCAGCACTTGCCGGGGCTCTAGCAGCGCCTGGTACAGCCAGTCCGGCAAGGTCAACTCCACACCGTGCGGCTGGCCGTACCGATCGCTGCCGCCGCGCCACTCATTCAGCCACGAGAACCGGTGCAGGGTCTGCTCGTCGGGCTGTCGCAAAGACGTGGCCACGCGGGTTGACTGCAGGCGATCCAGGGCGCCGCGCAGCCGTACGTAATCGTGCCGCGAGGTGCCCCGCCCGATGTACCTCAGGATGTCGTAGGGCGTGGCGACAACCAGTGGCGAAGTGGGCAGTCCGGCGTTCCTGGCGCCGACGACCTGCGAGGTCACCCAGATCAGCACGTCAGCATCCCAGATGGTGGCCATGCCGTTCGCCAGGCTGCCCGCGACTCGCGTCGTCACCCGCCCGGACTGGAAGCGGATCGGCGCGAACCGGGGCGTCTTGGCCAGTGAAAAGAACGGATAGGCCATCAGGATCTGCAGGTCACAGGGCGGCGGCGAAGTGACCAGCGGCCGGAACGGCCAGGGCAAGCGGGATGGAGCCACTGACGACACGAGCAGCGGCCCTCAACGACCCAGGGCACGGTCGTAGGGCAGGTCCGACGTGCTCCCACAGCGACGCTCATCGGCCCAGGCATCCAGATCTGCCAGCGCGTAGACCACGCGCCGGCCGAATTTCCGAAACCATGGGCCGCCGCCGATCACTCGCTGCTTCTCCAGCGTGCGCGGCGAGAGATTGAGGTACGCCGCTGCCTGCGTGTTGTTCAGGTAGTGCTGCGTCGGGTGTTCGGAAACTGGCACGGGTCGGGACTCCAGCGAAGGCAGCACAAGTGCTGCCAAGGCGGTGGAGTCTCAGACGATGTCGGCGTGCACGGCAGGGAGATTCGGCGGAGGCGGCGAAGTCTCCCCCCCCGTCAGAATTCAAACCAACAGGTGGTGACAGCCGCAATTCGATTGCACTTGCACTTACGGAGCACTTACGGAGAATTCCGCGAGGAGCGCGCTCGTCGTAACCGATTGATTAGATGGCGCGCCCGAGAGGATTCGAACCTCTGACCCCTGCCTTCGGAGGGCAGTACTCTATCCAGCTGAGCTACGGGCGCAGGAATTGGGGGCGAGATGATAGCCCTCCGGCGCGCGCGGCGTCCAACCGGTCCGAACCGTGCGGCTGACTGACCCCCTCGCTTGCCAGGGCGCCGCCTTAGCCCCCATCCTTCGGCCGCATGCGCGCCCTCGACCTGCCCCAGGATGTGTTCCTGGACATCTTCGACTCCGCCCCCCTCCGGGACCTGGCGCCGGGCGAGGTCCTCATCAGCGCCGGTGAGCCTGCCGTCCAGGTCTTCAACATCGTCTCCGGCGTCCTCCGCGTCACCCGCACGGGCACCGATGGCCGGCGCCAGGTGCTGTCTTTTCTCTTCCGCGACAATTTCGTCGGCCTGACGGCGACCGAAACCTATTTCTTCAGCGTGGAGGCCGTGACCGCCGCCCGGGTGGCCTGCTGCCCGCGCCGCCAGCTCGACGAGCGCCTCGCCCGGGACCCGAAGGCCGAGCGGGCCTTCCTCAACATGATGTTCAGGGTGATCGAGGACATCCTCGACGTGGTCTACAGCCTCGGTCAGCGCACCGCGATCGAGCGTCTCGCCGTGTTCCTGCTGTACCTGCGGCACTGGCGCCGCCTGACGGCGAACCTGGCCGATGACATGGATCCGTCTCTCGGGGAGGTCGAGGTCCCGATGAGCCGGGAGGACATTGCAGACTTCCTCGGCCTGAAGAAGGAGACCGTCAGCCGCAGCTTCCGCGAACTGGAGGAGCGGGGCCTTATCCGGCGGCTCGACACCCACCGCATCAGGGTGGATAACCTGGTCGCCTTGCGCGCGCTGGCCGGCGTCCGGGATTTCGCGTCGCCGCGGCGCCTGACGGCTGCCCCGCCCCGGGGGGGCTGACCAGGGGGCCAGAGCGCGGGGCAGACCGGCGCGGCTGTCCCGGTTTTCCCGGGGCGGCATGTCACTTATACTGCCGCCCCGCCAACCCCCTGAACCTACGGATCGAGCACACCTTGAGCAGCGCGGAACAGTCGGACGACCAGAAGTTTTTCAACCTGTTCATGGTGGTCATCGGAGCCCTCATCGGGGTCACCGTATTCCTCATTTTCCTCGCGCGGTCGATCGCCACCGACAACCAGCTGGCCTGGGTCAAGCAGGACCCGGCGTACGCGGCCGAGGTGGACAAGCGCATCAAGCCCGCCGCGCAGGTCAGCCTGCCCGGTGACGGACCGGCGGCCGGCGCCGTTGCCACGACGGCGGTCGAGGCCCCGGCACCCGTAGCGGCGAAGCTGACGGGCGAGCAGGTCTACAACACCGCCTGCTTTGCCTGCCACGGCGCCGGCGTCGGCGGCGCGCCGAAATTCCGGGACGCTGCCGCCTGGCAGCCCCGGGTGGCCCAGGGTCTCGCGACCCTGCAGAAGCACGCTCTCGAGGGCTTCCAGGGCAAGGCAGGCTACATGCCGCCGAAGGGCGGCCGCGTCGACCTGTCTGACGAGGAAATCATTGCCGCGGTGAAGTTCATCTCCGGCTCCTGATTCCGCTCCCCGGCATTTCGCCATGCGGCGCGCCGTGGCTCCACGTTGTGTGCAGTCGTCGTGAATTCCCCCTGACATAAGCCATTTTCTTTTTCCGCACAATCAATCGCGCCCACGCAAGTGTGAAGTGCGTAATGGACCCTGCAGGCGTATGTCACGGAGCATGCCTGTGCGCACAAGAACCGCCCTCCAGGCGGCGCGCCAGGCCCCATGCACCCGATACTCCGTCCGCCACGTTCGTTGCTCCCGGCGCTCTTCCTGGCCTTCGTCGGCCAAGGCGCCCTTGCCAGCACCTGGAACCTCGAATCCGGCGCCACCCGGGCCACTGGCCGAGGCTCGTCCTGGGGCAATCAGCTCACGTTCACGCATTCGCACCAGTCCCTGCGGGTATCGGCCTGGTCGGACACCGGTAGCCCTGAGGGCACCTTCGAGGCCGCTTACCTCGGACGCTTCTCCACGGGCCTCGGCGTCTGCAACCGGGGCGAGGGCAGCATCCCGGCCTGCATCAACGCCGGCCTCGATCACCAGGTCGATAACGTGAGCCAGCAGGACCTCGTGCTCTTCCTCTTCGACACTCCGCAGACACTGCTGTCCCTGACGATTGATCCCTGGGGCGTGTGGGACCGGGACGTGAGTTTCTGGGTTGGCAACGTGTCCCCCACCCTGAGCCTCGGCGGCGCCACGCGCGCCACACTGGCGGCCCTCGGCTTCGGCGCCCAGGTGGATTCGTTCAACAGCGCGGGCGACGACCCGCTGCCGGTATCGCTGGGCGGCCGGGTGGGCAACGCGCTACTGGTGAGCGCGCTCTTTCCCGCCGACAGCAGCCCCGACCGCTTCAAGATCCAGACGCTGGTGACCAGCAACGCGACCGTGGTGCCCGCGCCCGCCGCGCTGTGGCTGCTCGCGTCGGCGCTCGGTTCCCTCGCTGGCCTGCGCCGCTGTCGCAGCTGATTCGTTTCGCCACTGGTTCAGCCCGGCCGGACCGGCGGACCCCCACTCAGTAGCTGCCGCTCGGCCCGGAGGTTGATGGCCTCGGCCAGGTGATTGGTCGTGATGGCTTCGCTACCGGCCAGGTCTGCCAGCGTGCGGGCTACCCGCCGGATCCCGTCCTGGGCCCGGGCCGAGAGCGCGAAGCGCAGGCTGGCAGCGTCCAGCAACGCGGCCCCCGTCGGATCGAGCTGGCAGTGCAGGCGCAGGCCCCGCGCATCGAGGCGGCCATTCAGGCAGCCGCCGCGGCGGAACTGGCGACCCGCCGCCGCCGCCACGCGGACCCGCACGGCGCCAGATCCTTCAGAACGCTCCCCAACACTGTTGTGCAGGCCGCCACGGTGCACGCTCACGACCAGGTCCACCCGGTCCAGCAGCGGCCCCGAGACCTTCATCTGGTAGCGCCGCACCTGGTCCGGCGTGCAGCGGCACTCCTGGTCCGGATCGCCGGCGTAGCCACAAGGGCAGGGATTCATCGCCGCGACCAACTGGAAACAGGCTGGGTATTCCACGGTGCGCAGCGCGCGGGCGATCGTGATCTGTCCCGTGCCGAGCGGCTCCCGGAGCGCCTCCAGGACCGGTCGCGAGAACTCGGGCAGTTCGTCGAGGAAGAGTACGCCCCGGTGGGCGAGCGAGATCTCCCCGGGCCGGGGGTTGCCCCCACCGCCGACCAGCGCCGCTGTCGACGCGGTGTGATGGGGCGAGCGGAACGGGCGCCGGCGAAATTCCAGCGGGCCACCGGCCAGGGACTGGATCGCGGCAGACTCCAGCGCTTCGCTCTCGGTCAGGTCCGGGAGCAGGCCCGGAAGACGGCGAGCCAGCATGGTCTTGCCGGTGCCGGGCGGACCCACGAGCAGCAGGTGGTGGCCACCGGCGGCCGTCACTTCCAGCGCGCGGCGCGCGGCGGCATGGCCCCGGATGTCGGCGAGGTCCTCGGCCTCCGGGCCGGGTCCCGCGACGGTCGCTGCCGCGATTCCGACCGTAGCCGGGTCTGCCGCCGGGCCCGGCAGCTCCCCCGTGCCATTCAGGAAGTTCACCACCCCCCGCAGTTCGCCGGCGAGCCGGATTCGCTCGCCGCCGAGCAGCGCTGCCTCAACGAGGCCCGCGGACGGCACGATGGCGAGACGGCCGGCCTGGCGGGCCTGGAGCAGGGCCGGGATCAGGCCGGGAACGCGGCGGAGCGCGCCAGAGAAGGCCAGTTCACCCAGGAACTCCACGCCGGCCAGCCGCTCCCGGCGCACCTGGCCGGAGGCGGCGAGGATGGCGACGGCGATGGCGAGATCGAAACCACTGCCCGACTTGGGCAGGTCCGCGGGCGCGAGGTTGACGGTGATGCGCCCGTCCGGGAACTCGAGGCCCGACGAGGCGATGGCGGCCCGGACCCGGTCCCGGCTTTCGCGGACTGCCGTCTCGATGAGGCCGATAATCGTGAACTGGGGCAGGCCGCCGGCCACGTGGGCCTCCACCGCGACCTCCGGCGCCTTGATGCCAAGCTGGGCACGGGTGAGGGCGGTGGCGAGGCGCATGGGATCCGGATTCCGCTCGGGGTAGCGGCCTGCCGGGAACCGGCGCGCTAGCGGCTGACGGCGCCCCCCGACCTGGCTTCGAGGGCCTCGAGTTCCGCCTCCAGCCGGGTGAGCTTCTCCCGGGTGCGCTCCAGCACCCGGCGCTGCACGTCGAACTCCTCCCGGGTCACGAGCTGCATCTTCTCGAAGGTGCTGCCGAGCAACGCCTCGAAGTTCCGCTCCAGGTCGGCCTGCAGGGCCCGGACGCTGCCCGGCACATTGGCCGCCAGCTTGCGGGCGAGGTCTTCGATGAATTTCGCATCCATTCGGTGTGCTCCAGAACGAGTCATTGAGACCAGCAACGCGCCCCACGATGGTGCAGGGCGGGCCTCGAGAGGGCAGGCCGACGCCTCACAGGCCTGTATCCACGGGGCATCCAAGCGCTGGCACGGATCGTGCTTAGTGCAAAAGCCGGCAGCACGATGATCGTGCCAGCCAGCTTCACAGCACACAAGCAACAATTGGGAGCGTTTTCGTGGTGAAAGAAGTCTTGACGAAGTCCGGGTTCGCGCTGCTCTGCGCGGTGGCTGGCAGCGCGCAGGCCGTCGAAGTGACCGCCAACGCGGGCTATATGTCCGAGTACATTTTCCGCGGCATCTCCCAGTCCGACTCGTCGGCCATGGCGGGTCTCGACGTCAAGGCGAACGGCTTCTACGCAGGCACCTGGGGTGCAGACGTGGGCCAGGGCCTCGAGGTGGACCTGTACGGCGGCTACAACGGCTCGGTCGGCGACTTCAGCTACGGCATCGGCGGCACTGGCTATTTCTACACCGACAAGTTCGACGACCAGTACCGGGAAGTGAACCTGAGCCTCGGCTACAAGATCTTCAGCATCTCGGCCGCCATCGGCAAGTACGACAACTTCAAGAGCGACGGCGGTGAAGGGTCGCTCAACTACACCTACATCGCCCCCCGCGTGGACTACAAGGGCTTCTACGGCCTCGTCGGCCTGTTCAGCCAGGACTTCGACACCACCTACGAGGAAGTCGGCTATGGCAGCCAGTTCGAGCCGATCGGCCTCGACTACAAGATCTCGCTGATCCACACGGACGACACCCTTATCAAGAAGAGCGAGGACAGCGCCAGCGGCGAGACGTCCCTGGTCTTCAGCATCAGCAAGACCTTCGGCCTGACCAAGTAGGAGTTCGGCGCATGAAACTGATCACCGCCATCATCAAGCCCTTCAAGCTCGACGACGTCCGGCAGGCCGTCACCGAGATGGGCGTTCACGGCATCACTGTCACCGAGGTCAAAGGCTACGGCCGCCAGCGGGGCCACACGGAACTCTACCGGGGCGCCGAGTACGTCGTCGACTTCCTGCCGAAGACCAAGCTCGAGCTGGCCGTTGCCGATGACATTGCCGAGCAGGTGGTGGAGGCGATCGTCAACACGGCGAGAACCGGCAAGATCGGCGACGGCAAGATATTCGTCACCCAGCTGGACGAGGTCGTCCGGATCCGCACGGGCGAGACCGGCAGCGAAGCCGTCTGAGTCCATGAAGCGCATTGACCAGGAGAAACCCCAGTGACTCAGTTCAAGAAGATCGTAACCACACTCGCCCGGCTGGCCCCGATACTGCTGTTCTCGGGCCTGGCGCTTGCAGATGACGCGCCGGTCCCCGACAAGGGCGATACCGCCTGGATGATGACCTCAACGCTCCTGGTCATCATGATGGGCCTGCCGGGGCTCGCCCTGTTCTACGGCGGCATGGTCCGTTCCAAGAACGTCCTGTCCGTACTGATGCAGGTGTTTGTCGTGTTCTCCCTGCTCACGGTGCTCTGGGCGATCTACGGCTATAGCCTGGCCTTCTCGGGCCCCGGCACGTGGATCGGCGGCTTCGAGCGCCTGTTCCTCGCGGGCATCAACGCAGACTCCATGGCCGCCACCTTTACCGACGGCGTGGTGATCCCCGAGTTCGTGTTCATCGCCTTCCAGTGCACCTTCGCGGCCCTGACCGCCTGCCTGGTGGTGGGCGCCTTCGCGGAGCGGATCAAGTTCTCCGCCGTACTCATCGCGATGGTCATCTGGTTCACGTTCGCGTACCTGCCCATTGCACGCATGGTCTGGTACAGCGAGGGCTACATGTTCAAGCTCGGCGCCCTGGACTTCGCGGGCGGCACGGTGGTGCACATCAACGCCGGCATCGCCGGCCTCGTTGGCGCGATCATGGCCGGGCGGCGTATCGGCTACGGGAGCACGGCGATGCCGCCCCACAACCTGCCGCTCGTGATGGTCGGCGCCTCGATGCTCTGGGTGGGCTGGTTCGGCTTCAACGTCGGCTCGAATCTTGAGGCAAATGCTTTCGCGGGGCTGGTGTTCATCAACACTTTCCTCGCAACGGCTGCGGCGGTCGTGGCCTGGACCTTCGCCGAGTGGTTCACACGGGGCTCGCCGACGATGCTCGGTGGGGCCTCCGGCGCGATCGCAGGCCTCGTGGCCATCACGCCGGCCTGCGGGGCGGTGGGGCCGATGGGCGCCATCGTGCTGGGTATCATCGCGGCCTTCATCTGCCTGTGGTCCGTGATGAAGCTGAAGCGGATCTTCGGCTACGACGACTCCCTGGACGTGTTCGGCGTCCACTGCGTCGGCGGCATCGTGGGCGCGATCCTCACCGGTGTGTTCGTCTCCGCCGACTTGGGCGGCGTCGGCCTGGCGGAAGGCACCACCATGCTTCATCAGGTGGGTATCCAGACGCTCGGTGTCGCCATCACCCTGGGCTGGTCCGCCGTCGTCGCCTTCATCGCCTACAAGCTCGCGGACCTGACGGTTGGACTCCGGGTCACCGAGGACCAGGAGCGGGAAGGCCTGGATACCGCGTCCCACGGTGAGAGTGCTTATACCTGAGCTACCCCAGATACCTGAGCTACCCAGGGTGGCTCCGGCGGCCCCCCCATGCCGGGCGCGATGCCCCGGCTCCGCCGGAGTCACCCAACCTTTAGCGTCCCCGCCGCCCCTTTCCGGGGGCCCCTTTCCCGGCGCCCGGCGGGCCCCGGGGGGCCGGGGGACCGGCCGAGCGTGAACCCCGTCAGATTTCCAGCCCGCCCCGGGTGGCATACTCCCGGTTGTTCGGGAGCTTGGGTCCGAACGTCCTGGTTGCCATCGAGGTTGCGGTCATGAAGCGCCTGTCTGTTGCGGGTCTGCCAGTCCTGTTCCTTACGGCCGCACTCTGCGGGCCGGTCCTGGCCCAGGAGGCCTCGGTCTACCGCTGGGTCGATGGCCAGGGCATCGTTCACTACAGCGACCAGCCGGCGGCGGACAGTTCCGCCCAGGAACTGCCCCTTCGCTACCGCAAGACGGATCGTGGCGCCCTGCAGGCCCGGACCAAGGCCAAGGCCGAGCTCGACGCCGCCTCCGGAGTTCGCGAGGGCCAGGCGTCCGATGCCGACGCGGCGGCCGAGGCTGACCGCCAGCAGGTGCTGGCAGAGCGTGAAACCAACTGCAAGGCCGCCAGGGATCGTGTGGCAAAGTACAAAAACGCACTTCGACTGTACAAACCCGGCCCGAATGGCGAGCGCGTCTACCTGACGAACGAGGAACTCGATGTCGAGCGTGCTGAAGCCAACCGGACAGTCGAGCAGTGGTGCGGCGAGCAGTAGCAGCGCGGGCGCCGACCACTTCTCCATCCCGGACCTCTGCACGCCCCTCGCCGTCTTTGGCGTCGTCCTCGCCTCCCAGCTCCTCGCCCTCCTGCTGACCCTCGCCGGCCAGCCCGGCTGGTTTGCGTTCTACTCCCACCTGGCCCAGACGGCGCTGCTGCTGCTCTGGACCGGCCTGCTGAGCGCCGCCGTCCTGTGCCGGCTGCGAGGCTGGCTGATGCGGTTCACGGTGCCTGAGGGTAGCGTAGTCACCTACTTCCTCGTCGTGGCCTGCGTCACCGGCGTGTCCGAAGCGGCCTTCTGGGTCGGTCGCTATCTCGGCTCCGGCCCGGACACCGGCGGCGGCTGGTTCCCGACCGATCACTGGTCCTTCCTCTCCCGCAACCTGGCCATCGCCACCCTCGTGATGGCCCCGCTGCTGCGCTATTTCTACGTATCCCAGCAGTGGCAGCGGAATGTCCGGCGCGAGGCCGAGGCCCGGCTGAACGCCCTGCAGGCCCGGATACGGCCCCACTTCCTCTTTAACAGCATGAACACCATCGCCGCCCTCACCCGCTCTAACCCCGTCGCGGCGGAGCAGGCCGTGGAGGACCTTGCCGACTTGTTCCGCGCGTCGCTGCGAGATGGCCGGCAGCTGATCCCCCTGCAGGAGGAGCTGGAGGTGGCGCGGGTCTACGAACGGATGGAACAGCACCGGCTCGGCACCCGGCTCAAAGTGGACTGGCAGCTCGGCGCGCTGCCAGCAGCCGCCGAGATACCGGGCCTCACGATCCAGCCACTGCTCGAGAACGCGATCTACCACGGCATCGAGCCATCGCCCGGGCCCGGCATCATCACGGTGCGGGGTATGCAGGACGGCAAGCGCATCCGCATCGCCGTCACCAACCCGGTGCCGCCCAAGGGCCCGGCCGTGCGTGCCGGCCATGGCCTCGCGCTCGACAACATCCGTGAGCGGCTGGCCCTGGCCTTCGGCGCGGAGGGCAGCCTGACGGTGGAAACGGCCCCCGGCAGCTACACTGTCACCATCCTGTTTCCTGCCAGCGGCATACGGAGTTACGCGTGAGTGCCGAACCTGCCAGCGTTCTGATCGTGGACGACGAGCCGCCGGCCCGCAGCCGGCTGCGGCAGCTGGTGACGGATCTCGAGGGCTTCCAGGTCGTCGGCGAGGCCGGGCACGGCGAGGAAGCACTGAGCCTCTGCCAGTCGCTGCGGCCGGACGTGGTGCTGCTCGACATCCGCATGCCCGGCGTGGACGGGCTGCAGGTGGCAAGCCAGCTGGCGGGCTGGGAGCAGCGCCCCGCCGTGATCTTCACGACGGCCTACGACGAGTACGCGATCCAGGCCTTCGAGGCCCAGGCCGTCGGCTACCTGCTGAAGCCGGTGCGCCGGGAGCGCCTGCAGCAGACGCTGGAACACGCCTCCCGGGTGGGCCGCGCCCAGCTGCTCCGGCTGCCCGGCAGCGCGCCGCGCACGCATATCTGCGTCCAGCGGCCCCGGGGGCTGCAGATGCTGCCGGTCGAGGACATCCTCTGTTTTCAGGCGGACCAGAAGTACGTCACCGCCCACTACCCGGGCGGCGAGGCCCTGCTGGACGAGCCGCTGAAGGACCTGGAGGACGAGTTTGGCGAGCGGTTCCTTCGCATCCACAGGAACGCGCTGGTCGCCGTCGCCTGGCTGGACAGCCTCGAACGGGACGACGACGGCGCCTGGCAGGTGCGCTTGAAGGCCGATTTCCGGCCGCTGGCCGTCAGCCGGCGCCACGTGGGCGATGTGAAGCGGCGATTGCGCTCGGGGGCCGGATAGCGCTCCTGCGGGCCCGTTTCGCTGGCAAAATGTGCCCATGACCACTACAAGCCCCCCCACCACCACCACCAGCCCGAGCCTGAGCCCCGGCCCCAGCCCCGGTTCCAGCCCCGGTTCCAGCTCCAGGATCGCAATGACCGCCGCCCTGGTGGCCGTCGGCATCTCCGTCGCCGTCGCGGGCTACGTGTGGGTGGAGCAGCGCTCCGGGATTGGCCAGCGCGTCGCCGAGCTCAAGAACGACGCCGGCGTCAAGAGTTCCGAGCTCGCGGCACTGAAGGCGCGCCTCGACGAGATGTCGAATGGCCGCCGCCTGCTGGACGACGACATGGACCGGTTGCGGGACCGGGTCACCCGGGAGACGGAGGCCCTCGGCGAACTGCCCGGCCGCGTCGAACAGCTGGAGCAGACCACCGAGCGCTTCGTCGGCGTCGGCGACAAGGTCCGGGCAGCCTGGCTCCAGGCTGAGGCCGAGCACTACATGCGCATCGCAAACGCCCAGCTCGGCCTGGCGGGCGACGTGGAAGTGGCGCAGACGGCCCTCGGCCTCGCGGACGACTCGCTGCGCGAACTTAACGACCCGCGGCTGACGCCCGTGCGCCGGCTGCTGGCTGACGAGATCAACGGGCTGAAGGCCGTGCCGCGCCCGGACACAGAAGGCATCGTACTCACCCTGGGCAGCCTGGCGGAAAGCCTCAACACACTTCCCCTGAAAAGCTTCGCACCAGCCGCGTTCCGTGCAGAACCGCAGCGGCCCGCGGCGCCGCTGACGGGGTGGGAGCGGGCTTTGGCCGCAAGCCGTGCCGCCTTCGCCAGCCTCGTCAGTATCCGGCGCGTGGATGACCCGGTGACCCCGCTGCTGCCGGAAGCAGAGCAGACGATCCTGATCCGCAGCCTGGACCTCGAGTTGCAGCTGGCCCGCCTCGCGATCATGCGCGGCGACGCCGGGATGTTCCGGCGCTCGATCGAGGCAGCCACGGGACGCGTGCGCGAGCACTTCGACCTGGCCACGCCGCAGGTACAGGCGGCTGTCGAATCGCTGAATGACCTGGCGGCCGCCCGCTTGCCCGAAGAGCTGCCGGACATCTCCGGCTCCCTCGATGCGCTGCTGCGGATCAACGCGGCCGCGCAGCTACTTTCTTCCGGTGCGAAGCAGGGCAAGCGATGAAAGTGGGGCTGGTCATTGTCCTTGCGCTGATCGTGGGCACGCTTGCCGCCCACCTTGTGCTGGCGGACAACGGCTATGTGCTGATCAATTTCCGCGGCTACGTCGTGGAAACCTCCGTGCCGATCCTGGTGCTCCTGCTCGTGCTCGGCTACCTGGCAGTGCGTGTCGTGGTCCAGGTGTGGCGCGCGCCGCGCCGGCTGGGCGAGGCCTGGGCCCGGGCAAGGATCAACTACGCCGGCCGGCAGGCCACCAAGGGCTACATCGCCCTCGCGGAAGGGCGGCTGGCCCGCGGCGAGCGGCTGCTGACGCGGGGCGCGCGCCGATCGGAGACGCCCCTGCTCAACTACCTGGCGGCTGCACGGGCGGCCCAGATGCAGGGCGACCGCTCCCGGCGGGATGGCTGGCTGCGCATGGCCTGCGAGCAGGAGCCCGCGGCCCGGGACGCGGTGCTGCTCACCCAGGCGGAACTCCAGCTCGAGGACGGCCAGTACGCCGAGGCGCTCGCCAGCCTGAACCGGGTGCGGGACCGCCACCCCACCCATGCCCAGGCGCTCAAGCTGCTCGGCGAGCTCCACTACCGGCGCCGGGAATGGCAACCGCTGGCCGAGCTCCTGCCGCTGTTGCGCCGCCGGGGCAACGTCCCGGCCGACATGCTGGACGAGTGGAGCGTGGACGCCTACGGCAACATCATGACGAGCGTACGTCTCGACCGCGCGGCGCTCGACAAGGTCTGGGATGCCATCCCGCGCCACCTCCGGCGCGAGCCGCGGCTGACGCTCACCCGCGCGCAGGCCCTGATTGCCTGCGGCGCGATCGAGGACGCGGAGACGGAAATCCGCCGGACGCTCAAGGACGACTGGAGCGAGGCCCTGATCAATCTCTACGGGGAGCTGCCGGCCGCCGACCCGGCGGCGCACCTGAAGCGCGTCGAGACCTGGCTCCGGGACCGTCCGGAAGATCCCGCGCTGCTGCTCGCCGCCGGCCGCGCCAGCGTGCGTCACCAGCTCTGGGGGAAGGCGCGCAGCTACCTGGAAGCGAGCCTCGCGATCCGGCCAGCACCGGAGGCGTACCGGGCGCTCGGCCAGCTGATGGCCCGGGTGGGCGAGGCCCAGTCCGCGTCAAAGGCTTACGAGCGTGGCCTGGCGATGACGGCGAGCATCGCTGCCGGGCACAGCGAAGGCTCCACGGGCACGCTGCCGGCCATCGCGCCCACTGCGCCCGGGACGGCAGCCTCGGGGACGACAGCCTCGGGGACGACAGCATTGGCGCCGCCGCCGGGGCCGAAAGTGGGCTTGTCCTAGGCGGGCTGGCTGCGCTTGCTGTTCAGCCAGCTGACGAGCGGCTTCCACTGCTCCCAGTCGGGCCAGGCCAGGTATTCCGGCAGCTCGTGGATGCCCAGTCCCCGCGTGTAGGCCCGCACGTAGTTCTGGGCTTCGCGGAACTTGGTGGCATAGGGCATCCGGAGCTTGCTGAGGTACTCATCCAGCTCCTGGGCGATCAGCGTGACTTCGCGGACCCGGTTGCCGACCACCGCCAGCTTCACTTCCTTGCGCTCGACCTTGCCGATTTCGCGGAGTTCGTCGATGAACTTGCTCGACGCCGAGATGTCGATCGTGGACGGCAGTACCGGGACGACGATGGTCTCCGCGTGGCGCACCAGCTCGGTAAGCTCCCGCCCGTGACAACCCGCCGGCGCGTCGATGATCACGACATCGCTGTTGCGGGGCACCGGCCGGAACCCCTGGTCGAAACCGGCGACGCCGGTGATCGGGGGGCGGTTCTCGGGGCGGCGCTCCAGCCATTCAAGACTTGAGGCCTGGCGGTCGTAGTCGACCAGGGTGACTTTCTCGTCGCGATTGGCGTAGTAGGCCGCGAGGCTGGTGGCGATAGTGCTCTTGCCGCAGCCGCCTTTGGAATTCAGGACCAGGATGTGACGCATGAATCGGCTACCCTTGATTTTCTTGGCGTTTTCTCCCTCGCGTCGCGAAGGAGGCGTAACCTTAGCGGTCGATTTAACAAAAGTCCACGCTCCGTCAGGGCCGCTATAATTCCCGGCCCTTTGCCACCGCCATCGCGCAGAGTTCAGGCCCACACCATGCTCGTCAGGTTCACCAAGATGCACGGGCTCGGTAACGATTTCGTACTGGTCCGTGGCGATGGCGTGCCGCTACCCGCGACGGAGCGCATTCGCGCCCTCGCCGACCGGCGCCGTGGCATCGGCTTCGATCAGCTGCTGTGGCTCGAGAAACCCCGACACGCCGGGGCCGATATCCACTACCGGATCTTCAATACCGACGGCACGGAGGCCGAGCAGTGTGGCAACGGCGCCCGGTGCATCGCCCGGCTGATCGCCGGACCGGACCAGCAGGAGGTCCGGCTCGGCCACGGCCAGGGCACGGTCCGGGCGCGGCTCGAGGCCGACGGGCTGATCAGTGTGGAGATGGCGGTGCCGGAATTCCGTCCGGAGCTGGTGCCATTCAAGGCGCCGCAGGAAGCCCCGCGCTATGCACTCGCTGCCGGCGCGGAGCTCGTCACCATCGGCGTGGTGTCGATGGGCAATCCACACGCCGTGCTCCAGGTTGCAGCGGTGGACTCGGCGCCGGTGGCGCAGCTTGGCCCGCTTCTTGAGCGCCATGAGCGTTTTCCCAACCGTGCTAACATCGGTTTCATGCAGGTCATCGCACCGGACCGCATCCGCCTCCGCGTTTTCGAACGGGGCGTGGGCGAGACGGCAGCCTGCGGGACCGGCGCCTGCGCGGCGGTGGTCATTGGCCGGCAGTGGGGACTGCTGGACCCCCGGGTAACCGTCGAGTTGCCGGGCGGGCGTCTCGCAATCCACTGGGATGGCCCGGGTCTGCCGGTATGGATGACCGGCGAAGCTGTCACGGTGTTCGAGGGAACGGTACAGATATGAGTACGCTGAAACAGCAGCACGCGGCCACCGCGCTCCTGAGCGAGGACGCGATCGCCGAATACCTCCAGGCGAACCCGGAATTCTTCGAGCGGCACGCCAACCTGCTCTCCAGCCTCCGCCTGCCCCATGACGCGGGCGGCGCCGCCGTTTCCCTCGTCGAGCGCCAGGTGCTGGTGCTGCGCCAGAAAAGCCTCAAGCTCGAGCGCAAGCTGAAAGACCTGGTCGACGTCGCCCGCAGCAACGACACACTGGCGACACGCATTCATGCCCTTGCCATGCTGATGCTGTCCGCGCCCGACCAGGCCGGGGTGGTGCGCGTACTCGAGGAACAGCTGCGAGTCTCCTTTAATGCGGACCAGGCCGTGCTGGTAGTCTTCGACGAGCCGGCCGGTGCGGCCGGCACCAGCCGCTTCCTGCGGGTGGTTCGCCGGGACGATCCCGCCATCGCGCCCTTCAGGACCTTCCTGGAGTCGAGCAGCCCCCGGTGCGGCCAGGTGCGGGATACCCAGCGAGACTACCTGTTCGGTGCCGGTAACGTGGAAATCGGCTCGGTGGCACTCGTCCCGCTGGGCCAGTTCTCGGAGCTCGGCTTTCTCGCCATCGGCAGCCGCAATTCCGACCACTTTCACCCCGGCATGAGCATCGATTTCCTGGCCCGTCTCGGCGAACTGGTCAGCTGCGCGCTCCGCACACGGCACGACACTCCGCGCGGGACGGCCCCGGAAACCCGCGAATTGCCGCCCCGCGAGGACCCGGCGCACTCCTAGGCGCCGGGCTGCACCTCAAGGTCCCGCGAATGGACGCGCGGCACTGGGAATCTGCCGAACGCTTCCTGGAGCACCTGAAGCTCGAGCGTCGCCTGTCCGAGAACACCGCGAAGAGCTACCGACGTGACCTGGTCTGCCTCGCGGAATTCTGCGACCGGCAGCAAATCGCGGCCTTTGCCGATCTCCGCCCCCACCATCTCCGGCGCTTCGCCGCCGTCAGCCACGCCGGCGGGCTGTCGCCCCGGAGCGTCCAGCGACGGCTCTCCGGGGCCCGCAGTTTCATGAACTACCTGATCCGCGAGGGGCTGCTGAAGAGCAATCCGGGGGCCGATGTGTCCGCCCCTCAAGTGCCCCGGAAGCTGCCCAACACGCTCGACGTGGACCAGATGGCCCAGCTGCTGAAGATCGAGGGCGACGAGCCGGAGACGGTCCGGGACCGGGCCATGCTGGAACTTTTCTACTCCTCCGGCCTGCGACTGTCGGAGCTGGTGGGCCTGGACCTCGGGGAGGTGGACCTGGCGGACGGTACGGTCCGCGTGACCGGCAAGGGCAACAAGACCCGCATCGTGCCCGTCGGCCGCCACGCCCGCACGGCGATTGGTGCCTGGCTGAAAGTCCGCGCGCAGCTGGCCACACAGGAGGAGCGGGCCCTGTTCGTCGGCCCGAAGGGCAAGCGGATCAGCCCGCGTACCGTGCAGATGCGGGTGCAGTACTGGGCCCTGCGCGCCGGCGTCCCCCAGCGCGTCTACCCGCACCTGTTCCGCCACAGCTTCGCCACCCACCTGCTGGAATCCAGTAGTGATCTGCGCAGCGTCCAGGAAATGCTGGGTCACGCGGATATCAGCACGACCCAGATCTACACGCACCTCAACTTCCAGCATCTCGCCCAGGTCTACGACAAGGCCCATCCCCGGGCGCGCATTAAGAAAACTTAAGAGTCGCCGGCGCGCCGGTGAGCCGGTCAACGGCTGCCCCCGCCGGGCGTTATATTGATTCCAGGGTTTTCACCGGAGTTACCAGATCATGCGAATCCATCGCCTTCTCATCACCTTAATTGCCACTGCCAGCGTGTTTGGCAGCCCACTCCTTGCCCGAGCTGACGACGGCGGCCCGCCGCCGCTGCCACGAAAGGAGTTCTGCAAGGAAAACCCCGGCAAGTGCGAGGAAGCCAAGGCGCGCCGAAAGCAGTATTGCCAGACCAATCCGGACAAGTGCAAGGCTATGCGGGACAAGCGCGCCGAGCGCCGGGAGTTCTGCCAGAAGAACCCGGAGAAGTGCAAGGAGCAGCGGGAAAACATGCAGTCCCGCCGCGCCGAAATGCAGGCCAAGTGCGCTGCCGACCCCGCCAAGTGCGACGAGATGAAGGAGCAGGGCCGCAAGAGGATGCGGGATCACATGGGCTCGGGCCAGAACCCGGCTCCGGCCTCACCCTCTCCTGCAAAGTAGCATCGCTGCCCGGGGGGACCGCCCGTCCGGGCGGTTCCCTTTTCTTTGCAGGCATCGACCCCGGATACACTGGGCGCCGGATCCCGGGTACAACAGGCAACCATGCAGCAGTTCGACGGCACCACCATTGTTTCCGTGCGGCGTGACGGCTCCGTAGCCGTTGGGGGCGACGGGCAGGTCACCATCGGCAACACGATCATGAAGGGCAACGCCCGTAAGGTCCGCCGGCTGGCGGAGGGTCGGGTCCTGGCAGGCTTCGCCGGCGGCACGGCCGACGCCTTCACCCTCTTCGAGCTCTTCGAGGGCAAGCTCACCCAGTACGGCAACCTGAGCCGCGCCGCGATCGAGCTGGCCAAGGACTGGCGCATGGACCGGCGGCTGCGGCGCCTGGAGGCACTGCTCTGCGTCGCGGACCGGGAGCGGTCACTCATCGTGTCCGGCAACGGCGACGTGATCGAGCCCGAGGACGACCTCATGGCGATCGGCTCCGGCGGACCCTTTGCCCAGGCGGCCGCCCTTGCGCTGCTGGAGAATTCCAGCCTGAGTGCCGAGGAAATCGTCAGGAAAAGCCTGGGGATTGCCGGCAAGATCTGCATCTACACCAACCAGCACATCACCATCGAAACGCTCTGATGTCCCAGATGACCCCCCGCGAGATCGTCCAGGAACTGGACAAGTACATCATCGGCCAGGACGCGGCCAAGCGCGCCGTGGCCATTGCGCTTCGCAACCGCTGGCGCCGCATGCAGGTGGACAAGCCCCTGCGTGGCGAGATCACGCCCAAGAACATCCTGATGATCGGTCCGACCGGTGTCGGCAAGACCGAGATCGCCCGGCGGCTGGCGCGCCTCGCAGAGGCGCCCTTCATCAAGGTCGAGGCCACCAAGTTCACCGAGGTCGGCTACGTCGGTCGTGAGGTGGACAGCATCATCCGGGACCTGATGGACGCCGCGGTGAAACTGACCCGGGAGCGGGAAACCCGCAAGGTCCGCCACCGGGCCGAGGAAACCGCCGAGGAGAAGGTGCTGGACGCGCTGCTCCCGCCGCCGTCTGCCGGTTTCACCTCACCCCAGGAATCCCGGGATTCGGAGACGCGGCAGAAATTCCGCAAGATGTTCCGGGAGGGAAAGCTGGACGACAAGGAGATCGAGATCGAACTCGCCGTCGTGCCGATGGGCGTCGAGATCATGGCCCCGCCCGGCATGGAGGAAATGTCCAGCCAGCTCCAGGGCCTCTTCCAGAACATGGGAGCCGGGCGCCGCAAGTCCCGCAAGCTCAAGGTGAAGGAGGCCTTCCGGCTGCTTACCGACGAGGAGGCCGGGCGCCTCATCAACGAGGAAGACCTCAAGACCGCCGCACTGGAGAACGTGGAGCAGAACGGCATCGTCTTCATCGACGAGATCGACAAGGTGGCCCGGCGGGGCGAGACCCAGGGCGCCGACGTTTCGCGGGAGGGCGTCCAGCGTGACCTTCTGCCGCTGGTGGAAGGCTGCACCGTCAGCACCAAGTACGGCATGGTGAAAACCGATCACATCCTCTTCATCGCGTCCGGCGCCTTTCACGCCTCCAGGCCGTCCGACCTGATCCCCGAGCTGCAGGGGCGCTTCCCGATCCGCGTGGAACTCTCGGCGCTCTCCACCGAGGACTTTGTCCGGATCCTGAAGGAGCCGGACGCCGCGTTGACGCGCCAGTACAGTGCGCTGATGGCCACGGAAGGCGTCACGGTCGAATTCGCCGATTCCGGTGTCCGCCGGCTCGCGGAGATCGCCTTTCACGTGAACAGCGAGCAGGAGAACATCGGCGCCCGCCGCCTGCACACCGTCATGGAGCGACTGCTTGAGACCGTCTCCTTCGAGGCGGCGGACAAGGCCGGTGAGCGGCTAACCGTGGATGCAGCCTACGTGGACGCGCAACTCGGCAGCCTCGTGAAGGACCAGGACCTGAGCCGGTACATCCTGTAAGGCCCTGTCCGCCGGGAACTTTCCAGCCTCGCTGAGGTCAAACTACTTGTTAACCCCGTCATGGGGATCGCAACGAGAAGGAAAGAGAGGTAAGCCATGAACCGGGAACAGACTGTGCAGATGATGAAAAAGCAGCTGGACCAGTGGAACCACGACATTGACGCCCTGGCAGCGAAAGCGGATGAATACCAGGACAAGGGCAGCCAGCAATTCCACGAGACCCTGAAGAGCCTCCGGATCAAGCAGGAAAACGCCCGCGAGCAGCTGGAGCGTGTCAGCAAGGCCAATGATGCCGCCTTTGAAGACATGCGCGATGGCGTCGAGGAAGGCCTGAAGAAAGTTGCGGAGTCCTTCAAGCAGGCGGTAGACCGCTACCACTGATCGAACCGGGGGACATCCCGGTAAAACGTTGCCCGGCCGCCGGGGGCGGCGTGCCACGGGTTCTGCCTCCGGCGCTGGCCTTTCCGGCCCTCATGGAAAATGAAGGTTCCGTTGTGAGGGTCGTCATCGTACTGAAACCGCCTGTCCCGCACGGTGAGACGCTGCGTTTGCAAACCCTGCACTCGCTGAACATTCTCGATACCGCGTCGGATGTCCGTTTCGACCGGATTACGCGGCTTGCCTGCCGCCTTTTTTGGGGTCCCGATGGCCCTGGTCAGCCTAGTGGACGGCCGGCGCCAGTGGTTCAAGTCGAGACAGGGACTGGACGCTTGTGAGACGTCCCGGGAAATCTCCTTCTGCGGGCATGCAATCACGGCACCCGGCGTCTTCGTGGTCGAAGACGCGCTGGAGGACAGCCGCTTCGCCGACAATCCCCTCGTTCTCGGCGAACCGTTCATCCGTTTCTACGCTGACTACCCGCTGACGATGCCCAATGGCTCGCGTATCGGCACGCTTTGCGTCCTTGACGCCCCGCCACGACAGTTCACCGGCGAAGACCGCGAAATTCTCATCGAACTCGCCCGGCTGGTCGAGGGCGAGATCAACACAATGGCGATGGCTACCACGGACGAGATCTCGGGTCTCTCAAACAGCCGCGGCTTCCGGGTGGTTGGTGACACGATCCTGGCAGTCACGCGCCGGCTTCAACACCAGGCGGCGCTACTGATGCTCGACCTCGATGGCCTCAAGCGGATCAATGATGTGCACGGACACGCCGACGGTGACCTGGCGATCAACGCGTTTGGCCGGTGCCTGCTGAAGTCATTTCGGGACTCGGATGTCGTCGCACGGATCGGCGGGGATGAATTCTGTGTCCTGCTCACGGCAATCCTGCCGGAACAGGTAGACACGGCCCTGAGCAACCTGCGCCGACAGGTGGCCGTCTTCAACGCGACTCTGGCAGGAAGTGGTCACTCGAATACAGCGTGGGCGCGGTCGCCTTCGATCCCGCCCGGCATCAGTCTCTGGACGCACTGATGCTGGAGGCGGACCAGAAGATGTACGCGGAAAAGAACGTTCGGAAGCTCGCGCGGCGCTAGACGGCCTGTGCACCTTGCATCATACCGAGCGTCATCGCGCCGCGAGCGACAACCTCACAACGAAAACCGCGCTTCTTGTTCTTCATGTTTGGCACCGACGGTTACTGGTGACAGACCACTTCCTGCGCCACTTGCGGCCACATGGCAATAGGCCGAGCGGAGGAATCAGACAGAACGCGAAGTGATCGGGCCGAGGTCTACCTCTTCACTGTTGCGCGCTGGACAGCCGTAGAAGCGATCTGTCCCGCTACGTCAAGCTTGCAGATAATGGCACCACCCGAACCGTCGCTAGCCAATGGAACAAGCACGACGACGGTGCTTTGCGGAGACACGGCGTTGACATCCACCAGCAATGGGAGGAAAACGGAAAAGACAAAAACATAAATAGCATTAGCGTGCTTCAGTCGCTCGCGGTGCGTAGCTCGTCCAGCTGCTGCCACCCCCGCCGTCAACCGGCGCCGATTGACGCACTCGTCGTCCCGGGTAGCGGCCGGGTTCTCGTAAGTGCAGTGCCCGGCACCAGCACTGCCGTCCTCCTGAAGGGACGTGCCCATGAACACCCAGACCCGGCATCGCGCGGATGCCATCAAGCGGCTGATATTGACGGTGCTTCTGGCCGTCAGCACGGTCAACCTCGCGACCGCACAGGTCGTCGAGAGCGATGAGCGCCTCACGATGCCGCGAAACTACTTTGCCGGTGACCGGGGCGACTGGCTGGTGCCTGTTGTCCGGTACTCGAGTTTTTTTCCCATTACCAACGTGACCAACGGCAATCTCTACACGGACAAGGCTTGTCCAACAGTCGCGCAATACACCGTGCTGGCACTTGCCGTGGGGCCGCTGCTGGCGACCGCGCTGATTGCAGCCTGTGAACTGTCCGTGCCCGAGCCCCAGAAGGTGTGGCATACCCAGCACGTGGTGCGGCTGCCGAACAAGAATGGCCGCGCCTATTTCATGGTCGCCCAGTCCTACAAGCGGGGCGGATGGATCTCGCTGCTCCAGACACGTCCCGATGCCATTGACGGCGACGACCTCCTGAAGGCATCGGCCAGCGGCCAGTACACCTGGCAGCACCTCTACAACAGCGTTAACCCGGCCGGCAGCTGGAACCATCCCGGCAAGATGGAAGTGATCGGCGGCCTGCTCCTGGTGGCAACGCAGGACTGGGACACGTTGCTCATGCGCTATAGCAACGACTTCGAGGACATCCTGGGTGGGTCCGACGACGCCGTGCTTTTCTACGACGTCCGGGATCCCGAGTTTCCCCGCTACCTGGGCAAGATCACTGCCACCGACTTCGGCGTGCCAGCGGTGGACCTGGATGACCTGCTGCCCGATTACCCGCGCCGGGAGATCGACTCGGTGTCGGTGTTCCGCTCGCCGGGAGACGAGTGGTTTCTCAGTATCACTGCCTCGTCTGGCGGGAACATGACCCACCGTGTCGTGAAGGCAATAACCGGCGGGCGGCCACCCTACGGACCGTTTGTCTATGGGCCAACGGGACGCTGGGACCAGTCGCCGTTGCAACAGCAGGATCCCTACCGGGCCACCGCCGCCTATGGCATGACCATCAACAGCCTCGAGCTTCTGCACTCGCCGGGCGAGCGGGGCCTCTTCTTCTTTCCCAACAACACCGAACAGGCACCCAATCTTTCCTTTGCGTGGTATCCCCACACCATCACCGACAGCCCGACCGACGGTGGACTGCTGACCATGGAAGCCTCGGTGGGGCAATCAGTCAGCGTCCCGGGTGGCGAGAACACCTAGAACACGCCGTCGGTCTACGTGACCCGCACCGGCATGCCCGTGATCTACGCCATGCAGAACACGCCCGGTGCCACCGGTACCCTGCTTCAGGTGCACACCCAGGCGAACCTCGACGCCATGCATGCCTGGTCCCAGTCACCCGTGGCCCTGCACCCGGACCAGGTGGTCACCACCTGCGCCGACGCCGGCATCGGCTCGCTGCGCCATGCAATCGGCTACGGCGGGCGGATTACGTTCGCACTGCCGCCAGGCTGCAACAACACCATCACGCTGACCAGCGGGTCCCTGGCCATCTACCTCTACGATGTGGACATTGGCACCCTGCCGCCAGGCGCACCCATCACCATCAGCGGTGGCGGCGTATCGCGAGTGCTGGAGATAGGCCGGGAGGTGAACGTCAACCTGCGGAACCTCACGATCCGGGATGGCTCCGCTCGCCAGGGCGCGGGACTTCGCAACATGGGTGGCACCGTGACCCTCGACAGCTGCCGGGTACTCAACAACGTCGCGGACTGGCCCTACGACATCGGCGGCTTTCCCGTAAACGCGGGCGATGGCGGCGGCATTCTCAATGGTGTCACCCAGTGGATCAGCCCGAATATCAGCTATGCGCAGGCGGAACTGAAGGGTGACGCTGCCGGCGGAACGCTTACCCTCCGCAACTCCACAGTGTCAGGGAACACGGCCCGGAGGAATGGCGCTGGCATCGCCAACCTCGGCGGTATTCTCATGGTCGAACGGTCTGCCATCGCGAGGAACCACTCGGACGGCAGCGGCGGTGGTCTCTACAACGTCAGCGGCGTGCAGACGGACGGAAGCCCACGGCCAGGCCTCGTGGTAATCGAGGACAGCACCGTGGCGGCGAACAGTTCCGCAGTGGCATCTTCCGGGATCGGTACCGCGGGCATCGACAACTACAGCGGTGGCGAAATTAACCTGGTGCGCAGCACAGTAGCCGCCAATGTCCAGGCCAACCCGTTCACGTTTGCCGCCGGCATCAACAACAATCCCGGTGGCGTACTTACCCTTGAGAACAACATTGTGGCGAACAACCTCACGGGCCCTGGCGGTAACCTGCCCCGGGACCTGAACGGGCTCTACTCCGCGGTCTATCCCAACCTCATCACGAACACCACCGGGGCCACGCTCGCTCCCGGCGGCTTCCTTCCGCTCATGCAAGGCCCGCTGCTCGCGGTCCTCGGGAACTACGGCGGTCCCACCGAGTCGATGCCGCCGCTGACCGGCTCACCGGCCATCGACGCCTCGGGACAGTATTTGTCACCGCCCGATCAGCGTGGAGTCACGCGTCCCCAGCAGGTCCTGGGCGACCTGGGCGCCATCGAGATACTGCCGCTGGCGACGGCACTCGACAGCGCGGATCTTGGCAACGTGGTCTCGCCCACTGTGCAGGGCAACTGGATGGGCCAGGTTACTGACACTCACGATGGCGTAGACGCCGCGCAGAGTGGCCCCACCGCGGATAACGAACTGAGCGAGATGACGGCATCGGTCACCGGCCCGGGTACGCTTACCTTCTGGTGGAAACTGTCCGCCGAGGGCGGGCTTGCAGCCGACCGGCTGTTGTTCTACGTGGATGGCGGACCGCCGTCGGACCCGCCCATCGCGGCGATCGAGGGAGAGCAGGACTGGTCCCAGGTGAGCACCATCATTCCGGGCGGCACCCACAGCCTGGCATGGGTCTACGACAAGGGCTTCTCCGGCGCGGCCGGCGCCGATGCCGGCTGGGTAGACGAGGTGGTGATGACGCCGCTGGTTACTGTGGTTTCGTCCGCCACGGACGGATCGCCCGGCTCTCTCAGGAATATCATAGCCGGCGTTCCGCCCGGGACTGTGATTACGATTGCCCCCGGCCTGGCGGGCCAGGTGCTGACACTCACGAGCGGCCAGTTATTGATCGACAAGAACGTCACGATCGACGGCTCGGGCCTGCTCCCCGGGCTGACCCTGAGCGGCGGCAACACGTCACGGGTCCTCGACATCACCGGCAGCCCGCTGGCGACGGTCACGCTGAAAGGCCTCACGATAACTGCGGGGTCTGCCAGTACCGGCGGCTGCATCCGCAACCAGGGAATCCTGAACCTGGTCAACATGACAGTCTCGGGCTGTACTTCCGTCAACGAGGGGGGCGGCATCTACAACCTGGGCGGCACACTAAACCTCACCAACACAACCGTCGCCGACAATCAGGCGATATACAGCGGCGGTGGCCTCATTGTCTCCGGGGGACAGGCCACGGTCTTGCACGCCACGGTGGCGGGCAACCGGGTGACTTGGGTAGGCGGGCAGGGCGGTGGCGTCATCTGTACGGCGGGCGGGAGCCTCAACATCCAGTACTCCATCGTGGCTGGCAATGCCTCGGCAAACACCAACGACCTCTTCAATTGCAACATTACGGCTTCAGGCAAGAACCTGATCGGTGACAACACTGGATCCGAGGGCACCTTCCCTCCCGGCCCGCTTGCCGGCACGGGCGCTGCGCCGCTCGACGCGAAACTCGCCCTGCTCGGCAACTACGGGGGCCCCACAAAGACGATGCTGCCGCTCGCCGGCTCACCGGCGGTAGACGCGGCCACGGGCGGTACTGCGCTGCTCACCGGGGACCAGCGCAACGTCGCCCGGCCCCAGGGCGCCGCACGCGACCTGGGCGCCGTGGAGGTGCGCGCCACGGACCCGACGATGGATACCGACGCCGATCGGGTTCCCGACGCGCTCGACAACTGCAGTGCGATTGCCAACCCCACCCAATGCGACTCGGATGGCGACGGCTACGGCAACCGCTGCGACGCCGACTTGAATAACAACGGCTTCACGAACAGCCAGGACACCACGCTGTTCCGGCAGCAACTCGGGCAGTCGAGCGTTGGCCCCCTCTTCAACCAGGCCGACCTCAACTGCAACGGCTTCGTGAATGCCCAGGACACCACGATCTTCCGGACCCTGCTGGGCCTGCCACCGGGACCATCAGGGCTGCACCCGTGAAGGGACGGGCGTCGACTCCGCTGATCACGCCGCCGCTCTGCTAGATTGCCCGGATGTCACCAGGTCCGCGCCGGTCCCTGCCGGCCATGCTCGCCCTCCTGTTCGGCCCCGTGGCCGGCCTGGGCACGTGGGCCGCCTGCATCGCTGCCGGCCTGACGGCCCCCACCGCGCTGGTGGCCGGCCTCACGGTGCTGGTGGCGGCCTGGTGGATCTTCGAGCCCCTGCCGATTCCCATCACGTCGCTGCTCCCGATCGCGGTGCTACCGATGGCCGGCGTGCTGACGCCGCAGCAGGTGGGCGCCGCCTATGGCAATGCGCTGATCCTGCTGCTGCTCGGCGGGTTCATGCTGAGCCAGGCGCTGGCGAAATCCGGCGTGCACCGCCGGCTGGCGCTGGGCATGGTCAGGGCGGTGGGCGGCCAGGGCGGGCGGCGGCTGGTGTTCGGCTTCATGCTGGCCTCGGCGACGCTCAGCATGTGGATTTCCAACACCGCCACCTGCCTGATGCTGCTGCCGATCGCGCTGGCCGCCCTGGAGCAGGTGCGGGACCAGCGACTGACCGTGGCCGTGCTGCTCGGCATTGCCTACGCGGCCAGCGTCGGCGGCATGGGCACGCCTATCGGGACGCCACCGAACCTGATATTCATGGAGGTCTACAGCAAGACCACCGGCCTGACACCGAGCTTCAGCGACTACATGGGCTGGGCGCTGCCCGTGGTGCTGCTGTTCCTGCCGGTGATCGGGCTGTGGCTCACCCGCGGCCTCGGGCCCGGCGCGCGCCTGTGCCTGCCGCAACCGGGCCCATGGCGGCCCGCCGAACGGCGGGTGCTGACGGTCTTTGCCGTCGTGGCCCTCGCCTGGGTCACACGCACTGAGCCCCTCGGCGGCTGGAGCGCCTGGCTCAACCTGCCGGGCGCCAACGACGCGTCCGTGGCGCTGCTCGGCTGTGTCGTCCTGGCGCTGATTCCCGACGGAGAGAACGGCCGGCTGCTCGACTGGGAGCACGCGGTCCGCATTCCCTGGGGCATCCTGCTGCTGTTCGGCGCCGGCATGACCATCGCGGAGGGCTTCAGCCAGTCCGGGCTGAGTGTCGTGATCGGTGACGCGCTGGGTCGCCAGGTCAGCGCGCTCCCACTCGTTGTGGTCGTCGGTGCGATCTGCCTGTCGGTGACCTTCCTGACGGAAGTCACGTCCAACACCGCCACCGCCGCGCTGCTGATGCCGATATTCGCCTCGGTGTCCGTCAGCGCCGGCTTCGACCCGAAGGTGCTGATGATCGCCGCGGCCATGAGCGCCTCCTGCGCCTTCATGCTGCCGGTGGCGACCGGACCCAATGCCGTGGTGTTCGGGTCGGAGCGCCTCACCGTGGCCCAGATGGCCCGGGAGGGCCTGGCGGTGAACCTGATCGGCGCGGTGCTGATTACGGCGGTGGTTGTGTTGTGGGTGGCGTAGATTGTCGCGTAGAAGGCATCGGATCTTGTCACCGGTCAGAAAGCGGTCAGGAGTCCACGTCGCGAGCGTGCCGCTCAAACTCCCGGAGGCGACTGAGCTCAAACAGGATCAGTCCGAGCGGTCCGAGTCCCATGAACGGGAGGCCCGAACCCCGCTCGCCAACGCATTTCTAAATAAACCAGCGTGTTTTCCACGTGGCCAGGGACCCGCCATTGCGCTATGATAACAGTCACACTCAGAGTGTTATCACCATGATCCGCACCCAGATCAGCCTTTCCGAGCAGGAGTACGCGGCCGCCAAGCTCGAAGCCAAGCGCCTCGGCATCTCACTGGCAGAACTTCTTCGCCGTTCGCTCCGCGGCCTTCTCCCACCGGGCGACGAACCGCCCTGGATGCGCTTCGCCGGTATGGTCAGCTCCGGGAATCCGGACTCCAGCCAGCAGATCGATGCCGTGGTCTATGGCCGCAAGGACTGAGGCCTACGTCGATACAACGGCGCTGATTGCCTTCGCTGATGGATCCGATTCTCACCACGCCCTGTTTCGACGTTTGTTCTCGCGACCACCGCCGCTGATCACCACGCCACTGGTAGTCGCCGAGGGCCACGGCTGGTTCCTGCGCCGCTTCGATCAGGCCAGGGCTCTCCAGTTCCTGGCCATGGTGGAGGCTATTCGTCCGCTTAAAGTCGCTGCCGTCGGCTTGCGGGAACAAAGGGCAGCAACGCTCGTGCTGAGGCGGTTTGCCGATCAGGCACTGACGCTGGCCGATGCGATGGGGCTGCATCTGATGACCGCGCGCCGTGTGAGGTCCTGCTGGTCCACTGACCGGCACATGGGCCTGACCGGAGTCCCGCTGGTCATTCATCAGCACTGACGGCCGTCTTGCGGGTGTCCACGAGGTTCCTCTCCGGCCGAAACCCAGGGAATGGGTTGGAGCCGCCAATGCTATCGTCGGATCACCCAGCGGAGAGCCGTCATGCCAACAAACCCGTTCCTTTCGCGCCGCACCTTCGTCGCCGGCAGTTCACTGACCGTCGCGGCCGCACTGACGGCCACCGGCTGTGCCACCGCGGGCAGCGCCGGGCTGGCCGGGCTGGCCGGGAATTCACGTCCCACAGGCCGCCCAGCCCCCACCGGCCCCTTCGACACCATGCGCGAGATGATCGCAGCCCTCGACGCCCGGGGTCGCCTGCTCCGCATAGACCGCGTCGACCAGGACGCCTACGAAGGCACGGCGCTCATGTACCGGCTGGTCGAGCGGCATGGTCTCGAGGGCGCACCGGCACTCCTTTTTGAGAACGTGAAGACCGGCGGGGAATGGCGACAAGGCCCGGTCGTCGGCAACTACCTCGGCCCCTGGGACGCCGAGTGCCTGGCCCTCGGCCTGGAGCCAGACCCGGCAAACGGCGTCGCCACTTTCCGCAAGGCCCGGGCGCACCTGATCGACCTGGCGCAGAAAAATGGCGGGCGCTACCCGGAAATCCCCCCGGTGCTGGTGCCCCGCGAGCAGGCCCGCTGCAAGGAGGTCATCCTGCGAGGGGCCGAGATCGACCTCACCCGCTTCCCGTTCATGCAGGTCAATCCCGGCGACGGTGGCCGCTACATCAACACCGCCACGGTCTTCACCGTGGACCCGAAGTCCGGCGTCAACCTCGGCACCTACCGCTGCCAGCTGAAAGGCCCGCGCAAGGTGGCGGTCAGCCCCGGTGCCGGCCAGACTGGCTGGAAGATGCTCACCGCGGCGCGCAAGCGCGGTGACAAGACCGCCCGCATCTCCCTTGTGCTCGGCCAGGACCCCATCGTGTACGTGGTCAGCGGGACCCGCACCGCGGGTCGCCAGGGCGACAAGCCCGTGGACGAGCTGGCGGTGGCCGGTGGCCTGCGGGGCCGGCCGGTGGAGATCGTGCGCAGCGAGACCAATGACTTCCTCGTGCCCGCCCACGCCGAGATGGTGATCGAGGGCGAGATCGTGCTGGACGACCTGGAGAAGGAAGGCCCCTACGGCGAGGGTCTCGGCTACCAGGGGGATGGCGAGATGGCCTGGTGGATGACGGTCAACACCGTGACCCACCGGCGGGATCCCTGGCTGCACAACAGTTTCACGGGCGTGGACCGCGGCCCGATGAAATCACCGGGAGTGGCGTCGGCCTACCTGTTCTCGAAGAAGTTCGTCCCGGAGATCGTGGATTTCCACTACCTCAGCAACGCGAACAACATCTTCTTCATCAGCATCGACAAGACGGCACCGGGCCAAGGCATCGCCGCTGGCGAGAAGCTGGGCAAGTTCAACCCCGTCGCCAAGGTGGTGATCGTGCTCGACCGGGACGTGGACCTGATGGACCAGTCGCAGGTCATGGCGGCGATCAGCTCGCGCTGGCAGCCGGACCCGGCCGCCCGCATCTTCGCGAACCTGCCCGGGCTGCCGCTGGACCCGAGCCAGACGGACCCGAACAAGACCAGCAAGATCATCATCGACGCCACCCGGCAGCTGCCGGGCGAAGGCGGCCCGGCGGAGTTCCCGCGGACGAATCGGGAGCTGCTCACCAGCCTTGCCCCGGAGGCCTTCGCCCGCGTGGATGCCAAGTGGGCCCGGCTGATCGACCAGCCGTTCGCGGAGGGACGCTAGGGCGGATCCCCGACGATGGCACGTCACTGCCCACTGTCGCTCCACAACCCAAGGAGACGAGAGCCGCAACGATGTACGCACCTGCAAACTCTGGATCCTCGAACTCATCATCCGGCTCGGGGCGCACACCCTTGATCTCGTTCTTTCCAACCGGCCGGTACAGGATGATGCAGCGCGTGCGAACAGCGATATCCGGACGGCGTTCGACCTCTTCGAGACCTCTTACGCCATTACCGTCAAGCGGAACTACCAGCACCCGCTGCTGAAGGCACTGTTTACGCGCACCGAGGCCGAAGTACTGGCAATGGACCCATGATCAACCTGCTGCTGTTCATTGCCGGCCTTGCGGCGCTGGTCGTTGGCGCCAACCTGCTCGTGCACGGGGCTTCGAAGCTGGCGTTGTCGTTCGGCGTATCGCCGTTGGTGGTGGGGCTGACCGTCGTCGCGTTGGGAACGAGTACGCCGGAAATGGCTGTATCGGTCGGCGCGGTACTCAATGGCAAGTCCGACATGGCCGTGGGCAACGTTGTCGGCAGCAACATTTTCAACGTACTGTTCATTCTCGGCATTAGCGCGCTGATCACGCCGCTGGTAGTCAACCTGCAGTTGATCCGCCAGGAAGTGCCGAGCATGATTGGTGCGTCATTGCTGCTGCTGTCGCTGTCCATCGACAGCCGGCTGAGCCTGTCCGATGGCGTCTTGCTGCTGGCTCTGCTGGTGGCCTATATCGTGTTCCTGATAGTCCAGTCACGCCGCGAGGCGCAGGCCGGGCTATCCGAGTTCGACAGGGAGAACCGTCCCGCCATTTCCGGCGCATGGGATGCAAAGCTGCCCGCGCAAGTCGCGCTCATCGCCGCTGGCCTGGTGGCGCTGGTGTTCGGGTCGGAATGGCTGGTCACCGCTTCGGCGGCGTTTGCCAGGTCTCTGGGCCTGAGCGAGGTGGTCATCGGTTTGACCATCGTTGCGGCTGGGACATCGATGCCCGAGGTGGCCGCCTCGATCACCGCGGCCCTGAAGGGTGAGCGCGACATTGCGGTAGGCAACGTTATCGGCAGCAATCTTTTCAACATCCTCGGCTGCCTGGGCCTCTCGAGCGTGGTCGCGGGAAGCGACGGGTTGGTAGTGCCGCCTTCCGTGCTAGCACTGGACATCTGGGTAATGCTGGCTGTGGCCTTGGCATGCCTGCCGGTGTTCCTGACCGGGCGTGAGATCGCGCGCTGGGAGGGCGTGGTTTTTGTTGCCTACTACGCGGCCTACATGGCCTACCTGATCCTGGCATCGCAGCAGCATGCTGTGCTGCCCGCCTTTTCAAGGACGATGATGGGCTTCGTACTCCCGATAACGATCGTCACACTCGTCGTCGTGCTCCTGCGCAGACGGTCCGGCTGATCGACCGGCCGTTCGCATAAGCCCGCTAGAGCGAATTCGCGGGGACGAGCCAGGCCTGATCGTCCCCGTTGTGATCGATCGGCGCCAGGCCCTGCAGGTAGGGCGCCAGTGCCCGCGCCTGCGCGTCGGGCACGATGATCAGGATGTCCCGCTTGCCTGCGTTCGCCACGATCACCCGGCCGACTCCATCCGCGTCCAGCAGCCGGTGGGCCGTGTCCGCGTAGGCGAGTCCGTAGCGCAGCTCGCCCGGGTCCAGCACGTAGTTGTCGGTGGTCTTGAACACCCAGCTCACGGAACGGACCAGCGAACCGTGGGAGATGATGACGGCGTCCGGGTGCGCCGTGTGCAGCCGCGCCAGCATTTCGCCAGGCATCTTGCTCTCGCGGGTCCGCTCGGGCAGCGCCAGCGGGAGGGTGAGGAACAGCCCCAGGACGGACAGGCCAAGGATCCAGGGCCGGCTGGTGGCGGCGGTGGACGCGCGGCCCGCGAGGAACGCGATCGCCGCGCCGCTGCCGAGGCCCAGCAGGCCGAGCAGCCAGCGGCCGGTTTCCGCTGGCGTGTACACGAGGCGGCCCGCGAGCCCGAAGCGGTTCGCCAGGAGATAGGCAAGCCCGAGAGCGAACACGCTCCCGAGCAGCAGCGCACCGCGCCGCAGTCCCCGGCGCGCCGGGTCTTCCAGCGACCGGTCGATGCCAAGCGCGAGCAGCAGGGCGGCCGGCGGGAAGCAGGGCGCCACGTAGGTCAGCAGCTTGCCGCTGGACAAGGAGAAGAAGAGGAAGGGCATCGCGAACCACAGCACCAGGTAGACCACCAGCGGCCGGTCGCCGACCCCGCGGCGGAGCCCGGAGATCGCCGTGGGAGCGGCCACCGTCCAGGGCAAACCGAGCAGGGGCAGCGCTGCGAGGAAGAACCAGACGGGCTGGGCATGCTGGGCATCGTCCTCGCCGAAGAAGCGCCGGATGTGCTCTTCCCAGAAGAAGTAGCGCCAGAAATCCGGCTGTTCCGCGTTGATCAGCAGGGCCCAGGGCAGCACCAGGACAACCGCGACGATCACGGGCAGCCACAGGTCGCTGACCAGTCGCGACCACTCCCGACGCCAGAGCAGGAACGGCGCAACAACGATCACCGGCAGTGCCAGCGCGAGGAAGCCCTTGGTCAGGAAGGCCACGCCGGCGGCCAGGCCCACGAGGCCGAGCAGGATGCGCCGCGCCCGTTCGTCCGTGGCCTGCCACGCGAGGTAGTAGAGGCCGATGGCCGCAGTCACCGGCAGGTTCAACAGGGGATCGAGGATGGCGATGCTGCCGATGAACCACACGAACATGCAGCTCAGGTAGGCGAACACCGCGAAGCCCGGCACGAACGGCCGCGGCGTCACCCGCCGGGCGAACTGGTAGAGAAAGAGCGCCGTGAAGACCGTGAACAGCGCGCTCGGGAGCCGGGCTGCGAAGGCGTTCTCGCCGAAGGCCGCCAATGACACGGCGTTGACCCAGTGGCCGAAGACCGGCTTCTCGAAGTACCGGACACCGGCCAGCGTCGGCGACACCCAGTTGCCGCTGACGAGCATTTCCCGCGCGATCTCGGCGTAGCGGAACTCGTCGTTCTCGGCCAACGGCCGGACCGCGAGCAGCACGCCGTAGACGGCGGCGAGCAGGCCGATCAGCAGCCAGCGGTACTTGCGGAGTGTCGGCATGCTCGCGGCCGGCGGACTAGCCGCAGGGCGTCCCCGGGCGCACGTCGGCGGACCGCAAGCGGATCGTCACGTTGCCGAGCCGGCGGGCCCGGCCGGTGATGAGGAGCGGCAGGTGTGACTTTTCGCCCACGAGCACCTCGATATCGCTGCTCAGCCCGAGGAAGTCCAGGTCTGCATCTCCATTGGCGAGCGGCTCGGGCCGGATCTCGACCGGCCAGGCGCGGAACTTGCCCTTGCAGCGCTTTTCCGACTTGCCGTCCCGGGCCAGGTAGTCGGCTGAGACGGTGACGAGTGGTTTCGGCAGCAGCTTGACCCCCACGAGTTCCCGACCGGCCAGGCCCACCAGGTCCAGCCCGGTGCCCGTCAGGTCCGCGGCCGCGACCACGTACAGCAGGCCGAGGGGATCCACGACGGGCCCCAAGACCAGCGGCTCGTAGGGCCGAAAGCCCTCGGACCGGTCGGTCCAGCCAGACAGGGGCTTGCCCTCCTCGCCAGCTGCGGGTCGCACGGTCCACAGGGCCACGCCGCGCTCCGTGAAGCGCAGCACCCGGTGGCGCTGGCGGCGGCCGGAATCCACGGTCTCGTACTGGAGGGCCGCCGCGGTCTCCGGCTGCATCCAGAGTTTCGTCCGGAACGACTGGCCGAATAAGTCGGCCTGGTAACCCAGCTGGACGATCTCGGCGCCCGGGGTAATGGCCTTGCCCTCCGTCGTCTGCCGCAGGGACACGCCGGCTGCCGGAACGATGCTGAGGTCGACCGTGCTCCGGGCGGAGAACGGGAAGCGCGAGGCCAGCAGCTCCAGGCGGCTCCAGGGCACCTGGCCGGGCCGAAGTCCGGTCCTCGTCTCGGTACTGGTCTCGCTACTGGTGCCACTACTGGGGCCGCTCTTCGGGGCCTCTGCGCTTACGCAGGGCACAGCCGCCGCGATGAGCAAAATGACCGTGATAGGAGCGAGGGCGCTCACGCGCAGGCCACCGGTGCCGTGGCGCGGGGTGGCCCCTGGACGGCGAGCGTGCCGCTGCGACCCGGGCGCGTGCCGCTGCTCACCGCGCACCGGGGCAACGCCTCCCGGTCGAGTCCCTGCCACAGGGTCCGGAGGGAGACGAGCCGGTAGCCCTGCCGGCGCCAGCCCGCGAGCAACTGGCGGAAAACGGGCAGCAGGCGCAGGCCCTCGATCTCCGCGTGCAGGGTGAAGACGTGGCCCGGCCTCGGGACCGCCGTCAATCGAAGCAGGGCCTCCGCGGCGCTGGCCTCGGTCACGCCGTCCACGCCGATCAGTTCGTCGAGGGTCGGCAGCGTGGTCGGCAGCTGCGGACAGCGGATCTCCTCGCCGTCGACGACCGCGACGAAGGGCGCCTCGCCGCGGGTATCGGAGGCGTAGTCAAAACCAAGTTCGTCCTCGAGCCGGAAGGCGTGGTCATTCATCTGCCAGCCCGCCGCGCCGTGGGTCCGGGGCCGCTCGCCGAAGATCCGCACGAAGCTGTCGATAGCCAGCTGCATTTGCCGGGCGGTCCAGGCCTTGTCCCGCTGCGCGACGAAGTCCTGCCAGAGGGTGTGATCGTGGCAGTGCACGCCGACCTCGAAGCCCGCGGCCCGCGCCGCGCGCATGTCGTCCGCGGCGCGCCGGCCGATGTCGGGACCCGGCAACAGGGTGCCGTACAGGAGACTGCGGATGCCGTAGTGGCTGACGACGGAGGTCCGGGACACCTTGCCGAGGAAGCCGGGCCGGAATACCCGGCGGATCGCCCGGCCCGTGTGATCCGGCCCGAGGCTGAAAAGGAAGGTGGCATCGGCGCCGGCGGCGCCGAGCGCCTCAACCAGCGCGGGCACGCCTGCGCGGGTCCCGCGCAGGGTGTCGACGTCCAGTTTCAGGCCCAGCTGCATCGGGGGTCACGCTAGCCCGCGGGCTGCGTCAGCAGGTCGCCCGCCGCGCCGATCTCCATGCGGTAGGCCTCGAAGATCTGCGCGAGGGCCGGGCGCATGGCAACCTTCGGTTCCCAGCCGAGGTCGGCCGTCGTGTTGCGGATATCCGGGCGCCGGTGCTGGATGTCCTGGTAGCCCTTGCCGTAGTAGTTCCCGGAGGTGGTCTCGACCAGCTTCACCTTGCTGGCCTTGTCGCGATACTCCGGGTACTCGCGGGCCATCGCCACCATCGTCTCGGCGAGCTCCCGGATCGAGAGCGTGTTGTCGGGATTACCCAGGTTGTAGATGCTGCCGGTGGCCTTCTTGCCCGGGTTCTCGATGATTTTCATCAGCGCGTCGATACCGTCGCTGATGGCCGTGAAGCTGCGGTTCTGCGCGCCACCGTCCACCAGGCTGATGTTCTCGCCGCGGGCAATGTGGCCGAGGAACTGGGTGACCACCCGGGAGCTGCCCTCCTTGGCCGTGTGGATGCTGTCGAGGCCAGGCCCGATCCAGTTGAAGGGCCGGAACAGCGTGAAGTCCAGGCTGCCCTCCGCGCCATAGGCGTAGATCACCCTGTCCAGCAGCTGCTTGGAGCAGGCATAGATCCAGCGCTGCTTGTCGATGGGACCGTAGACCAGGTTCGACCTGGCAGGGTCGAATTGCTCGTCCGCGCACATCCCGTAGACCTCGGATGTGGAGGGAAAGATGACCCGCTTCTTGTGCTTCACGCACAGCCGGACGATGTGCAGGTTGGCCTCGAAGTCGAGCTCGAACACCCGGAGCGGCGCAGTGACGTAGGTCGCCGGCGTGGCAATGGCCACCAGCGGCAGGACGACGTCGGCCTTCTTCACGTGGTACTCGATCCACTCCTTGTTGATGGTGATATCACCCTCGAAGAAACGCAGGCGCGGATTGACCAGTTCCTCGCTCAGCCGTTCGCTGAACATGTCCATGCCGAAGATGTTCCAGTCGGTCGTGGCGAGGATCCGCTTCGAAAGGTGGTGGCCGATGAAGCCGTTGACGCCGAGGATGAGGACGTTGGTCATGATGGTTCCCGGATGGAGTTGATAAGCGGCAGGGCACGGCTGCCAAAGCGGGCGTTCAATGCCTGGGGCGTGGTGATGCCGGCGTCCAGCTCGAACTCCAGCACCTGCAGGAGGCCGTCGGAGCAGGCGGCCCAGACCCGGTCGGCGCGCCAGTAAAGGACCGGCTCCGCGGCCCCCGCCCCCGGGGCCGGCAGCGTGCGCAGCACGCGCAAGGGCAGGCCGCCAGCCAGGGAGAAGGCCCCCGGGTAGGGGGGCGCCACGGCCCGCACCAGATTATGGATTGCGCGCACCCCGGCGCGCCAGTCGATGGCGCCGTCCGCGGCACTGCGGCCGCCGAAATAGCTGCCCCGGGCGAGGTCCTGGGGCTTCTCGGGCGCGGTCCCGGCGAGCAGGCCGGGGAGGCAGCGCCAGAGCACCAGCTCCGCGGCCACGGTGACCTTGTGAAACAGCTCGACCGCCGTGTCGTCCGGCAGGATCGGCACCGCCTCCTGGCCCACGATGGCGCCGGCATCGGGTTTTTCCACCATCCGGTGCAGCGTCGCGCCGGTCTCCTGCTCGCCGTGGACCAGCACCCAGTTCACCGGCGCGCGGCCCCGGTAGCGGGGCAGCAGCGAGCCGTGCATGTTGAAGGCGCCCCGGCGCGCCAGGGCCAGCAGCGGCGCCTTCAGCATCCGCCGGTAGTAAAAGGAGAAGATGAAGTCGGGGTCGGCGGCCTTCACCCGGGCCAGCGTCTCGGCCGTGTTCGGCTCGTCCGGCGTGAGCACCGGGATGCCGTGCCAGCGGGCATGGCGCGCCACGCTGTCGAACCAGATGGTTTCGCCCGGCTGGTCTTCGTGGGTCACCACGAGGCTGACGTCGACGTCCGCCGCCAGCAGTGCCCGGAGGCAGCGGACTCCCACGTCGTGGTATGCGAAAACAACCGCACGGGTCACAACCACTCGTCCCGGTGGTCAGTCAGCCGGCGATCCAGCACGGCGCTGATCAGGTAGCGCGGGCGGCGCCGCACTTCGTCGTAGATCCGGCCCACGTACTCGCCCAGCAGGCCGATGCCGAAGAGCGCCACGCCGATCAGGAAGAACGCGATGGCGAACAGGGTGAACAGCCCACCCTCCTCCGGCCCGATGATGAGTCGCCGCCCGAACAGGTACACGACGAAACAGCCCGAAAGAATGGCGACGATCATCCCGGTGAGGGAATACAGCTGCATGGGGACGCTGGAGAAGCCGGTCATCAGGTCGAAGTTCAGCTTCATCAGGTGATAAAGGGAGTACTTGGATTCCCCGGCAGCGCGCTCTTCGTGGAGGACGTCAATCTCGATGGGCCGGGCGGAATACAGGTAGCCGAGCGCCGGGATATAGGCGTTGCCCTCGCTGCTCTGGTTAATCGCATCGACGATCTGCCGTGAATACCCGCGGAACATGCAGCCCTGGTCAGTCATGTGGATACGCGTAGTCTTTTCGCGGATGCGATTCACAAGGCGGGAGGCGTAGCGGCGCCAGGCCACGTCCTGGCGCTGCAGCCGGATCGTGCCGACGTAGTCGTGGCCGGCGTCGAACTGGGCGACGAGCTTGCCGATTTCCTCTGGCGGGTTCTGCAGGTCGGCGTCGAGCGTGATCACGAAGCGGCCGCTGCTGTGAGCGAATCCCGCGAGGATCGCCCGGTGCTGCCCGAAGTTACTGGTGAAGAGCACGACGCGGGTGACGTCCGGCCGGCGCTCGAACTGCTCCCGCAGGATGCCGGCCGAACGGTCCCGGCTGCCGTCGTTGACGAAGACGATCTCGTAGCGGCGCCCCAGCGCGTCGAGCGCCGGGTACAGCCGCGCAAAGAGCTGTGCGAGCCCCGGCTCCTCGTTGTAGACGGGGATCACCACGGACAGGTCGAGCGTGTCGGCAGGCAGCCGCCGTTCCGGTTGTTCAGCCAACATGCCGCGAAGCCTTTCTGCCGAGGATGCCGGTGACTGCGGCGCAGACCCGGTCGACATCGGCGCTGGTCATGGCCGGGAACAGCGGGAGCGTCACGATGCTCCTGCCGATGCGCTCGGCCACCGGGAAGTCCCCGTCGCCGTAGCCCAGCTTCCGGTAGGCAGCGAACCGGTGCATGGCCGGGTAGTGCACGCCCGCGGCAATGCCCTGCTCAGCCATCCCGGCGATGAAGCCGCCGCGCTCCACGCTCTCCGGCAGCAGGACCTGGAACATGTGCCAGTTGGACTGCTCGAAATCCGCCGACGGCAGCTCGCAGCCCAGCGTCCGGTCGAACCGCTCGAAGTAGTGGCGGGCCAGGGCCCGGCGGGCCGCCGTGAATTCCTCCAGCCGGTCCAGCTGGCCAAGGCCGATACGCGCCGCGATATCCGTCAGGTTGTGCTTGCCACCGTACTCGGTCACTTCCATGTCCCCGTCCGGGAGGCGCCGCACGCCCTGGAGCCGCAGCAGCTCGCAGCGACGCAGCTCGTCGCCGTCAGCGCACACCAGGCAGCCGCCCTCCGCCGTGGTCACGTTCTTGTTGGCATGGAAGCTGATGGCGACGAGGTCGCCGCTGGTGCCGATGGGCTGACCGCGCCAGTTCGCGCCGAAGGACTGGGCGGCGTCCTCGATCACGCGCAGGCCGTGCTTCTTCGCGATGGCATAGAGGCGATCCCGGTCCACGGGCAGGCCCGCGAAATCCACCGGCAGGAGTGCACGGGTGCGGCTGGTGACGGCGCCCTCGATGCGGTCCAGGTCGATGTTGCGGGTGACGGGGTCCACGTCGACGAAGACCGGGCGCGCGCCGTGGCGGACGATCACGTTGGCCGTGGCGACCCAGGACATGGGCGTGGTGATCACCTCGTCGCCCGGCTGCACGTTGGCCAGCGCCAGGGCGATTTCCAGGGCGCCGGTCGCCGAGCTCATGGCCCGCACGGGCCGGCCACCGCACAGCCCGGACAGGCGCGCCTCGAAAGCCTGCACCTGGGGCCCGCTGGTGATCCACCCGGAGCGCAGTACGGCAACGACGCCGGCGATGGTTTCCTCGTCGATGGAGGGCCGGGTGACGGGCAGGAAAGGGAGCGGGTCTGTCATCGGGGACTCAGGTCTGGGCCACAAGCCAGGTGCCCACGCCGATCACGAGCATGCCGGCGACCCGGACCAGGGTGACGTTCTCGTCGAAAAGCCACCAGGCGCCAAGGGCGTTGACGATGTAGCCCAGGGAGAGCATCGGGTAGGCGATGCTGACGTCCACCCGGGACAGCGCGAGAATCCAGACCACGACGCTGACCGCGTAGCAGGCCAGGCCCGCGAGGACGGGCCCGTTCTGCGCCAGGCGCAGCAGGATGCCAACGGCATTGGAGAGCTGGAGGTCCACACCGGCAATCGCCGCGGACCCCGCCTTGAGGCACAGCTGGGCAACGGCATTGAGGAAAACCCCGGTAAGGACCAGCGCGAGACTGCCGCCATTCACTGCAGAATTTCCCTCCAGGCTCCGGGCTCATTCCCGGTTGGACAGACTAGCGCAAAAAATCAGTCGGACGGCAGGGGAACGGCCGCGCGCAGGGCTTCCAGGTAGGCGGGCGCCTCCGGCGAGTTCTCCGGCGGCGACCAGCCGGCAAAGTCGGCAGGCGGCGTCGGGATGTAGGCGCCCTCCTTGACCTCCAGCGCCACGGTGCCACTGCGCATGCAGACATAGCTGTGCCAGGTGCCCGCGGGGATCTCCACGGCGCGGGTCGTGGCCGGTGACATCGGCACCCGTTCCCGGACCCGGCCATCGTCGGTGAACAAAAGCAGGTGGATCTCGCCCTCGAGCACCACGAACAGCTCCCACTTGTGGGGCTCCGGGTGCCGGTGCGGGCGGATGTAGGTCCCCGGCTCGGTGGCGATGAAGAGCCGCTGGACGGCCGCCTCGGGGGAGGCGTGGACATTGAGATGGGCGCGGAGACGGGGCGCCGTGGCGGCGGTACCGGTCAGCGCCGCGAGCTCTCCGGCGGGGATGCGCCGGATCACCGGCCAGCTCCCATCGCGAGAGCGGCGCCCCGCCCCCAGCGTGCGCGCCAGCGGTCCTGCAGGTCGGCGAGCAGGGAGTAGGCCGCCGGGACCACCACCAGCGACAACAACGTGGACGTCAGCAGCCCGCCGATCACGGACGCACCGAGCGGCGCCCGGAAGTTGCCGTCCGCGCCGAGGGCGAAAGCGATGGGCAGCATGCCGGCGCCCATGGCCAGCGTGGTCATGATCACGGGGCGGGCCCGCTTCCGGCAGGCGGCCATGACAGCGTCGTGGCGGGCGAGTCCCTGGTCCCGTTCACCGATGATCGCGTAGTCGACAATCAGGATCGAATTCTTGGTCGCAACGCCCGTGAGCAGCAGCAGGCCGATGAGGGACGGCAGGGACAGCGCGTAGCCGGTCAACAGCAGGGCGCCAAAGGCCCCGGCGCCGCACAGGGGCACCGCCGCGAGGATCACCAGGGGCTGGGTGGCGCTGCGGAAGAGCAGCAGCAGGACCAGGTACACGCTGAAGATACCTGCGCCCATCGCCAGGGCGAAGCCGAAGAACATGTCGGCAAAGGCTTCCGAGTCGCCGCTCGGCACCACGCGGACACCAGCCGGCAGGTTGTTCATCGCCGGCATCTTGCGCAGGGCCGAGGTCACGTTGCCGAGCGGCTGGCCGTTCAGCTCGGCCGAGATCTTGATGTTGCGCTCCCGGTCGAAGCGCTCGATCTGGGCTGGCCCGCTGCCGTCGCGGATCGTGGCCACTGCGGACAGCGGCACGGTGCCCTTGCGGGAGGGCACTCGCAGCAGTGACAGGAGCGCCGTGTCGTCGAGCGCCGCATCCGCCACCTGCACCCGGATCGGTATCTGTCGTTCGGCGAGGTTCAGCTTGGCGAGATTGCGCCGGAAGTCGCCGGTGGTGGCGATGCGGGCGGCGGCGGCGATGTCCACCGTGGACACGCCGAGATCGGCGGCCCGCGCCGGGTCCGGCTCGATCACGATCTCCGGATTCAGCAGGGAAGCGGTGGAGGTCACGCTGCCGAGGCCCGGGAGGGTGCGCAGAGCGGCCTCGATCTTGCGGCCTGCGACGGCCAGCTGGCCCGAGTCCCTGCCGGCCAGCACGATGTCCAGCCGGTCGCCGGGAGCCTGGGCGGCAAAGCTCATCCGCACCCCGGGTATGTCCTTGAGGCGCGCGCGCACCTCGCTCTCCAGTTCCTGGATCGTGAGCTTGCGCTTCTTCGCGAACTCGAGCGTAAGCGCCGCGCGGCGCACGTCACCGACCGCAGACGCGTCATAACCGCCTATGGATGCCGAGCCGATGCGAGCGAAGACGTTGACGAGATCAGGGATATCGCTGAGCAGGCCACGTATCCGCTCTTCAACAGCCGCCGTGTCGCTGAGCCGCGCACCCGGGGGCAGGTTCACGAGCAGGTCGGTCCGCGACAGGTCGGACGCTGGCAGGAAGGTGGTTGGAATCAGCGGCACGATTGCGAGGGACGCGACGAAGGTGGCGAGCGCAATGAGCAGCGTGCGCGGCCGGTGGCGCAGCGCCGCCTCGACCCAGGCCAGGTAACGGGGCATCCAGCCCGGCTCCACAGGGGCACCAACCTTGCCGGTCAGGAAACGGGCCGCCAGCATCGGCGTGAGCAGGCGGGCCACGAGCAGCGAGAACAGCACCGCCGCGGCGGCGGTCCAGCCGAACTCGCGGAAATAGAGGCCAATTTCGCCGGGCATGAAGGCCACTGGCACAAACACGGCGGCAAGGGTTGCCGACGTGGCGATCACCGCGATGCCGATCTCGTCCGCCGCGTCGATGGCGGCCTGCCGCGGTGACTTGCCCATGGCCCGGTGCTGGGCGATGTTCTCGATTTCCACGATCGCGTCGTCCACGAGCACGCCGATGACCACGGCAAACGCGAGGAGCGACAGCAGGTTCAGGCTGAAGCCGAGCAGGTGCATCACCGCGAAGGTGGGCACCACCGACAGCGGCAGGGCAATGGCGGAGATCCACGTCGCCCGCCAGTCCCGGAGGAAGAGCCAGACCACGATTACGGCAAGCAGTGCACCCTCGATCAGCATGGTGACGGATGCGTCGTAGGACTCCTTGGCCGACTCGACGCCGGAGGCGACTTCGACGAAGCGGACGCCGGGATGGGCGGCCACCAGCTCGGCGATCTTCCGGCGCACCCCCGCCCCAACCTCCACGGCACTGGTGCCAGAGGCCCGCTGCAGGGAAAGCGACACCACGGGCTTGCCATTCAGCAGGGCAAGTTCCCGCGGCTCGGCGGTGCTATCCGTCACGGTGGCCAGGGACGACAGGCGAACGGAGCGCCCGTCCGGCAGCGAGATCGGGTAGTTGGCCAGGTCGGTGGCGGAGTGGACGGCGGCCAGCGTGCGCACCGACTGCTCCGCGCCACCGAGAGTGGTCCTGCCACCCGGCAGGTCCACCTGGATGCGGGCGAGCTGGGCCGAGACCGTACCCGCCGTGAGGCCGAAGGCCTGGAGCGCGTCGGGCCGCAGGTCGACGCGCACTTCCCGCTCGACGCCGCCCGTACGGACCGCCTGGCCCACGCCGGGGACGCTGAACAGCGCCTTGCGCACGGTGTCATCGACGAACCAGCTGAGCTCGTCGGGGGCCATGCGGTCGGACTCGATCGCGTAAGCCAGCAAGGTGGGGCCAAACAGCGTCACCCGGGCGATGACGGGCTCCTCGATGTCCTGGGGGAGGTCGGGGCGGATGCGGTCGACGGCGTCCCGCACCTGCTCGATGGCCTGGTCGATGTTCCGCCCCAGCTCGAAGATGATCCGCGTCTTCGACACGCCCTCGTTGACCGAGGAGGTCAGCTTGTCGATGTCCGCGAGGGACGCTACCGCGTCCTCCACCCTGCGGGTCACGTCGGTCTCGAGCTGGCTCGGCGTCGCGCCCGGCAGTTTTACCGTCACCGTGACCTCGGGCATCACGAAGTCGGGGAGCTGCGCGATCGGCAGCTTGCGGAGACCGACGAGCCCGGCCACGCACAGCACGCCGAAGAGCAGCGCGGCGGGGATCGGGTTGCGGATGCCCCAGAGGGACACATTGATCATCGGGCTACTTCCTTCGCCGGCGCGGGCTCGCCTTCCGGCACTTCGCGCACCAGGTCGCCGTCGCTCAGGAAGCCGGCGCCGTGGAGGACCACGCGTTCCCCGGGCTTGAGTCCGTCCTGCACCTCGGTCTCGTCACCCCGCTGGGCGCCGACAACGATGCGCCGCTGCGCGACTTTCAGGACAGTCTCGCCGCCGGCCGCCGCCGGGGTGGCCGGTGGCTGGATCACGAACACGTAGGGAATGCCGTCCCGGAACACGATCGACTCGCGAGGGAGGACGGTGGCGGAGGCCTCGCCGAGCAGCAGCTGGCCCTGGGCAAACATCCCGGCTCGCAGGTTACCCGGCTCGGGCAGGTCAGCGTAGAGAATGCCCGTGCGGGTGTCCGGATTGACCGCAGGCGCCACGGCCCGGACCAGGCCCGGCACCCGCTGGCCGCCCGGGGCCGTCAATTCCACGGCCGTGCCGATGCGGATCCGCGTGAGGTCGCTCTGGCCGAGTTCCGCGCGCCACTCCAGCCGGCCGCGGCGAATCAGGCGCAGGAGATCGGTGCCGGACGAGACGATCTGGCCGGGCTGCACGGAGCGGGCGGAAATGATGCCGGCGTCCGGCGCCTTCAGCGTGGCAAAGCCGAGGCGCAGGCGCGCCGCCTCCCGGTCCGCCTCGGCGGTGGTCAGCTGCGCCTCCGCGGTCGCCAGTGTCGCGCGCAGCTCGTCGGCGTTGCTGGACGAGATCAGGCCCTGCTTGACCAGGGTGGCGCCCCGGTCCGCGTTGGCCTTCGCGAGCTGCAGGCTGGCCCTGGCCTGGGCCACGCCGGCGTCGGCCTGCCGGGCCTGGACCTCCAGCGTCCGGGTGTCTAGCCGCAGCAGCGGCTGGCCGGCCCGGACCTTGTCCCCCACTTCCACGAGCACCTCGGCAACCCGGATGCCGGTGAGCTCGACGCCGAGGAACATTTCCTGCCAAGCCGCCACGGAGCCGGAGACGGTCAGGGTACGTTCGATGTCCCGGGTCACGGGACTCGTCGTGGTGACCACGAGGCTGGCCGTCGGCGCGGCGGCGTCGGAACCACCGGGCGCTCCGCAACCGGCCAGGGCCAGGGGAAGTGAAAGGAACAGGGACACGAGAAGGCGGCTGGGGATGCTGCGGGAGGCCATGGACGGTGATGCTCAGCTTTCTTATCGACAAACGTTTATTAATTGTAACGTAAAGCCCCCGGCTTCCGCCCGCGTGGCAACCCCGCCGCTGGGGTACAGTGCCGGACCCCCACGCCCGGCCCGTGGCTCGATGCATAGCCTGCCATGACCGTGATCACTTCCGGCGAAAATCCCCGCTTCCGGGACCTCCTCGGCCTGGCCCAGTCCGGCCGGGACCGGCGCCAGGCCGGCCTTGCCGTCCTCGACGGCGTCCACCTGGTCGACAGCTACCGGCAGCGCCGGGGTCCGCCCCATCAGCTGGTGGTCAGCAGCAGCGGGCGCCACCGGCCGGAAGTGGCCGCCCTGCTGGCCGCGCTGCCGGACGTGCCCTGCCTGGAGGTGGCCGACCCGCTGTTCCGGCGCCTGTCGCCGGTCCAGACGCCCACGGGCATCCTGGCGGTCGTTGTTATCCCGGGACGCCCGCTGCCGGAGGGCCCCCCGGAGCCCTGCATCCTCCTGGAGGACGTCCAGGACCCGGGCAACCTCGGCTCCATCCTGCGCACCACGGCCGCGGCGGGTATCCGCCAGGTCCACCTCTCGGCCGGCTGCGCCGACATCTGGTCCCCCAAGGTCCTGCGGGCCGGCATGGGCGCGCACTTCCACCTGGACTGCTTCGCCGGGGTAGACCTGCCTGGATTCGCCGCAGCATTTCCCGGCCGCCTGTTCGCCACGGCTCCCCAGGCGCGGCTGTCGGTGTTCGACGCGGACCTCACGGGCCTCGTGGGGCTGGTGTTCGGCAACGAGGGCGCGGGCTTGTCCCCGGCCCTGCTGGCGGAAGTGGGCAACTCGGTGGCGATCCCGATGCCGGGCGGGACCGAGTCGCTCAACATCGCAGCGGCAGCCGCCGTGTGCCTCTTCGAGCGTGTCCGTCAGTTAGGATAGCCGCCGCCCTTCGAGGGACCGGCAGCGCATGGAACAGACCCACTTCGGCTTCGAGACGGTGCCCGCCGCCGGCAAGGCGGCCCGCGTGCGCGCCGTTTTCGACTCCGTGGCCGCCAACTACGACCTGATGAACGACCTCATGTCGGCGGGCCTGCACCGGCTGTGGAAGCGCTTCGCCCTCGGCCGCACCGCGCTGCGGCCCGGGGACCGGGCCCTGGACGTGGCGGGCGGCACGGGCGACCTGTCGGCCGGCATGGCCCGGCAGGTGGGCCAAGACGGGCTCGTGTGCCACACCGACATCAACCGGGAGATGCTGGAAGTGGGCCGCCGGCGCCTGGTCGACGCGGGCGTGTTCGGCAACGTCCGCACCCTGCAGGCCAACGCGGAGCGACTGCCCTTCCCCGACGCCAGTTTTCATTGCGTGACCATCGGCTTCGGCCTGCGCAACTGCACCGACAAGCCCGCCGCGCTGCGCGAGATGGCCCGGGTGTTGCGGCCGGGTGGCCGGTTGGTGGTACTCGAGTTCTCGAAGCCCGCGGTGAAGCTTCTTGAGCCCCTCTACGACCTGTATTCCTTCCGTATCCTGCCCTGGCTGGGCGAGGTGGTGGCCCACGACTCGGCCAGCTACCGCTACCTGGCCGAGTCGATCCGCATGCACCCGGACCAGGAGGCCCTGCGGACGATGATGAGCGAAGCGGGCCTGGAAGAGGTCCGCTACCACAACCTGAGCGGCGGCATCGTGGCACTGCACATCGGCTACCGGTACTGAGGCACCCGTGGATTTCCTTTCCGCCACGACGCTGCGCCCCATCGAACGGCTGATCAACCGGGGCATCCGCCTGTCCGCCACTGCGCAGGCCATGGCCGCGGCGCTGGACGGCCAGTCCCTGGACGTGCACCTCGAGGGCACGCCCGTGGCGCTCCGGCTGACGGCCCGCGGCGGCCAGGTGGGCGTGACGGCCCCGGACGGCACACCGGCGGCAGCGACCCTGGCCGGCTCGCCGCTCGCCATGGTCCGGCTCCTCGGCGGCGATCCCCAGGCGCTGATCCGCGAAGGCGACGTGCAGCTGGCGGGCAGTACCGATGTCGCCAACCAGTTCCGCGACCTGCTCCACATGGCGAGGCCGGACCTGGAAGAAGAACTCTCGCGGCTCGTCGGGGACCCGGTGGCCCGGCAACTGGGCGACCTGGCCCGGGGCTTCGCCGCCTTCGGAGCCCGTGCGGCGGAGTCCGTGTCGCGCAGCGTTGGCGAGTACGTCACCGAGGAACGCCGTACGCTGCCCACCCGCGCCGAGGCCGGGGAGTTCTACCGGGACGTGGACCGCCTTGCGAATGACGTGGAACGGGCAGAGGCGCGCCTCGCCCGGCTGCGGAACCCGCCCGAGGATGCCGCCAGGGATTCGGCGCCTTGAACCGCGTCCAGCTCCTGCTCCGCCTGCTTTCCATCCAGCAGGTGCTGATCCGGCATGGCGTCGACGAGCTGCTGACCGAGTCTCGGCCGCTCGGCCCGGCGCGCTGGCTGTTCCGCCTGTCGCCCGCCAGCTGGTTCCCGCGCCGGCACCCGGAGCCGCGGGCCGTGCGCATCCGCCAGGCCCTGGAGGACCTTGGCCCGATCTTCGTGAAGTTCGGCCAGTCTGTCTCGACCCGGCAGGACCTGCTGCCGCCGGACATCGGCCAGGAACTCACGAAGCTGCAGGACGAGGTGCCGCCGTTCCCGGCAGAGCAGGCGCTTGCCGAGGTGGAGCGCTGCTACGGCAGGCCTGCCTCGTCGGTCTTCGCAAGCTTCGAAAGGGAAGCCCTGGCCGCCGCGTCCATCGCCCAGGTGCACGCGGCGCGGCTGCCGACCGGCGAGGAGGTGGTGGTCAAGCTGCTGCGGCCGAAGGTCCGGCAGCTGATCGAGCAGGACCTCCAGGTGATGTACGCGCTGGCCCGGGTCGCCGAGCGCTGGTGGCCCGATGCGCGCCGGCTCCGGCCGGTGGCGGTGGTCGCCGAGTACGAGAAGACCATCCTCAACGAGCTGGACCTGCTGCGCGAGGCCGGCAATGCCACGCAGTTGCGGCGCAATTGGCAGGGCTCGCCCCTGATGTACGTGCCGCAGGTCTATTTCGACTACTGCCGCACAGGCGTGCTGGTGATGGAGCGCATCCGGGGCATCCCGATCGACGACATGGTGGCGCTGCAGGCCGCCCGGGTGGACATCCCGAAGCTGGCGGCCCACGGCGTCGAGATCTTCTTCACCCAGGTCTTCCGCGACAATTTCTTTCACGCGGACATGCACCCGGGCAACATCTTTGTCGATGCCTCCGACCCGGCCAACCCGCGCTACGCCGCGGTGGATTTCGGCATCGTCGGCAGCCTCGACGAGCGCGACCGCCGCTATCTCTCGGAAAATTTCCTCGCCTTCTTCGACCGGGATTACTACCGGGTCGCGAAGCTCCACGTGGACTCGGGCTGGGTGCCGGCGGGCACCCGGGTGGACGAACTGGAGTCGGCCGTCCGCACCGTGTGTGAGCCCATTTTCAGCAAGCCACTGAAGGAGATCTCCTTCGGGCAGGTGCTGCTGCAGCTGATCTCGGTGGCGCGCCGCTTCAACATGGAGGTGCAGCCCCAGCTGATCCTGCTGCAGAAGACCCTGGTGCAGATTGAGGGCCTCGGCCGGGTGCTGTACCCGGACCTGGACCTCTGGCAGACCGGCAAACCGGTGCTGAAGGCCTGGATGATCGAGCAGACGGGCCCCCGGGCCACCCTGCGGCGCCTGCGCCGGGAATGGCCGGACCTGCGCTACGCCCTGGAAAAGCTGCCCCTGGTCGCCCGCCGGCTGGTGGATGTGACCCTGGACGAGCGTCCGACGCCCCCGCCACCGGGGCCCGGGGCGGAGAACAGGGACCGGGCCCGGTCGCTCCACGGGGCGACCGCCGGGGCAGCCCTGCTGGTCAGTGCCGCGATCTGGCTGGGCCTGGACACGCCGCCCGGCTGGCTGGGCTGGGTCGCCGGGGTCGCGGGCCTGCTAACCCTCTGGCGCACAAGACCAAAAATATAATGACTGTTAATACAGTGACAACTCAGTCCTTGTAATTCTCATAGAACACGTAGCTCGTCGAGTAGTCGCTGATCTCGAAATAGACCTTCTTCTCGCCCGGGTCCTTCAACCAGTTGAAGTTCTCGTCCACCACCCCGTAGCCGTAGCGGTAGGACCGGGGCACGTTGTCCGAGGTCCCTACCCCGGTGGTCATCTTGTCGATCTGGATGAAGCGCATGGCCAGTTTTTCCCCGGCGTAGACGTCCAGCACCCCGTCCGTCCCGGTCCAGTTCTGGAGGCCCCGGCCGAACTTGTTCTGCTGTTCCTGGGTGCAGCCGGTCAGCGCCAGGCCGGCGATCAGCAGGGCCGGCAGGTGTTTCGCTTGGGGCATGGGCATTTCTCCCTCGGACTGTGGATGGATTACGGACGCGGCCGGCCGGAAGCGCTCCCTGCCCCACCGGGCAGCGTCAGGTCGCCTTCGGACTGGAAGCGAGCCGTGCGGAAGCCCACGCCATTAAGCTTGCCATGGAGTTCGTAGCGGAGCCTGTCGACCGGCTGGCCATCCATCACGCCCATCGCCTGGCGCACCATCCGCAGGACAGAAACGGTGACGGGCACTGCAATCACGGCTTCCCCGAAACGCGGCACCGTGCCCCGTGCGTCGCTGACGCCGGTGGCAAAAGTCTTGCCCTGGACGTCGAGCCGGACGTAGACGCCGTCGTAGTCGAGCGGCGCGTCGTTCGGGTTCTGGACACGCAGCTTCACCAGCAGCCGCAGCTCGAGCCCCTCGCCGGGCAGCGGCTCGACGCCGCCAACCGTGACCTGCAGCGGATCGCCGGGCTGCAGGCTGGCACAGGCGCAGAGCAGCAACGACGCCAACGCAGGCACGAGTGAACGAACGAACATCCCGGGGTTTCCCTTTGCCGGGGCAACGGCTGCCCGGATATCGCGTTAGCATGCTCTTCCCGGCAGAGGAGGTCACCATGCGCAATCTCCGCCAGACAATCCTGGCATCACTGCTGCTCGCGGCACTCGCGGGCTGCACGACGGCATCCGCGCCCGAGCGGATCTCACAAACGGCGCCCGACGCGAACCTCACTGTCTACAGAACCTTCGGCTGGCGGCCCGCGGTGGGCGACCAGGCTGACGCGCCACTGCGCATCGTCGACGCCAATATCCGCAGCGCGATCCGCGCGGAGCTCTCCCGCCGCGGCTATGCGGAGGCCGCAACAAACCCGGAGCTCCTGATCACCTGGGAGACCCTGGCCGAGGAACGGGTGAAGCCCAGTCCCTTCCAGATTGGCGTCGGCATCGGCAGCTTTGGCCGCCGCGGCGGCGGTTCCGTCAACGTGGGCACGCCGGGCGTGCAGAGTTTCCAGGAAGGACGCCTGGCCATCCACGTGCTCGACGCAGCCGCGAACCGGGAAGTCTGGTACGGCACCGGCGCGGAGCGGATCGCCGGGAAGAACCTGGACGCCGAGGGCGTGGGCCGCGTGGTGGCGCTGGTGCTGCAGGATTTCCCCGCCCGGACACCGGCACCGGCACCGGCACCCTGACGACAGCGTGCTGACGGTGGCAAACGAGCCGGCACTGGTGCGCGGCGTGCGCTACGCCGCCATCCTGGTTTTCGCCGCCTTCGCAATCCACAACATCAACGGCGCGTACATCGAGCCGCGCTATCTCGGCTTCGAGTCCTACGCCGACTATGCGCAGGCCGACAAGCTGATGAACGCCAGCCGCGCGCTGCCCTGGCTGCTGTCCGGGCTGGGCCACGTGGCGACGGGCTTCGCGGTGGTCATCCTCGGCCTGGGTGTGCATGCCCGCTACCGGACGCAGCAGCCCGCCGCGGCCCAGATCGCCCTGGCCGCCGCCCTGCTCGCCGCGACAGGCTTCCTGCTCGTCGGGATCTCCCACGTGATCGGCCGGCAGACGCTGTTCATGCTGGCCGATGCCAACCCGGCCCTCCGGGAATCCACCTACATGACCGCCACCGTCGTGCGGATCTGGGTGAACGGCCTTGCCCAGATCGGCCTCGGCTGGTTTGCGGTGCAGCTGTCCTGGATCGGGTGGCAGACCGGGTCCCTGCCCCGGGCCTTCGTCGCCTTTGGCTTCCTGTCGGGCGGCGCGGGGCTGCTGATGGCCCTCGCCTATGTGCCGGTGTACCTGTTCACGGTGCTGGTCTGGGCGGCGTGGCTGGCCATCGTCTGGAGGCCCTCGACAGCCTGATCCCTTGTCGGGCAAGGGCTGGCGCCCCCCGTCCGCGCACGATAGTCTTTCCGGCAGCCCTCGTGGGGGAGGGAATATGAAAACTGCCAACATCAAGTACTTCGCCGTGGCCCTGGTGGCATTGCTGGCCTCCAACCTGGTCATTGGCGTACTCAGTTTCAGTTTCATTCAGCAGCTGGACAATCGCTACGGACAGCTGCTCAACAACAGCCTGCCGCTGCTCAACCAGGTCCGCACCCTGTCCTGGGAGGTCACGCAGGTCCAGCGCTCGATCAATCGCTACCCCCAGTTTGACGAGGCCGGCAGGAAGGACCTGATGGCGCGGCGCGCCCGGTCCAGCGTGCGGGCCAGCGAGCTGCTGAACCTCATCCTCAACCGGGACCTGCCGGCGCCGCTGCGGGAACCCCTCGAAGCGCTTGAGGCTGACCAGGCAGAGATCATGGCGGCGTCCGCCCGGTGGGAGGGCTTCATCCGCTCGGGCGACCTGCTGGCCGCACAAGCGACCAACCTCAGTGCCGTACAGCCGGCCTACGAGGCCCATGCCAAGGTACTGGAGGACCTGGCCGGGCGCATCGAGAAGAACGGCACGGCAATGAACGACGCCTACAGCGCTGACGCCAGCCGGTCCGGCATCATCGTGCTGGCTATTGCCGCCTGGCCCTTCATGGCTGGCTTACTGGCGCTGGCCCTGGGCGCAGTTGGCATATACCTGCTCCTGCCCCTCGTCCGGCGTCTCGAGACAGAGCTGCGGCGCTAGCGGACTTGCCGCGCGCCGTTTCGGCAACACCAGGCTCGTACGCGCATGGACAAGTACCGCGAAGCGGGCTACGACCTCAACCGTCACGGCTTCGGGGCGCGTCCTGCGGTACTCGTGGTGGACCTCCACCTCGCCTTCACTGACCCCCGCTACGCGCTCGGCCGGCTGCCCATGGTGCAGACGGCAACAGACAACACCGCGAAACTTCTCACTGTTGCCCGCGCGAAGGGCGTGCCGGTCGCCAAGTGCTACACCGCCTACGGCAGCCCAAACGACATGCCGCGCTGGAAGATCGCCGACGTGCTGGACCATTTCTACTACGGCGATCCGTCGAACGCGCCCGACCCGCGCGTGCATGACGCCGGCTACGACTTCACCTTCGTGAAGAACGCGCCCTCCATGTTTTTCCACACGCCACTGATTACCTTCCTGGCGAAACAGCAGGTGGACACGGTGATCGTCACGGGCTGCACAACTTCGGGCTGCGTGCGGGCGACGGTCGTCGACGCCTTCTCCTACGGCTTCCGGGTGCTCGTGCCCCGGGACTGCGTCGGCGATGCCGACGAGGGGCCCCACCAGCAGAGCCTGGCGGACGTCGACCGGCGCTACGGGGACGTCATCAGCATGGCTGACGTGCTGGGCCACCTGGCCGGACTCGAAGGAGCACGGCTGCCCCCCGCCTGAAGCGGGCCGGCTAGGCCTGGCGGAGTCCGCGCAGGAAGGCGACCGGGTCCGCCCCCGCTTCCAGCTGCTCGACCAGCGCCGAGCCCACGACCACGCCGTCCGCGTGGGGCGCCAGGCTGCGCACCTGCTCTGCACGCCGCACGCCAAAGCCGGCGCACACCGGCAGGCTGGTCAGCGCTCGCACCCGGTCCAGGTACCCGGAGACTTCCGCAGGCAGCTCCTTCGCACTACCGGTGATCCCCGTGATCGTCACGGCGTAGACGAAGCCGCGGCTCGCGGCGCACAGCGTCCGCAGGCGGTCGGGTGGCGTGGCCGGCGTCACCAACTGGATCAGTGCGAGGCCGCGCTCATCGAGAGCCGCGGCGAGATCCGCGCTCTCCTCGATGGGCAGATCGGGCACGATGAAGCCGCAGACACCGGCACGCACGCCGGCGGCAGCGAGCTTCGCGTAGCCGTAGTTGAGCAGCGGGTTCAGGTAGCTCATGAGCACGATGGGCGCGTCGAAGGGCGCTGCCGCACTCAGTTCCTGCAGGATCCAGTGCAGGCTGACGCCCGAGGCGATCGCGGCATGGCTCGCCCGCTGGATCGTGACGCCGTCCGCCATCGGGTCGCTGAAAGGCACACCCACTTCCACCACGTCGGCCTCGCTGGCAATGGCCTTAAGCGTGGTGATGAAGCTGTCCTTGTGGGGGTATCCCGCGGTGATGTACGGGACCAGCGCCGTACTGCCGGCGGTGGTCGTCTGGCGGATCGCCGCCGTGATGCGTTGGTGCGGTTTCAGATCTTTCACAGGGCCGCCTCCGCCAGGATCTTCTGCGCGCCACCGAACACCTGGGACAGGGTCGGCATGTCCTTGTCGCCCCGGCCCGAGAGACCGATGAGGATAGTCTTTCCCGGGTTGGCGCCGGCCCACTTGCGGGCTCCCGCAAAGGCGTGCGACGACTCGATGGCGGGCAGGATGCCTTCGGAGACACAGCACTCACGCAACGCGTCCAGCGCCTCGTCGTCGGTCGCGCTTGTGTAGGTCACGCGGCCGATGGCCCGGAGCAGCGCGTGTTCGGGACCAACGCCCGGGTAATCGAGACCGGCGGAGATCGAGTGCGTCTCCTGCACCTGGCCCTCCGCGTCCTGGAGCAGCATGGAGTAGGTGCCGTGCAGGACACCGGGCCGGCCCGTGGCGAGCGTGGCAGCATTGTCGCCGAGCCGCGCGCTGCGGCCACCCGCCTCCACGCCGATCAGCTGGACCGATGCGTCACCCACCAGCGGGTGAAACAGGCCGATCGCGTTGGAGCCGCCGCCGACGCAGGCGAACACGGCATCGGGCAGCTTGCCCGTGCGCTCGAGGAACTGCAGGCGCGCCTCCCGGCCGATGACGCACTGGAGCTCGCGCACGAGCCACGGGTAGGGGTGCGGCCCCACGGCGGAACCCAGCAGGTAGTAGCTGCCATCGGGATCGGAGACCCAGTCGCGGAACGCTTCGTCGATGGCGGCCCGCAGCGTACGGTCGCCGCCCTTCACCGGCACGACCTCCGCGCCCAGCTGGACCATCCGCTCCACGTTGGGTGCCTGGCGCTGCACGTCCACGGCGCCCATGTAGACGATGCAGGGGATCCCGACCCGCGCGCAGGCCGCCGCCGTCGCGACGCCGTGCTGGCCGGCGCCGGTCTCCGCGATCACGCGCTTTGCGCCCAGGCGCTTCGCGAGCAGCGCCTGGCCGAGCGCGTTATTGATCTTGTGGGCGCCGGTGTGGGCCAAGTCCTCCCGCTTCAGGTACACGCTCACGCCCCAGCGGCGGCTCAGTGTCGGCGCGTGGCTCAGGGCCGTCGGCCGCCCGACCCATTCGCGCAGTTCCCGCCCCAGCTCCGCCTGGAACTCCGGGTCCGGCAGAAAGCGGCGCAGGCCCGCCTCCAGCCGCTGCAGGGCCGCCATAAGGGTTTCCGGCGCGTAGCGCCCGCCGAAAGGACCGAAGCGCCCGCGGGCGTCGGGGAGTTCGCCGGCGACGAGGCGCTGCAGAAGCGCCGCGCGCTCGGCTACCGGGATGTCGTTACTTTGCATGTTGCTGCTCCGCTGCCCGCACCGCCTCGAGGAAGGCGGCAATACGGCCTGTGTCCTTCACGCCGCGCTTCGATTCCACGCCACTGCTCACGTCCACGCCCCAGGGCCGCACGGTCGCGATCGCTTCGCCCACGTTCTCAGGCGTCAGCCCGCCGGCCAGCACCAGCTGCCGGCCCCGGGCGAGCTCCGTGGCCCGCTGCCAGTCGGCCCGGGTGCCCGTGCCGCTGTCGGCCGCCTCGAACAGCAACGGCCCGTCCACCGGCAGCCTACCCGCTGCCAGGGCTGATGCCAGCGCCGGCGTGTCCCGGTACACGGGCAGGTGGCCAAAGCGCTCGGCCACTGCCAGCCCGGCAAAATCCCCGGCGTCCGTCTGCAGCCAGTCAGGCTCGAAGCCGTCGGCCGCCGCGAGCCACTCCGCGAGCGGCGGGTGGCGCATCACCGCGACGCGAATGATGACGGCCGGCACGGACGCGCACAGCTGCCGGGCGCGTTTCGGCGTCACCCGCCGCGGGGACTCGGCAAACACGAAGCCGACGGCATCCGCGCCCGCGTCGATCGCTGCTGCCACTGCCCGCGGTGTCGACAGGCCGCAGATTTTCACGAACACGCGCATCGGGGCCTCAGGGGCGACGCGACTCGCTGGCCGAGGCCCGGCCCGCTTCAAGCAATTCGCCAGCCAGGCGGCCCGGGTCCGTGGCCCGCATCAGTGCCGTGCCAACCAGTGCCAACCGATAGCCGAGCCCCGCGACCCGGGCGGCCTGGCCCGCCGACTCGACGCCGCTCTCCGCGACGGCGGGCACGTTCCGGGGCAGGCAGGGTGAGAGCGCAGCGAAGCGCCCGAAGTCGACTGCCAGTGTACGCAGGTCCCGGCAGTTCACGCCGAGCAGGGTCCGGCAACGGCCGTCCTCGATTGCCGGGCCGCTGGCCCGGATCACGGCCATGGCCCGCTCCAGGTCTGGCCTGTCGAAGACCTCCACCAAGGCAAAGAGGCCGAGCTGGTGGGTGGCGCGCAGCATCTCCCGCAGTTCCCGATCACCGAGCATCGCGGCGATGAGCAGCACGCCGCCGGCGCCCGCCGCGCGAGCCTCCAGCAGCTGGTAGGGCGACACCAGGAAGTCCTTGCGCATCGCCGGCACGGGAGCCGCGGCGGCTGCAGCCTCCTTCAGGTGGGCCAGGTCGCCGGCAAACTCCGCCGGCTCGGTGAGCACTGACAGGGCCGCCGCGCCGCCACGCACGTAATTGCGAGCCTGGGCCGCGATCTGCAGGGCGCCGGCGGCGAGGGCGCCGGCCGAGGGCGAGCGGCGCTTCACCTCCGCGATCAGGTCGAAACCCTGCGGCGACAGGCGCAGCGCGGGCGGTGGCGGGAGCTGGCGCAGGCGCTCGGCGAGCGGGCCGGCGGGCCGGCGGGCTTCCGCCACCGCGGCCCGGACCTGGCTCGCCGCGGCCATGCGCACGAGAAAATTCGGGGCGCTACTCATGCCCGGTGCGCCTGCAGATGGGCCCGGTGCGTCCGCAGGCGGGCAAGCAGCGCGCTGCCGCCGCCATTCGCCAGGGTCCGTCGCGCCAGCTCGATGGCGCGACGAAGGCCGCGGGTGTGCCCGGTGAGGTCGAGTGCGAGACCGGCACCCAGGACAAGGGCGTCACGATGGGGACCCTGGTCGCGGCCGGTCAGCACGGCCTCGAGGGCGCGTGCGTTGGCCGCCGCGTCACCACCGGCGAGATCGGCCGGGGAACAGCGCGGGACGCCGTAGTGGGCCGGGTCGCGTTTCTGTCGCCGGACCTTCCCCGGCCGTACGTCGTAGACCGTGAAGGGCCCGACCGGCGTCGCCTCGTCCCAACCGGGCGCGCCGTGCACGACGAAGGCGCGCTGGACGGCCATGCCGGCCAGCGTATCGGCCATGAGCTTCGCGGTGGGTATATCGAACGCTCCGATCACGGCGAACGGCGGCGCCGCGGGATTGGTGAGCGGGCCCAGGATGTTGAAGACCGTGCGCACGCCAAGCGCGCGGCGCACCGGGGCGATGGCCTTCATCGCGGGATGGAAATTCGGCGCGAAGAGGAAGGTGAAGTTGGTGGCATCGAGCAGGGCCCGGGCCGCCGCGGCGTCCGTGGGCAGCGGGATGCCGAGCGCCTCCAGCACGTCCGCGCTGCCGGACTTCGACGACACGGAGCGGTTGCCGTGCTTGATGATCGGCTGGCCGCAGGCCGCCGCGAGGAGGGCCGCGCCGGTGGACAGGTTCAGGCTGCCGGAGCCGTCGCCGCCCGTGCCGACGATGTCGGCAGCCGCCAGGCCGGCCGGCAGCGGGAAAGGCCGGGCGAGAGCGCGCATGGCAGTCGCGAAACCGCGCACCTCGGCGGCCGTCTCGCCCTTCGCCCGCAGCGCCACGAGCAGCGCCGCGGCCATGGCCGGCGGCATTGTCTCGTCGGTCAGGGCGCGCAGCAGCGCCGCGGCGTCGGGCTCCGGAAGGTTTTTCCGGTCCAGCAGGTCTTCGAGCGTGGTCCTGAGCCCGGTCATGGCAGTCAGCGTCCGGCCACCAGGGCGAGGAAGTTGCCGAGCAGGCGGTTGCCCTCCGGCGTGAGCACGCTTTCCGGGTGGAACTGCACGCCCTCCATGGGCAACTGCCGATGGCGCACGCCCATGATCTCGCCCCGCTCGCTGCGGGCCGTGACTTCAAGCACCCCCGGCAGGCTGGCGGCCTCCGCGGCGAGGGAGTGGTAGCGGCCGGCCTGGAACGGGTTGGTGAGGCCCTGGTAGAGGGTGCGGCCGTCGTGTTCGATCATCGACGTCTTGCCGTGCATGAGCCGGTCGGCCGACACGATCCGCCCGCCGAAGTGCTGCACGAGGGACTGGTGGCCGAGGCACACGCCGAGCACGGGCAGCCGGCCCTCGAAGGCGGCCAGCATCGCGAGCGACACTCCCGCGTCGTCCGGGCGGCCCGGCCCTGGAGAGATGCACAGGTGGGTCGGGTCCAGTGCCAGCGCCTCGGCCGTCGTCAGTTCGTCGTTGCGATACACCTGCACGTCGGCGCCGAGCACGAGGAAGGCCTGCACGAGGTTGTAGGTGAAGGAGTCGTAGTTGTCGATCAGCAGCAGCCGGGGCTGCCGCGGCGTGCCCGGTGCGGCGCTCACAGGCCTTCCTCCGCAAGTTCGAGGGCGCTGCGCAGGATCGCGCTCTTCGCCAGGACTTCCTGGTACTCGGTCTCCGGCACGCTGTCGGCGACGATGCCGGCGCCAGCCTGGTAGTGATAGGTGTCGCCGCGGAAGATCAGGGTCCGGATCGCGATAGCCTGGTCCATGTCGCCGTTGCCGGCGAAATAGCCGACCGTGCCCGCGTAGAGTCCCCGGCGCACCGGCTCCAGCTCGTCGATCAACTCCATCGCCCGCACCTTCGGCGCGCCCACGAGGGTGCCCGCCGGGAAGGCGGCCGCGAACAGGTCGAAGGCGTCCTTGCCGGCGGCCAGCTCGCCCTGCACGCCGCTCACGATGTGCATCACGTGGCTGTAGCGCTCGATGCACCGGTAGGGATCCACGTGGACGGAGCCGGCCGTGGCGACGCGCCCGAGATCGTTCCGGGCTAGATCCACCAGCATCACGTGCTCCGCGTTCTCCTTCTCGTCGGCCAGCAGCGACTGCTCGTGGCCCGCGTCCTGTTCGGGCGTGACACCCCGGGGCCTCGTGCCCGCGATCGGCCGGAGCGACGCGTGCCGGCGCCGGAGCTTCACCAGCGCCTCGGGCGAGGATCCCGCCACCTGGATGTCGCCCAGGTCCACGAAGAACATGTAGGGCGACGGGTTGAGCAGACGCAGGGCACGGTAGGTCTCGAAGGGCGACAGTGTGTGCCGGCCCGTGAACTGCACCGACAGCACCAGCTGATAGACGTCGCCCTTGGCAATGAAGCCCTTGCTGGCGGCCACGGCCCCCATGAACTCGTCCCCGCTCAGGCTCTGGGCGGCCGGCGTGTGGCTGCCCTTCGGCGATGCCGGTGGCAGTGCGCCCCGCAGCAGCCCGATCACGTGGGCGCGCAAGCGCAGGCGCTCGTCCTCCGGACCCGCGTGCAGCAGGGCGATCCGGCGGGTCAGGTGGTCGAACACGAGCAGTGATTCGGCCGCCACGTAGGCCGCCTCGGGAGCCACCGGGTTGGCGGGGTTCTCGGGCGCGTTGGGCAGCCGTTCGAAGAACCGCACCAGGTCGTAGCCCGCGACGCCAACAAGCCCCCCGGTGAAGGGCAGGTCGGGAATGGCTGGCGCGAGTTGCGGTGCCAGCGCCAGGGTCTTGCGCAGGGCGGCCAGTAGCTCGTCCCGGCCTGAGGGGCGGGGGTGCCGCTCGCCGCCGGAGAGCATCCCGGTGCCGTCCAGCCGGAATTCGACGGCCGCGCCAAACCCAAGGAAGGAGTAGCGCGCCAGGTGGGCCCCGCCCTCGACGCTCTCCAGCAGATAACGGGGCTTCAGGGGCCCCAGCTTGAGCCAGGTGGACACCGGGGTGTCCAGGTCGGCGGCTATGTCAAAGGGTGGCTTCATGTGTTCAGGCTTGTCTTTGTGGTCCGGCTTTACAGGGAGCAGAAACTAAAAAACCCATCGTCGCTGCCGCGAGGATGGGTCCTGGAGTGCTCGAACGCTACGGGCTACGCCAAACCGCTCCTTGCGGAGAGGGCCTTGGGCCGCCACCACCAACCGCGAGTTGCCCGGACGTTGCGCATGCACGGGAGTATCCACGGGCACTTCGGGAGGCGTCAAGGGGAAAAGGGGACATCCCTCAATGCCGCCTAGCCCCGCAGCATCTCCCGGGCCGCGTTATGCCCCGGCGCCCCCGTCACCCCGCCACCCGGGTGGGCGCCAGCGCCGCAGAGAAACAGTCCTTTGACGGGCGTCCGGTAGTCCCCGTAGCCCAGCGCCGGCCGGGCTGCCC
>JBBQSA010000018.1:0-59282 GCA_038214295.1 Gammaproteobacteria bacterium
CTTCGGCGGCGGTTCCGGGATGCCGAGCGCCTGCCGGCGTTCGCTGTCAGTCAGTCCGGCCAGGGCTTCCACCGCGCAGTTCGATGGCTTCGCGGCGAGGCGCTCGGCCACGTCGGCGCTGGGTGCCTGACCGTGCTTCTCCTGGTAGAGCTTCGTGACTGCCGCCTTGCGGAGTGCGCCGATCTTCTCGCGTTCCACCGCGAGGCGCGCCTGCTCGAGCTCGTGGACACCGGGCATGGGGCGATTGTCGCCAATGTCTGAGCACGACGCACGCGAGCTGCTGTGCCAGCTGCTGAAAAGCCCTGACGGTAAGGTACCTGCCTATCTCGTGCGCCAGCTGCTCGCGTGGCTGCGTGCCGTCGCGCCCCGCCTGCTCGCCGGACACCCCGCCGTGCCACGCCCCACGCCGCCCGGGCCACCAGAACGCTATCGGCGGAACGAGCTGTGACGGCGGGCCCCGAAGTGCGGCGGCTCCTGGTGGAGGCTGGCGCGCCGGCTAATGGGTTGGCGAGGGATGTGGAGCAGTCGGGACTCAAGGGCGGGAAAAGGGTCAAGGGTCAAACCAACAATGTTGGGTTGATGCACGCCAATGATGCCCGCTCCACCATCGCCCGCCTGAAGCGCGACCGGCCCGACCTCGCGGAGCGTCCGTGACTGAGCCTCCCGCCATTGCTCGTTATCGCCGGCTCCGCGCGGTGCTGGCTGCTGACCCTGCTGGCGGTTGGCTGGAATGCCTCGCTGACTATGAGGCAGGTAAGCGCCTGGACTACGCCTTGAGAATCGTGGACGACCCGACCAAGTTCTCCCGCAATGGTCGCCACGGCCTGCGCCTCGAGGACCGCGACGACACGCTCCGGTCCCTGGGTGAGCACGCCCACGGTTCGACCTGGGCGAGAGCGCAGACCATAGCCGGGTGGCTGACCCGGGCCTCGACCGGCGACCGGCTGGGCGACCTGCCGCTGGCTGTGGTGGACCTGCTTGCCGGCCTTGAGCCGCTGTCCGTCCGCCAGGTTTACCGCGTCCTGCTCGGCGATCGTTCAGCGTGACAAACCCCCCGCACCGTTTGTCACTGGGGCTCGACGTGGTTTCCTGACCGCCAGCACAACCACGGATGGAACTGGATATGCCTTCTCCCCGCATTCAAGCCGGCGACTCGCGCCGCGACCTGGACGAATTTGAAGCCCGCACCGATTCCCTGATTGGGAAACTCGGCGGCCGCCTGGACAAGCCGCACCGGGATGCACGGCTGTACAACCATCTCGACATTCGCGGCCATATGCGCGAGCTGGGCCGCAAGCGCAACGAGCGCCCGGCGGAGTCACTGCGTGGTCAGTGGACCGCAGAGGTGGCTGCGCATCAGCGCGGCATTGGCACGGACGACCTGCCGGCCCTGCTCGACAACGTGCGCAACAAGCTCGTTCGCCAGGGCTACACCTCGGCGCCGGTGTCGTACCCGCTGTGGTGCTCCATCGGCCAGGCGGACAATTACCTGCGGGCAACCATCGTTGGCGCCAGTGAGTTTCCTGCCCTGCCGCGTGTGGCTGAGAACGCCGAAGTGCCGCTGGCCCCGCGGAGTGACGCCAAAGAATACGTCCAGGTTTACAAGTACGCGCAACGCTCCCGCATCAGTGACCAGGTGATTTTCGGTGACGACGCCAGCGTGCTTGTCAGTGAGCCCCTGGAGTACGGCAAGGCCGCCCGGATGGCCGTGCAGCGTGAGGTGTCCAACCTGCTGAAGCTGAACAGCGGCACCGGCCCGACGCTCAATCAGACTGGCCGCGTGCTGTTCAACTCGACGGACGGCAACTACACCGCGAGCGGTGCAGCGCCATCGGTCACCACGCTCGAAGTGGCCCGCAAGGCGATGCGCCTGCGGACCGATCCCACCACGGGCGACGTGCTGAACATTCCGCCGCGTGTACTGCTGGTGCCTGCTGGGCTGGAAACCACGGGCAGAGTCCTGGCACAGAGCCAGAACACATTGCTGGGTGACGCCGACGGCGACCTGTTGGTGGCCGTGGACCCGAACCTCGACGCCGGGACGAACGGCAGCACGGCCTGGTACCTCATGGCTGACCCGACGAAGTTCGACACTGTGCGAATTTCCTTCCTGGCCGGCGTGGACGAGCCGGTGGTGGAATCCATGCGGCCGTGGGAAATCGACGGCGTGGAGAATCGCGTGCGCCTCGACTTCGCGGTGACGGCCGTCGACTTCCGCACGATGTACCGAAACAAGGGCGTTTAACGAAGGCGGGCGCAGCGGTCCTGCCCCGGGGTTTCTCCCCCCGTTGAATGCCGCTGCGCTCGCCGGGCTGTGACTGCTGAACAACTGAGCAATGCGCGATGCAAGACCGGAGCAAGCCCGATGTTTACTGTCCGTCGGGTGTCTCGCCGGCAACGCGCCAGGTCCCGCCTGTGCTTTGTCTCGCGGGCGGGGCCGACCTACTGAGGCGATGAACCAGTGCTAGAGATCAACGTAAAAGCTGACGTCGCGGCCGCCCGTCGTGAGCTCGCCGCGATCAGGGCGAAGATCCCCAGCATCACCGCCCGGGCGTTGAACGAAACGGCGGTGTGGGCCCGCAAGACCACGATCGACAAGACCGCCAGCGACTTGCGCCTGCCCCGGAAGAACATCGCCAAGACGACGCGCCGGGGTGAGGAAGTGGACCGCTTCCGCCTGGTGCGCGCCAATCGGGCCCGGCTGGAGTCGCGCCTGCGAGTGATTTCCGCAGGCATTCAAGTCACCGACGTTGCGCAAGCGTGGATCGGCAGGAAGCCCGGCGCCGGCGGCGGCGTGAAAGCTCGTGGCGGGCGGTTCTATCGTGGCGCCTTCAAAGCGCCCGGACCGGGCGGCAAGGTCCGCGTCTGGAAACGCCGCGGTAAGCAACGCCTGCCGATCTTCCTACCGAGGATCGGGACGCGGAAGGCGATGGAAACCGCCTTCGACCAGCTGGCCGGCAGCGAGGCTGCGCGCCGGGTATTCCTTCAACGATTTGACCGGCTCGCACGCTTCGAGCTCCGAAAGTAGGCCATGGCAGATTCACGCGAAATCAACTGGGTACTCAGCGCCACCGACAAGACCGCGCAGGCGTTCCGTTCGGTGGACTCTAGGCTCGCCGGCATCACCAAGAGCTTGAAGTCCTTTGCCGGCTTTGCGGGGTTCGGTGCCGTGGCCGCTGGTATCGGCAGCCTCACGTCGTCACTGGTCGAGATGGGCTCTCAGCTTCAGGACGCCAGCGACAAGCTGGGTGTCTCTGCCGAGTCTCTACAGGTGCTCAAATTTGCCGCCGAGCAGTCGGGCGCCTCGTTCGATGCCTTGCAAACCGCGCTCGCCTTCAACACGAAGCTGACCGGCAATGCGTCTCGGGGCAACAAAGAAGCCGCCGACACTTTCCGCTTGCTCGGCCTGGACGCCAAGAAGTTCGCCGACCTGCCCATCGACAAGCGGCTGGCGGTCATCGCCCAGCAATTGAGCAACGTCACCGACCCGGCGCTCCGGCTGGACCTCACGTTGAAGGCATTGGGCAAGGGTGGCGCCGACCTCGCGCCGCTGCTGGCCCAGGGTGCCACCGGCATTGCCGCCATCGAGAAGCAGCTCCGCTCGAGCAATTCACTCCTGAGCAATGACCAGGTGAAGGCCCTCGATGATGCCGGTGATGCGTGGGATGCCTTCGCCTTGCGCCTCAAGGTGGGGTTCGCGCCCGGCCTCGTGGCCGCCATCAACACCCTGACCAACCTGGTCAACGCGGTGGACCGGTTCGCCCACCTCTCGCCCACGGCGATGATCTTCGGCGAGGAAACAGACCGGATGCTGCGCTCGGCGCAGGGTCGCGACCGGGGCCCGATCAATCCGCGCGGGTCGCCGCGCTCCGCTGCGGGATCGGGCGCCATCGTCGGCGCCGCCGGCAACAATGCCCCCGCCGACGTGCCGGCCAAGGTCGGCAAGGCCGCGAAGGAGGCGCTTTCGGACGTCGACAAGCTCGTGCTCGGGATCGCTGAATTGTCTGGCGAGGTCAACCGCGACTTTGCGACCCGCGGGGAGAAGTTCGCCGCGCAGTTCCGCGACCCGATCGCCGTGCTCAAGGAGCAGCTGCTCGAGGTCAACGCCCTGTGGGTCACGGGCGCCATCGACTCCGACACCGCGGCCCGGGCGGTGCAGGCATACGGTGACGCCGCGGCCCGTGCGCTGCCGAAGGTGGACGTGGCATTGGGGCAAGTGGCGGACAAGACGGACGACCTGCTCGTGGCGATCCGCAACGCCACCCAGGGCTTCGCGTCCGAGCTCACGGACGCCTTCTTCAACGCCACGGAGGGCATCGGCCAGATGTTCAAGAATCTGGCGGCGACGATCGCCAAGGCGCTGTTCACGCAGACGGTCTCGCAGCCGCTGATCGACGCGGTGCTGGGTTCGTTTGGTGGCGCCCGTGCTGGTGGCGGGCCGGTCGGCGCCGGCAAGACCTACCTGGTCGGAGAGCGCGGCCCCGAGCTGTTCGTCCCCGGCGGGAGTGGCAGCATCATTCCGAACGGTGCGGGCGGCGGCGGCGGGGTGAGCATCGTCAATCACTTCACCGTGACGGCCCTGGATCCGCAGTCCGCCGCCCAGGTGCTCATTGCCAACGAGCGGTTACTCACCGGTATGACCCGGCGCTCGATGATGCGCGCCGGCGTGCGGCCGCAGCTCGCGTGACCACGAGCTCGCGGTCGAATGCGTTTCTGAAAGCGGCCGCCCGGGAGATCGGCCGCGGCGCCGACCAGGAGGTAATCGCCCTGGCCCACCTGCGGACTGCCCTGGTCCTGCTGACGCACCAGAACGAGAAGCTGGGTCGCCTGCTGACCATCGTTATCGACCGGGTGTTCGTGGATGCGACCGGAGGCTCGATCGGTGGACAACCACATCCGGCAGATGCAGAGTAGGCGGGACGGCCACCGGCTGTAACCGGCGACCGCCCCTGACCATCCCGCAAACCTGTTTGGAGGTTCACGCAATGGCTAATCACGATATTACCTTCACGCTTCTGCCCGAGACGGCCGCCGTCCTGGCGCGCCGCTACCCGCACCTCGAGGTCGAAGCCCAGCTCCGCGTCGACGGCGAGGGCCGCCAAGACCGTCTGCTGACGTTCCGGGGCACGCCGGCCGATTTGTACGCGGCTGGCGTCATCCACGCGGGCGGCCTGCAAGCCCGGCACGACTACCGGCGCCGGCCCCTGCGCGACGGGTGCGGAACGCTCGTGCACGGTATCCTCTGCGAGGACGGCACCGGCTGGGTGCACCACACCAACGAGTTAGACGCCGTGGAGCTGCCCAGGTGGGCAGAGAAGGCCACCGAGCGGATCCTGCGGGACCTGGTGACTCGCGCCCCAACCTGACGGCCGGCGGCTTTATTTCGTCGCAGGCGCCACGTTGACAGCGTGACGGGTCAGTGGCCGCGGTGAACCGGCGGCCGCAGCTGGAACTGCCCAGGAGCGCCACACGCTCGACAGCGTGGCCGCTGACCGATGAAGGACTCGCCCCCGCGTCCCTGGGCGACGAGCTCCACCAGGTTGATCTCCGCCCAGCGCTGACACGGTGAACAGAAGGCGTCGAGGCCGTGCTGGTTCGCGAGCAGGGCGGCGTAGGTGTGGAGAGAGATCACCCGGCTATGGTGCCAGCTGGTGACTTTTTGGTGACTACCCACACACATTTCCCCACCACTCGCCGCCAATGTAGAATCGCAACCCATTGATTGGCGGGGTGCCACTGGTGGGCAGTGGTGCGCGTTGGAGGTGGATAGCCCCCTTGAAAACCGTTGAACCGCAAGGTTCCGGGGGTTCGAATCCCTCCCTCTCCGCCAGCGTTGCTGAATCAGGAGTCCGAATCCGTGATGAATCGCCGTCTGCTGACCGTCCTGGTCTGTCACGTTCCGCTGCTGCTCGGCGGCTCAATGTTGGTGGGTGGTTGCTCGATGCCATCCATGCCTCATGTGCTGGGCCTGGGCAGTTACTACGCAATCACCGACACCGCGTCGGGCCAGACGTACTACACAGACAACCTGTCCAGGGAATCCCGCGGCTCGATCGAGTTCCGGGACGCTGCCACCGGTGCCTGGGTCAGCTTGCCGGGCGGCACGGTGAAAAAGATCAGCGAGGCGGCGTTCCGGGCGGGCAAGGCCCGGTGAGCTAGCCGTGGCGATGGATCCCAGACGACGCCGTCGACGCCAGCGGCGGGCCGGTGCCGTAGCGGCCTTCATGATTCTGGCGCTCGGCATCGCCTTCTTCTTCGAGTCCCAGTCCACCACCACCGTGATCATCGTGCGTCACGCCGACGTGATGTCTGATGCCGGTGATGACGTGGGCCTGAGTCCCCTGGGCGCGATTCGTGCCGAGGAACTGTCCCGGGCGCTCGGTGACATCGACGTGGTCGATGGGCTCGACGCGATCCTCGTCGGCAGTGACCGCGCGTCGCGGGAGACCGCCGAGCCGCTGGCCCGCCGCCTGAACCTCCCAGTGCAGCAGGTGGACACCTCGAGCCTCACGCGTATCGCGAAAGGCATCATGAAAGACCGGAAGGGGCAGATCGTGCTGGTGGTCGCGAAGGCGGCCGACATCCCGATACTGATTCCACGCTTCCAGGGCAGCAAGAAAGTGCCGGAACTCTCCGATCGCGAGTACGACAACCTCTACATCGTTAGCGTTCCCTGGTACGGCAAGGTGAAGACCCTGCGCCTGCACTATGGCGCGCGGCCTGTGCCGCCCATTCCGGCGCCCGCACCCGACGTGGGCTAGGCCGGCGGCGGCCCCGCCGGTACCGGGAAGGGATTCGACGCCAGGTCGCCGTCTTCTGTCAGGGGCGGGTAGGGCAGGCCACGCCGCTGGCAGCGGGCGGCGATGTCCGGGTGGCACCACTCGAAGAGTGTCTCCGCGTACTGCTCCTCCGTGAGACGGCAGCTGTCGTAGAGCCCGGCGGGTTCCCGCTGGCGCGCAGCCTCGTAAAGAAACAGCGCCGCGGCCACCGAGACGTTCAGTGAGGTGGCGAGCCCGCGCATCGGCAGCCGCGCGTGGCAGTCGGCCAGCGCCGCGGCTTCCGCCGAGACGCCGCGCAGCTCCGAGCCGAGCAGCAGGGCCGTGGGCCGGGTGTAATCCACCGCCCGGTAATCCTGCGAAGTCTCGCTAAAATGCGCTGCAACTATCTGAAAACCATCGCGTTTCAGGGCCTCCACGGCGGGCGCCAGCTGCCGGTAGGTGCGCACGCCGATACGGGGCGCCGTGCCGCCCGAGATGCCCCGGGCACGCCGGAAGCTGCTGCCGGCGCCCACGGCGTGGATCTCGTAGACGCCGACCGCGTCACACGTACGCATCAGTGCGGCGATGTTGTGGGGCTTGTGGACCTCGTCGGCGAGCAGCGTGAGATCGGGCTGGCGGCGCCTCAGCGCCGCCTTCAGTGTGCCGAATCGTTCCGGGGTCATGGGGTTATGATTGGGCCTTTACGACAGCAGCCGAGGTAATCCTATGCGACATCCACGCCGCTTGCTGACCAGCGTGCTCGCGCTGGGTCTCTCCGTCAGCCCGCTGGCCCTGGCGGCCACCGCCCCGGCGATCAGCTTCGGCGAGCCGCTCGCCGTCAGTGCGCCGGACGGGCGCGCGATGGCGCCCGATATCGCCGTGGGTGCGGACGGCTCGGTGCACGCCCTCTGGGTCGACAAGGCGCCACCGCCTGTGGAGATCCCGGCGGCAGGGAAGCCCGCCGGACCGGACCACTCGGCCACCGACCAGCTCTGGTACCGGCGGAGCGTGGGCCCGGCGACGGGCGGCCGGATTGTCGCGTTGAGTGACCCCGTCCGAGTGAACAGCCGCGACGGGGACGTGTGGGGCTTCCCGGTCAGCAAGCCGGAGCTCGACATCGACGGGCGCGGTAACGTTCACGTGCTGTACCCGGCCAATGACGTGCAGGCGGGCAGCGGCAAGGGCATCCTGGTCGCGCGCTACACCCGTTCGACCGATGGCGGCCGCAGCTTCGAGCCGGGCCGCACCCTCAATTCACCCGCCCGCAATGACCTGAGCGCGGTGATGCACGGGGGCTTTGCCGCCGCCCACGCCTTCGGCACGCTCATCGCGAATGGCGATGATGTGCAGGCCTTCTGGATCGACACCCGCAACATGGGGGAGAAAGACACGGCCGGCGCCGCCTGGCGGGCCGTGTCCCGGGATGGCGGCCGGACGTTTGCCGCGGACCAGGCCGCCTACGCCACCGAGGTGTGTCCGTGCTGCCAGCTCGCGGCCGCCACGGTAGGCAAGTCCGTGCTGATGGCGAGCCGGATGACTTACGCCGGCGGCACTCGCGACAGCGCGGTCGGTGAGGCTGCCCGGGCCGATGGGCCGTTCGCGCCGCGGGTGCGTGTGGGCGAGGGCCAGTGGAAGATCGACGGCTGCCCGCTGAAACGCACGGCCATCGCCGCGGCGGACGGGGCTGTCTACACGGTGGCCTACACGGGCGGTCGCGAACCCGCCGGCGTGTACTTCTCCCGCTCGACGGATGGGGGCCGGACGTTCGGCGCACCGCTACTCATGCACCCGGGTGCCGCAGTCTCGGACGCGCCGACCGTGGCGGCCGCTGCCGGTGGCAAGGTTTTCGTGGCCTGGCACGGCAAGACCGACGGCGGCCGGCGCGTCTTCCTGCGGGCGTCCACTGACGGCGGTGTCACGTTCTCACCGGTCACCGAACTCCCGGCACCAGCCGGCACCAGCGCCTACCCCGAGCTCGACGGCGCTCCGGACGGTAGCGCCTGGCTTGCCTGGCAGCAGGAGCAGGTTGCCTGGATCGTGAGAGTGGCGGCCCAGTGATGCTCCGGCTCTTCGCCACCGTCGGCTTGGTGGCCGTCCTGCTGGCCGTCCCGCTGACGGCCGTCACAACAGGGGCGGAGGCGGCAAATGCCGGGCCGTTCGTTACGCCTGTGACGCCGGCTGAACTGCGCACGGCGCTGGACGTTCGCAAGGGCAAGGTGGTGCTCGTCAACTTCTGGGCGACCTGGTGCCGCCCCTGTCTCAAGGAGCTGCCTGAGTTGCTGGCGCTGGAGCGGCAGTACGGGGCCCGTGGCTTCGAGCTGCTCGCGGTATCCCTGGACGAGCCGGCCGACCTCGAAACCATCGTCAGGCCGTTCCTCGCGAAATGGTTTCCGGCGCTGCGCACGCTGACCCGCCGTTCGCCGGACATGGACTCCACGGTGAGCGTCGTGGACGCGGCCTGGAACGAGGTACTGCCCACCAGCTACGTCATCGACCGGGCCGGTGCCGTCCGGACGCGGCTCCAGGGCGGCAAGAGCGCTGCCGACTTCGAGGCGGCCCTACGTCCGTGGCTGGAGCGGCCACAGGTTCAGCCATAGGCTAGAATGCCGCCGCCGAGCCCCGGTAGCTCAGGGGATAGAGCGCTCGCCTCCTAAGCGAGAGGTCCCAGGTTCGAATCCTGGTCGGGGCACCATCTCCCAAGAATCTGGACACATGATCTGGCTGTTCCTCCTCGGCTCCCTCGTTGCGATCCTGGTTGCCGCCGAGATCTTCACGAACGCCCTGGAGCACCTTGGCCAGCGCCTGAAGATTTCCGAGGGGGTGACGGGCTCGCTGTTCGCCGCCGTGGGCACCGCAATGCCCGAGACGATGGTGCCGGTGCTGGCAATCGTGGCCGGCACGGACGACATGGCGATGAACCACGCGATCGGCGTCGGGGCCATCGTGGGCGCGCCGCTGATGCTGTCCACGCTGGCGTTCTTCCTGATGGGTGCCGCGGCGCTCCGCACCCGGGGCCTGCGCGGACCCATCGCGCCGGAGCCGACCGGGACCCGGCGGGACCTGGACTTCTTCCTGGTTGCCTTCACCCTGGCCGGCCTTGGCCTCGCGATCCCGCTGGGCTGGGCCTGGTCGGGACTGCTGCGCGGCGGGCTGGCCGTGAGCCTCGTGCTGCTCTACCTCTACTATGTGGTGGCGACGCTGCGCAGTTCCGCGCAGCTGGTGGAGCAAGGCCACGGCACCGCGGCGAATGACCGCATGTTTCTCTGCCGGGTCGGCCTGCCTGACGTCATGCCGGTCGTGGTGCTGCAGGTGGTGCTAGGCCTCGCGCTGCTCGTTGGCGGGGCGAAGGCCTTCATCTACTCGATCGAGCAACTGTCCCAGCTGCTGGCGATCTCCGCGCTGATCCTATCGCTGCTCATTATCCCCGTGGCCACCGAGCTGCCGGAGAAGGTCAACAGCATCCTCTGGATCCGGCGCCGCAAGGACACACTGGCCGTCGGCAACCTGACTGGCGCGATGGTGTTCCAGGGCACGCTGCTGCCCGCGCTGGGCCTGCTCAGCACCCCGTGGCAGCCCGAGGCGCCGGTGGTGGTGGCCGTGACCCTGACGCTGGTGGCCTCGCTCTGGCTGCGCTGGCATTTGCGCCACGGCGGGCTGCAGGTCCGTCACCTGTCGATCAACGGCTTCTGTTACCTGCTGTACCTGCTCGGCATCCTCTGGATCCTGCGGGGGGACTTGCCATGACCGTCGTGCTGGTGACCGGCGCGAGCCGGGGCCTCGGGCTCGAACTGGCGCGCCAGTACGCCGACGACGGCGCCCGCGTGCTCGCGACCTGCCGGAACCCGGCCGGCTCGATCGAACTCGCGGCCCTCGCGGCGCAGTACCCGGACCTGGTCGAAGTCGAGGCACTGGACGTGACCGATCACCAGGCCGTCGATGGGCTGGCGGAGAAGCACCGGGCGCTCCCGGTCGACATCCTGATCAACAATGCGGGCGACATCGGGCCCCGCGACCCGGACCGTTCCCGGCTTCATGAGCAGCACTTCGGCACCATCAATTACGCGGAGTGGCGCCGCGTGCTGGAGGTCAATACGCTGGCACCACTGAAGGTAGCCGAGGCCTTTGCCGGCCACGTGGAAGCCAGTGCCGGCAAGCGGATGGTCTTCATCTCCAGCACCACCGGGTCCAACGTGGAGGGCCTCTACCCGACCTTTGCCTACTGCTCCAGCAAGGCCGCGCTGAACAAGGTGGTCACGATGCTTGCCATTGCCCTCAAGCCGCGGGGCATTACCTGCGCCGCCGTCTGTCCGGGCTTTGTAAAGACCCGGCTCGGTGGTCCTTCGGCACTGATCGAAGTGGAGGAGAGCATTGCCGGGCTGCGGCGGGTCATCGCCGGCCTCACGCTGGAGCGGAGCGGGAGCTTCACCCGCTACAACGGCGAGGCGATCCCGTGGTGACGGGCCTCGCGACCATTCGCGGCAATGGCCACGTTGCGGTCCCTGTGGAACATCCGGATTGCTCCGGGCTGCGAAGGCCGTAAATGATCCCGTCCATGACAGCCTCCCGGGACAGCAGCACCGCACTGTGGGGCGGAGTGGCCTTCAGCTTCGCCTTTACCGCGCTCATCTGGTACGCCGGTAACCACTGGCTGCAGCCCGGGGCGCTGACGCCCGATCGTCCTGGCTTCTGGTACGAGTGGCAGCTGCAGAATCCCACCGCCTGGACCAGGGCCACGGCCTGGGTCGGTTACCTGCTGCACCAGACCGCGATCTGGTGGCTCATCTGGAGTGCCCAGAAGGAGAGGCCGGGCTACAGCCGCGGGCTGCACCGCTTCAATGTCCTCGCCCTCGGCGTGAACGCCCTGTTCATTGCGCTGCACTTCGGCCAGACCATGGTCTGGTACGACGGCCTTGCGCAGGATGTGCACGAGACGACGGCCCAGTGGTCGGTGATCCTGCTGCTGATTGTCGTGGTCGCGATGGAGAACCGGCGCCGTGGCATGGTATTCGGTCGTGGTTCGGCATGGGTGGAGAAGGCCGGGCCCTTTCTCCGCCGCTACCACGGCTACTACTTCGCGTGGGCGACGATCTACACGTTCTGGTATCACCCCATGGAACACACCTGGGGGCATCTCTTCGGTTTCTTCTACATGTTCCTGCTGATGCTGCAGGGGAGCCTGTTTTTCACCCGCGCCCACGTCAATCCGCGCTGGACAGTCTTTCTCGAACTGACTTTCGCCATTCACGGGGCGATGGTCGCCTACCTCGCCGGCCAGGGCTGGCGGATGTTTCTTATGGGTGGCCTTGCCATGTTCGTCATCACACAGATGCACGGGCTGGGCCTGAGCAGGCGCGCCCGCTGGCTGATCGCCGGCGGCTACCTGGGCACCCTGGCCGTTCTCTACGCGGAGCGTGGCTGGCAGTACGTGCCCGAGGTCGCCGGCATCCCCCTGACGCTGCTCGGTGGCGTGTTTGTGCTGGCCTTCCTTGTGCTCGGCGGCCGTCGAGTCCTTCGTCCAGCCTAAAGGCGACCTAAATGCGAACTGGGTCCGGCGGGGCCCGGGCCCTGCTCCTATGATCTCCTGCAGATCGGCAGAGAACGAGCGCGTGGGGGAACAGGAAACGGCGAAGCACTCCCGGAGTGACTGGCGTGGCTGGCTGGCGCGCGTGCTGGGCTCCGCGGGGCTGACCGCGCCCGTCGTCCCGGAAAGGCGGGCCAGCGAGCGGCGCAGCCACTCCATCTGGTCCTTTACCTACGGCAGCTTCCGTCCGCGGCGCAGGGCCGGCCGGCGGGACCGTGACCACGAGCGGATCTTCCTCGACTGGCACGAGCCGCGCGTGCTCTACCTCGTGCTCGCCATCGTCCTCATGTGCTGCGCGGACGCCCTGTTCACGCTGAACCTGATGGCGATCGGCGCGGAAGAGATGAACGTGCTGATGGACAGCCTCATCGCGCACGATGTGCAGCGCTTCCTGGTGCTCAAGATCGGCGTGACGGGCGTCAGCGTAATCCTGCTTGCCATCGCCGCACGCCGGCAATTCCTCGGTGTGATCCCGGTCTACCGGGTGCTGCAGTTGTTCTGCGCCGGTTACCTGGCGCTTATCGTCTGGGAAATGTGGATGTTCGCCGTCTACGTCACCGACCTGCCGTTCCACTGGCGGCCCTGGTCGGACTGAAGGACCCAATTCGGCCAATTGGTCCTTGATCCCGGACGCCACATACTTATAGTGGCGCCTCCGGACTGTTCGGGACCCCCATGAGCCAGACCCTGCGCCAGATCTACGCCTCGTCGCCCCTGTTTGGCGGCAATGCCGAGTACGTCGAAGAACTCTATGCCAGCTGGGTGCGGGACCCGGCGTCGGTGCCAGCCCCGTGGCGACAGTTCTTCGCGGAACAGGCCCCGCCCGACGGCCAGGCGCGGGCCCTCCCCGGCGAGCCAGGCCCGGCAGCTCCGCGCCCGGCGCCCCGCGCCGGGCACTACGAGCCGGTCAGTGAGGAGTACGCCAGTCCGGCAGCCGAGAAGCAGGCGGCTGTGTCCCGGCTGATCCAGGTGTACAGCCTGCGCGGCCACCAGATTGCCGACCTGGATCCTCTCGAGATGCAGCAGCGGCCCATGCCCAATGTCATGCGCCTCGACTATGCCGGTCTGGGCGAAGCGGACATGGACACCGAGTTCTACGTGGGCAACTTCGCCGGCCAGCCGCATGTCCGGATGCGCCTGCGGGACCTGCTGGCAACGTTGCGCAAGGTCTACTGCGGCAAGGTTGGCGCCGACTTCGCCCACCTGTCCCGGGGCCGCGAGCGCGTCTGGATCCGGGAGCGGCTCGAACGGGGCATCCTCGCGAATCCGCTGTCTGATGACGAGCGCCGGCACATCCTCGCCCAGTTGACGGCAGCCGAGGGCATCGAGCGCTACCTGCACACCCGCTACGTTGGACAGAAGCGCTTTTCACTCGAGGGTGGCGACAGCCTGATCCCGCTGCTCGACGACCTGATCCAGCAGGGCGGTGCGGCCGGCATCCAGGAAATGGTGGTGGGCATGGCCCACCGCGGCCGCATCAACGTGCTCGTCAACGTGCTGGGCAAGGCGCCCCAGGAACTGTTTTCCGAGTTCGAGGGAATCTACGACCCCGCCCGCGTGAAGGGCTCCGGGGACGTCAAGTACCACATGGGCTTCTCGTCTGACCTGCGCACGCCAGGCGGCAATGTGCACGTGGTCCTCGCCTTCAACCCTTCCCATCTGGAAATCGTCAATCCCGTGGTCGAGGGCTCCGTGCGGGCGCGACAGGAGCGCCGCGGCGACGAGGACGGGGCCGAGATCCTGCCGGTCCTGATCCACGGTGATGCTGCCTTTGCCGGCCAGGGCGTGGTGGCGGAAACCTTCCAGCTCTCCCAGGCCCGCGGCTTCAAGACCGGAGGCACCGTCCACATCGTCTGCAACAACCAGGTCGGCTTCACGATCAGCGATCCTCGCGACGCCCGGTCGACGGCCTACTGCAGCGACATCGCGCGGATGATCGAGGCGCCGGTGTTCCACGTGAACGGCGACGACCCCGAGGCTGTGGTCTTCGTCACCCGGCTGGCGCTGGAGTACCGGCAGACGTTCCACAAGGATGTCGTCATCGACCTCGTCTGCTACCGCCGTCACGGGCACAACGAGGCGGACGAACCGGCAGCCACCCAGCCGCAGATGTACCAGGTCATCCGCAAGCACCCGACGACCCGGCAGCTCTACGCCCGCACGCTGATGGAGAAGGGCGTACTCGACGCGCCGGAAGCCGAGCGACTGAACGAGGACTACCGGCGCCGCGTCGATGCTGGGCAGTCCCTGCCCCAGGCCGCCCTCGGGATGATCGGCAACGAATACACAGTGGACTGGTCGCGCTACCAGAAGGGCGACTGGGATGAACTGCACAGCACGGCGCTGCCGGCGGACGAGGTGGACGAACTGGCCCGGGAGATCAACCGCGTGCCGCAGGCCTTCAGCCTGCATCCCCGGGTTGCGAAGATCGTCACCGATCGCGAGCGGATGGCCGCCGGCGAAATACCGATGGACTGGGGCTTTGCCGAACTCATGGCCTACGCGAGCCTGATCCGCCAGGGCACCCGCATCCGGCTGACGGGGCAGGACAGCGGCCGTGGCACCTTCTTCCACCGGCACTGCGTGTTGCACGATCAGCTCACGGACCAGACCTTCACGCCCCTCGACAACCTGCACGGGGCGGGGCGCGGGGCGTTCACGGTCACGGACTCGCTGCTGTCGGAGGAAGCGGTGCTCGGCTTCGAATACGGCTTTTCCACCACGGATCCGGATTCCCTGGTGATCTGGGAGGCGCAGTTCGGCGACTTCTGCAATGGCGCCCAGGTGGTCATCGACCAGTTCATCAGCTCGGGCGAAGCGAAGTGGGGCAGACTCTGCGGCCTCACGCTGTTCCTGCCGCACGGCCAGGAGGGACAGGGGCCCGAGCATTCGTCGGCGCGCCTCGAGCGCTTCCTGCAGCTGTGCGCCGAGCTCAACATGCAGGTCTGCATCCCGTCCACGCCGGGGCAGATGTTCCACATGCTCCGGCGGCAGATGCTCCGGCCGCTGCGCAAGCCGCTGATCGTGATGACGCCGAAAAGCCTGCTCCGTCACCGCCTGTCGAGTTCGCCGCTCGCCGAGCTCAAGACCGGGCGCTTCCAGCTCGTGCTGCCGGAGGTGGATCCGCTGGAGCCCGCCGGGGTGCAGCGCATCGTCTTCTGCAGCGGCAAGGTGTACTTCGACCTGCTTGAGGCCCGCCGGGCCAAGGGCAGCACCGACGTGGCGCTGGTGCGGATCGAGCAGCTCTACCCGTTCCCTGCGGCCGAGTACGCGGCCGTCCTCGCCAGCTACCCGGAGGCCCGGGAAGTCGTCTGGTGCCAGGAGGAGCCGCAGAACCAAGGCGCCTGGTACCAGATACGGCACCAGCTCCAGCGTCCGCTGCAGGGCGATCAGCAGGTATTCTATGCAGGCCGCCGCGGCGCGGCGGCGCCGGCGCCCGGGATCTTCCAGCTGCATGTCCAGCAGCAGCAGATCCTGGTCGAGACGGCCCTGTCTGCCCAGGTTCAGTAGCCCAGGGCCAGTAAGCTTGAGGCAGCCCGCCGCCGTTTTCCCAACGCCCCCGTATTAAAGCAACACAGCATGAGCATTGAAGTCAAAGTTCCCCGCCTGCCCGAGTCGGTGGCCGACGCCACCCTGGTGACCTGGCACAAGGCCCCAGGCGATACCGTGGAACGGGACGAGAACCTCGCCGATCTCGAGACCGACAAGGTGGTCCTCGAAGTTCCGGCCCCGGCACGGGGCGTCATCCGGGAGCTGCACGTCAAGGGTGGGGCCACGGTGACCAGCGGTCAGCTCCTGGCGTCGCTGGAGCCGGCGGTGGAGAGCGAGTCGGCCGCGGCGCCGGCCAGGCCGGCGAAGGCGGACAAAGCGCCGGCCGCGGCCCCGGCAGAGGCCGCCCCGGCTGTGGCGCCGGCCGGCCGGAGCGCGGGCAAGACCGGTCCGGCAGCCCGCCGCGCCCTGCAGGAAAAGGGCATCGATCCGGCGACGGTCCAGGGCAGCGGGCCCGGTGGCCGCATCCTGAAATCAGACGTCGTCCAGGCGCCGTCGCTGGCCGTAGCACCGGCCATTGCACCGGTCAGGGCGCCCGGTGGCCGTACCGAGCGCCGGGTACCCATGAGCCGGCTGCGGGCCCGGATTGCAGAACGCATGGTTGAGGCCCAGCACGCTGCCGCCATGCTGACGACCTTCAACGAGGTCGACCTGTCCGCCGTTCTCGCCTTGCGCAGCCGCTACAAGGACGCCTTCGAGAAGCGGCACGGCGTGCGGCTCGGCTTCATGGGGATCTTCGTCAAGGCGGCGATCGAGGCACTCCAGCGCTTCCCGGCCGTCAACGCCTCGATCGAGGGTAACGACATCGTCTACCACGACTACTACGACGTGGGCATCGCGGTCTCGACTGATCGCGGGCTGATCGTGCCCGTGCTGCGGGACGCGGACCGCCTGTCGCTGCCCGGCGTCGAGAAGGCCGTCAACGAATTTGGCCGCAAGGCCCGCGAGAACGCCCTCGGTATGGACGACCTCACCGGTGGCACTTTCACGATCACCAACGGCGGCGTGTTTGGTTCCCTGCTCTCGACCCCGATTCTCAACCCGCCCCAGAGCGGCATTCTCGGCATGCACAAGATCCAGGAGCGGGCCGTGGTCGTGGACGGTCAGGTCGTGGCCCGTCCGATGATGTACGTGGCACTGACCTACGATCACCGGATCATCGATGGCAGGGACGCGGTGCAGTTCTTGGTCGCGATGAAAGAGGCGCTCGAGGATCCGGCGCGCCTCGTGCTCGGAGTCTGAGGCGTGGCCAAATCCGGGACGGACGGCGACAGCAAGTACGACGTGGTCTTCATCGGCGGCGGACCGGCCGGTTACGTCGGTGCGATCCGGGCCGCGCAGAACGGGCTCCGGGTGGCCTGCATCGATGAGTGGCGCAACCGGGACGGCAAGCCTGCCTTCGGCGGCACCTGCCTGAACGCCGGCTGCATACCTTCCAAGGCCCTGCTGGAATCCTCCGAGCTCTTTCACCGGGCCGGGCACGAGTTCGCCGGGCACGGTATCCGCGTCAATCCGCCCGAGCTCGACCTGGCGGTCATGCAATCCCGCAAGGCAGACATCGTCCGGCAGTTCACGGGCGGCATCCAGGCGCTGTTCAAGTCCAACGGCGTCACGGGACTGTTCGGCCGCGGGCACCTGCTGCCGGGAAACAAGGTCCGCTACACACCGCACGGCGGCGACCCGGAACTGCTCGAAGCGGAACACGTGGTTCTCGCGACGGGCTCGACGCCGATCGAACTGCCCTTTGCCCGCTTCGATGGCGAGGCCATCATCGACTCCTGGGGCGCCCTGGATCTGACGGCGGTGCCGGCCCGTCTCGGCGTGATTGGCGCCGGGGTGATCGGCCTCGAACTCGGCAGCGTGTGGAACCGCCTGGGGGCCCAAGTCATTGTCCTCGAGGCCCTGGAACGCTTTCTGGCGCTGGCCGATGGCCAGGTTGCCAAGGAGGCCCAGCGGCAGTTCAAGAAGCAGGGACTCGACATCCGGCTGGGCGCCCGCGTGACCGCGGTCGAGCGCGGCCCGAACGGCATTGCCCTGACCTACGAGGACGAGCGGGGCCAGCAGACGCTGGAGGTGGACCGGCTGATCGTGGCCGTCGGACGTCGGCCCAACACGCAGGACCTTCTGGACCCTCTCGCGGGCGTGACCCTCACGGACCGGGGCTTCATCGACGTGGACAATGACTGCCGCACCTCGGCTCCCAACGTCTGGGCCGTCGGCGACGTGGTCCGCGGGCCGATGCTTGCCCACAAGGGCTCGGAGGAGGGCGTGATGGTGGCGGACCTGATCGCCGGCCAGCACGGGCACGTGAACTACGCGGTGATCCCGAACGTGATCTACACGTCGCCGGAGATCGCCTGGGTCGGGCAGACCGAGGAGCAGCTGAAGGAGGCCCGGATCTCCTACAAGACCGGCACCTTCAACTTCGCGGCGAGTGGCCGTGCCCGAGCCATGGAGCAGGCTGCCGGGCTCGTCAAGGTGCTCGCCGATGCCGCCTCGGACCGCCTGCTTGGCGTGCATATCGTGGGGCCCATGGCCGGCGAGCTGATCGGCGAGGCGGTGGTTGCCATGGAGTTCGAGGCCAGCGCCGAGGACCTGCAGCGCACCATCCACGCCCACCCCACGCTGACCGAGGCGCTGCACGAGGCGTCCCTGTCAGTGGACCGCCGCGCCCTGCACGCCATCAATCGCTGAGAACAATTCGGTTATGATGGCCCCGTTGTTGCGGGGAGTGCGTTATGCGAATCCTGAATGGGTTGGCCCTTCTGGGCCTGCCCCTGTTGGCCTTCATTCTGGCGCCTGCCAGTGCCCATGAAATCGACCTGAGCCTCAACTCGGGGGCATTCCGGGTGGTCTATGCCACACCGGTGGGCGACGGTCTGCGCCTGGAGGGCGGCTGGCTCCACGATTCCGACGAGGGCGACCTGGTGCACGCCGGCTTCCTGGTGACCGGCGACGCCACTCCGGGCAACCAGAAGGTGACGGCGGGCGTTGGCGCCCGGCTGGCCTTCCTGGACGCCGACGGCAGCGGCCGCGAGGGCTATGCCCTGGGCGTGGGCGGTTCGCTGCGCTGGGTCGTGCCGCGCTACGACCGCATCGCCGTTTCCGGCGAAGCTTACTGGGCGCCGAACATCCTCAGTGGCGGTGACGCCGAGGGGTACATCGACAGCAGCATCCGCGTGGGTTACAGCGTTACTCGCAAGGCCGAGGTCTATGTCGGGGCGCGCTACGCGGGCGCGGACTTCGACAAGCGGCCGTCCATGCTGTTCGACACCGGATTGCATGCGGGTTTCAATCTGCGGTTCTGATGCCGTGCCAACCGGACCCACCCGGATACTCGGCATCGATCCCGGCTCCCGGATCACGGGGTTCGGCATCATCGATACGGATGGCCGGCGTTCGGTCCACGTGGCGAGCGGCTGCATCCGCGCCGGGGACCAGGCGCTGCCGGTCCGGCTCCAAATCATCTTCGCCGGCGTGCAGGAATTGATGGCCCGCTACCAGCCCGCGGCGGTAGCGGTGGAGCAGGTGTTCCTGGCCCGCAACGCGGACTCTGCCCTGAAGCTCGGGCAGGCCCGGGCAGCGGCAATCTGCGCCACCTTCGGCGCCGGCGCCGAGATCCACGAATACGCGGCCCGGGCGGTCAAGCAGGCCATCGTGGGCCTCGGCAGCGCGGAGAAGTCCCAGGTAAGCCACATGGTGGCGGTGCTGCTCAATCACCGGGAGGCCCTGCAGGTGGATGCCGCTGACGCCCTGGCGGTGGCCCTGTGCCACGCCCACACGCAGCCGCTCAAGTCCCGGCTCGCGGCCCTGCCACCGGACCGGATCCGGCTGCCGGTGCGGGCCCGCAGGCGCGAGCCCGGCCGGGGGCTGCGCCGGTGATCGGTTCGCTGCGCGGTGTCCTGATCCACAAGGAGCCCCCGTTTCTCGTGGTCGAGGTCGGCGGCATCGGTTACGAGGTCGAGGCACCCATGTCCACCTGCTTCAAGCTGCCGGAGACGGGCCAGCCCGTGCAGCTGCGCACGCACCTGCTGATCCGGGAGGATCATCACACGCTGTTTGGTTTCGCGACGGAAATCGAGCGCCGGCTGTTCCGGGACCTGCTGAAGGTCAGCGGCGTCGGCGCCAAGACGGCGCTGGGCCTGCTCTCCGGCATGACGGTCGAGGCTTTCGTCCGCGCCGTCGAGTCCGAGGACGTCGGTTCGCTGGTGAGATTGCCGGGCGTCGGGCGCAAGACGGCGGAGCGGCTGATCATCGAGATGCGGGACCGGGTCCGGCACCCTGGCTTGGGCGGCGGCGGCGCCGCCGGTGGCCCCCGTGGCGGACCGGCGACGCCGCGGGACGAGGCGCTCGATGCCCTGGTCGCCCTCGGCTACAAGCCGCCGGAGGCGCGCAAGATGCTGGACCGCGTGCCCGAGTCGGTGAACACCACCGAGGAACTGCTGCGGGCCGTGTTGCGCTCCGCGGCGGGCCCCAGGACCTGAGCGCCGCGGCATGGTTGAACGGCTGATCGCAACGGAGGCGCTGGCGGACGACGATATCGACCGGTCGATTCGTCCGCAGCGCCTCGCCGACTACGTGGGGCAGAGCGCGGTCAAGCGCCAGCTGCACGTATTCATCACGGCGGCCCGGCAGCGTGGCGAGGCCCTGGATCACACGCTGATCTTCGGCCCGCCGGGCCTCGGCAAGACCACCCTGGCGAACATCATCGCCAACGAGCTCGGCGTGAACCTGCGCCACACCTCCGGCCCGGTGCTGGAGCGGCCCGGTGACCTGGCCGCCATGCTGACGAACCTGGAACCGCGGGACGTGCTCTTCGTGGACGAGATCCACCGTTTGAGCCCCGTCGTCGAGGAAGTGCTGTATCCGGCCATGGAGGACTTCCAGCTCGATATCGTGATCGGCGAGGGCCCTGCCGCGCGCTCGATCAAGCTGGACCTGCCGCCGTTCACCCTGGTGGGCGCCACGACCAGGGCGGGGCTGCTCACGTCGCCGCTGCGGGACCGGTTCGGGATCGTCCAGCGCCTTGAGTTCTACGGGCGGGAGGAACTGCACCAGATCCTGCTGCGCTCGGCCCGGATCCTTGGCGTGTCCTTAGATGACGGCGGCGCCTGGCAGCTGGCCGACCGCTCCCGGGGCACGCCGCGCATCGCCAACCGCCTGCTGCGCCGGGTCCGGGACTTTGCCCAGGTGGAGGGCGACGGCACCATCAACGAAGCCACCGCCCGTTCCGCCATGGACCTGCTCGACGTGGACCCGAGCGGCTTCGACCTGCTGGACCGCCGGCTGCTCACGCTGATCATCGAGCGCTTCGACGGTGGCCCGGTCGGGGTTGAATCCCTGGCCGCTGCCCTCGGCGAGGAGCGGGGCACCATCGAAGACGTCCTGGAGCCCTACCTGATCCAGCAGGGCTTTATCAGCCGGACGGCACGGGGCCGCGTGGCGACGCGGCGCGCCTACCAGCACTTTGGCTTGCAGCCACCCCGGGGCCAGGCCGATCCCGGCTCCAGTCTGTTTGATTCCGAGGAAACCTGAAGATGCCCGCCCAGACGTCCTTTCTCGACATGATCCTGTCCGCGAGTCTGATCGTGCAGCTGGTCATGCTGCTGCTGCTTTCCGCCTCGGTCAGCTCCTGGGCGATCATCGTGCGGAAGCGGCGCGTGTTGCGGCAGGCGGTCGCCGGCTCCGACGCCTTCGAGACCAGCTTCTGGTCCGGCGGCGACCTGGCGGCTATCTACCGGGACGTGATGCGGGGCGGGACACCGCCGTCCGACATGGCGGGGCTGTTCGAGGCGGGCTTCCGGGAATTCCGCCGCCTGACCGAACAGCCCGGCATGTCGCCGGACCAGATCCTGGAAAGCGTTCGCCGGTCCATGCACGTGGCCCAGATGCGGGAGATGGACCGGCTGGAGGAAAGCCTGTCCACGCTGGCCACCATCGGTTCCACCAGTCCCTACGTGGGCCTGTTCGGCACCGTCTGGGGCATCATGAATTCCTTCCGGGGCCTCGGCAATGTGCAGTCCGCGACCCTGGCCGTGGTGGCCCCGGGCATTGCTGAGGCCCTGGTTGCCACGGCCATCGGCCTGTTTGCCGCGATCCCTGCGGTCATTGCCTACAACCGCTACGCCGACAAGGTGAGCCGGCTCGAGGTGCGCTACGACAGCTTCATCGAGGAGTTTTTCAGCGTCCTCGAGCGGCATGCCCATACGCGGCCAGTGGCACCGGGACCGGCGACCGCCGCGGGCAAGAGCCCGGGAATCCGCTAGGCCATGCGCAAGACCCGCAAGCGGAAACTGATGGGCGAGATCAACGTCGTGCCCTACATCGACGTGATGCTCGTGCTGCTCGTCATCTTTATGGTCACGGCGCCGCTGCTCACCCAGGGCATCGACGTGCAGCTGCCGCAGGCTGCCGCCGATCCGATCGTGAGCCCGCCGAACCAGGAGCCGCTGGTGCTGTCGATCGATGCGGACGGCGGGCTCTATCTCAGCGTCGGTGACGACAGGAAGTCACCACTGCCGGCGGAGCGCGTCGTGGAACTGGCCGCAGCCGTGCTCCGCCGGAACCCCCAGACCGCCGTGCTGGTCAAAGCCGACCAGCGGGTGGCCTACGGCGCGGTCGTGCAGGGCATGCTGCTGTTGCAGCAAGCCGGGGCCTCCAACGTGGGGTTTCTCACCGACCCTCCGGCGAAGCCCCGACGACGGGGCTGACCGGCCGGGACCAATGGAGCAGTCACGGATGACTGAAGCAGATCGGGTGGCACTCGGGGGTAGCGCGGGGCAATGAATGCCGCCGCGCCGAAGTCCCGTGGTGCCCGCGTTCCCGACCGGGCGTTGCTCTGGGCCCTCGCCGGGCACGGCGGGCTGCTGCTCGTGATCCTCCTCGGCGGGATCGTCATTCACCGTTCGCCGCCCGTGACCCCGCTCGCGATCAAGGCCACGCTGGTGGATCCCGCCAGCCTGCGCCGGCCAGCGCCAAAGCCGGCGCCCCGGGCGGAGCCGAGGCCCGAGCCCAAGGCGGCACCAAAGTCTGAATCCGTGCCGGAACCGCAGCCCGAAGCCAAGCCGGAACCGACGCCCGAGCCCAAGGTGGAACCCAAGCCGGAGCCGAAGCCCGATCCTGCTGTCGAGCAGCGCGCTGCCCTGCTTAAACAACAGCAGGTGGATAAGGCCCGGGAGCAGGACAAGGCTCGGCAGGCGAAGGCCGAAGCGCTCGCGGAGCAGCAGCGCCAGGCCAAGGCGGCTGCAGAGCGCGACAAGGTGGCGGAGGCCGAGCGGGCGAAGGCGGCCCGGGAGAAGGCCGAGGCAGACCGACGCAAGGCGGTGGAAGCGGCTGCCGCCAGGGATTTCGACCGCCAGCTGGCGGAGGAAGAGCGCCTGCTTGCCGCGACAGACTCCGGTGCCCTCGCCAATTACGTGGCATTGATCCGGCAGAAAGTGGAGCGCAACTGGGTCCGGCCCCCGAGCGCCCGGGCCGGCATCGAGTGCGTGGTGACGGTGACCCAGGTTCCCGGTGGCCAGGTCACCGGCGTCAGTACGGCCAGCTGCAACGCCGACGACGCCGTCCGCCGCTCAATCGAGGCCGCCGTCCTGCGGGCCTCGCCCCTGCCGATGCCCGACGATGCCGCGCTCTTCGAGCGTAACCTCCGCTTCACCTTCAAACCGGAACAGTAATGTTCGTTCGGATCCCAGGACCCAGGAAAGCAATTGCCATGCGCCATTTCTTGCCAGCACTGATTGCGTTACTCGTCGCCGTGTCCGGCCCCGCCCGGGCCGAGCTGCAGATCGAGATCACCCAGGGCGTCGACAAGGCCCTGCCCATCGCCGTCGTGCCCTTTGGTTGGGAGGGCACGGGCTCCGGCCCGCCGCTGGACGCGGCCGCGGTGGTTGCGGCGGACCTGGCCCGCTCCGGCCGCTTCGCGCCGCTGGAGCGCCGGGACATGCTGCAGAAGCCGACCACGCCCGCGGAGGTTAAATTCGACGACTGGCGCATGCAGGCTGCCGAGTCGCTGATCATCGGCCGCGTGCTGCAGACGGCGCCGGACCAGTACGAGATCCAGTTCCAGGTGTTCGATGTGCTCCGGGGCGAGCAATTGCTCAGCTACCGGCAGCCGGCCACCGCGGCGGAATTCCGGCGCAGCTGTCACCGGGTGGCGGACCTGATCTACGAGCAGCTCACGGGCCTTCGCGGCGTGTTTTCGACCCGGATTGCCTACGTCACGGTGGTGCGGAGCCAGGCGCAGCCCCAGGGTCAGAGCCAGGGTCAGAGCCAGGCCAGCGTCCGGAGCAGCTATCGCCTCGTGATTGCCGATGCGGACGGCGAGAATCCCCGCGTCATCATGGAGTCGCGGGAGCCGATCATGTCGCCGGCCTGGTCCCCGGACGGGCGCAGCCTGGCCTATGTTTCCTTCGAGGCCCGCCGCTCCGAGATCTACGTGCAGGACCTGCGCGCCGGCACCCGCAAGCGCGTTTCGGCCCGTCCGGGCGTCAATGGCGCGCCCGCCTGGTCGCCGGATGGAAAGATGCTGGCACTGGCGCTGTCCCGCCAGGACGGCAACCTGGACATCTACACGCTGGATATCGCTACCCAGGTGCTGACGCGCCTGACCAGTGGCCCGGCCATCGACACGGAGCCCAGCTGGTCGCTCGACGGTCAGCAGATCTACTACACGTCCGATGCGGCCGGCGGGCCGCAGGTGTACCGGATCGCAGCCGCCGGCGGCGGGAGTCCCCAGCGGGTGACCTTCGAGGGTCCTTACAACGCCCGGCCGCGCCTGGCGCCCGACGGCAAGCAGATTGCCGTAGTGCATAACGATCGCGGCAACTATAGAATTGCAGTCGTCGATCTGGCGCGGGCTGCCACCCAGGTGCTGTCCAATGGCCGGCTCGACGAGTCACCGAGTTTTGCCCCGAACGGCGAGATGCTGATTTACGCCACGCGCGAGGGATCGCGCGGCGTGCTGGCCACAGTCAGTACGAACGGCCGGATCAAGCAGCGCATCTCTGCCCTGGAGGGCGATGTCCGGGAGCCGGCCTGGTCGCCGTTTCCGTCCAACTAGCCAGTTTTCACGTATCCAGCATTGCTTTTGAAGGAGTTGATACCCATGCCGATGACGAGTCTCAAGACCCTTGCCGCACTGGCGGTTGTCGCACTAGTGACCGCTTGCGCGGGCCCCTCCAAGTCCACGGTGGACGAGTCGGCTGCGGGCGCCGGCCAGGGTTCGGGCGCCGCGTCGTCGGGTGTCGGCGACGGTGGCATGGGGCAGGGCAGCAGCATGGACGGCCGGATGGACGGCCAGGGCGGATCCGCCCTCGGCGGCCCGACTGCCTCCCAGGAAAATCGCATCATTTACTTCGCCTACGACCGCTTCGATATCAAGCCCGAGTACAACGCTGTTCTCCAGGCCCACGCGAAGTACCTGTCCGGCAACCCGGCCGCCCGGGTACGGCTCGAGGGGCACGCGGACGAGCGGGGCAGCCGCGAGTACAACATTGGCCTCGGCGAGAAGCGTGCGCAGGCGGTCCGTAACATCCTCCTGCTGCAGGGCGCCGTGTCGGACCAGATCACCACCGTGAGCTTCGGCGAGGAGCGCCCGGCCGTGATTGGCAGTGACGAGGAAGCCTGGTCGCTGAATCGCCGGGTCGAGATCGTCTACGGGCAGTAGCCAGATGAGTGCCACCGCTATTCGCCTGCGTTCGCTCCTCCCGGCGGTCCTGGGTATGTGCCTTGCCTCCGGGTGCGCCCTGATGACGCCCCCGGAGGAGGACCCGCTGTACATCAGGCAGACCGCACTCGATTCGCGGGTGGCGCGGGTGGAGCGGGTGATCGACAGCGAGGGCCTGGTCAATCTGCTCAAGCAGATCGAGCAGCTGCAGAAGGAAAACCAGGGCCTGCGCGAGCAGGTGGATCAGCTGCAGTTCAAGCTCGACCAGGCGGGCGGGGCCCAGAAGCAGCAGTACCTGGATGTGGACCAGCGCCTGCAGAATCTCGAGAAGGCACTGGGGGATCGCCGGGCAGCCGCCACGGACGACGGACGCAGTGTGCTTGATGGCGGCGAACTCCGGCCCGGCCAGCTGCCCGTGCCTGGCGGTACGGACCGCGCCAACTACCAAGCCGCCTTCGAGCTGCTCAAGCAGGGCCGCTACAAGGAAGCGAGCGCCGCGCTCAAGCAGTTCATGGTCGCCTTTCCCGACAGTTCGCTGTCTGACAATGCGCAGTACTGGCTCGCCGAGACGCACTACGTTAGCCAGAGCTACGACAAGGCGCTGCCGGAGTTCACCACCGTGGTCGACAAGTACCCGAAGTCCCGCAAGATCCCGGACGCGCTCCTCAAGATCGGCTACTGCAACTACGAGCTGAAGCGCTATGACGCAGCACGCAAGGCCCTTAAGACCGTTGTCGCGAACTATCCCGAGACGACCGCGGCGCGCCTTGCCGGCCAGCGTCTCGAGCGGATGACCTCGGAAGGCACCTAGCACCCGTCCGGTGCCGCCTGCCCGGGACCAGCCGTTGGCCGACCTCCGCATCACCGAGATCTTTCATTCCATCCAGGGCGAAGCGCGCCCGGTGGGTTATCCGACTGCCTTTGTTCGCCTTACGGGCTGCCCGCTTCGCTGCGCCTATTGCGACACCGCCTACGCGTTCCACGGCGGCCAGCGCGTGGGCATTGCCGATGTGCTCGCCAGGGTGGCCGCCTTCCGGGTCCGTCACGTCTGCGTGACGGGCGGCGAGCCCCTGGCCCAGCCCGCGTGCCTCGACCTGCTCTGCGCGTTGTGTGACGCCGGCTACCAGGTGTCCCTGGAGACCAGTGGCGCGCTCGACATCGGTGCCGTCGACCGCCGTGTCGCCGTCGTCCTGGATCTCAAGACACCGGCCTCCGGGGAGAGCGAGCGCAACCTGTGGCCCAACCTGGAAATTCTCAAGCCGGAGGACCAGGTGAAGTTCGTGATCTGCAGCCGCAGCGACTACGAGTGGTCCCGCGAGCAACTGGAGCGGCACGGGCTGGCAGCCCGCTGCGAGATTTTGTTCTCGCCAGCCTGGGAACAGTTGCCGGCGCGCGAACTGGCCGAGTGGATCCTCGAGGACCGCCTGCCCGTGCGTTTCCAGGTCCAGCTCCACAAGTACCTCTGGGGCAATAGCCCGGGCCATTGATGCGCTACCCCAGGGAGCACTGACGAGTGCGAGCTGTCGTCCTGCTGTCCGGAGGCATGGATTCGGCAACCTGCCTGGCGCTGGCGCGCCGCGACGGGTGCGAGTGCCACACGCTCAGCTTCGATTACGGGCAGCGCCATCGCGCGGAACTCGAGGCCGCGGCCCGCATGGCCGGGCGGATGGGCTCGGCGGGACACCGGGTGCTAACGATAGGTCTCGGCGACATTGGCGGATCGGCGCTGACTGATCCGCAGCTCGCCGTCCCGACCGGCCGCCCCGCCGGCGGCATTCCGGTTACCTACGTCCCTGCGCGGAACACCGTGTTCCTCGCCTTTGCGCTCGGCCTCGCCGAGGTGCTCGACGCGGACCGGATCTACGCCGGCATGAACGCGGTGGACTACTCCGGTTACCCGGACTGCCGCCCTGCCTACCTGGAGGCCTTTCAGCAGCTGGCAGACCTCGCCACACGGCGTGGCGTGGAGGGGAGGCCCATTGTCGTCCACACGCCCTTGCTGGCCCTGAGCAAGGCCGCCATCGTCAACCTGGGCGTCGAGCTCGGGGTGGACTTTGCGGCCACCGTTTCCTGCTACCAGGCCGGGGACGACGGGCGGGCCTGCGGAAACTGTGATGCCTGCCGCCTCCGCCGGGAGGGTTTTTCCGCCGCTGGCGTGGCGGATCCGACCCGCTACCGCTAAACTTGCGGCGCATCTTCACCGTATTCGACAGCGTCGATCATCAGGAAGCTCTCATTCGCACCTCCATTTGTTGCCGGGGGCCGTTAGCTCAGTTGGTAGAGCATCGGACTTTTAATCCGTTGGTCGATGGTTCAAATCCATCACGGCCCACCATATGACTGGTCAGCAGTTCTCCCTCCACGTGGAGCCCCGCCTGCCGGAGCGCATCGCCCGGCTCAATGACCTGGCGAGCAACCTCTGGTTCAGCTGGCACCGGCCAACGCGGCAGCTCTTTGACCTACTCGACCGGGACCTGTGGTGGCGGACCGGGCGAAATCCCCGGGTTTTCCTGCGCTGCGTCGACCAGTCCGTGCTGGAGATGGCAGCCAGCAATGACACCTTCCTGGGCGCCTACCGGCGCGCTCTCGCCGAATACGACGCCTACCTCGAACCGCAGTCTGCCGGCTACAAGCCCGCCGGTCTCGCCCCTGACGACCTGATCGCCTACTTCTGCGCGGAGTTCGGCTACCACGAGAGCTTCCCCATCTACTCGGGCGGTCTCGGCATCCTGGCCGGCGATCACTGCAAGACGGCCAGCGACCTCGGCCTGCCGTTCGTGGCCGTGGGGCTGCTGTATCGCCAGGGGTACTTCAACCAGCGAATCGACGAACACGGGCAGCAGATTGCCGAGTACAGCTACATCCAGGCAGAGGATGCGCCCGTCCGGCCGCTGCTGGATGCTGCCGGCAACGAGGTGATCGTGGCCTGCGACCTGGCCGGCCGCCAGGTCTCCGTCAAGGTCTGGAAGGCAGACGTCGGCCGCATCCCCGTGCTGTTGCTGGATACGGACCTGCGCCGCAACGAGCCGGGTGACCGCCAGATCACCCGGCAGCTTTACGGTGGCGACACCCAGACCCGGCTGCAGCAGGAGATCATCCTGGGCATCGCGGGTGTTCGGGCTCTCCGGGCCGCCGGAATCAGTCCACAGGTGTGGCACATCAACGAAGGCCATGCCGCCTTCCAGATCGTCGAGCGGATCCGGGAATGCGTGGCGGGTGGACTGGATTTCCATGCAGCCCTGGAAGCGGTGGCTGCCTGCACCGTGTTCACGACGCACACGCCCGTTTCCGCGGGCCACGACGTCTTCAACCGGGATGTGCTGCTCGGCCACTTCCGCAATCTCGTGGCGGAGCTGGGCGTCGGAGACCAGGGCTTCCTCAATCTCGGCATCCGGAGCGGTGCCGACACCGGCTTCAACATGACGCAGCTCGCCCTGACCGGGTCGCGGCACGTGAATGGCGTGAGCCGTATACACCGGAAGGTCACCGCCGCAATCTGCGCGCCCCACTGGCCCGAGATATCGCCGGACGAGAACCCCATTGGCTACGTCACCAACGGGGTGCACGTGCCGACATTCATGCAGACGGAGTGGGCTGACCTGCTCGAGCAAAGCCTCGGGCCGGCGTGGCGCTACCAGCTCATGGACCGGGACCTTACCCGGCAGATCAACGAAATCCCTGACGGCCGCTTCTGGTACGTGCGCCAGCAGGTCAAGGCGGCAATGCTCGTCGGACTGCGGGACCGACTGCGGCGCCAGTACGCGCGCAATCAGCTCTCGGAAGCCCACACCCACCGGCTGCTCAAGTACCTCGATCCGGAACGTCCGGATGTTCTCACCATCGGTTTTGGCCGCCGCTTCGCCACTTACAAGCGCGCCACGCTCCTGCTGCACGATCTCGGCTGGCTGAAGCAGATCGTGGATCGGGACGAGAGGCCCGTGGTTTTCATCTTCGCCGGCAAGGCGCATCCGGCCGACCATCCGGCCCAGCAGCTCATGCGCGAGCTGCAACGGGTAAGCAGTCTGCCCGAGTTCTCCGGCAAGCTCCTGCTCGTCGAGGGCTATGACATGGGTCTCGGACGCCTGCTGACTTCCGGCGTCGATGTCTGGCTCAACACGCCCGTGCATCCCATGGAGGCCAGCGGCACGTCGGGAATGAAGGCGGCCATCAACGGCACGGTCAACGTAAGCGTGCTCGACGGCTGGTGGGCGGAGGCCTACGACGGCCAGAACGGCTGGGCGATTCCGCCGTCGACGCAAATCCACGACCCGGTGGAACGGGATCGCCACGATTCCCGGACGCTCTACGAGATCCTGCAGGACGAAGTGATTCCGCTGTACTACGCGCGGGACGACCGCCTTGGCTACTCGCCGGAGTGGGTGCGGAAATGCAAGAGCTCGATGGCGACGATCCTGCCGAACTTCAACATGAATCGCGTGGTCCACGATTATGCCGCGCTGTTCTACAAGCCGGCCGCCCGCCGCGGGCGGCTGCTGGCGGAGGACGGTTACGCCATCGCCCGCAGCCTGGCCCAGTGGAAGCAGCAGGTGCGGGTGGCCTGGCCCGGTGTCTCCCTGGCCCTCGTGCAGACGGCTGGCGAGCGCATTGGCTACAACGATAGCGTGGTGCTGGAAGTCGACGTGGTGCTCAACGGCCTGCAGGCCAGCGACGTTCGGCTCGAGTGCGTGGTTTCGCGGGAACTCTGCTCCGACCTTACAGTCCCGGTGCGCCAGTTCGCGGAGCGGGGCATGGCGGAAACCGGCCTGCGCCCGCTGGGCGACAGCCAGGTCTTTGTCCAGGTCTTCGAGCCTACGGGCGCGGCGACGGCTGATGGCAAGCAGCGCTACCGCATGGAACTGCAGCCGCCCTGGTGCGGGGCCCTGCACTACCAGGTCCGGGCCGTGCCGTGGCATGCCAACCTGGCTCACCCCTTCGAACTGGGCTTGATGCGCTGGATCTAGTCCCGCCGGCGCGCTCGCCGGGCCGGTTCAGGGTGCTGCGGGTGCGAGCACCAACCCGGCCAGGGGCGGCAGGGTCAGCACGATCGACCAGGGTTCCTGCATGCAGGGCACCGGCTCTGCCACCAGCAGCCCGTTGTTGCCCAGATCGCTGCCCCCGTAGAAACGGGAATCCGAGTTGAGCAGTTCCCGCCAGGCGCCGGGGCGTGGCACGCCGAGCCGGTAACCCGGCCGTGGTACGGGCGTAAAGTTGAGCGCCACCACGGCCACGTCGTCGTTGCCGCGCCTGATAAAGCTCAGGGTCGAGTTGTCCGCGTCATCCCACTGCAGCCATTGGAAGCCGCGCCCGTCGAAATCCAGGTGGTGAAGGGCGGAAGTTCGGGCGTAGAGCGTGTTCAGGTCGGTCACCAGGCGCTGCACACCCGCGTGGCGGGGATCCTCCTGGAGGTGCCAGGGTAGTGACTCCCGGTGGTTCCACTCCCAGGGCTGGGCAAGCTCGCCACCCATGAACAGCAGCTTCCTTCCCGGGTAGGTCCACTGGAAGAGGAAGGCCAGCCTCAGGTTGGCGAAGCGCTGCCAGTCGTCGCCCGGCATCCTGCCGAGCAGGGAACCCTTCAGGTGAACGACTTCGTCGTGGGACAGGGGCAGGACGAAATTCTCGCTGAAAGCGTAGAGGGGACCGAAGGTCAGCAGGTCGTGGTGGTGCTTGCGATGCACGGGGTCCATGGCGAGGTACTTGAGCGTGTCGTGCATCCAGCCCATGTTCCACTTCATGCTGAATCCGAGCCCGCCCGTGTCCACGGGCCGGCTCACGCCGGGCCAGGCGGTGGATTCCTCGGCTATGGTGACCGTCCCGGGAAAGTCCCGGTGCGTCATCGTGTTCAGCTCGCGAAGGAAGTGCACGGCTTCGAGATTCTCGTTGCCGCCATAGCGGTTCGGCGCCCACTCCCCAGCCTTCCGTGAGTAGTCGAGGTAGAGCATGGAGGCCACGGCATCGACCCGCAGGCCGTCCACGTGAAACTCCTCCAGCCAGAGCCGGGCGCTCGACAGCAGGAAACTGCGCACCTCCTGGCGGTCGAAATTGAAGATCAGCGTGCCCCAATCCGGCTGGCTGCCCTTCTGCGGATCGCCGTACTCAAAGAGCGGTGAGCCGTCGAAGTCGGCTAGACCATGACTGTCCCGTGGAAAGTGGCCGGGCACCCAGTCCAGGATGACCCCGACGCCCGCCTGGTGGCAGGCGTCGATGAGGTAGCGCAGGTCTTCGGGGCTGCCGTAGCGGCTGGTGGGGGCGAAGTACCCGACCGGCTGGTAGCCCCAGGACTCGTCCAGCGGGTACTCGGTGAGGGGCAGGAACTCCACGTGGGTAAAGCCCCGGGCCAGCACATAGGGCACCAGCGATTCCGCTGCCTGCCGGTAGGTCAGTGAACTGCCGTCCGGGTTCCGGCGCCAGGACCCGAAGTGCACCTCGTAGATCGACATTGGTGTGTGCAGCCAGTCGTTACGGCGCCGGGCCTCGAGCCAGGCGCTGTCCTGCCAGACGTGGCGTTCCAGGGGGCGGAACCGGGAAGCGGTGGCGGGGCGCATTTCGTATTCGCTCGCGAAGGGGTCGGTCTTCAGGCGCAGCGCGCCGGAATGCCGGTTGCGGATTTCATACTTGTAGAGGCCTTCGCTGAGCCCGGGTATGAAGAGTTCCCACACGCCGGAATCACCACGCACGCGCATCGGGTGGTAGCGGCCGTCCCAGCGATTGAAATCGCCAACCACGCTGACCCGTCCCGCATTCGGGGCCCACACCGCGAAGCGCATGCCGGCGACGCCATCCACCTGGGCCGCGTGGGACCCGAGCAGGCGATGTGCGGCATTGTGGTGACCGCCGTTGAAGGCGCTGATCTGGCCGGGGTCGAGCAGTGGGCCGAAACAGTAGGGATCGAACCCCTGCCGCACCTGGCCGCCGCCCGCGACCACCCTCAACTGGTAGTGCATCGGCACCGACCGGGCCGGGCCCTGCCACTGGAAGAGGTCAGTTTGACCTACCCGACCCAGGGCGACCTGGGCTTCGACGATCTCCACGCTGACGGTGTCCGGGAGCAGGGCCCGCACAATGATCGAGCCGTCGGGTAGCGGATGTCGCCCCAGCCACGCAAAGGGATCGTGATGACGCCCTTCCAGCAGGGAATAAAGATCCGGCGACAGCAAAGTTGGCATGGCTCCCACATGTTGTATGGTGTTACATTCTCTTGCAGTGTGACAGATCGGGCGCGGACTTTGCGGTGAGCATCTTTTATCCCGGAAGCAGCGCCAAACCGGCCCGGTCGGGCCGGTTTGTCAGCCAGCTGACGAAAAGCACGATGGCGCTGGTCATGGCCGGCGGGCGCGGCGAGCGGCTGCGGCAGCTCACGGCGCACCGGGCCAAGCCCGCGACCCCCTTTGGCGGCAAGTACCGCATCATCGATTTCAGCCTGTCCAACTGCGTCAATTCGGGCATCCGCCAGATCCTGGTGCTTACCCAGTACAAGTCCCACGCGCTGATCCAGCACGTCCAGCGGGGCTGGGGCTATCTGCGTGGGGAACTCGGCGAGTTCGTGCAACTGGTGCCGGCCCAGCAGAAACTGGGGGAGATCTGGTACCGGGGCACCGCCGATTCGGTGTATCAGAACCTGGACATCATCGAGGCGCATGCGCCGGAGCTTGTCCTGGTGCTCGCCGGGGACCACGTCTACAAGATGGACTACGGGCCGATGATCGCCTTTCATGTGGAGCGCTCAGCCGACATCACGATCGGCATGGTCCAGGTACCGCTGCCGATGGCCCACGAGTTCGGGATCGCCACGGTGGATGCGGACCAGCGGATCATCCGGTTCAACGAGAAGCCTCGCAACGCGGAACCCATGCCCGGCCGCGACGACGTGGCGCTGGCGTCGATGGGCATCTACGTCTTCGGTCGTGAGTATCTGCGCCAGGTGCTCGACAAGGATGCGGCGGATCCGGCTTCTGCGCACGACTTCGGCAAGAACATCATTCCCTCTGCCATCCAGGGCAGTCGCGTCTATGCCTACCCCTTCCAGAGCGTCGAAACCCAGGCCCAGGCCTACTGGCGGGACGTCGGTACCGTCGATGCCTTCTATTCGGCGAACATGGAGCTGATCTTCGTCAGTCCTGAACTCAACCTCTACGATTCCGAGTGGCCGATCTGGACTTACCAGGAGCAAATGCCCTGTGCCAAGTTCGTGCTCGACGAGGACGGGCGCCGGGGTACGGCCATCAACTCCATGGTGGCGGGCGGCTGCATCATTTCCGGCGCCCAAGTGCGTGAGTCCCTGCTCTTCTTCAACGTCACCGTCGACGAGCGCTCGGACATCTTCCGTTCGGTCCTGCTGCCTCACGTGGATGTGGGTCGCGGCTGCCGCGTGTCCCGGGCCATCATCGACGAGGGCTGCAGCATCCCTGACGGCATGGTCATCGGCGAGGACCTTGTGCGGGACCGGGAGCGTTTCCACGTCACCGAACAGGGCGTGGTGCTCGTCACCCAGGACATGCTGCGCAACGAGGCAGCGCTGCCGCCCATGGCCACCGCTGTCGTTCCGCCGACAGCGACCTCCTGAGGCCCGGCCAGCGTCTGGTGCCAGGTTCCCTCCTCAATGGCCGCCGGCGCGCCGGCGTACTGCTGCACCCTACGTCACTGCCTGGGCCCTGGGAGGGCGGCGTGCTGGGCGCTGACGCTTACCGCTGGCTCGACTGGCTGCGGGACGGCGGCTTCCAGCTTTGGCAGACCCTGCCCCTGGGCCCCGTCGGGGAGACCCTGTCGCCCTACCAGCTGAGTTCCGCGTTCGCCGGCAATCCGCGCCTGATCGATCCCGCTTCACCGCCCATAGCCGGCTGGCTGTCGGGCACCCTGGCGGAGCCGGAGGGTACCTGGTCCGGGCGCCGTGACCTCCTGGACGAGGCCTGGCAGGGTTTCCAGGATCGGGCCGGGCCGGAAGACCGGACCGCGCTCAACAATTACTGGCAGGCCGAGCGTCGCTGGCTGCTGCCCTTCGCGCTCTTCAAGGTGGCACGCGGCCGCTTCGGTGACAGTGGCTGGTGGAACTGGCCGGAGCCGCTCCGGACCCGGCAGCCGGCGGCCATGTCGGCGCTGCTGGCGGATGCCGGGGCCGATGTCCACCGGGTGGTATTCCAGCAGTGGGTCTTTGACAGCCAGTGGCGCGCCCTCCGGCAGCGGGCACGGCTGAACGGCATCGAGTTGCTCGGGGACCTGCCGATCTATGTCGACCTGGACAGCGCCGACGTGTGGTGGCACCGGCACCTCTTCCGCGTGGACCGGGATGGCCACCCGGCCGCCGTCGCCGGCGTGCCTCCCGACTACTTCAGCGCGGACGGCCAGCTGTGGGGAAATCCCCTCTACGACTGGGAGGCCATGCGCGTCGACGGCTTTCGCTGGTGGGTGGACCGGGTGCGGGCGCAGCTGCGCTGGTTCGATTACCTGCGGATCGACCATTTCCGGGGTCTGCAGGCCTACTGGGAGGTGCCGGCCGGGTCCAGCAGTGCCCGGGAAGGCCGCTGGCAGCTGGCACCCGGTGCCGAACTCCTGGCCGCGCTGGGCGCTGCCTGCGGTGGCCAGCCGTTCCTGGCCGAGGACCTGGGCACGATCACCGCTGAGGTGCATGCCTTGCGGCGGCAGTTCGGATTGCCCGGCATGCTGATCGCCCAGTTTGCCTTCGACGGCTCGACGGACAACCCGTACCTGCCCGCCAACCAGGTCCAGGATGCCGTGATCTATTCGGGTACCCATGACAACGACACGATCCGGGGCTGGTATGACAGCCTGGCTCCCGGGGCTCGTGACTACGCGCAGCGGACTCTCGGCTGCGGCCCCGCCGAGATGTCGGCCGCGCTACTGCGTTCCGTCTGGCAGTCACCGGCGGAAGGGGCGGTATTTCCCCTCCAGGACTTGCTGGGCCTGGGGTCGGAAGCGCGGATGAACACGCCGGCCACGGTCACGGGTAACTGGGCATGGCGTTTCACCTGGGACCAGGTGCCACCGGGACTCGCGGCGGACTGCCGGCGGGAGGCGGAGGCGTCCGGCCGGCGGTAGCTGCGGGCGTGTCAGGGGTTGATGCCGGTCCCCGTGAGCTGGCGATAAAGGGCTTCGTACCGGGGCGCCTGGTGGCGCCAGGAAAAGTCCTCGGCCATGCCGTTCTGCTGCAGCCGGGCCCAGACGCCGGGCTGGCGGTGCCAGGCCAGCACCTCGCCAATGGCCCAGGCCAGCCCCTGCCCGTCGGCATCCTTGAACACGCTGCCAGTGCCGGTGCCCGTGGCGGCATCAAAATGCCGGACAGTGTCCTTGAGGCCGCCGGTTTCCCGGACGACCGGCACGGCGCCGTAGCGCAGCGAGTACAGCTGCGTCAGCCCGCAGGGTTCGTACATCGAGGGCACGAGGAAAGCGTCGCTGCCCGCGAAGACCTGCCGCGCCAGGCTCTCGTCCTGGGCATCGAAGTAGTGGAAGAGGGTGGGATGGGCGGCAGCCAGCTTCCGCAGCTCGGCCGCATAGCGCTCCTCGCCCTGGCCGACGATGACCGCCTGCAGCTGCCGCTGTTCAAGCAGTTGAGGCAGCGCAGCCGCCACGAGCTCTACGCCTTTCTGTTCGGCGAGCCTGGACACCATGCCGACGAGGGGCACCGGCAGACCGGTCTGTAATCCTGCGCGGTGGAGCAGGGCATCTCGGCAGGCTTGCTTGCCGGCCAGGTTATCCGCGGAATAACGCGCGGGAATGCGCGGGTCGGTCGCCGGGTCCCAGTCGGAGTAATCGACGCCGTTCAGGATCCCGACCAGGCGGTTGCGGCGCTGTCGGAGCAGCGCGTCCAGACCCATACCGTACTCGGGTGTCAGGATCTCGGCCGCGTGGGTTGGACTGACCGTTGTCAGCGCGTCGGCAGCGAGCAGGCCATCCCGGAGGAAGTTCAGGTCGCGTGTGCCAGGCCCGGCGGCGACGGCGCCACCCAGGCCCAGTTCCGGGCCCAGGCTGCCGGCAAACACACCCTGGTACCCGATGTTGTGGATGGTGAGGACCGAGCTCGCGCCGCGGAACAGTCGTGCCGACTGGTAGCCGTGCTTCAGCAGCACCGTCGCAAGCGCCGCGTGCCAGTCGTGGCAGTGAACGATGAGGGGCGGCCAGTCGAGGAGCTCGCACAGGCGCAAACCGGCGTGGGCAAGGAGGGCGAAGCGCCGCGCCTCCAGCTCGCCGCCACCGTAGATCGTCCCGCTACCGAAGAACGCCGGCGCGTCGACCCGGTAGACCAGCGGCCCGGACGGATCACGCTCCGTGTACTGCCGCAGCATGTAGCCGGGATGCGTGCCCCGGAGCGCGACCGGCGAGACCTGGGTGTCGCCGATGGAGAGGCCCGCCGAGCCGGGCTGGTCGTCGGCGTGGGCCCGGAGATCGGAGTAGAGAGGCAGGACCACCCGCACGTCATGACCGGCCCTCGCCAGTGCCTTGCTGAGCCCGGTCACCATGTCCGCCAGGCCCCCGGCCTTCGCAAACGGGGCGTATTCGGCGGAGATCATCAGGATGCGCATGGGGACCATGGCCGGGATTCAGGTGTCCGAGTGCTGGTGTAGCAAAAAAAAGACCCTGCCGTGGCAGGGTCCCTGTTGGTCTGCCAGGCAACGCACCCGGCGGGTCCTGCGGACCCGGAGCCACGGCGCGGCCGTCAGAATGTGTAGACAGCCATCAACTGGGCGTTCCAGATCAGGTCGGTGGTGCCCACGTCGTAATAGTTGAAGTCAACCCGCAGGCTGAAGGGCGAGGCGGTCTTGAGCGTCACGCCCATGCCCGCAGCCAGGTCGGTGCCGCTATTGTCGAAGCTCACGGGATCGTTGCGGGTGCCGATCTGCGGCGCGGGCACAAATTCCCGGTTGCGCTCGAAGCCATCGTAACTGGCATCCCAGCGGATGGCGCCCAGCTTCAGATAGGCTTCGACATTGTCCGTCAGCGGCACGCTGCCGATCACAAAGGCCCGGGCCCCACTCATTTCCACCTTGGCAGTCCACTCGCGGCTCTGGCAGCCGAAGCTGCCGGCGCAGGCCTCGGGGAGCACGTAATTCTGGGTCGCGACACCGAAGTCGGTGTAGCCGACCTCGACCGCCAGGTGCTTGCCGAATTTCCAGCCCGCCGTGATGTCAAAGCTGACGTCCGTCCCGTGGAAGTCCGGGTCGCTGCCGATCGCCGCCACATCGGTAGCCACGTTCGGCACCAGGTTCAGGTCGCCCTTGCGGAGGCCGGCCAGTGAGGATTCGGTGCGTGCGCCGCCGGCGCCGATGCCCACATAGGGCCCCGCGACGGCGACCATTGGCGTGGTGAATACCAGCGCCATCAGAACGGTAAAACTTTTGCTCATACCCCAGCTCCCGGAACTTTGCTTAACAGACTACAGGGGCGCTTCACGTGCCCCGTTGGCGCAGATTTCTTCCTAGAAAACGGTGTCCCGCCCGAGGAAGCTGCCAAAGTACACCCGTGCACCGATCTCGAGGCCGGTGTCGTCATCGAAGACGACGCCGCGGGCGCGGATTGTCAGGTAATCGGTCAGGTGATAGCCGATCCCCAGCAGCACGTCGTTGTTCGAAACCTTGGAGTCACTCAGGTCCGAGTAGCGGAAGCCCGCCTCGATCTCGACCTTGTCGGACATCTCGCTGCGGACCATGACCTCGCCGAAGTAGCCGTGATCGTCGCCGGAGACGAGCTGGCACGCACTGTTTGGGGTCTCGAACTTGCTGATGTCGACGTAGGCGCCGCGCAGGACGATGTCGGTCTTCTCGCTGACAGCGAAGTTCACGCCGAGCCCGCCCGCCACGGACTGGGAGGTGCGGTTGCCGGAGAAGCTGGTCGGGCCGCCTTCGCCGCCGTCGCAGGTCGTGCGTACGCCACTGAAATCGCCGTCGAAGAATTCGCCAAAGACATGCACGCCGAACCGGCCGGTGTCCAGTAGCCCCAGGGAGCCTGCGAGCTTGATGCCCTCGTGCTGGCCGCCGTTCTGCTTGATGGCGTAGTTGGCATCGACCCACTGGTAGCCGGCGTCGAAGTAGGTGTAGCGGGGGCCACCGTCTGCATCGTCAGCGGCCGCCGGGGACGCCGCGATGGCCAGCCAGCCTCCCGTGACCAGTGGCAGAGCAGCAACGCTCAGAGACCGGGCCAGTGGTAACCGGGCAAGTCTGGCAGTCATAGGTCGTCCCCCTAGAATGAAAGCGCGGATCGGCGAAAACGGCGGGGACTATAGCGAATCGGCTACTGACTGGCTATAGCGAGTCTGGTCGCTCGCCGATGCCTTGGCAGGCTCGACTGCACGGTGGGCAGGGCAATCGGGTACCCACGCGAGCAGTAGCGTTGATGCGGTCGTTTGGTATCATCCCCCGGCCACTTTCCAGGGGGATTCGCATGACGACGTCCAAGAATATCCGGGGCATGACTGCCTGTGCATGGATGAGCTTCGCGGTATTGCAGGCACTGCCGATGGTGGCCAGCGCGCAAATCGAGGAAGTCGTGGTAAGTACGCGACGCCGTGAAGAGAGCCTGAAGGACGTGCCGATCGCCGTCTCGGCTCTCACGACCGAGCAGATCGAGCGACAGGGCATTTCGAGTCTCGCGGATACCGTGAAGAACCAGCCCAGCGTCCAGTTCGACCAGGCCTATGGGCCTGCTGACAATCGCATCACGATCCGCGGCCTTTCCAACACGCGTGGCCGGTCTAACGTGGCCTTTCTGGTAGACGGCATTGACGTCACCACGGAGAACTTTGTTTCAGCGGGCTCAGGCCTGCTGGCCAACCGGCGCCTTTTGACGGACGTCGAGCGGATCGAGATCGTCAAGGGCCCCCAAAGTGCCCTGTTCGGCCGGGCGGCGTTCGCCGGTGCGTTTAACTACATCACGAAGGAACCCGGTGACGAATTCAACGGGCGCGTCAGCCTCGACCTCGGGGACTACGGTCGGCGCACGATTGACGGGGCGTTTGGTGGCCCACTGTCCGACACCATGGGTATTCGCATCGCCGGCGTGCGTTTCAATGAGGACGGCTTTTACACAAATCAGCTGACGGGTAACAACGTCGGGGGTTCTGACGGTTACGGCATGGCCCTGACGGCTGTGTGGAAGCCGGCCGATCCTCTCAAGGTCAAGGGCCGCCTGGAGTACAGCGACGAGCACTATGACCCCCGGGCGGTCGTCAAGATCTACGGTGATACGCCCTATGCACTGCCAGACAGCGCCAAGGCAATCGCGCGCCCGATAATCACCGGCAACCCGGCGACCCAGCCGGCCGGTTCGACGTCCACCAACCTCTTCAATTTCGGCGCTTATTGCCCGAAGTTTGGCTTTGACCCCGCCGGCACGCCGGGTGATGGCAGCGGTGCGGCCTTCTGCCTGCCGGGGACAATCAAGAGCAGTCGTGGCTACAAGGTCTGGCTGAGCGAAGACGAAAAGACGGGGACGGATTTCTCCGGCACCGACACCCAGACATTTCGCGCCAGCCTGGTGACCACGTTCGACCTGGGATACGGCCTGGTCTCGTCCTACACGGGCTGGACCAACTTCACCAGCCGGGATTTCTACGACCAGGACTACCAGGCGAGCACTGCACTTGACGTCAACGGTAATGGCAGCCGCCCCTACAACACGACAGACCCCCGGGGCGGCCGGCTGGACACCCTGCTGGGCCAGCAACAGTCGAACCAGGAAAGCAATATCGAGCAGTTCTCTCAGGAGTTCCGCTTTGAGACCCAGCTTGACGGCCCCTTCCAGTTCACGGGCGGAGTCCTCTTCTGGCAGGATCATCGCCAGCTCGAAGACCGGAACAACATCGCGTTTTGCGCGCCCTACAGTCGCATCGGTGCCAGTGTGCTGAGGGACGGCGACGGCAATCCCATCCAGAGCTCGGTGACCGGTCCAACGCTGGACGTACTGGACCCCACCACGGGCGCCCTGGCGTTCATTTCAGGCGTCTGCGATGGCGTCGACGGACCCGATGCCAATACGCTTCCGGACACGGTGACCAGCTGGCAGGAATACCGGCGCCAGTTCTCGGATCCCCAGTTCCCGGCCACCTGGGACGCACGGACCCGCCATCTGTCCTTCTACGGGCGGATCGACTGGAAGATGACCGATGACCTTACCCTGAGCCTTGAGGATCGCTTTCTCAATGAGCAGTTCAGCCTGACCAAGCCCGGCAGCTCCAGTTGCACCGAGGCGGCGTTTGCCTCGAACGGCAACCCGGTGGGCACGTGGGCCGTTGGTAACCAGTTGTGCGATATCGAGAAGCTGGTGGCGGGCAATTTCAACGACCTGCTGGACCCCACGACGGGTGGCCTGACCCTCCGGTACATCGAAGGCTCGACCTACTCCCACTACAACACGCCCAAGGTGACAGTAGCCTGGAAGGCCAACGACGACACCAACATCTACTTCTCCTATGGTTTCGCCCAGAAGCCCGCCGGTATCAACCAGTTGTCCGGGGGCGGCGGTTCCGAGGTGGCGCCAATTGAAGCCGAGCGTTTCACCGCTGAAAAACTGAAGGCCTGGGAACTGGGGCTCAAGACCAGCTTCGAGGCCGCCGGCTACTGGAATTTCAACACGTCCCTCTTCTTCCAGGATTACACCGACAAGCAGGTCGGCATCCAGGTCGTGGGGGAGAGTGGTGTCTCCCAGCCACGGGTCGTCAACGTTGATGCCCAGGTCTGGGGCATCGAGTTCGAGACGCTGTGGAAGCCCTCGTTCATGGACGGGCTCACCCTGGGTTTCTCGGGCACCCTGCTGGATCCCCAGTACACCAAGTGGATTGACGACACCCGCAATCTCGTCAAGGCCGCGAAGTACGGCGATTGCCCGGTTGTGTACAAGCTGGGCAATCTTGAATCGACGGATTCGACGGCTATCCCGGTCATCGATCGCAACGGTGATGGCAAGCTGGATTACCCGGTGGCCTTCTGCCGGCTCGACTACGCAGGCAACCAGCTGGAGCGCTCGCCGAAGCAGGCCTACGCGGCGTCCATGGCGCTTCAGCGGCCGTTTCTCGACACGCCCTTCGAGTACCTCTTTGAGCTCAACGGCAACTGGCAGGATGAGCGCTGGGCGGATCCCGAGAACAACGTGAAGCTGGCTGACTACGCCCGTCTCGACATGCGCCTCGGCCTCACCTCCGACAAGTGGGACGTGATCGCGTACGTGGACAACGTGCTCGACGACAAGCGCTTCATCACGGGCGGCAGTGGTCCGGACTTCGGTGACCAGGTGACTCAGCTCGGCTTTACGGCCGGCTTTGGCACCACGCAGTACTTCGGGGTCATGCCGGATCCCCGGGTGTTCGGCATTCGCGGTTCCTACCGCTTCGGCGCCGGCCGCTAGCCGCTACTTTCAGGATCCAGGCATCCCTGACAACAACGCCCCGGAGAACGTGAGTTCTCCGGGGCGTTGTTCGTTCAGCGCCGGTGAGGTTCAGCCAAGCAGCTTGGTCGTGCCAATGAAGCCGACGAGGGCGATCAGGCCGTAAGTGGACCAGATGATGACGGTGGACCGGTCCATGGTGCTGCTGATGATGGCCTCGATTTCCGGGCGGGACCCCTCGACGGCCAGGCGGCCGAACGCGGCGCCGATGGGATCGAAGGCGATGATCATCCAGATCACCATCAGGTTGATCACCCCGTAGAGGGCGACCTTGAGATGCAGCCAGGGGACATCCTGGACGAAGGGGCCGGCGCCGAGCCATGAGGACAGGCACAGCAGGATCACGGTCACGCCCACCAGTCCCGTGAGCCAGTTGGTGACGCGGGCCAGGCGGTGGCCGACTGGCTTGTCGTACCACCAGGCTCCCGCCATGCTGATGGCCCACCAGGCGATGCTGAATACCCACACGAGACCCACCACCAGGTCCGAGATCGGCAGGAAGCCCAGGTTCCGGGACAGCATGACGCCGAGGGGCAGGGCGGCCTTCCACATCGTGCGGGGCAGCAGCTCGATCCGTAGCGCCATGTGCAGCAGCGTCACCCGGGTCATGAACGTGAGCGTCGCATCGGTGGAACGCCGGGCGGCGAGATAGACGCCCATGTCCGTCCCTACCCAGAACACGAACATCAGGATGTGGGCGTACTTCCAGATTACGTAGTCAGTCATGGCTCTTGAGCCTCCCCGGGAAACCCGCCCGCAGACTTTACCGCAATCGCGGCAGATGACCGCAAGGCGGCTCGCCGGCTTATAGGTGCCCCGGTGGAACCTTGCTATCCTCGGTTCGAAAGGAGAACACCGTGCGACCCCATGTAGAACTGATCCAGGAAGCCGACCTCTGCTGGCACGCGGCCGAGCTGCCGCGGGGCGAGGGCAAGGTCCGGCAGCGCAACCTGTCCTACGACGAGGAAAATGGCGCCGGCTCGACCAAGCTCGTGTTCGATTCCGCCTGGCACCGGCCGGCCGGATACCATCATGCCGATACCGAATGGTATGTCCTGTCCGGAGAGGTCCAGCTGGGCCGCCAGCGGCTCCAGAAGGGGGCCTACTTCCGCGCCCCCGCCGGCCTGCGGATTCCCGCCCTGTCCGTGAAAGCGGGCACTGAAATCCTGCTGTTCCGGGAGCTCCAGGACTGGGGTTTCACGGTCTCGAACCGGGACCGTTCCGGCTTCGTTCCCCGCGGGCTCAACACGGCCTCGCCGGAGGCGGGCGAGCTCACCGTTGTCGACACCACCCGCATGGAGTGGATGCCCAACGTCTACGAAGGCGACCAGCAGCGGTTCCTGAAGCTGAAGCTGTTGTTCAACGACCCAGCCCCGAAAAATGACCCGAAAAAAGGCTTCGTCACGATGATGTGCTGGGCGCCGCCCGGCTGGTCGGATGACCGCATGGTCCATCACCCGGTGTTCGAGGAGGCCTACACGATTGACGGCCACCTCGATTACAACTTCGGCCGGCTGGATGCGGGCACCTATTTCTTCCGGCCGGCGCGGGTCAAGCACGGCCACTTCATTTCCGGCGAAGAGAAGGGCTTCACCGGCATCTTCCGCATGGATGGCTCGATCATCAACTGGATCACCATCAACGAGAAGGTCACCGTCGAGGGGACCCCGCTGAACTACGACCCGAAGACCCAGGCCCCGCTGATCGCCGGCATACCGGTCCGTTCCCGGACGACGGGCGAGTGGGACAAGGATGGCTGGTGATTGACGCGCCCGGAGTCGGCCCGTGAACGGGGCAATCGACATCGTCTGCAACCTGTTCACGCCCGAGGAGGTCGCCAACGGGCATACCGGGCTTGACGACGCTTTCAAGGCCCAGGTGCGCATGCCGCCCGAGATCAGGGGCGGGGTGACGGTCGAGGACTACCTGCAGCGCATGGACCGGGCAGGCATCGAGCGGTCCCTGCTGATCGCGGTCCGGGCGGGTGACATCAACATGAAGGGCGGGTTCGAACTGCCCTACGAGCGCGTCCGCGACGTCTGCCGGCAGTACCCGGCGCGCTTTTCGGGTCTCGCCGGCATCGATCCGTTCCGTGGCATGCAGGGCTTGCGTGACCTGGAGCGGGCAGTGAAGGACTACGGCTTTGTTGGCGCCCATCTCTACCCGCACTGGTGCGGTCTGGCCCCCGACCACGCCAAGTATTATCCCTATTACGCCAAGTGCTGCGAGCTGGACGTGCCGATCATGATGCAGGTCGGGCACAACCTGGTGTATTCCCGGGAGCGGCGTCTGCCCTCGGTAGGCCGGCCGATCTGCCTGGACCAGGTGGCGATCGATTTTCCGGAGTTGCGGTTGATCGGCATCCATATTGGTATCCCCTGGACTGACGAGATGATCTCCATGTGCTGGAAGCACGAGAACGTCTACGTTGCCGGCGATGCCTACGCCCCGAAATACTGGCCCGAGGCCTTCGTGCATTACGCCAACACCTACGGCAAGGAGAAGGTCCTGTTCGGGACCGACTGGCCAGTCATTGATCCCGAGCGGGCGGTGCGCGAAGTTGATGCCCTGAACCTGCGCCCGGAGTCCCGGCGCCTCCTGATGCGCGAGAATGCCCTGCGCGTCTTCAAGTTGCCTGCCTGACCGGGGCCGGCCCATGTCGCCCGCCACGCCCGTTCCCACGCCGCCACCCACATTTCAGCACCTGTCCCTGGTCGGCGGGATTCGCGCGGCGATGTACCGGGCGCCCGACAAGATTGCCTACCGCCACCGGGAGCACACCCGCACCTACCGGATGCTGCTCGACCGGGTGGACCGGGTCACAGCGGCACTGGCCGGCGGGCTCGGCCTGCCGCCCGGCGCTCACGGGGCCATCGTGGGCAAGAACTCGATCGAGTACATGGAGATCGTGCTGGGCGCCTCCCAGGCCGGTGTGGCGCTCGCCACCGTCAATCCCCGCCTGTCGCTCCCCGAGATCGTGGCGATTTGCGATGATGCCGGTGCCCGGGTGGTCTTCGTGGACGCGGAACTCGCCGAGCCCCTGCGAGACGCAGCCTTTGCCGTCCGGCCGGAAATCATCGCGATCGGCCCCGGGTTCGAGACCTGGCTGGCAACTGCCCGGCCCGCGGCCGCGCCGCCGGCCGTGCTTGAGTGGGCGGACTTCACGATCCCCTACACCTCCGGCACCACCGGCAAGCCCAAGGGCGTCCAGGTTCCGCATCGGTCCCGGATCCTGACAATGTTCGGGATGGCCGTGGAGTACGGTTGCTACGCCCCGGACGACCGCTTCCTTGCCATCGCTCCCATGTGCCACGGTGCGGGCATGATCTTCTCGCTCGCGCCGGTATTCTTCGGCGGTTACGCCGAGATCGTCGACAAGTTCGAGCCCGAGGCAGTCCTCGCCCGGCTGGGCAGCGGCGAGATCACGGGCTTCTTCGGCGTTCCCACCCACTTCCACGCCATGATGTCGGCGTCGCCGGCGGTGCTTGCGGTGGGGCGCAGCAGCGCACTGAAGGCGGTGATCTCCAATGCCGCGGCGCTGCCCCAGGCGATGAAGGAGCGCCTTGTCGGGCATTTCGGTCCCTGTCTGCTCCACGAGACCTACGGGTCCACCGAGGCCGGGATCGTCTCGAACCTGCGGCCACCGGACCAACTGCGCAAGCAGCAGTGCGTCGGCCAGCCCTTTCCCTGCACCGAGATCGAATTGCGCCGCCAGGACGGGGGCGTGTGCGCGCCGGACGAAGTGGGGGAGCTCTTCTCCCGCAGTCCGTACCTGTTCAACGGCTACTGGGGCCGGCCGGCGGAGACAGCCGAGGCCTTTCGCGGCGGCTGGGTGACGGTGGGCGACCTGGCACGGCGCGACGCCGAGGGCTACCTCTACATTGTTGATCGCCTCAAGGACATGGTGATTTCCGGGGGCGTGAACATCTACCCGCGGGAGGTGGAGGAGGTCATTGCCCGGCACCCCGGTGTGCAGGAGGCGGCGGTAATCGGCATTCCGGACGAGAAGTGGGGCGAGGTGCTCAAGGCCTTTGTCGTAGCCAGGCCCGGCGCGGCGCCGAGCGCGCCGGAGTTGCTGGCCTTCCTCGAGTCCCGTATTGCCCGCATGAAGCTGCCGAAGCAGGTGGAGTTTATCGAGCAGATCCCGCGCAATGCGAATGGCAAGGTGCTGAAGACGACGCTGCGGGGGCGATCCGCATGAACGGTGCCGCCATCGCCAAGCCGGCCGTCGAGTTCTACTTCGACACGTCCTGTCCCTGGAGCTACCTGGCGCTGGACCGGGCTCGCGAAGCCGCGATCCGCACGGGCTCGCGGGTCGTCTACCGGCCGGTGCTCGTCGAGGACGTCCTGCGGACGGCAAACCCCGGCTTCCCGGCGGACCGCGCCGACCCGGTGCCCGCCCGGGCCCGCTATCAGGCCAAGGACCTCGCGGACTGGGCCCGCTACTGCGGCCTCACGCTGCGCCGTCCGCAGCCCTGGCCAATACGGGCCGAGTGGGCCCAGCGCGGCGCGGTGGCCGCGGCGCGACTGGCGCCGAGCCCCGCGGCCTACCTGACCGCGGTGTTCAACGCGCTGTTCGCGGACAATCTGGCCATCAGTGACCTGGCCGTTGTCGAGTCGCTGGCCACTGGCACCGGTCTCGACCCGCACCAGTTTGCGGCCGCCATCCGTGATCCGCAGACCCTGGCGGAAGTCGCGAGCAACGGCGCCGCGCTGCTGGAGCATGGCGGCTTCGGCACGCCGAGCCTGCTGGTCGGCGATGATCTGTATTTTGGCAACGACCGCCTGCCGCTTGTCGAGGCCGCGCTGGCCCGCCAGGCCGGCATGCGACTCGTTCTTCCCGGCACACACGGAGCTTGAGTCATGGCTGAACATCTCACCGTCACGGGTGCAACCTCGCGCCGCGGGTTCCTGGCCGGATCCGGTGCCGTGGCGCTGTCCTTAAGCCTGCGCTACGCGCCGGCAACCGCCAGTGCGGGCCCCGTGGAACTCTACGGAAGCTGGGAGGACCTGATGCGCCGCAAGTGGACCTGGGACCGGGTCGCCCACGGGACTCACGGGACCAACTGCACGGGCACCTGCGCCTTCAACGTCTACGTGAAGAACGGCATCGTCTGGCGCGAAGAGCAGCAGGGCGAGTATGGCCGCTCCGAGGACGCGCCCGACTACGGCCCGCGCGGCTGCCAAAAGGGCCTGCGCCACGCGAAATACATGTACGGCAAGCAGAGGATTCTCTACCCGATGAAGCGGGTGGGGGAGCGGGGTGCCGGCAAGTGGGAGCGCGTGACCTGGGACCAGGCCATGGCGGAAATCGCGGATCGCTTCATCGACCACTCGGTGGCGTCGGGCCCGCGCTCCATCAGCTTCGATCTTGGCACCCAGATGGTGCTGAAGCGGGCGTCGTTTGCGGCGCTCGGCCGCTTCGCCACCATCAGCGGCATCGAGCTACCGGAGGCCTTCGCCGGAGTGGGCGATCTGCCGACGGGCGTGCAGATGACCGTCGGCGAGCCGCTGCTTGGCGACACGATGGCCGCCGTCTACAAGTCCCGGTGCTGTCTCGTCTGGTTCTGCAACCCGGCGGTTACCCGGATTCCCGACGCCCACTTCTTCTGGGAGGCGCGGTACAACGGTACGGAGGTCATCGCGATTTCGCCTGAGTTCACGCCCAGCGCGATGCACGCGAGCAAGTGGGTGAATCCGAAGCCCGGCACGGACATCGCGCTGGCCATGGCCATGGTGCAGGTGCTGCTGGCCGAGGGCCTGATCGACCGGGACTACATCCGCGAGCAGACGGACCTGCCGTTCCTGGTGCGGGCCGATAATGGCCGCTTCCTGCGGGAAAGCGACCTCATCGACGACAAGGCCGCGGGCTCCGGCAAGCCTCGCGACAACCTCTTCTACGTGTGGGATGAGAAGACGCGTCGCCCGGTGGCCGCGCCTGGCACGGGCGGACCGCCGCCACCGCCGGGCTCACCCGTGCCGGTGATTCCCGCCGGGACGCTGGCGCTCGGCAACCTGCAGCCGGCCCTCGAGGGCAGCTGGATGGTCATGACCCCCAAGGGGCGCGTCCGGGTGACGACCGTGTTCGAGTTGGTCAAGCAGCGGGCCGCGGACTACACGCCCGAGAAGGCCTCGGCGATCTGCGGCGTGCACCCGGACAATATCCGCTCGGTTGCCCGGACCTTCGGCCGGGCAAAGCCGGCGATGATTTTTACGGGCTACCGGATGTGCAAGTGGCTGCAGGGTGACCTGCTGCAGCGGGCCTTCATGCTCCTGCTGGCACTGACCGGCAACCTGGGCAAGGCAGGCGGTGGCTTTCAGCTCGAGAACCTGGGCAGCACCGCGAGCCAGATTGCCTTCATGCTGGCGGGACTTGCTCCCACGCTGCGGATCGCGACGTTATCCCGCTGGGACTACGTCCACGCCGATGGCAAGGGCCTGAACGAGAAGATCTACGGCAAGGCCGTGGCGGACAAGGTGGACCGGTACTTCCAGGAGTCCACCCGCTCCGGGGCCTGGCCCGACTACGCGGCGACACCCTGGAAGATGGCCATCTTTGCTGGCAGCAACACCGCGAACTGGCGGTCCGGCGGGGGGCGCTGGCGCGAGAACACTTTCGAGAAGCTCGACACGATAGTCACGATGGCGCCGGACATGGGTATCACGGCCCTCTACTCGGATTACGTGCTACCAATCGCGCACCACTACGAGCGCCAGGACTACATGCTTGAGGCCCGCACGCCCTACGTGCAGGTGCTGGACGCCGCGGTGCCGCCGCTCGGGGAGTCGATGGATGACTGGCACGCGCTGAATCGCCTGGCTGCGGCGATCGCCGAGCGTGCGAAGGTGCGCGGGATCGCGCCGATCCAGGACAGCTTCTTTGGTCAGCCGGTACCCCGCGACTTCACCCGCTACCACGAGCTCTTTACGATGGGTGGCCAGATGAGGGATACCAAGGACGTCATCCAGTTCCTCATCGACAAGGACCCGGGGGTCCCGAAGGTGTCCTTCGATGAGATGCGTGCGAAGGGCCTGATGCGGAACGGCGGCACGGACCGCGTCGTCTACGGGCTGGACGCGCCCTACGGCTCGGTACTGCTCCGCGGGGTGGAGCACCGGGAGCCCTATCCGACCCTGACCGGACGCCAGCAGTTCTACGTGGACCACGAGTGGTTCCTCGCGGAGGACGAGCAGCTGCCGGGCCACAAGGCCCCGATGAGGATCGACGGCTACCCCCTCCAGATGCTGATGGGGCACCTGCGTCACGGGATACACACCATGTGGACCGACGACGAGCTGCTGCTGAGCCTGCGCCGGGGGGAGCCGGACATCTACGTGAGCCCCGGCGATGCGCGGGCTCGGGAAGTCCGGGACGGCGACCTCATCCGGATCTTCAATTCAATGGGGTCGTTCGTGGCCATGGCCCACGTCACGTCCAGCATGCAGCCGGGCATGATCTACATGTACCACGGCTGGGACCCGCTGCTGTTCCGGGGAGGGCGCCAGAACTTCAGTGCAGTCGTGTCCAGCTCGGCGCTGATCAAGCCCACGGCGCTCGTCAGCGGCTATGGCCACATCACCTACCGGGCCCTGGCTTTCGAGCCGAACTCCACGTTCCAGGATTTCACCTGCAACTTCGAACGCTACGTGGAGGCCAAGGCGTCCTAGACGCCGATCCTGGACGCCGATCCTACACGCCGATCCTGAGCGCCGCGATGGCGAGGAAGACCTCGCGAAGGAAGAGCAGCAGCGCGCTGATCAGGCACAGCATGGCGAGGATAAACAGGCCCGCCACCGGCAGCGTGGCGTTGAAGTCCAGGAAGGCACCGAGGAAAAGCAGGACCACGACCAGGGCCACGAGCAGCGCCGAACCGGTGCTGAGGGTGATGGCCCTGTTCATCAGGCGAGCCCGCCGCGCCATCACGCCGAGTTCCTCGCGCTGCTTCTCGAGAGCTGGCCCGCTGCTCGAGCGGGCGATTTCCTCGAGGCGCCGGGCCCGGTCCACGACCCGGGCCAGCCGGTTCGTCAGCACCGTCAGGATGATGCCGATGCCGGACAGCAGGAACACTGGCGCGACGGCCAGCTGGATCACGTGGCCGATATCGAGGAGGGTGCCGCCTGCTGCCATCGCCATGCTCCGGTCGCGCTAGTTGCCGATGTGAAAGAGAGCGTAGCCCGGCAGGACCACTTGCGGAACAGCCATGCCGATCAACAGGCCATCCCGCGGGGCACGGATCACCTCCACGGTTTCCGTGATCGGGTCGGTGACTGTCCCCAGCGTGTCGCCCAACCGGACCTCCTCGCCTGGCTTCCGGGGCGACAGGAAAATGCCGCCGGCGCCACGGGCCCGCACCCAGCTGGTCCGCCGGATGACCCGGGACTCCGGCACCCGGCTGGCTCCCGCGGGCAGCATGCCGAGGTGTGCCATGACGTTGCGCACGCCCCGGACCCCGGTCCGGATGTCGTCCTCGTCGAAGCGGAGGGGTTCCCCGGCCTCGTAGAGGACTGCGGGAATGCCCGCATCGAGCGCCGCCTTGCGCAGGTTCCCGTCCGGGCCCTCGCCATCGAGGACCACGCCCACGCCAAAGCTGCGGGCCAGGTCCAGCGCCCGGGCATTGGCCAGGTCCGTGCGGATCTGGGGCAGGTTCGTCCGGGAGTTCGAGCCGGTGTGCAGGTCCAGCAGGGCCCCGCAGTGCTGGCGCAGCTGGGTGAAGAGGGCGTTGGCTATCAGGTCTGCGTGGCTGCCCGTGGGTGAGCCCGGAAAGGAGCGGTTCAGGTCGCGGCGGTCCGCGAGGTAGCGGGAGCCCGTGCGGAAGCCGTGGACATTGACGGCCGGGATGACAAGCAGCGTGCCGGCCAGCTGCTGGCCGCTGATGCCGGAGTAGATCCGGTGAGCGACTTCCACGCCGTTGATCTCGTCGCCGTGTATGCCGCCCGTTATGCAGAGCGTCGGACCGGGCCGGACCCCACGGACGACGACCACCAGCGTGTCGAGGAAGCTGCCCACGAAGGAAGTCCCCAGCAGGAACGGCATGCGTGCGGTTTCGCCGGGCGCCACGCGGCGCCCAAGCACCTCGACGGGACCCCAGGCGCCTTCGGGCGCGGCGACTGCCGGCAACGCGCTCGCGAGTCCGGCCAGCGCGAGCAGGGCCGCCAGCGGGTGGCGAGGTCGTCTCACACCACGGGCTCGCTGCGGACGGCGCGCAATTGCACCCACACGGGTGGTTCCGCGGTAACGCTCACGGGATTCAGGTTCCTGAAAAGCTGCGGATCTGCGCGACCAGGTCCTGGATATCCTGCTCCGAGAGCAGGTCACCCCAGGCGGGCATGATGAAGTTCTTGCCGACACCGACGCCACCCTTGCAGATGGCGAGGTAGAGATAGCCGTCCGTCAGGGCCTTCATGTAGGCGGCATCGCTCTGGTCTTTGGGGGGCGTGTCCATGTGCATCACGATGACCTCTGCCTTGCCGTCCACCCCGTGACATTCCGCGCAGTGCTTCAGGTGCAGGGCGGCGCCACTAGCGGCATCGCCGCGCGCCTCGGCTGGCGGCGCGCAGTTGCCCGTCCTCAGGGCGGGTTCGGCGGCGGGTGCCAGTGGTGCAAGGAAGGTGAGCAGCAGTCCGGCAAGCCGTGGCGCGTGATGCGGCCTCATGATGCCGCCACCCAGCCGTACTGCGTCAGGCTGGGTTCCGCGCCTTCGTCCAGGTAGGCCGTCTTCATCTGGCTCAGCGCATCGCCGGGAATGGCCTTGCGCGCCGCCTCCACGTCGATGTTGAACAGCCGGGCGCTGTTCAGCCCGAAGATCTGCGCCCGGTCCTGCGCCGAGAGCGGCCGGTAACCGAATTTCGCCTGCAGGGCTTCCGGTATCTGGAAGCGGCGGAAAGCCTCGATCTGCCACTGGGGCGACCCCCACCAGATCGAATCGGTGCCCCAGATCACATGGTCCGCGCCGACAGCGGCGATCACCTGCCCCAGCAGGTGGCCGCAGACGGCCGGGTGCGTGACCACCGAGTGACCGAAGACGGCGCCGAGTTCCAGGTAGACGTTCTTCACGCCTGCCGCCTTGATCTGCTGGCAGAACTCCGTGGTCCAGGGAATGTTGCCGTCCGCGTCGATGCCGCTTTCGCCAGCGGGCAGCTGCGTCATCATGTGCTTCATGCCGGAATGGAAAATGATCCAGTTGATGTCCGGCCAGTCCCTGGCGGCCTTCAGTATGTCGTCGGGCCGGAAGAAATCCTTGCCCGGTCCGGGAATCGGCAGGCCCTTGTGGGTGCAGATGTTGCGCACCCCGAGCTTCAGGGAGCGCTCGTAGAAGGGGTAGGCTACCTTCTCGTCGTCGTGCCGCCACGGGCCCGCGGGATCGCCCGTGTAGAACTTCCAGGCGTCGATTTTCAGGTCCCGCACCTGCCGCTCCGCGTCGTCCAGCCAGTCCGGGTTGCTCGGCGTGCCGATGCCGTGGCTCAGCATGCGCCGCGAGCCTGCCATCCGATTGACGGTGTCCCGCGTGTTGACCATCTCCTCTGACGGCAGCACCCAGGCGGCGGGCGGGCCGATGGCCGCGCCGCTGATGCAGGCCATCACCGTGTCACTGTCGAAGAAGATCTCCTTCACGTAGTTAGCGCGGTGCAGGCTGTCCGGCGCGGGTTTGCCGTCGCCGAGTAACGGGTTGAGGCCGAGCTTGCCGGTCTGGGACCGGAACATCAGCGGCCCCGCCATCGAGTCCTTCACGTGGTGGGTCTGCCCGTCTAGGATGAATTCCTTCTTGGGCCACATCTCCCGGCTCGCCGCCGGTTCGGCGGCCTCGGCCTCGTTGACCAGGAAGGCAGGTCCGAAGACCTCGTTCATGGCCATGAACGAGACCGCCATGCCGCCGCTGGTACGCAGGAATGCCCGCCGGGACATCCCGAGCTTGCGGCTGTACTGGTCGGCCAGTTCGAAGATGCGCTGCTCGACGCGCCGCTGGTCGACCGTCTGGGGCATCGGGTCAAATTCCTCGTTGCCGACAATCTGGGTCGGCACCGGGGTGCCGCGTCCCGTTTGCCGGTCCTTGTCGCTTTTGCGGATCCACATGCTCGATGACCTCGATTACCCCGGGCTCCCGGCCGGTGGCAGGAGCGTACCCGGTTTAGTCCCGTCCTGGGAGCAGTCCCGGCCGGGACCCCGGAGGCTTACTGTTCTGGATGGCGGCGAGGGGCCATAATTTCGCCATCTCATCGAGGAATCTGCCATGCGCCTGCAGTACACCGCCGTCGGTATCCAGAACGTGTCCCGGATGGCCGTGACCCGCGACGACTACATGAAGGACCTGGAAAGCCTGGCCCTCAGCATGCGTTACGCCGTCTGGAACTGCAGCCTGGACCTGCCCGTGAAGCTGATCGCCGTGTCCGAGGGGGGCATCGGCGGCTGGTGCCTGGGTGGGGGCGACGAGCACCTCCGCATCTACCGGGATGTCGTCCCGGAGATCCCCGGCCGGGAAACGCAGTTCCTGGGCGATCTCGCGAAGGAACTCGGCGTCTTCATCATCGCGCAGATGGTGGCCAAGGATCCGGAACTGATGGAGAACAAGATCTTCAACATCGCGTTTGTCATCGATCCGGAGGGCAAGGTGATCCACAAGCACTACAAGACCGCGTTCTACCAGCGGGAGCCCAACGTGGCTCCGAGCGATATCTGGAACGTTTACCTGAAAAAGTACGGCGATGATCCGGTGAAGCTTTTCCAGGCCGTCTTCCCGGTGGCGAAGACCGAGATCGGCAATATCGGCACGCTCATCTGCGCAGAGGGCAGCTACCCGGAGGCTGCACGCGGCCTGGCGCTCAACGGCGCGGAGATCATCTGGCGCACCCAGTACCCGGAGCCCTGGATGGGTAACGGCATCGCCGAGATCCAGAACCGCGCCCATGCTGTCTTCAACAACTGCTACGTGCTGGCGCCAAATATCGGCGCCATCGATTTTCCAGGGGGCGGTCACCAGATGAGCTGCGGCAAGAGCCAGATCATCGATTACCGCGGCAACATCATTTCCGAGTACCTCGGCGGTGGTGAGACGCTGGTGAGCTCCGTACTGGACATCGATGGCCTCCGGGATTTCCGGGTGCGTGCCCAGTGGCAGAACCTGATCAAGGACATGCGCGTCGAGGAATACAAGACGATCTACGACGCCGCCATGGCTCGCGGCGGCATCTACCCGCGGAACCTGTGCATGGATGACCCGCCGCTTACCGAGGGGGACCAGCTGGAGCTGGTGAAGCACCAGATCAACAAGATGGTTGACTGGGGCGTTTTCACGCCGCCGGTCGACTGGGAGCGCTACGCGGTCAAGCCCGAGGTCACGGCGCGGATAGACAAGGCCGCCCGGATTTAGACCCGGTACGCGCCGCGGCTGCGGCGATTCCCGCTACAATCCGCGCCCCATGCTGACCCTCCGGAACCTTGCCCTGCGGCGCGGCGAGCAGCTGCTGCTGTCCAACGTGGACCTTTCGCTCCACGCGGGCTGCCGCGTGGGCGTCGTGGGCCGGAATGGCTGCGGCAAGACGAGCCTGTTTGCCGTGGTCCAGGGCGACCTCGAGCCGGACCGGGGCGACCTGGAGCTGTCCGGCCGCGTGCGCATCGCCAGCGTAGCCCAGGAGACGCCGTCGCTGCCCGATCCTGCCGTCGATTTTGTGATGGGCGGCGATGCCCTGGTTTGGCAGGCGGTGAAGGCCGAGCGGGATGCCATGGCCGCCGAGGACTACGAGGCGGTGGCAGTCGCCCACCAGCGCCTGGCCGAGCTCCAGGCCTACGACGCCGAGGCGCGGGCGGCCCGCCTGCTGCACGGGCTTGGCTTCCCGGCGGCGACCCACAGCAAGCCCGTGAGCGAATTCTCCGGCGGCTGGCGGGTGCGGCTCAACCTGGCCCGGGCCCTGATGACGCCCTCTGACCTCCTGCTCCTCGATGAGCCCACCAACCACCTCGACCTGGACGCGGTGCTTTGGCTCGAGGACTGGCTGCTGAAGTATCCCGGCACCCTGCTCATCATTTCCCATGACCGGGAATTCCTGGACGGTGTAACCAGCCACACGCTGCACCTTAACGACGGCGGCGCCAAGCTCTACACCGGCAACTACACCGCCTTCGAGCGCCAGCGCGCCGAGCACCTCCGGCTGCAGCAGATCGCCTTCGAGAAGGAACAGGCGGAGCGTGAGCACCTGCAGAAGTTCATCGCGCGCTTCAAGGCCAAGGCCAGCAAGGCGAAGCAGGCCCAGTCCCGGATGAAACGCCTGGCAAAGCTGGCCGGCACCGAGGCCGTGCGCGCCGAGCACGCGTTGCACATCAGTTTTGACCCGCCGCCCAAGCTGCCGTTTTCGCTTATCCGGCTGAATCATGTCGATGCCGGCTACCGGGCCGCGGCGCCGCGTGACGAGGCCGAGCGCCTGCCCGGGGACCAGCCCGCGAACGGCGGGGCGGTCACGATCCTGCGGAACGTGTCGTTCGGCCTCGAGGCGGGCGACCGGGTGGCGCTGCTTGGCCCGAACGGCGCCGGCAAGTCCACCCTCGTAAAGACACTCGTCGGCGAGCTGCCGCTCATCGCGGGTGAGCGGAATGTTCACGGCGACCTCCGCGTCGGCTATTTCGCCCAGCACACCGTGGAGAGCCTGCGTGCCGGGGCGACGCCCATGGACCACCTGCGGGAGATAGCGCCGGAGGCGTCGACCCAGGACATGCGCAGCTTCCTTGGGCGCTGGTATTTCTCCGGCCAGCGCGCCTTCCAAGCCGTGGACGTGTTCTCGGGTGGCGAACGCGCCCGCCTGGCACTGGCCCTGATCGCGTGGCGGAAGCCCAACGTGCTCCTGCTTGACGAGCCCACCAACCACCTGGACCTCGATATGCGCGAGGCGCTCGCCGAAGCGCTGTCGGACTTCGACGGGGCGATCGTCCTCGTGTCCCACGACCGTCACCTGATCGGCCTGGTCAGCGATACGTTCTGGCGCGTGGCGGATGGCCGGGTGGAAGCCTTTGACGGCGACCTGGACGAGTACGCCGCGTGGCTGGGTGCCCGGGCCAACAAGCCTGCGGCGGAGGCGGCCGGCGAGCCCGTTGCCGCGCCGGTCACTGTGCCGGTCGCCGCCCCGGCGGCCCCGACAAAATCCCGGGCGAAACCTGGCGCTGACGCGAAGTCGAGCCGCAACCGGCAGCAGCTGGCGAACCTGGAAAAGGAACTGGAGACGCTGGCCGCCGAGCTGGCCGCGCTGGAAGCCCGGCTGTCGGATCCGGCGGTCTATTCCCGGGAGGCCCCGGAACTGACGCGGCTGGCCGAGCGGCACGCCGCGGTGCGGGAAGCCCACGAGGGCCTGGAGGCCCAGTGGCTGGCGCTTTACGGCCAGCTGGAGGCGGGCTGACAGCCCTGCCTCGCCGTGACTGGATCCCAGGCTAAGCCTCGCGGGAGGCCCGACGCCGCTCCTGGCGCGGGGCGCGGCGATTGCCGCCCGGCAGGGACGGGGCAAAGCCCCCGAAGGTTCCCCAGCCAGAGCGCCGGTCTTCCTGGTCACGCCGGTCGCGGTGGTGTGCGTAGCCGCACTGGCAACTGGCCTGGTCGCAGCCGGCCAGGGGCATCTGGGGCGCTTCCTCCGGCAGGAATCGCTGGCCGGCCAGTGCCTGGACGGCGGCGCAGGGCCGGGGCCCCGTCTTTACCGTGACGCCGTGAAACTTCCGGGCCAGCTGGCGCTTCAGGTTGCCGCGGGCTGCCACGGGCCCGGTCCCGGTCAGTGCGTCGTCCGGGACGGCCTGGCCACGATGCGGCACGGGCGCACTCCGCGCCGGTTCATCGGCGTCGGCCGGCAACCGGCGCATCCTCAGGTAGAGGAGTGGGCCTAGAAGGCCCATAGCCACCCCCAGGGTGGCCCACATCAGGTTGCTCATTGGCGGCCTCCCACCAGGGCTTACCCCCGGATCCTCATCAATCCTGCCAAAGCCCGCTGGCCGGGTCGCGGGTAGCGGTCACAGACCGGTAATGGCGCCGGGGGTCAGTCCGCGGCCTGCGGCGTGATCAGCCAGAGGATCAGGTAGATCAGGATGCCCGGGAAGGCGGCACTGATCAGGGACAGCAGGATATAGGCGAGCCGAACCGCGGTGGGGTCCCACCCCATCCACTCGGCGATGCCGCCGCAAACACCGGCGATCATCTTGTCCTTCCGGGACCGGGTGAGGCGGGGTCTTTGAGTTTCCATCGACGTCCCCTGACAGGCTAGAATGGCGGATTAACTGTAATCACACCATAAAAGACGAGATCATGGCTAGGAAGAAAGACATCAAGCTCTACCGCAATATCGGGATCGTGGCCCACATCGACGCGGGCAAGACCACGACCACCGAGCGCGTCCTCTACTACACGGGCCGGAAGCACCAGATCGTCGAGGTGCACGACACCAAGGACGGCAAGGGTAGCACCACGACCGACTACCTCGAGCAGGAGCGCAAGCGCGGGATCACGATCCAGAGCGCCGCAGTCTCGACGGAGTGGAAGGGCCACCAGATCAACGTCATCGACACCCCGGGACACGTGGACTTCACCATCGAGGTGAACCGCAGCCTGCGTGTGCTGGACGGCGCCGTGGTCGTGTTCGACGGCGTGGCAGGCGTCGAGCCCCAGACAGAAACCAACTGGCGTCTCGCCAACCAGTACAACGTGCCGCGCATGTGCTACGTCAACAAGATGGACCGCATGGGCGCCAACTTCGGTCATTGCGTCAAGGGTATCAAGGAGCGCCTCGGCGCCAACGTGGTGCTCTGCCAGGTGCCGATCGGCAGTCACGATGAATTCACGGGCATGGTCGACCTGATCGCCGGCGTGGGCTACGTGTGGCATTCCGACGACAAGGACAGCGAGTGGGAAACTGTCCCGATGGACCAGGTGAAGGACCGCTTCAAGTTCGCCACCACCCGGGACAACGAATGGCTCGAGCAGCTGCCGCAGCTCCGCAAGGACGCGCTGGAAACCGCCCTGGCCTTCGACGATGACGCCTTCATGGAATTCGTTGAGAACGGCAAGTTCGATCCGGCCGTGCTGAAGGCCTGCATCCGCAAGGGCACCGTCGCCGGGCAGCTCGTGCCGGTGTTCTGCGGCTCATCGTTCAAGAACAAGGGCGTTCAGCAGCTTCTCGACGCCGTGGTGGATTACCTGCCGTACCCGGGTGAGACCGGTGGCATCGCCCTCGTGGATCCGGACGGCAACGCTATTGGCGAGCAGGAAGTCAGGGATGATGCCCCGGCCCGCGCCCTGGCCTTCAAGGTGATCAACGACCAGTTCGGCACCCTGACCTTTGCCCGCATCTACTCGGGCGTCATCAAGAAGGGCGACACCCTGGCTAACGTGACCCGGGGCAAGAAGGAGCGCGTCGGCCGTATCGTCGAAGTCCAGGCGAACGCCACCAAGGATATCGAGGAGGCCCGTGCCGGTGATATCTGTGCCTTCGTGTCCATGAAGGACACGGAAACCGGTGACTCTCTCAGCGACCCGGATCATCCGGCGCTGCTGGAGCGCATGCGCTTCCCCGATCCCGTGATCAGCGTGTCGGTGGAGCCCAAGACGCGGGCCGACGTCGACAAGATGTCCACGGCGATCTACAAGATGGTCAAGGCCGACCCCTCACTGCGCCTCGAGGTTGATCACGATACGGGTCAGACGATCCTCAAGGGCATGGGCGAACTGCACCTGGAAGTGACTATCGACCGCATGCGCACGGAGCTCGGCGTGGAGGCCAACATGGGCAAGCCGCGGGTCAGCTTCCGCGAGGCCTTCGGCCAGGTCATCGAGCGCGTCTACACCCACAAGAAGCAGTCGGGCGGCTCGGGCCAGTACGCGGAAATCAAGATGATCTTCGAGCCGGGTGAGCCTGGCAGCGGAGTGAAGTTCTCCGACGAAATCGTCGGTGGCCGTATTCCCCGGGAGTTCATTCCCTCCGTCGAGTACGCCATCCGCACCGAGTGCAAGCGTGGCCAGATTGCCGGCTACGAGGTGGTGGATTTCAACGCCCGCCTCATCGACGGCAAGTACCACGACGTGGACAGCTCCGCCCTGGCCTTCGAGATCGCGGGGCGCGCGATGTTCCGCGAGGCCCACAAGGCCAGCAAGCCGAAGCTGCTCGAGCCTATCATGAGCGTGGAGGTCGTGCTTGATGCCGACTACCTGGGTGAAATCATCGGCGACTTCAACCGGCGCCGTGGCTCAGTCACCGAGCAGGGCCAGAAGGGCCTGCTCGCTTTCGTGCAGGGTTTCATTCCGCTGGCGGAGATGTTCGGCTACATCAACTTCCTGCGCTCCGCCACGAGCGGTCGCGGCACCTTCACGATGGAGTTCGGCCACTATGC
>JBBQSA010000019.1:0-53553 GCA_038214295.1 Gammaproteobacteria bacterium
AACTACTAATTGGATGGGAAAAATGACGTGCTGAAACACGTCGAAAATGCCCTTTAAGCGGCTGGATGTCTCTGCAAGTCTCTGATGTCATTCGGCGTCTCCGGGAGATTAACGGGCAGAGAGGCAGGGAAGCCTTAAAGGCATGGAGCAGGGGCGCAGTCTGCTGGTCGTGGCGCGGGAGAAGATGCGTACCCGGCACTTGGCGTACCGCACGGAGCAGCAGTACCTGTACTGGATCCGGTGCTACATCGCGTTTCATCGGCGGCGTCATCCTCGTGAGCTGGGCGCGCCCGGGGTTGAGCAATTCTTGACCCATCTGGCTGTCCACCGCAAGGTCGGGGCCAGCACGCAGAACCAGGCTCTGCAGGCGCTGCTGTTTCTTTACCGTAATGTGCTGGATATCGACCTGCCGTGGCTGGAAAACGTCACCCGTGCGCCCCGGACCCGGCGCCTGCCGGTGGTGCTGAGCCGCCAGGAGGTGCGCGCCGTGCTGGCGTTCATCGAGGGCACCCCGTGGCTGGTGGCGAGCCTGCTCTATGGCAGTGGCCTGCGCCTCCTGGAGGCGCTGCGGCTGCGGGTCAAAGACGTGGTGGTGGAGCGCAGCTCGCTGGTCATTCGCGATGCCAAGGGCGGCAAGGACCGGGTTACGGTGCTGCCAGACGCGGTGGCGGCGCCGCTGGGCGCGCATCTCGGCCGGCTGCGCATCTGGTTCGAGAGCGAGCGCGCCAGCGGTGCACCGGGCGTGTCGTTGCCGGCTGCATTGTCGCGCAAGTACCGTGGCGCGCCCACCCAGTGGGGCTGGCAGTACGTGTTCCCGTCGCGGAACCTGTGCAGGGATCCGTATTCAGGTGCGTGGGTCCGGCATCACCTCTACGAGCAGACCGTGCAGCGTGCGGTGAAGCTGGCGGTGCGCAAGGCCTGCATTCAGCAGCCGGCCAGCTGCCACACCTTCCGCCACTGCTTCGCCACTCACCTGCTGGAGGACGGTTACGACATCCGCACGGTGCAGGAGCTGCTCGGCCACAGCGATGTGAAGACCACGATGATCTACACGCACGTGATGGGGAAGGGGGCGAAGGGGGTGAAGAGCCCGCTGGACCGGGGCTAGGCGGCGCGCACTTCAACCAGCGCCGCCCTGGACGAGGGCGCGGGAATGCGCTCCCCGTCCTTGACCATGCTCTGCAGGTGCAGCTCGATGGCCTCCTGGATCAGTTCCAGTACTTCTTCCGGGGAATCCCCGGCGGAAACCCAACCCGGGAGGTCCGGCACATAAGCACCGAAGCCTTCCTGACCTTCCTCGATGACCACCAGGTACTTCATCGCAGCTGATCCTTCTTCAGTCCCGCCTGTTTGAGCACGCTGTTCAGTGTGCCGGATGTGACTTCAGAGCCTGTATTTCCCGACACGGTGACTGTACCCCGTTTGACCGGGTGCTGGAGGATCTTGATAAGGTCCCGAACGCGCACCCGTCCAGTTTGGGCAATGCGGCGTGCGCGGCAATTCGCGAAACCGGCGACTTTGTCCGGAAACGGCCGGCGGCAGCGAAATAGATGGCGCCTACACCCGCTTCCAGTTCGCCAGCGCCTCGCGGAACAAGGCGTCGACTTCCGCGAAGGCATCCGGTGCGCCCTCGATCAGCAGCTCGCGGTTGGTCTTCGGGAACTCCGCCTTGCCGCCTTCGCCGGGTAGCTGGCGGGTGGCATCGATCACGATCTTGCTGGTCTTGGCGTACTCCACCTGGCTGGGATCGGTCATCAGCCCGAAGGTCTTCTCGATGATCGTGCTGGCGGGGTAGGGCTGCCAGCGTGAGCCGACTGCGAACATCACTTCGGTGCGATCCAGGATGTTGATGTCCTTGTCGACCACGATGACCACCTTGGCAATCGGGTTGCGCTTGGCGATTGCCAGGCCGCCCTTCAGCCCCTGGCCGGGGCCGGTCTTGTCGATGCTCATGACCACGATGCCCATCGTGTCCTGGGGATTCGTGTACTCGACGAACTCCGGCACCATGTCCTTCAGCGTCACGCTGTAGGCCGCGTCCATCGGTGCGGTAACCATGCCCCGCTGCATGCCGGTCATGGCGTTCATGAGCCACGGGTCCTTGCGGTGGGTGATCGTGTCGATGGTCATGATGAAGTTCTTCGGCTTCACCGGGCCCATGTAGCCGAACATCTCGCCGAACGGGCCTTCCGGTTCCATCGTCGACTCGTCCAGCTGGATCGTGCCCTCGATCACCATCTCGGCGTGGGCGGGTATGCGGATGTCGGTGTTCTCGGACTTGACGATCTCGATGGCCTTGCCGCGCATGCCGCCGGCAATCGCCAGCTCGTCGGCCGGCAGCGGCTTGGGGGCGAAGCCCCGGGGCGCGAGGCGGGTGCCGCTCAGCATCCAGACCACCGGGTCCTGGCCGAGCACGATGGAGTATTTCATCGTCTTTTCGCCGCGTTCGCGGGCGGCCATCAGCATCTTGTAGCCGGTCTGGTTGGGTTCCGGGTTGATGCCGAGCTTGCGGGGCCCCCTGATCTGGCAGCGGTAGGTGCCGAAGTTCGGGCCGAGTTCCGGGTCCACCATGAAGTGCGAGCCGGTGTTGACGTAGCGGCCGCCATCGGCGGGGTTGGTCTTGACGAAGGCGAACTTTGTGATGTCGATGTCGTCGCCGTTCAGTACGACTTCCTTGACTGGCGCCTTGTCCCGCGCGATCTCGACGGGCGGGATTTCCGGGAAGGTGCCGCCATGCTTCGTCAGCATGTCCTGCATGTAGCGGCGGGCGGTGCGATAGGTCTCGTAGTGATCGCCGGGCGTGACTGGCAGGCCCCAGATGATGGCGTCGGTGTTCCAGTGGCCCTGGGCGTTGATGATGACCGGGCCCTTCACCCACTTGCCGTCGATCTTCACTTCCTCGAACAGCATCGCGGGGGTACCGTACATCGTGAAGCGCTCGGTGGCGCGGAAGAAGAGCGCGGGGATCTGGAACTTGTCCTGGTCGATGCGCTTGAAGCGCAGCAGCAGGCCGTTGGCCTCCAGCGCGGCGATCCAGTCGCGGGAGGAGTCGAAGGGCGCCGTGGGCGCGGCTTTCAGCCGGGTGGCGGAGGCCGCGGCGACCAGCGGGGTGGCGCCGGCCGGGTTGGGGTACCCGGCGGCAGCGAGGGTCGCGAGGGCGGTGCCGGCCGCGGCACTGTTGAGGAAGTCGCGGCGTGACACGGGCTCGGTTGCAGCGCGCTTGTCGGACATGGCCTTGTCTCCGTGACTACATATTGTTGATCAGCTTGTCGCCAAACACCGAGCACTTAACCTCGGTCGCGCCGTCCATCAGGCGCGCGAAGTCGTAGGTGACGGTCTTGTCGCCGATGGTCTTGTCCATCGCGCTGATGATGAGGTCCGCGGCCTCGGTCCAGCCGAGGTAGCGCAGCATCATCTCGCCCGAGAGGATCACCGAGCCGGGATTTACCTTGTCCAGGTTGGCGTACTTCGGCGCCGTACCGTGCGTGGCCTCGAAGACGGCGTGGCCCGTCATGTAGTTGACGTTGCCACCGGGCGCGATGCCGATGCCGCCGATCTGGGCGGCGAGGGCATCCGAGAGGTAGTCGCCGTTCAGGTTCATCGTGGCGATCACGTCGAACTCAGCCGGACGGGTGAGCACCTGCTGCAGCGTGATGTCGGCGATGGCGTCCTTGATCAGCACGGCGCCCTTCCCGAGGGCAGCCTTCTGCTCCTCGTTGGCAGCCTTCTCGCCCTGGTCTGCCTTGGTGCGCTCCCACTGGTCCCAGGTGTAGGTCTGGCCGGGGAAGTCCCGCTCGGCGACGGCGTAGCTCCAGTTACGGAACGCGCCCTCGGTGTACTTCATGATGTTGCCCTTGTGCACGATCGTGACGCTCTTGCGCTTGTTGGCGATCGCGTACTCGATGGCGGAGCGGAACAGCCGCTCGGTGCCTTCGCGGGAGATAGCCTTGATGCCGATACCCGAGCTGCCGGGGAAGCGGATCTTGCTGTACTCCTTGGGGAAGTTGGCCTTGAACAGCTCGAGGAATTTCCTGTTGCCCTCGGTGCCAGCCTCGAACTCGATACCGGCGTAGATGTCTTCGGTGTTCTCCCGGAAGATCACCATGTCGACGTCCTCCGGCTTCTTCACCGGGGACGGCACGCCCTTGAACCAGCGCACGGGGCGCAGGCACACGTACAGGTCGAGCAACTGGCGCAGCGCCACGTTCAGCGAGCGGATGCCGCCGCCGATGGGCGTCGTGAGCGGTCCCTTGATGGAGACGAGGTATTCCCGGCAGGCCTCGACGGTGGCGTCGGGCAGCCAGGTGTTGTAGTTGTCATAGGCCTTCTGGCCGGCATAGACCTCGAGCCAGTGGATCTGTTTCTTGCCGCCGTAGGCCTTCCTGACCGCGGCGTCGAGCACGCGCACCGAGGCGCGCCAGATGTCGGGGCCGGTGCCGTCGCCCTCGATGAACGGAATGATCGGGTTGTTGGGAACCGTCAGCTTGCCGTTGCTGATGGTGATCCTGGCGCCGCCGGCGGGGGGCGTGAGCGTGGGTTCTGCCATGGGGTCTTCCTGTAGGACTGTCGGGCCAAGCCACGCATTATCGCAGCCTCGCGTCCCACCCGTAAACGTCGGGCCGGAAGTTGACCACCCCCTCCGGCGTCACCCAGCTGGCCAGGTACACCACGTACAGCGTTATGGGCCGGGGAATCTCGATCGACCGCGTGCGCGGCGGCGCCCCGGGCGGGAAATCCTTTCCGCGAGAATCGAGTCCGCGAATCTCGAGCGGAAAGGATTTCCCGCCCGGGGCGCCACTCCCCAGCAACCGTTCGGCGAGCATTTCCGGCTGCTCCAGCCGGATACAGCCGGAGCTTAAGGTCCGGCTGTTCAGGTCGAAGAGACGCCGGGAGGGCGTGTCGTGCAGGTAGATGTCCCAGGGGTTTGACAGCACGAACTTGAGGCGGCCGAGGCTGTTCAGGGGGCCCGGGTCCTGGCGGAGCTGGTAGGGAAAGCGCGTGGCGCTGACCCGCTGCCAGTCGATGCGGGCCGGGTCCAGCTCGCGGCCGCCGGCGCCGTACACGCGGATGCCGAGCCGGGCAAGAAAGGTCGGGTCTTCCTGCTGGGTGGGCAGCAGGTCCTCCACGGCGATCGTGCGGGGCACGGACCAGGGCGGGTTCACGACGATCCGGCGCACCGTGTCCTGGAAGCTCGGCGTGGGCCGGTCCGGGTGGCCGGCGATGATGCGCATGTGAAGCGTGGGCGCGCCGTCCTCGACCAGCTCAAGGTAGCCGCCGGGGACATTGGCCCAGAGGTAGCGGGGGCCCAGGTTCCGGGGCAGCCAGCGCCAGCGGTTGAGCGTCGCCTCGAGCTGGCGCACGCGGGCCTCGGCCGGCACATTCAGCGCGCCCAGCGTCCGCTCGTCGGGTTCGCCGGTGGCCGGCAGGCCGTGGCGCTCCTGGAACGTCGCGAGCGCGCTCTTGAGGCCGGCGTCATAGAACCAGGCGTCGGCGGTACCGGGCAGTCCCGCGAAATCGCCGCTGACGCGCAGCCGCTCGCGGAGGGCGACGACGGACGGGTCCCGCTGGCCGGGCTTCAGGCGAGTGTCGGCCGGCAGCACGGGCCAACCACCGGCGGCGGCAAGGGCCCGGTAGTGCGCCAGGGCCAATTGCAGCCGCAGGGCGTCGGGTTGCTGTGGGTCGCCGGCATCGGTGGGCGCAAGCGGGATGTGCCAGTCGGGGTCCTGGGCGGGGGCTGGCGGTGCGGGCGCCGCGAAAGCCGTGATGGAGGCGGCGGCGAGAACGCCAGCCAGCCGCACCCGCGCGCTGGTCCCGGACCGCGCGCCGTGGCTGTTCAAGGGCGGGGACTCAGTCGGCCGCGCGGCGGAAGCGGCGGCGCACGGCGATGCCGCCCAGCGCCGTTCCGAGCAGCCACAGGCTCGCGGGCAAGGGCACCACCGCCACCTGCGTGGGCGTGAAGGTCGGGTAGAAGCGCTGATAGGTGGGGGTGTAGCTCGCGAAGCTGCCGGAGAAGTCGTCAGCGTCCGTGAGGCCGATCGCGGCCGTGCTGCCCGCGTTGCCGATCGCGGTAAACGAGAAGGTGCCCACGGCGCCGAGGTCCGCGGCATTGTCGAAGCCGAGGTGCACGGTCTGGGTGTTGCCCGCGGTGCTCACCGCCGGCGCGCTGAAGTAGCTGACGCCACTCGCCAGCGTGAAGCCCCCGTAGTTCAACAGGGTCTTGTCAAAGCTCACGAGGATCTCGCCGCCGTAAAGGCCCGGGTGGGCCCCCGGCGCGTTCATGGCGTCGAGCTTCAGGCCCACCGTGAAGACCGAGTTTTTCGCGACGGCTGTGGCCGACGGTACGAGGGTGAGGCTGGCGGCCTGGACGGTGGCGCCGGCGAGCAGTAGCAGGGCCGTGGCCAGGTGGCGGAAGGCAGCGGTGCAGATGTTCATGGGTCTACTCGATTCGGTCATGGACCGTTGCAGATACAGGCTTCAGGGCGCCACGCCCGGCGTGGCAATCACATCGCGCAGCAGGCCCACGTCCTTGATGCGGCCCTGGCCCTCCAGCTTGACGTCGATGATGTGGGTGATGCCGCGGGGGCCGCCCGCCTCGCCGACCAGCGCGCCCTGCACGTAGCTGCCGGGGCCGGTGACGTTGCTGGTGAACTGCCCGGGCGCCGAGACCAGGTTGACGCCGGTCACCGGGCCGCCGGCGCCGAATCTCCAGGCAGGATTCGTCCAGGTGCCGATCCAGGTCGGGTTGCTGCCGAAGTTGACGGTCATCGTGCCGACGGTGGCGTTGTTCACCGACATCGGGCCTGCGAAATTGATGCTGACGTTGCCGGCGTTGAGGGTGTCGAGGCCCGCCTGGCTGGTGGCGATGCCCCAGGCGAAGTAGCCCGACCGGGCGTTCTCCCGGGTGCCGTGGGTCCAGACGTCGGCGGCCAGCTGCACGTCGCCGTCGTCGTCCTGCACGACGCGGGCGATCAGGCGCGAATTAACGTCGCCGTCCCGGCCGCTTGCGCGCAGGTTCCCGTAGCCGTCGGGCCGTGGCGTGACGATGGTGGTCATCGGCACCGAGTCGATCGGGCCGTCACTCGTGTCGCCGGTCCGGGGCGACACCGTGAAGTCCGAACCATCGGACGCCAGGCGGAAGGCTCCGAACTCAGTGGTCTCCGCGTCACCGGTGCTGGTCACGCCGCTCACGATCGTCGCGAACCCGCAGGGCGTGCCTGGCTGGCAGCCCTCGATGGGGAGCACGGGCTCCAGTTTTGGCACGCACTGGTTGGCGAGGTCGGAGATCAGGTCGCACTCGACGGCCACATCCGGCAGGTTGAGTGCCACCAGCGGTGCGGCGGCGGCAGGCGCCAGCCGGGACCAGGGGCCCCAGCACAGCACCGAGCTTGCGGCATCCGGCCCGGAACACGGATCAAGACTGGCGACGGCTGCCGGCTGGGCACGCGCGGCCTCGTCGCCGGGTGACCCGGCGGCCGGCGCGATGGCGGCCAGCTGCTTCTTGCAGGCATCGACGGCGCGCTTCGGCGCGGCCTTGGGGTCCGTCGCCCAGCGCTCCAGCAACTGCGCGCAATCCTGGTCCGAGCGGGCCAGGTCGGCGGCGTGCACGGGCGCGGAGGTGTCGAGCAGCGGCAGGCTGACGAGGAGGCATGTCCCCAGGACGGCCGGCAAACGGACGGTAAACAGACGCATGTTGATTCCCACTGTTGCCAGCCCCGCATTGCTTGGCTTGTGCCCGTTTGTGGGCCGCGGTTCGCTGGTTCTTGTTCTAATCTTGTTGCTTACTTCTACATCAAGTACGGCAGCGGTTCACCGTGCATTGCACGAAACGTGACCCAGTTCCCGTTAACGTAATCCCGTTATGGCAGTCAGAAGCGGCGCGACAGGCCGAGGCTGACCTGGTGCCGGTCGTACTCGTAGATCGCCACGCCGGACTGGTTATCGGTGTAGGTCCAGCTGCCGATCAGGCTCCACTTGTTGAGCCAGCCTTCCCGGTAGTCGTGCTGGAAGCCGGCGGTGGCCCGCAGCTCCTCGTCATTCCGCTGTTTCGCGAAGCCGGGTTCGAGGCCATTGAAGTCGTACCAGCGGTAGCCAACCCGCGCGAAGACCGCGCCGTTGGTCCAGGCCTCGCTGTTGAAGCCGACGAACACCTCGGGGCCGCTGTAGCTGTAGCGGTCCTCGTCGGCGCCGAAGTCCGCGTAGCTGACGCCGGCCTGGACGAGCAGGCTGCGGGCGCGGAGGTAGCGGCCAACCGTGAGGTTCGCGGCCAGGTAATCGCCTTCGCGGCCGCTTTCGGCGGCGTCCCGGTAGGTGCGGCGCGTCAGCATGCCGTCGAGCCCCAGCTCCCAGTCATCGCCGAACTGCCAGGCGGCGCCCGGGTTCACGCTGCCGAACAGGGCCAGGTAGCGGTTGTCGAGGAAGATCTGGTCGGCCTGCAGGGCCACGTAGGCGCGCCAGTGGCCGGGGACGATCCAGGCCGGGCCGGTGCGCAGCGTCAGCACGCCGAGGTTGAAGTCGGTCTCGCTGGCGTAGGCCCGGTAGTAGGCGTTCAGCTCGCTCTGCCAGACGAAGCTGCCGGTGTCCTCGCCCCACTCGAAGCGCCGGTTCGGGTTGAAGGTGTGCGCGATACCGCCGTTCAGGACCAGGGCCATGTCGGACTGCGGCCGGGACTCGCTGACCACGTTGCAGGGGAACACCGGCGTGCAGAACAGGCCGGTGTCGATCACGTCCCGGGACGGGCCGATGTTGACGTTGGTGTCGTACATCAGGCCGGCATACAGGGAAGGCGACCACTGGTGACGGGCCGCGTAGCGCCGCTCGTCGGCGTCGATCTGGGCGAGGAAGGCCAGCACCGTGGCGCGCACGGTGGGCGGCGTGTCCGGGTCGTCGAGCACGATCTGCGCCTCGCGGCGCGCCTCCGGGTAGTCCCGGGACAGGTAGTAGACGCGGGCCAGCTCGAGGCGCGCGCGGCTGAGTGACGGGTTGGCGGCGAGCAGCGTCTGCAGGCGCTGGCGGGCAGTGCGCAGCCGCGACTGGTCGATGGCCTCAAGGGCGGCGTCGAAGTCGCTCTGCACGGCCCCGGCGCCGGCCGTTGACTGCGCGTGCACGGGCACGACACCGGGCAATCCCGCCAGCAGCAGCGAGAGGACGATCAACAGGCGCCGACCGAAGGCCGGAATCAGCTTGCTTTCCATAAGTCTTTTTGTTGTAGTTTCCGGAAGTTGCGCGATATTAGAACACACCGGGTCAGCACTGCATAAACCATGTCGCTAAATCGTCGGGCAGTGGCCCGGATCCTGGCGTCTGGTGTCTTATGTCTTGCGAGCAGCGTTGTGCTCGCTTTTCCCGCTGAACTCTTCGGTTACCGCCAGTTGCCGCAAACAAGCATTGCGGACTTCCCCCAGTGGTTGCGCGCTCTTGAGCGTCATCTCACGGAGGATGTCCGCGACGGCGATTGCGGCGCCCGCACCTTCAATCGCTGCCACCTCGCCGAGTGGCACCGCTTCCTCGATGCGTCGCGCAGCCTGCCCTTCCGCGCGCAGCTCGAGGCAGTCAACCGCTACGCCAACACCCGCAGCTACGTGCTCGACATCGACAACTACGGCGTCGAGGACTACTGGGCGATACCGCGGGAGTTCCTCGCCAACGGCGGCGACTGCGAGGACTACGTGATCACCAAGCTGTTCTCGCTGCGCTGGCTCGGCTACCCGACGGACGAATTGCGCCTCGTGGTCGTGCAGGACACCAACCTGCGGGTGCCGCACGCGGTACTCGCGGTTTCCCGGGGCCGGGACACACTGATCCTCGACAACCAGGTGCAGGCGGTCCTGGCAGACCGGGACGTGGTGCACTACGTCCCGGTATTTTCGATCAATGAATCCCGCTGGTGGATTCACCTGCCACCCTCATGAGCGACGCTGCTCCCGGCCGCCGGCAGCCCTCGCCCGTGACCATCGCGGTCCTCGGCCTGCTCGTGCTGGTGGGCCTCGGCGCCCTGCTGATCAATGTCTATATAGAAGGGGAGCGGCAGCGGGATCTGCTCCAGTGGGAGTCCCGCCTCGGCCTGGTGGCGGACGCCAGGGCCGACTCGGTGGCGCGGCTGCTGGCCGCGGATCGCCGGGAGCTGGAGGAGCTGGCGGGCAACGCCTCGCTGCAGCTCTACCTCTGGCAGGTGGTGAAGGCACGCCAGTCACCCGAGGCGGCGGCCGAGCCGGCCCAGCAGGCGTACCTCCGGAACCTGATGCTGGCGGCGGCGGAGCGGGGTGGTTACCTGCCGGACGCGGGGCTGCGCGTGCCCGCCAACCTGCCACGCCCCCGGACGACGGGCCTTGCCCTGCTCGACGCGAACCTCGCGCCGGTTGCCGTGACGCCGGGACTCGGCAGCGTGACCGGCGCCTACGGCGACGTGGCCCGCCGGGCCCTGGCGACGCCGCCCCAGCCGGTGGTGGATCTCGTGGCCGGCCCCGACGACCGGGCGATGCTGGTTGTGGCCATCCCGGTGAGCGCCGTCTCCGGCGCGTTGCAGCAGGGCGGGGGCCCGCTTGGGGTGATTCTCGGTGTGCGCGCCGCCGATGCGGAGCTGTATCCCCTGCTGAACCGCGGCCCGTCCTTCGCCGAGGACAGCGAGACACTGCTGCTCGCGCGCCAGGACGAGAGTGTGCTGTTCCTGTCGCCGACCCGCGAAGGCGCCAACGCACTGCGCAGGAGCATGCCTCTCGAGCGGCCCCAGGCCAGCAGCGAGCTGGCGGAGGCCGCCGCTGTGCTGGCGCCGGACCGCTTCGCAGCACTGGACAATTATCGCGGTACGCCCGTGCTGCAGGTGAGCCGGCGGATCCGCGGCCAGGCGCCAGGCGGCCGGGGCGCGAACGGCCGGGAGTGGGTGCTGGCCCAGCAGGTCAACGCGGCCGAGGCCCTGAGTGGCGCCAACGAGCGGCGCAATTTCCTGCTCGCCAGCCTGTCGCTGCTGCTCGTCGCGATCGCGGCGCTCGCGGTCGCGGCGTGGCGCCACGGCAGCAGCGTACAGGCACGGGCCCAGGCGGCGGTGTTGCGCGACAAGGCCGCCAAGCTGCAGAAGCAGACCGACCTTCTCCACACCATCACGGACAACGTGGACGTGCTCACGGTGCTCATCAACCGGGAGCAGGAAGTGGTCTTCACCAACCAGGCGACGGCCATAGCCACGAAGAGCAGTATCGGCGCGATCGTCGGCGGCCGGCTGGCCGGCGTGTTCGGCCACGCCGTCGCGACCATCCTGGCCGAGCTGGGCGAGCAGGTCCGCCGTCAGCGCGCCCCCATGCACCGGGTGCTGCCGCTGTCGCTCGGCGGGGCGCTCCGCAGTTTCCAGGTCAGCATCATTCCCGTGGAACGCATCGGCGAGCGCCGGCAGCTGCTGCTGCTCGTCCTGAGCGACGTGACCGAGCTCAAGGTGGAGGAGCAGCACCACGCGGAGATGCTGCGCAGCCTCGTCACCACGCTGTCCGACGTGGTGGACCTGCATGATCCCTTCGCGACCCACCACGCCACGCGCATGGCGGAGGTTGCCCGGGCGGTGGCGCGGGAACTCGGCCTGCCGGACGAGGAGCAGGCAACGCTCGGCCTCGCGGCGACGCTCGCCAATATCGGCAAGATCATGCTGCCCGCCGATCTGCTCACCAAGACCGAGCCGCTGACCACGTCGGACCGGGACCTGCTGCGCCGGCACGTGGAGTACAGCCTGGAACTCTTGAAGGGCCTCGACTTCGACGGTCCCGTGCTCGACGTGATCGCCCAGAAGCAGGAACTGCTCGACGGCACCGGCTACCCCCGCGGCCTCACCGCGGAGCAGATGACCCTCTCCGGCCGCATCCTGTCGGTCGCCAACGCCTTCGTAGCCCTCGTGAGCGTCCGCGCCTACCGCCAGGGCGTGTCCATCGAGGCGGCGCTGGACGAACTACTCCGGGGCGCCGGCACCCACTACGACCGGCGCGTCATTGCGGCGCTCTTCCACGTGGCGGCAAACCGCCGCGACTGGACGCGCTGGTCCGACGCCGACAGCACGGCCTAGCACGGTCGTCGCGGGCGGCTCGGTGTACTCCGTAGCCCGCGGCCCCCCGGCGGGCAATCCCGTCCGGCTACCGTGAGTACACGGTGTGCGCCGGACGGGACACCCGCCGTGTGTCCGCTGCCACCGGGATGAAGCTGAGCGGCCAGCGGCCGATGCCTCGCCCGCGCACACCGTGTACTCACGGTAGCGGGCGGGGTCTTCGGCAGATGGTCGCGGGATGCACCACCGTGGGGGCTGCGGGCTACGGAGTACACCGAGCCGCGCGCGACGAAGCGCAGTGGCGCAGGCGCCGTTACGGCGCTCGCCAGGCCAGTTCGACGAAGGCCTCCCGGTCGCGCCCCGGGAAGTACCGGTAGTTGCCGAAGGCGAAGTCCGCCCGGTCCGCGTAGCGCTCGTCGGTGACGTTGTTGAGCCGCACGGTCGCGGTCCAGGCCGGCGTGATCGACCAGGCCGCGCGCAGGTTCAGCAGGTCGTGGCCGGGGTAGGTCTGGGCTTCCTGGGCGGTGAGGTAGTAGCGGCCCTGGTGGACCCACTCGGCCTCGGTGAGCCAGGGGTCGCGGCTCCAGCCGAGTCGCAGGCTGCCGAGGGTGCGGGGCGCGGTGTCGATGTCGTTGCCGTCGGTGATCGTTTCGCCGCCGGCGATCACCTTGCTGAAGTCGTAGGTCTGCTTTGCCCAGGTCCAGGCCAGCGAGGCATACAGGCCGGTTTCGCTGCGGGCCTCGACGCCGAGCTCGACGCCGACGTGGTTGCTCCGGCCGTTACTGACGTTGAAGCGGTTCGAGTCCTGGAGGATGTAGTTGTCCTTGTGCATCGTGAAGGCCGCGGCGGAGACCCGCACGCCCGGTGACTGCCAGCGCCAGCCGAGCTCGAAGCTGTCGATCGACTCCGACTCCAGGTCGGCCACGTTTTGCCCGGCCTGCAGCCGGTAGAGTTCCGCGGCCTGAGGCGCGCGGAAGCCGCGCGTCGCCGTCGCGTACAGCGACGAGTGCTCGCCGGACCGGAACAGCAGGCCGAGATTCGGCGCCAGGTTCGTGAAGGCGTCGCTGCGGTCGGCGGGGCGGGTGAACAGGCCGATGGTGTTCGCGGCCAGGCGGTTGTCGTAGCCGTAGCGGAGCCACTCGAGGCGCAGGCCGCCAACCAGCGACCAGCGCTCCAGGAACTGCCACTCCGCCTGCGCGTAGGGCGACACGAGCCACTGGCGGGCGCTGTAGTTGTAGTGGGGGCCCTGCGGCCGGACCGGGTTGCCGACGTCAGGGCCCTCCTGGTCTTCCTTGAGCCAGCCGTCGGCCAGCTCCAGGTCGAGGCCCGCGGTGACGCGGACGTCGCCCGCCGTCAGGTAGTGGAGCACCGTCAGGCCGGCGCTCGTCTGGCCATTTCTCTCCACGGGCTCGCCCAGCAGGAAGTGCTGGAGGAAGTCCATGTCGGAGCGGCGCAGGACGGCGAGCACATCCCAGCCGTCCTCCGCAGTGTTTGACGCCGGCTGGTAGCGCAGGTGCAGGCGTTCGCTGCTCGCGTTCCGGTAGGACTCCGGGTTCGGGTTCGTGAGGCGCTGCGCCTCGTCCTTGTAGGCGTCCTTGCCGATGATGAAGCCGGCGGTCTCCTGGTCCAGCTTGCTGCCGCTGAAGCCGAGCTCCAGCCGGCCTGTCGGCAGCGCCGTGGCGTACTTGAGGAAGCCCTTGGCCTGCCGGTAGTCGGAGGCGTCGCGGAAGCCGCCGTCCCTGTCCACCACGACGCCGCCCACCAGGCCGGTATCCGCGGTGCTGCCCGGCGCGCTGACCAGCAGCTTGCCGCGCAGGAAATCGCTGGGGCCAATCTCGCCGCTCGCGGCCAGGACACGCGTGCCGGGTTCAGGCAGCAGGACGTTGATCACGCCGTGAACGGCATTGGAGCCGAACAGGGCGGAGGCCGGGCCACGGATCACTTCCACGGCCGCGGCCTGCTCGGTCGGCAGCTCGAAGAGTTCGTTGACGTTGCAGAAGCCGGCGGGGCGTGCGGCAATGCCGTCCTCGAGGACCAGGAAGCTGCCGCAGGACCCGGGCCCCGTCAGCACCGGTGAGCGGATGGCCGTGAGGTTTTCCTGGCCACTACCCCGGGACAGCCAGACGCCGGGGACCTGCGTGCCGATCTCGTAGACGTGGGAGGGGTTCAGCAGCGCGATCCGGTCGGCATCGACGCGGGTCGTGTTGCCCGCCAGGGCGAGAGCTGAGGCCGGGTAGTGGGTGGCCGTGACGACGATCTCCTCCGGCAGCGGGCCCTCGGCGGCAGCGGCGCTGGTCCCCGCCGCGAGCAGTGCGAGGGCCGCCAGGGCTCCCGACCGGGGTACTTCCCTGCGCAAGGCCTGGCTACCGCTCGAGGGTTTCGAGGCGGATGCTCGGCCGGTCGCCAATCCGGCTGTAGGCGTGGCGCTTGCCGATCTCCACCAGGGCCGCGTCCCGCTCTGCGGCCGAGGCATACCAGTGCTCGGTGTGCCAGTCGTTGCCGAGCACCTGCCGGAGCGGATCGAGGGCCGGCATCGTCACCCGGATGCCGAAGTGCAGCGCGGTGGGCTCCGGCGGAAGCTGGCGGAGGTTGTGTCGGTTGCTGAGTTCCATGCGGGTTGCCGAAGCGGGTGGAGGCGCCGGATGATAGCCGACTGCAACCACTCCGGGCACGTCCATGTCCGGGCCTCGCGACGCCGCCAGCGGCTGGCTGGAGCCGGACGCGGCGGCACAGCTGGCGGTGACCCGGGTGGAACTGCACCCCAGCGTGCGCTTCGCCCCGGGCACGGCGCTGTCAGCTGTGTGCCGACCCTCGTGGGCGGCTAGAACTTCGTTTCCGCGCCACCCGCCGCACCGTCGTCGATGGGGTAGGTACGGCTTGCTGCGTCGGGCTCGCTGCCCGCCGGCGGTGGCGCGCTGGTGGCCGGCGCGGATTGCTGGCCCGGGTTCTTCCAGCTGAGTTTCGGTGCCATCTTGCCGAGGGTGGCCAGCAGGGGGGCGGCGCCGGGCGGGGTCGGGATGTTGCGGTCGGAGAAGATGCTCGAGGCAGCGCTGTTGCCGCTGCCGTACCAGGCGGCGTTGGCTTCCTGGTCGATGGTGATCACGCCTCCGTCCAGGGACACGCCGGCAAACAGGCCCCGGCTGCGGGCGTAGGTGTAGATCTCGGACTTGAACTCGCCGTCGGTCATCGCGAGGGCGGTACGGCCGACCGGGCCAGCGGACGCCGAGGCGCTGCCACCGAGGGTGAACTTGCCGCGGGCGATGTTGTCGACGCCCTGCCGGCTCTTGAACACCAGCACGAGGTCCGCGCCCTGGGCGCCGATCTGCCAGCCGATGCCCACGTTGCCGAGCCTGATGAAAGCCGGGTTGCTCCAGCTGCCGTCGGAATTCCGGACCATCAGCACGCCCTTGCCGAAACTGCCACCGATGATGAAGCCGCCCTTGATCACGTTCGGGATCACGGCAACGGCGTAGGCGCTATCGAGCAAGCTGGGCGGGATGGCCTGCTCCGGGATGCGCTGCAAGTCCAGCAGCACCTCGTTGGCGGCCTGGGCCCGACCCTCGAGGCTGTCGGCTGCCCGGGCCGTGACCGGCAGGGCGGTGGCCGCGGCGAGCGCGGCGACGAGCAGCAGGGCAGCGGGTATTCGTCTGGTGGCTGATGTCATTGAGGGTCTCCTTGACCTGTGGTGGGGCCCGGTCCGTCGGGCTCGGCAGTCCAGAGCGGCAATCTAACGCCCATCAGGGCTGCAAGTAAACGTCCTGCGCGGCCCGGTACAGCCGGGCAAACTCACCGGTGCTCGAGGCGGCGACGTTGAGATCCCGCAGCCGTCCGTCTTCCAGTCCGTAGATCCAGCCGTGCACGGTGACCTCCTGGCCGCGGTCCCAGGCGTCCTGGATGACGGTGGTCTGGCACACGTTGGCGACCTGCTCCAGCACGTTCAGTTCGCAGAGCCGGTTGACCCGCTCGGCCAGCGTACCGGCCTGTTCCACCACGGCGCGATGCTTCTGCGCCACGTCCTGCACGTGCCGCAGCCAGTTGTCCACGAGCCCCATGCGCTCGTCCCGGTAGGCGGCGCGGACGCCGCCGCAGCCGTAGTGCCCGCAGACGATCACGTGGCGGATCTTCAGGACGTCCACGGCGAACTGCAGTACCGACAGGCAGTTGAGGTCCGCGTGCACGACCACGTTGGCTACGTTCCGGTGGACGAAGACCTCGCCCGGCAGGAGCCCGACGATCTGGTTGGCGGGCACCCGGCTGTCGGAGCAGCCGATCCAGAGGTACTCGGGCCCCTGCTGGGCGGCCAGCTTGGCGAAGAAATCGGGGTCCTGCCGGCTGATCCGGTCGGCCCACTCGCGATTGTTATCGAGCAGTCGCTGGAGCTTTTGCATGCGCGGAGCTTGCCGGATGGCGGGAGTGTTTGCCAGCCAGGGAAGGGCCCGGCAACGCCTGAGGAACTTCAGGGCGGGTTCAGGGGCCGGGGTCGATAGTGCTGCCCGTGATCACCCTGCCATTGCCACCGCCCCACTGACCCTCGACAATGCCCGCCATGTTCCCCGCTCTCCGTCGCCGCGCCGCCGTCCTCTGCCTCACGTTGCTGGCGGCCCTGCCGCTGCAGGTGGCACCGGCGCTGGCGCAGGAGCCGCAAGCCCGCGGTGGACTTTCGGAAGATGCCGCCGTCGCGCTCGTACGGGAGAAGACGGATGGCAAGGTGGTCCGCGTCGATCGCAAGATCGATGGTGGCGTCCTGGTGTATCGCATCCGTGTGCTGACGCCCGATGGCCGGCTGCGCGAGTATCGCGTGGACGCTGCCACGGGCGCTCTGCGCTGAGGGCCAGTCATGCGTCTCATGATCGTTGAGGATGACGCCGCGCTTCGCCAGTCCCTGGCGGGCAGCCTGCGGGCGGCCGGGTTCGCGGTGGACGAGGCGTCCACTGCCGCGGAGGCCGAGTACTTCGCCGCCGAATTCGCGGTCCAGCTCGGCATTGTCGACCTGGGGCTGCCGGACCGCTCGGGCGTGGAGCTGATCACCCGGCTGCGGGCCAGCGGCTGCGAGTTCCCGATCCTCATCCTGACCGCCCGGGAGCACTGGCAGGACAAGGTCAATGGCCTGAACGCCGGCGCTGACGACTACGTGGTGAAGCCGTTCAACCTGGATGAGCTCAAGGCCCGCATCAACGCCCTGCTGCGTCGGACGGCCGGGCAGGCCCAGCCCATCCTCCGCGCCGGTCCGCTGGAGATGAATACCCACGCCAAGGAAGTCCGCGTCCAGGACCGCCTCGTGACGCTGACCGCCTACGAGTACCGGCTGCTGGAGATGCTGGTGATGCGCGCCGGCCGCGTCGTCAGCAAGCAGGAACTCACCGACCAGCTTTACGACCAGGACTTCGAGCGCGACAGCAACGTGGTCGAGGTACTCCTTACGCGCTTGCGCAAGAAGCTCGACCCGGACCGCTCGCTGGGCCTGATCGAGACGGTGCGGGGCCAGGGCTACCGGATGCCGCGCCCTCCAGACACTGCTGACTGAGGCGGCGCGGATGCCGCGCCGGCGGGGCTCGCTTAGCACACGACTGCTCGTCATCACTGCCGTGATGCTGGTGGCGGCCTTCGGCATCACGATCCTCGTGCTAGACGTGGTGTTCCGGCGCAGCGCCGAGGAGGCCCTCGCCGACCAGCTGGAAATCCAGGTGTCCGCACTGATCGGCGCGGTCGAGCCCGATGACGCCGGGAACCTGACGATCCCGGACCGGCTGCTCGAGCCGCGCCTGCGCAATCCCGGCTCCGGGCTCTACGCCGAGATTCTCGATGCCTCGGGCCTGCCGCTGTGGCGGTCGCCGTCTGCCGTCGGTCTCGACCTCGCCACCGGCTCCACGCTGAACGCCGGGCAACGCACGCTCTCGCCCCGAGTCCTCGCCGACGGCACCAGGGCCCTGCTGCTCGGCGTGGCGATCAACTGGGAGCTCGGGCCCACGGCCACGCCGGCTTTCCAGGTGTTCGCCGCGGCGGATCTTGCCGCCTCGGAACGCCAGCTGGGCCAGTTCCGCCAGCAGCTGCTCGGTTGGTTCTCCGGTGTTATGTTCGTGCTGCTGGCGGCGCTCTGGCTCGCGATCCGTTTCGGTCTCCGGCCACTGCGCCTGATGTCGGCCGAGATTGCTGCGATCGAGAAGGGCGGGCGCGAGGCGCTGAGCGAGGAGTACCCCCGAGAGCTGGAGGGCGTCGGCCGCGGCTTCAACACACTGCTGCGTTCGGAACGCCAGCGCATGGAGCGCTACCGGACCACGATGGACGACCTCGCCCACAGCCTCAAGACGCCGCTCGCGGTGGTGCGCAACGAGGTTGGCTCCGGCCAGCCGGACCGCGCCACCCTGACCGCCCAGGTGGCCCGCATGCAGAGCGTCATCGACTACCAGCTGAAGCGCGCGGCGGCGATGGGCCCGCGCAGCGTCGCCGCCCGGCCCGTCGCGCTGCTGCCGGTGCTAACCGAGCTCGCGGCCAGCCTGCGCAAGATCCATCGTGACAAGACCGTCGAGTGCGCGCTGAAGGTGGGCGACGACGCGGTCTATCCGGCGGAGCAGGGGGACCTTTACGAGATCCTTGGCAACCTGCTCGACAATGCCTGGAAGTGGTGCAAGAGCCGGATCGTCGTGACGGTGGAAGCAGGGGACGGGGTGTCCGTCACTGTCGCGGACGACGGACCCGGCATTCCCGAGGACCAGACCGAGGCCGTTCTCGATCGGGGCATCCGTGCCGACCAGCGCGGCGACGTACCCGGCCAGGGCATCGGCCTCGCCGTGGTCCGGGAAATCGTCGGCCTCTACGGTGGCACCCTCACGCTCGGCCGGTCGTCGCTCGGCGGTGCCGAGATCACCGTCCGCCTGCCGCCCACGTCGGCTGGAACCTGAGTCGCGGCGGCAACGCGGAGCGCGTGCCGGTGCGCCGCTCAGAAGCCGGGCGGGTGCTGGCTCTCGTCGTACATTTTCGTTAGGAAAGTGCGTACCGCCGGCTCGGCCTCTTCCCGGGTCATCAGGCGCTGCTCGACGAGCAGCCGCGCCATCTCGCTCAAGGAGCGGCGGCCGTCGATCAGGCCCATGATGAAGCCGTAGATCCGCGTGGTCATGGTCTGCAGCTGGAAGGCCGGCAGCAGTGGCACGGGTTGGGTGCCATTCACCAGCCAGTCGGGCAGCGCGCGCGGACGGGCGGGCCGCGGTACCGCCTGCGCCTTCGTCGCGCCGATGGTCACGACGAGCTCCCGCCGGCCGTGCCGGCTGGCGGGGGAGCACATATAAGGTATCTCGTCCTCCCGGACCTCCGGGTCGCCAAAGCCGCTGTCCATGATGACGGCGAGGACTTCCTCGAGGCTGTAGCGGGTGGCCGCCGCAGGCTGGCTGAAGGCCAGCGACCCGAAGCAGATCCAGCGTCCGCCGGGCTTCAGCAGGCCGTTGACCCGGGCGGCGAAGGTCCGGAAGTCCTCGGGCAGGATGTCCACCACCCAGGGCGTGACGACCAGGTCGAGGCTCCCCGCAAGCAGTGGCGGGCGCAGCACGTCGGCGAGCAGCACGGTGAACCCGGCCGGCGCCGGCTCGGGCGCTACCAGCGACCGCAGCACGGCGTGGTCCGCCAGCGTCCGTGGCGCGAGAGGAAATTCCCACAGCGCCGTGCCGGTACCGTCAGCGGCCCGGGCGGCGACGAGCGCGAGCAGCGGGTTGAAGTCCACCGCCAGGGTGGTCGAGGGGCGCAGGTGCCGGTGCAGGTCATAGGCCAGGCGTCCGGCCCCGGCGCCCAGTACCGCCACGCTGTCCGCCCGGCCGGCGGGACCGAGCGCGCTGCTGACGAGTTTCAGTGACTCGGCGTTTTCCGTGTCACCCCAGGCCCAGTCCCGGTGGATGTTCGGGTAGTAGGTGGTGAGGCCCTGGTCCGCCGGCAGGCGCGTCTGCAGCGCCAGGTGCGTGGCGTAGCCTGTTTGCGCCTTGTGCAGGGCGAGCGGCGCCAGCAGTTCGGCGAGCCGCTGTGCCTGGTCGCCACTGGCCTGGACAAGGTTCGTGAGCCGCTCGCGGGTCAGCGGCCGGAGGCGCGGGTTCTGCAGTTCGAGCTGCAGGTTACGACTGTCCTGGCCCAGCTTCTCCAGCGCGAATTGCAGCCGCTGGCGCCACTCCGCCAGGGTCGCTGCCGGTTCGGCGAAAAGGCAGGGCACGCGATCCAGGAGCGGGAATTTCTGGCCGCAACTGCCACAGCCGAACGTGGCGTCCGGGTAGTGCCGGAGACCGGCGTCGCAGCGGGGGCAGGCCAGGAGGGCGACAGGGGGCGATGAGGGCATGCCGCGATTATGGCATCGCCCGCGCAGGCGGTCCCGTGCCTGGCGCTAGATTGTGCCGCTGACGATCGGTGCGAAGGCGGTGAGCGAGTCGCGCAGCGTCGGTGAGCCCAGGCCGTGGTTCGGAAACAGGCTTGCGAAGTTGCCTTGTTCGCCGTGCAGGGCCATGTAGTTCAGCAGGACGGTCTCTACCAGCAGGTTCACGTTGTTGGCCGCCGGCGTCGCGGCTGTCTCCACGGAGCCGTCGCTGCGGAAGTAGCCGAGCTGCTGGCGCCGGGCCTGTTGGGCCGCGTTCGCACCGGTCAGTGTGGGCCGGCCACCGGGGTTGTACACGAGGAAGAACGAGGCCGCAGTGGACTGGTTGTCGCTGGTCCACTCGCCCTTGCCGCGACCATCGACGGTGTTGTCGACCGCCCCGTCGCTCGACAGGGAACCGTCGCTGAAGACATACATCATCAGCGGCATGCCAACGCGGGCGGCGTACTCCAGGCAGGCGCCCATGCAGCGCCCGGCGCGGAAGTCCTTGACCTCACCCTCGGCGCGGCGGCCGCCGTGGTAGTCGTAGCCGCCCATCGTGATCGTGCCGGCCCCGGCGAAGCCGTTGATCACGAGCTTCATCACGGCCGCGGTTTTGCGGAACTCGTCGTCACTGTCGTACTCGGCCTGGGTAAAGATGCCACCCGGCCCGACGATGTCCGGGTCTATGGAGGGGTTCAGGCTCGACGGGTCGCCGAAGCGGTCGGCGATATCGGCCGACTTCACATACCCGCAGTTGACGAGCTTCTTGACCTCGGTGTCCTCGGGCCCGGCCAGCTTGGTGCTCACGCGCTGGAGCTTCATGTCGCTGACCCGCTGGATCGACTCCAGCACCTTGACGGCATCCGCCTGGCTCAGCAGGCCCACGAGGGCGCCGGTGTCCACGAGGCCCGTGACGTCGCTCGGCCGGTCCACCTTGGTGGGCCGGTCCTTGGGATTCATCATCATCACCGGCGCCGCCGAGTTGCCGCCGGAGTCGGAGTTGCGCGAGCCGATCAGACCGAGCAGGGAGCCGTTGGCGCCGATCCGGGCGATACCGTACATCGGGTTGTGCGGGTTGTTGCCCGTGTCGTTCTCCGACCGGGCCGGGATCACCGCGCCGTTGATGCTCGCGGCCGTGCCGGCGGCTACCTTGGTCATCATGCCGCGCAGGAAGGCGCTGTCGCTGTGGAAGGCGAGGCCGAGGGTCTCGTCCACGTGATCCTGCTGGGTGATCGCGCTGACCACCGGCGGAATCATGTCGCCCGGCAGCCCGAGCTTGCTGTAGCCGGCCGTCGACAGGAAATCCAGCTGGCCACCGGCCCCGCCGACGAGCACGTTGGAGCCCGCCATGTTGGCGCCACCCGCCAGGTCGAAGCAGATGAACGGGATCTTGCCGGCACCCTGGCTCGCGATACCACAGGTCGACTTGAGGAGTTCCAGGTCAGCGGCCAGGACGGCGTGGGCCGTGCGCGGGTTGGCGAGCAGGCCGAGGATGCCCGCACCGACCACGGTGGCGGAGCCCGCCGTGAAGCCCTGGCTGATCAGCTGTCGTCGCGTGATTGGCCGCGGATGGTCCGGATGCCGCTGGGGCTCGAAGTAGTTCCGTTGCTTGCCTTTGCGTGCCATATGTTGTGCCTCGGTCCCGCGTTCCTGCTACTGGATAACGCTGACGGCGCTGCCGATCGTGGCGGCGCAGACAGATTTGACGATGGTCCGGGTCCGGTTGGCCGGGCAGGAGTTGCCGCAGGCCGCCAGGTCCAGGGTCAGGTTGTCGAGCTCCGTACGCACGGCCGCCTCGTTGGGCTGGCTGTTGAGGCCGGTGCCCATGGCCCGCGTCAGCAACGGTACGAAGATCTGGTCCCGCTTGGGGCCGGTATCCAGCACCGCATTTGGCGCACCGCTGAAGTCGAAGCCCGGGCCCCACATGTCGGTCCGGAGCGTAGTGTCTTCCACGAGCGCGTTGCAGTACTCGATCGCCAGCTGGGCAATGCCCACCTGGTGCGAGGCCAGCACCGCGTTCAGGCTGACCACTGCCGGCAGCTGCTGCCTGACGAGCGCGTAGGTGGTCTTCACCGCGGGCTGGCTGCGCGACACGCCGGTGATCGTCGCCATGGTGGCGTTGATCCGGTCGAAGGTCTTCACGCCGATGTCGGACACCGGCGGGCTGTCGCCCGGCGGCGGGGGCGTGAGCGGTGCCGGCTCGGTTACCACGTTGGTGCTGTTGCCGAGCACTTCGAAGGTCAGGAAGAACTCGTCCTGGTCCGGGCCTTTCTCGAGCGGGATCACGGTACCGAGGCTGGACAACACCTGGCCGGTGCCCGGCACAAAGCCGTTGCTTACACTCACCGCCGTGTCCAGGTTCCGGTACGCCTGGCTGATGGGCACCACAGTGCCATTGGCGCCGATGCGGAGCCCGCGAACCGGGATCGGGCTGGAGGGCGTCCACTCCGGATCCAGGCTGACGAAGGTCGGCCGGTTGAACAGGTAGCTGTAGCTGTCGAACTGGCTCACTTCGAAGAGCACGTAGGTGTCCGCAGCCCCGGTGTGGGCGCTGACGTTGAAGAGCAGGAAGAATTTCTCGCCCACGCCCGCGTCGAAGTTCTGCTGTACCTCTGCCGGGCTGAGCGCCCTGTTGTGGATCGCGACGAGGCGCAACACCCCCTGCCACTGGCGGTCATTTGACGGCTCATTGCCGAGCACGAGTGCGAAGGTGTCATCCCAGTCCGCCAGCGTGCCGCCGGCAACCGGGTCGGCGTCGCCGGTGTCCACGCCGTTGACATAGATGTGGCGTCCCGCGACCGGGTCGTAGGTGAGCACGACGTGCTGGAGCGTTGCCTGCGCATCCTCGTCATCCGCAGACGTTTGCAGGAGCGGCGCCCCGTTGGCGGTCGAGTTGCTGCTGCGGTTGTAGAAGTCGTAGCTGTACATGGTCTGGCCCAGCGTGAAGTTGCGCAGGGTGGGGCCGGCCGAGTAGGTGACCACGCGGGTGTCCGACTGGTTCACGTTGGCCGGGGCCACCCAGGCCTCGATGCTGTACTGGCCCGTGGCTGTGATCAGGCTCCGCAGCTTCTTGCTGGCGGTGGTCGAGCCCTGGGCGCGACCGCTGCGGATGTTGATGCCCCAGCCGCCGACCCAGCCGATGTCGCCCGAGAGCGTCAGGTTGATGGCCGGTTGCACGCCGCTGGTGTCGAAGGCGGTCGTACCGGAGCCTTCCTTGAATTCCCAGAGGGCGATCTGGCCGGCCTCGTAGCGACTGCCGCCGCTCGCGACGGTGCCGTCATACATGGTCAGTGCCTTCGAGATCACCAGTGCCGGGTCGACGGCGGTCACCGGGATCTGCTGGGCGTAGGCCCGGATGGCGTCCTCCATGGTCTGGGCATTGGCCGCGCAGTTGTTCCAGCAGTTGTGGAACTCCTGGCGAAGGCGCAGCACAAGCCGCGACATGTCCGGGTCATCCAGGTCGATCTTGGTCTTGACTGCCGAGTAGGCGCTTTCCACATCGTCGTCGGCAAAGAACGGGGACTGGCGGGTGGCCGAGTTCGAGTTGTGGCAGCCGGCGCAGTACTGCCTGACGAGCGGGTACACGGTCGAGGCGAAGCCGGCCGAGGCGGCCGGGAAGTTCCGGCTCTGGCCCACGTCCTTGCTGGGCGGCGCGACGAGCTGGATTGTCTTGGTGCCACCACCAGCGGTCCCGTCCAGCCAGTTTCTCACCCAGGCCTGCATCGTGGTCGCGCAAGCCTGGATCGCAGCCTGGTTGGTGCCGAGCCAGCAGTTGTGGCCGCTCGCCATCTTCTGGACGATCAGGGAACTGGGGGGGTCAGTGCGGTTGACCAGCTGGTCAGCGGCGGCCCAGGCCAGGTTCACGTCGTCTTCCCGGGCGAAGAGGGGTGACTGGGTCGTGCCGTGGCAGCCCGAGCAGCGCGCGACGCCGCCGTTGCGGACATTAGTCCACAGGGCATTCATGAAGTTCTGGATATCGGCCGTCTGCGGCGCCGGGCCGGAGTACGTGGTCGGCGGTGGCAGGGTGCTCGGTGGCAGGCGCTCGGTGCCCGCGCCGCCGCCGCACGCGGTCAGGATCGAGGCAGCCAGCGCCAGGAGGCCAATGCGGATCTGAGTGTTCACGTTCCCGAGCCTCCGTTCAATCGCCCATGCAGTACGCAGCGGACTCGGCAAACACCTGCTTCAGGCGATAGCCGCCGGACCGGAACGAACCGACCATCGAATCAATCTGCGCGCGGTCACCACCGTCGACGGGCGAGCGCAGGCACACATTCCGAAAGACCTTTTCCACCTGGCAGCGCGCAAACGCGGTGCTGTTGGCGAGTTCCTGGCCCATCGATTTCGCACCGCTACCACTGCCCGGCAACTGGCTGTCCCAGCCGAGGAGGGCGTTCTGCCCGGCACGCCAGTAGTTGGTCCAGTGATCGTCCGGCGTCCGGTAGCCGTAGGGGAAGGTCGCGTCGTTGTTGAAGTACTTCGGCTGGACCACACCCGGTGTGTACTGGATGCGACCCTGGGTCGTGTCGAAGGTGTAGTAGGCATAGGCCTGCGCCAGCGGATCCATGCCGCTGTGGCAACCGATACAGTTGTTCAGGAAGATCCGGCTGTCGCCACCGGGGCTGCGCGACACGTCCTGGCGGATCCGGTCCGGGGCCCGGCTGGTGTCGTGCACCTGCTCCAGGTCCCTGCACATGTGGTTCATCAGGGTGAAGCGGAACATCGCGCGGTTGGTGCCGGCCTCAAAGAAGGCCTCGGCGGCGGCCCGGGTGGTAATCACGCCTGCAGTGGCGGCGTCCGGCAGGCCGCTGGTGGCCGTCTGGGTCGTAGCGGTCAGGCGCGCCTTGAGGTCGGCGTTCTGGTCATCCAGGGCCTGGTAGTTGTCGTTGTTGGTCGGCGAATAGGCCGGGACCCCGCTGCCGGTGCCCACGTAGACGAGGTTTGCCGAGAGGACCGTATTGAAGGGTACGTCATCCCGGACCATGCCGATGATCGTGGCCGTGTAGTCATTGAGCGGCACGAAGACGCTCTGGTCCTCGTTGGTCCAGGGTGCCGCGAAGTTCTTCAGCGTCACGCTGTAGAAATTGCTGTTCTGCATGGCCGTGTAGGCGGCATCGGTGGCGTTACTCGACGCCACGTCGGCCTCCATATTCGCGAGCACGGCCTCAGTCGGCGGTACGCCGGCCAGGCGCTCGTGAATGCGCCGCGCCTGCTCGCGCGGACCCGCCTGCAAGCCAGAAGCCGCCAGCAGCATGACGGCCGACAGGGCCGCGAGGCTCAAGATCTGCCCGCGCGGCGCCGATGAACTGACAGCGCTGCGCTGTCGATCCAGCAAGGTGATCAAGTTGTGCCCATCCCAAAAAACCTGGCGATTTGCGCGCCGGGGACATTTAGCGTTGGACCCGCTCCGGGGTTCTGTGACTGCCTTAACAGTTCCCTGAAATCCGCTTGTATTACGTTATCTCACGGGCAATCGGGCACCGTGCATCGGCTCTTATGCATCACGGCCATTTCTTTGGGCAGGCCGTGATGGGGATGAAAATGATCGCAAGGATGCGAAGTATTTCGCCGTGCGCGCTTCGGCGCGCGGTCGGCTTTCCGGCAACGGCAGTGCTGACGATAGTGCTTGCCGCCTGTGGTGGCGGCGGTGGTGTCGGTGGTGGCCAGAGCCCGGACCCGGTCGTCGTTGACGTGGCCATTGCCTACGTCAAGCGGCCAGTCCCGGTGAACAACCAGGGTGCAGTCCAGACGTCGGACCTGCGCTCCCTGCGCACCTTCCGCCGTGGCGCCGAGCTGTTCGTTCGCGAGCGGGCGGCAGTTGCCGCCGCAGAAGTGAACGTGACGAACCGCATCACCCAGGGCAACGGCCTGTACGACATCCGCGATCTCGAGATGTCCTACGATGGCTCGAAGCTGCTGTTCGCGATGCGCGGGCCATTCGTCCAGGGCGCGAACGAGATGGACCAGCCCACCTGGAACGTCTGGGAGTACGAACTCGGCAGCGACGTGCTTCGCCGGGTTATTGCCTCGGATATCAACGCCGAGACCGGGCACGACGTCGCGCCCCACTACCTGCCCGATGGCCGGATCGTCTTCTCGTCGACCCGCCAGCGCCAGTCGAAGGCCGTGTTGCTGGACGAGGGTAAGCCGCAGTTCGATGCCCAGGAAGAGAATCGCAACGAGCCTGCCTTTGTCCTTCACGTCATGAATGACGACGGCAGCGACATCCACCAGGTGTCGTTCAACCAGAGCCACGACCTGGATCCGACCGTCCTGTCGAATGGCCAGGTGCTGTTCACCCGCTGGGACAATGCGGCCGGCAACAGCGAGATGAATCTTTACCGGATGAACCCGGACGGCGCGGCTCTCGAGCTCTACTACGGCTCGCAGAGTCATGCCACGGGCACGGACGGTGCAATCATCCAGTTCGTGCAGCCCCGGGAGATGCCGGACGGCAGGATCCTTTCAATCACCCGGCCGTTCCAGACCACCAAGTGGGGCGGCGACCTGACCGCCATCGACGGGGCCAACTTCGTCGAGAACATGCAGCCGACGGCGCCGAATGCCGGGTTGCTGTCCGGCCCGGCGCAGACCCGCGCCGTGATCAACGACGTGCGCACTAACAACGGCATCTCGCCGGGCGGTGAGTTTGCCGCCGTGTACCCGCTGTTTGACGGCACGGACCGCATGTTCGTCAGCTGGAGTCCGTGCCGCCTGCTGGACACCGCCCTCCGGGTGATTCCATGCACGCCGGCGGCCCTCGCCGCTCCGAACCCGGTTGCGGCGCCACCGTTGTTCAGCATCTGGGTGTACGACCGGGCGACCAACACCCAGCAGCCGGTCTTTGCCCCGGAAGTCGGCCTGATCATCAGCGACATCGTGGCGGGCCAGCCGCGGGCCGTGCCGCCGGTGATCTTCGACCGCGAGTCCACCGGCGCTCTCGACCCCGTTCTCGTGGCGGAGGGCATGGGGCTGATCGATATCCGCAGCGTCTACGACTTCGACGGGACCACCGGCGTGGACATCGCCCGGCTCGCCGATCCGGCGCAGACCACCGCGGACCAGCGGCCGGCCCGCTTCCTGCGGCTGGAGAAGCCGGTGTCGCTCCCGGACCGGGACTTCCTCGATTTTGACAACAGTGCCTTCGGCGTGAGCGCGGGCCAGGGCATGCGCGAAATCCTGGGTTACGTGCCGGTGGAGCCCGACGGCTCCGTCGTCGCGAGGGTCCCGGCCAACGTGCCCTTTGCCATCTCCGTCGTGGATGCCAACGGTCGCCGGATCACGAGCCGCCACCAGAACTGGCTGCAGGTCCGTCCCGGCGAGGTGCTGGCGTGCAATGGCTGCCACGTCCCCTCGAGTGGCCTGTCCCACGGCCGCAAGGATGCCTTCGTGAGCGTCTGGGCGGGAGCAACCGTCGACGGCCAGCCCTTCCCGAACAGCGAGGCGGCGTACTTCGCCGACTTCGGCGAGACGATGGCGGAGGTGAAGAAGCGCATCAGCTGCGCCACGGATTGCGCGCTGGTCCGGCCGGGCCCGGACGTGGTCTACCAGGACATCTGGACCGATCCGGTTGCAGCAGGCCGCGCCAAGGACGCCAGCTTTGCCTATCGCTACACCGACCTAGTCACGCCGGCGCCGACGCCCGGCGACTGCCTCACGGACTGGACGCCCCGCTGCCGCATCACGATCAACTACGAGACCCACATACACCCGCTGTGGGCGCGCCCCCGCGTCACGCTGGACACGGACGGCACGACCGTGCTGCAGGACGATACCTGCACAAGCTGCCACGCGCCCGTTGACTCGATGGCCGCGCCCCAGGTGCCCGCGGGCCAGCTCGACCTCACGGACGGCCCGTCCGACATCAACGCCGATCACTTCAAGGCCTACCGCGAGCTGCTGTCCGGCGACAACGAGCAGGTCCTGAACGCCGGCGTACTGCAGGACCTGCTGGTGCAGGTCGGCGTGGACCCGGTCACGAACGACCCGATCTTCGCGCCCGTGGGGGTCAATCCATCCATGAATACCGCCGGCGCCCGGGCCTCGGGCCGCTTCTTTGATGTATTTGCGCCCGGTGGCACGCACGCCGGCCGGCTGAGCCCCGCGGAGCTGCGGCTCCTGTCCGAATGGGTCGACATCGGCGCCCAGTACTGGAACAACCCGTTCCAGGCGCCGTTGAACTAGGCCCCGCAGGATCGATCCATGCGTCAGTTTCTCCTGGTAGCGGCTCTGGTTTTCTTGCCCTCCGTCACACCAGCTTATGGCAAGACGAGCCACTATGAGGCCGTCGTCGCGGAGCCCTTTCTCGAGCTCCACACGGGGCCCGGGCGGGGTTACCCGGTGTTCCACGTGGTGGATCGGGGCGAGCAGATCGAGGTGGTCATGCGCCGGACCGACTGGTTCCAGGTGCGGACAACGCGCGGTATCGAGGGCTGGGTGAAGCTCGACCAGATGCAGGCGACGCTGGATACCAGCGGCCGGCAGACTGCGATCGACGAGCCGACGACGGACGACTACGTGGGGCGGCGGTGGGAAGTCGGCCTGCAGCTGGGCGACCTGGATGGAGCAAACGTGATTTCCGCCTACGGTGGCTATCACTTAACGCGCAACCTCTCGGTGGAGTTGCACGTGGGGGAGGTGAGCGGGAATTTCTCGAGTGGCTGGTTGGCGACCGCCGATATCGTCCACCAGCCGTTTCCGGAGTGGCGGGTGTCACCCTACGCGACGCTGGGGACCGGGGTGATCCACATCAGTCCCCGGGCGACGCTGGTCCAGACCCAGGATCGCACCGACCAGGTGGGCCACGTGGGCCTCGGGTTACGGATGTACGTGAGCAAGCGCTTCATGTTCCGCGGTGAGTACAACAGCTACCTGACCTTTACGAGCCGCGACAGCAACGAGGAACTGGACGAATGGAAAGCAGGCTTCGCCTTCTTCTTCTGATGGCCCTGGCGACGGCCCTGGCGACGGCCCTGAGCGGCTGCAGCCTGTTCGGCCGGGACCGGGCCCCCGTGCCGGAGTCCAGCGGCTCTGCGCCGGTCATCTCGCCGGAGGTGGAGCGGCGAGTGATCAAGGAGCCCAGGATTGACACCGAGGACTTCGAGCTGGGCCTCTATTACGGCCTGATCAGCGTCGAGGACTTCGGTTCGAACCCGATCTACGGTGCGAGGATCGACTACCACGTGACCGAGGGCCTGTTCCTCCAGGGAACCTATGCGCGGAGTGGCAAGGTGGGGCGCTCGAGCGAGGAGGTACTGAATCCCCCGATCGATCTCCTGAACGGTGACCGCACGTACAGCTACTACGATCTTGCCGTCGGCTGGAACCTGTTGCCGGGCGAGGTGTTCATTGGCCGGAAGCACGCCTTCAATTCCGCGCTGTACGTGCTCGCCGGCGCCGGCAACACCAGCTTTGGCGGCGAGGACCTGTTCACCCTGACCTTCGGCGCCGGGTACCGGGTTCTCGCCACGGACTCCATCGCCCTCCACCTGGACGTGCGCGACCATCTCTTCAACAACGACGTGACGGGCGAGGACAAGACCACCCACAACATCGAGTTCAACCTCGGCGCGTCCTGGTTCTTCTGAGGTACCCATGAGTAGCACACTGGCAAGGCTTTTCGGTTCCGCCCTGTTCGCCGCCGCCCTGCTGGCGACTCCCGTGCGGGCGGGGGATGTCACCCGGCCGGCCGCGGAGTTCCGGCTTCAGGCCCGCGGCGGCGGCGCCCTTGCCCTGAGCGAACTCAGGGGCAAGGTGGTGCTGGTCAATTTCTGGGCCACCTGGTGCGGCCCCTGCCGGAAGGAAATGCCGCTCCTGGAGCAGATCCAGAAGAAGTACGGGCCACTCGGCTTCGCCCTGGTCGGGGTGAACGTGGAGGAGGACACGCGCCTCATGGACACCTTCCTCAAGGACGTACCGGTCAGCTTCCCGATCCTTCTGGATCCGGCCAACGGTGTGAGCAAGCTCTACGAGGTGTCCGCAATGCCGAGCACCGTGATCATCGACCGCAAGGGCGTCGTGCGCTTCATTCATCAGGGCTACGTGCCCGGTGACGAGGGCAAGTACCAGGACATGATCCGCCAGCTCATCCGGGAGCGGGCATGACTGTGCGTCACGCCTGGCTGCTTGTCCCGCTGTTGCTTGCGGGCTGCAGCGGCATCCAGCCCTGGGTAAAGCCCTACGAGCGGGACCGGCTCGCCGACCCCATCATGAGCTTCGACGCGAACCCGGTGTCCGGGTCCTACATCGACCACGTGCACGAGGCCCGCGAGGGCGCGCGTGGGGCCGCCGGCAGCGCCGGTGGCGGTTGCGGGTGCAACTGACATGCGCTTCGGCCTGAAACTCACCCTGCTCCTCGCGGCGTCCCCGGCGGCACTCGCCGGCGTGCTGCCCGAAGAGCGCGCGGATGCCCTCTACCACTACTACGACGGTGGCGGCATCGAGATCGACGGGCCGTCGCTCCTCGTGCGCAAGTCGCTCGGCGAGAAGGTCTCTGTGTCGGCCAGCTACTACGTGGACACGATCAGCAGCGCGTCGATCGACGTCATCACGACCGGGGCCAGTCCGAACGGCTACAACGAGAAGCGCACCCAGTGGGGCGCCGGTGTCGACTACCTGCACGGCGATTCCACGCTGACCTTCGGCTACAGCACCAGCAAGGAGAACGACTACCAGGCCGATACGCTCAACTTCGCCATCAGCCAGGACGTGTTTGGCGGCCTCACGACGATCACGCTCGGGTATGGGAGCGGTTCCGACGACGTGGGTAAACGCGGTGCACCGCTCTTCGCCGACAAGGTGGACCGGAGCGCCTACCGGCTCGGCGTCACCCAGGTGCTGACCCGCAACCTCATCATGGGCCTGTCCTACGAGGCTATTGCCGACGAAGGTTACCTGAACAACCCCTACCGCCAGGTTCGCTATGTGGACCCCGCGGATTCCACTGCCTGGCTGACCCAGGGCGAGGTTTACCCCAGGACCCACGCCAGCAACGCTGCCGCGATCAGGGCCAAGTACTACCTGCCGTACCGGGCGGCAGTGTCCGGTGAGTACCGCTACTACACCGATGACTGGGGCGTCGGCGCCCATACGCTGGAGGTTGGCTACGTCCAGCCCGCGGGAACCCGCTGGCTGTTCGACTTCAGGTACCGCTACTACACCCAGTCCGCCGCCGACTTCTACAGCGACCTGTTTCCCTACGCGAATGCCCAGAACTTCCTGGCGCGGGACAAGGAGCTCAGCACGTTCCAGAGCCACGGCCCGCATCTTGGCGTGACCTACACGCTGCTGGACCGCCAGGGAGACCGGCCCATGAAGAGCACGGTCAACCTGTTCGTCGATCACTACTGGTTCACCTACGACGACTTTCGCGACCTGACCAGCAATGCCGCCGCGGGCACAGAGCCGCTGTACAGCTTCGATGCCAACGTGGTCCAGCTGTTTATCTCCCTCTGGTTCTGACCGCGGCTGCGGTACCATCCGGGCATTCCCGGACGGACGGAATCCCATGCGGACCGCGTTGACTGCTCTCGTTGTCCTGTCGCTGGTGGCGTCGGCGGCTCACGCGGAGTGGTACACCGACACCCAGGAAAAGATGGGGACACGGGTCGAGATCCAGCTGTGGGCGGCGAACGAGCCAACGGGCCGCCGGCTGCTGGCGGCCGGCATGGCCGAGTTCGACCGCATCGAGGCCGACATGAGCACCTACCGGGAAAGCTCGGAGATCTCAGGCGTGAACCGAAACGCGGCGAGCCGGCCGGTCCCGGTCACCGCCGAGCTGCATGACCTGGTGGCCCGGTCGCTGGAGCTGTCGACGAAGACCGGCGGGGCCTTCGACATCACCTTCGACAGCATTGGCCACCTGTACGACTTCCGTCGCAGCGTCCATCCGGACGCGGCCGCAATCCGCAAGAACCTGCCGGCGATCAACTACCGCCACGTGGTGCTCGGCGACGATCCGCCGACGATCCGTTTCACGATGCCGGGCACGCGTATCAACCTGGGCGGTATCGCGAAGGGTTATGCCTGCGAGCGGGTCATCGCGCTGCTGCGGGCGGCCGGGGTCACCAACGCGCTGGCGAATGCCGGCGGGGACACACGGCTGCTGGGCGACCGGCGCGGCAAGGCCTGGTTGGTCGGTATCCGCGATCCCGACAGCGATGAGCACTGGGTGACGCGCCTCGCCCTCGACGACGAGGCCATCTCGACCTCGGGGGACTACGAGCGCTTCTTCGAGGAGGGCGGTGTGCGATACCACCACATCCTCGACCCCAAGACGGGGGTATCGGCGAGCGGCGTGCGCAGCGTCACGGTCATCGGGCCGGACGCCACGCTGACCGATGGCCTGTCGACCAGCGTCTTCGTGCTGGGCCCGGAGCGCGGCCTCGCGCTCATCGAGGCGATGCCGGGCTATGCGGCCGTGATCATCGATGCAGAGCGGCGCGTGCGTTACTCGACAGCGCTGCAGGCTCGCTAGCTTTTACATAAGCGTCCTGCTTTTTGACTTACTGGCGGGAGGACGTGAGGCCCGTCGCAGGATTCGCTGCCCGGAATTGTCACCATGCGCCTGCCGACCAGGGCAAACCCGCTGAAAGGCGGGGACGCAAAGCCACCGGTCTAACGGCCCAGCACCTTACGCGGGGTCCCATGACAGCGGAGCTGCCGGGCTGACACGCGGTCCTTAGCCTCAGGGACCCCGTCGCCGCGCGTCCCCCTTCCATCGAGTTGGCCTTGTTCGCGACTTCGCGGAACACGGGATGGATCGGGATGCGTGCGCTGTTGCCTTTGACCTTGCTCCTTACGGCGCTGCCCGCCCTGGCGGGCGACGGCCTGGTGATCGGCCAGGCGGCCCCCGACTTTGCACTGAAGGACACGGCCGGCCACAACCAACGCCTGTCCGAGTGGCGCGGTGACACCGTGCTGCTGAGTTTCTGGGCGAACTGGTGCGGCCGCTGCTCCGACCAGCTGGAGCAACTGCAGGAGATCCAGGCCGCCTACGCGGCGCGGGGCGTTCGCGTGGTCACCGTCAACATCGACCGTGAGGTAGAGCCCGGACGGTCGGCGGCGAACCGCCTGAAGCTGCTCGTGCTTCATGACGACGAGCAGCTCGTGGGCCGGCAGTACCAGCTGACTGAATTGCCTCTGACAGTGGTGGTGGACGCACACGGCACGGTTCGCCACCTCCACCAGAAGTACCGGGGTGGCGACGCCGCCCTTTACGAGGAAGAGCTGGCCGCTCTGCTCAACGAATAGGGTCCAGAAACGGGGACACACCCATGCCGATGCACAAGATCGAGTTCCACCTGATGTCGGGCGCCTTGCTGGTTGCCGGCACGTTGCTGGTGCCAGCGCTGCACGCGGAGGAGCCCGCCGTGGCGGCCGCCGTGGCATCCGCCAGTGTCGACAGCGAGGTCCAGGGCCTCAAGGACGAGGTCCTGGACCTCAACCGGGAGCTCTTCCTGCTCGAGGAAGAGCTGCTGTTCCCGGCCAACACCCAGGTGGCGGTTTTTGTCTCGATGGACGTGGGCGAGTTCTTCGCCCTCGACTCCGTCCAGCTGCGGATCGACGACAAGCCGGTCAGCAAGTACCTCTACACCGAGCGGGAAGTAGCTGCCCTTCTGCGCGGGGGTGTGCAGCGGATCTACCTCGGCAACCTCAAGACAGGCGAGCACGAGCTGACCGCCGTGTTCACGGGCCAGGGCCCGCACACGCGGGACTACCGGCGCGGCACCACGCTGAAGGTCGAAAAGGGCATCGGCGCCAAGTTCGTCGAGCTGCGTATCTCCGACAGGGAGAGCAGGCAGCAACCCGAGTTCCTGGTGAAGGAGTGGGAATAGCCCGTGTTGCGCACGACCACTAGGCGCGGCGCGTCCCGGTCCGTTGCGTCCCGGCCCCGTGCCGGCGCAGCAGCCCTGGGCTGCGCCTTGCTGGCGCTGCTCGGCGCAACCCGTCCGGCCGGGGCGGGGGACGCGCTTGCACCCGGGCCGGTCCGGGATCTGTACTACGGCGAGGCGCTTTTCCAGTTTTACCAGGACGACCACTTCACCGCGCTGACGCACCTGCTGGCCGCCCGGGCCACGGGTCGCGTGGCGAACCACGAGGCCGAGTCCGAGCTGCTGCTGGGCGGGCTCTACCTGCACTACGGCCAGCTGATCCGCGCCGAGGAGATCTTCAACCGGCTGCTCACCGCGGACGTGACGCCGTCGGTCCGCGACCGGGCCTGGTTCTACCTCGGCAAGGCACGCTACCAGCGCAGCCTGGATGACGAGGCCCTGGAGGCCTTCGCCCGCATCTCCGGCGCGCTGCCCCCGAGCCTCGCCGCCGAACTGCCGATGCTGAAGGCCCAGGCGCTGATGGCGCTCGGCCGCTTCGACGCGGCTGCCGAACTGCTCGATGGCTGGAAGGGCCCCGAGGGCTGGCTGCCGTACGCCCGGTACAACCTGGGTGTGGCGCTGGTGCGGCTGAATCGACTGGCCGATGGCGCGCGCCAGCTGGACCGGGTCGGCCAGAGCAAGCCTGAGTCGGACGAGTTGCTCGACCTGCGCGACAAGGCCAATCTCGCCCTCGGTTACGCTTACCTGCAACGCTCGCTGGACGGCCAGGCCCGACCCGTGCTCGAGCGGGTGCGGCTGCAAGGACCCTTTGCCAACAAGGCGCTGCTCGGCGTTGGCTGGGCAGACGCGGCGGCCAGTGACTACAAGGGCGCGCTGACTCCCTGGCTCGAGCTGAAGGACCGGGACCTGCTGGACAGCGCGGTCCAGGAAGCCCTGCTCGCCATTCCCTACGCCTACGGGCAGCTCGCGGCACACGGGTCCGCGGCGGAAGGCTACCAGTCCGCGCTCGCGGCCTATGACGCGGAGATTACCAGGCTCGATGTCGCAATCAGCGCGGCGGGAGACGCGAACGCGGAGGGCGGCCTGGTCGCCGCGCTCCTGAAGGCCGATGACCCTGGCATCGGGCGCTGGTACTGGGAGCTGCCGCAGCTGCCCGACTCGGACGAGGGGCGCTACCTCTATCACCTGATCGCCGATAACCGCTTCCAGGAAGGGCTGCGCAACGTTCGGGACCTCGCAGCGCTGTCCACGCACCTGCAGGAGTGGCGCGACAAGCTGGGGGCCTTCGAGGACATGGTGAGCACCCGCCGCGAGGCCTACGCGCGCCGCGAACCCGGCTTCAGTACGAACCTTGACGGCACCGACCTGCCTGCGCTGACGGCGCGCCGGGATCGGCTCGCCGCCCGCGTCAGCGCCATCGAGGCCAGCCGTGACGTGGCCGGTCTCGCGACGTCCGAGGAGCTGGATCGCTGGCAGCGTCTCGCGGCCGTCGGTGCCGACCCGCTGCTGGCGGAGCCCGATGCCGGGGAACTGCGCGAGCGCCATCGCCTGCTGCGCGGCGTGCTGCTCTGGAACATGGACAGCGCCTACAAGTACCGCCTCTGGGAGCAGCAGCGGCATCTCCGCCAGCTCGACACCCTGCTGGCGCGCGCGGCCGGCAGTCGCAGCGGCGCCACGCTGGCTCGCCGGGACACGCCCGCAGAGCTGGACGGCTTCGACGCCCGCCTTGCGGCCCTGGCGCCGCGGATCGAGGGCATGCAGCGGCAGATCGCCGCCGCCAGTGGTCAGCAGGAGCAGCGGCTCCAGGCGCTGGCCATCGACACCCTGCGGGACCAGCGCGACCGGCTGGCCGCGTACCGGGTCCAGGCGCAGTTTGCGCTGGCGACGATCTATGATCGCGCCGCGACCGCGGCGCGGGTCGCACCGGAGCCGGCGCGGGGTGCAGCACCGTGATGCCCGCGGCAGCACTGCTGGTGGGCGTGGCGCTGGCCGGGGGCCTGTGGCCCTTCGGCGGCGGTGACGCACCGGGCAAACAGGCCGCGCGCGCCACGATCGGCACGCTGAAGGCGCCGCCGCTCTCCGTCAAGGCCGAGCCGCCTGCGGCCGACAGCGCCGACCGGGCCATGGCGCAGTACCGGCGTTTCCTCGCTCTGAAGACTGGCTCGCCGGAGATGCGCGCGGAGGCCCTGCGGCGGCTCGCGGACCTGAACCTCGAGGCGGGCATCAACGCCGAGAGCGAGGCTGACGAGGCCGGCGCGGGTGCCGCCCGCTACGCGGAGGCGATTGCGCTCTACAAGGAGTTGCTCGGGATGCAGCGCTCCGCCGGGAGCGGCGGTGACGCCGAGGTGCTCTACCAGCTGTCCCGGGCCCTCGATGGCGCCGGCAAGAGCGACGATGCCCTGCGCACGCTGGATACGCTGGTGACCGGCTTCCCGGCCGACCGGCACCAGGATGAAGCCGAGTTCCGCCGGGGCGAGGCCTATTTCGTCCGCCAGGATTTCGCGTCGGCAGGGACGGCCTACGCCGCTGTCCTGGCCCGCGGCCCGGCTTCCACCTTCTACGAGCAGTCGCTGTACAAGCACGGCTGGGCGCTCTTCAAGCAGGGACGGAACGACGAGGCGCTGGCGTCGTTTCTCCAGCTGCTCCAGCGGAAGCTGGCGGCCGGTGGCGCACAGCCCGCCGCGCTGGTCGACACGATGAGCCGCCCCGATCGCGAGCTGCTGGACGACACGCTGCGGGTGACCAGCATCACCTACTCCTACCTGGACGGCGCCACCTCGATTCCCGCGTCCCTGGCCGGCCAGCCGGAACCCGCCTGGACCTACCTGCTGTACAGCGCGCTTGGCGACCTGTACCTCGACAAGGAGCGCTACCGGGACGCGGCCGAGGCCTACGAGGCCTTTGTGACTCACGACCCGGTGAACGACGAGGCGCCGCGGCTGCAGCAGCTGGCCATCGAGGCCTACACGCGCGGCAAGTTCCCGAGCCTGGTTCTCGACGCCAAGCGCCAGTACGTGGCGACCTACGGCCTGGACGCCCCGTTCTGGGCCGCCCGGCAGCCGGCGAACTACGGCGGGGTTGTCGCCGCGCTCAAGACCCACCTGGCCGACCTGGCCGCCTACGATCACGCCGCCGCCCAGCGCAGCAAGCTGCCCGCCGACTACGAGCGGGCTGCCGGCTGGTACCGCCGCTTCCTCGTGTACTTCCCGACGGATCCCGAGTCGGCCGAGCGCAGCTTCCTGCTCGGCGAACTCCTGTTCGAATCGGGCAACTTCGCCGAGGCCCGCGACGCCTACCGGCGCTCTGCCTACGAGTACGGCAACCACGAGCACGCGGCTGAGGCCGGTTACGCGGCGCTGCTGGCTTCCCGGGAGCACGAGAAGCAGCTGGCCGGTCCCGCCCTCGAGGCGTGGCACCAGGAGCAGACCGACCTGGCGCTGCAATTCGCGGCGACCTATCCCGCACATTCCGAGGCCGGCGCGGTGCTCACCAACGTCGCCGAGGAGCTGTTCGCCGCCCGCCAGCTCGAACGCGCCATCCAGGTGGCCGGCCTCGTCGTGACGCTCCAGCCGCCGGCGCCGCCCGCTCTCGAGCGGGTGGCCTGGACGGTGCTCGCCCACTCGCGGTTCGAGCTCGGGCGCTTTGCCGAGGCAGAGTCGTCCTACCTGCGGCTGCGGGCCTTCGAGCTGCCGCCCGACCAGCGCAAGGACGTCGACGGCCGGCTGGCCGCCTCGATCTACCGGCAGGCCGAGTCGGCCCGGGACGGTGGTGACGTGGACACCGCGGTGGCGAACTTCCTCCGCATCGCCGACGCCACGCCGGACGCCGAGATCCGCCCGAACGCGCTGTTCGACGCGGCCACCCTGCTGCTCACGAACCAGCGCTGGGACCAGTCCGTCGAGCTGTTGCAGCGCTTTCGCCATGACTTCCCGGCGCACCGGTTCAACGACGACGTCACCGCCAAGCTCGCCGTTGCGCTCAAGGAAGGCGGCCGGTCCGCCGAGGCGGCCGGCGAATTCGAGCGCATGAGCGCCGGCAGCGCGACGCCGGACGTGCAGCGCGCGGCACTCTGGCAGGCCGCGGAGCTTTACGCCGCGGCCGGGCAGGCGGGTAACGAGGCCCGCGTCTACGAGTCGCTTGTCACACGCTTCCCGGCTCCTGCGAACGAGGCGCTGGAGGCCCGCCACAAGCTCGCCGACCTTGCGGCCACGGCGGGCGACTGGAATCTCCGCAGGCGCTGGCTCGAGTCGATCGTGGCGGCGGAGCGTGCTGCTGGCGCGCCGCGCACTGACCGGGGCCGGCTGCTGGCGGCGGCGGCGGCCATCGAGCTGGCGCGGCCTGCCCGCGACGGCTTCCTGGAAGTGCGGCTCACGGCACCGCTCGACAAGAGCCTGAAGCTGAAGAAGGCGCGCATGGAGCAGGCCCTGAAGGCCTACGCGTCCGCGGCTGACTACGGCGTGGCGGAGGTCAGCACGGCGGCGACCTTCGAGACGGCGGAACTTTACTACCAGCTCAGCCGGGACCTGCTGGCGGCGGAGAAGCCCGGCGATCTCGATGCGGAGGAGCTGGAGCAGTACAACCTGCTGCTCGAGGAGCAGGCCTTCCCCTTCGAGGAGAAGGCCATCGAGCTGTTCCGCGTGAACGCGGACCGGGTCGGTGACGGCGTGTACGACGAGTGGGTGCGGGCCAGCTTTGCGCGACTCAGCGTGATGGCACCGGCCCGTTATTCCCGGATTGAAAGGAGTGAGGATGATGCGACCTGGCTGGATTGATAGGTTGTCACGCACGGTGCTGGTGGCGCTGGTTGCCGGCACACTCGGTGCCTGCGCGACCCCGGGTGGCAGCAAGGACCTGGCGGCAGGGAGCGCCGCCGTGGCCGCAGCCCCCTCGCCTGAAGTCGAGGGGCGCTACGCGAGCCTGCTGGCCCGTCACCAGGCGGGCGAGGCCGCCGCCCTTAACGAGCTGGCAAGCTTCAGCAGGGAGCATCCCGATCTCGCCGGGCCGCTCTACACGCTGGCTCTGGCCCGCGCCGGTGCCGGCGACGAGGCCGGTGCTGCTTCACTGCTCGAGCAGGCAGCCGCCGTGTGCTCCCGCTGCGGACCGGTGTGGAACCGGCTGGGCGTGCTCGCGCGGCAGCAGGGACGCTTCGGCGACGCGGAACAGGCCTACCAGCGCGCCATCCAGCTCGAGCCCGGCTACGCGGCGGCGTACTTCAACCTGGCCGTGCTCTACGAACTCTACGTGCCGCGACCGGAGCTCGCGCTCGAGAACTACGAGCGCTACCTGGAGATCGGTGGGCCTGCCGCCGACGCCCGGGACGTGGAGAAGTGGGCTGCCGATCTCAGGCGGCGAGTGAACGCGACGCCGAAGGCAGCGCGGGCGGACAGCCGGTCATGAAGCCGTCAGTCTGCACCCGCGCACGCTTCGCTGTCCTTGGCCTGGCCCTGGCCTGTGGTACCCGTGCCCAGGAACCGGTGCGGCCCGAACAGCCCCGCAATGAAACCCGGGCGGCGACCGCTGCCGTGGATCCACGGCCGGCGCCGTCGCCCCAGCTTGCGCTCAACCTGGACGCCACGGCGATCCGCGGCAACCAGGAGCTGCCCAAGGTGCTCTACATCGTTCCGTGGAAGGACCCGGCGATGGCCGAGCTGGCGGGCCGGCCCGTGAACAGCCTGGTCGAGGAGGCCCTGGCCCCCGTAGACCGTGAAGTGTTTCGCCGACAAACAAAGTATTTCAGTCAATTGTATGGGGCGGGGTCGGCGCGACCTGCCACAGCTGCTCCGGATGGGCCCGGGGCAGCAGCCACGGCAGCGGGCGCCGCGCAGTAATTCAGCCAGGGAGGCTTGGGAAGCATGAGCAGCTATACGTCGATCGTCAGTTTCTTCCAGGACGGTGGGTTCTTCATGTACCCCATCGCACTGGTCTTTGCCGCGGGACTCGCGGTGGCCATCGAGCGGTACCTGTACCTCTCGAAGACCTCGGTCAGCAACCAGATGCTGTGGAAGAAGATCACGCCGTTCATCCAGTCCGGCAAGTTTGCCGAGGCGGCGAGCGTCACGTCCAAGTCGGGGGCGGCGATCGGCTCGATCCTGACCTATGGCCTTGATCGCACGAAAACCTCCACCCGCCGCGACGACATCGAGAAGGCGATGGAGGAGAGCCTCATGGAGGTGATGCCCCGGCTGGAGAGCCGGACGCACTACCTGGCTACCTTCGCCAACATCGCGACCCTGCTCGGCCTGCTCGGCACGATCATCGGTCTGATCCAGGCGTTCACGGCGGTCGCCGAGGCCAACCCGGCCGAGAAGGCCGACCTCCTGTCCGCCAGCATCTCGGTCGCGATGAACACGACCGCCTTCGGGCTGATCGTCGCCATCCCGCTGCTCCTGGTGCACACGGTCCTGCAGAGCAAGACCACGCGCATCATCGACAGCCTGGAGATGGTGTCAGTGAAGTTCCTCAACGCCGTCGACGAGCGGCGCCGCCAGACGACCCCGGTCAGGGCGACGGCGACCTGAGCTGACGATCCGGTTCCAGGCAGCAGGCACGGCGGGAGCAGTTGATGTACCACAAGCGGCGCAAGCGGCGGGGTGTTGAAACCCCCGATCTCGAAATCACCGCCTTCATGAACCTGATGGTGGTGCTGGTGCCATTCCTGCTGATCACCGCGGTGTTCTCCCGGCTGGCGATCATCGAGCTGAACCTGCCGGCGGCGTCGTCGGCCGCGCAGGAGGAGCCGACCTTCCAGCTGGAAGTCGTGGTGCGCAACGATGGCCTCGAAATCGGCGAGCGCACCAACGGGCTCCTGACCCGGCTGCCGCGCACGGACGGCAAGTACGACCTGAAGGGCCTGTCCACCTACCTGCAGCGGGTCAAGGCGAGCTACCCGGACATGTCCAACGCCACCGTGCTGCTCGAGCCCAACGTCCCCTACGACACGCTGGTCCAGGTCATGGACGCCCTGCGCTTCGCGGAAGTCAGGCAGGGCAGCCAGTCGGTCCAGGCGGAATTGTTCCCCGACATTTCCATCGGTGACGCCCCCGTCCAGGGCGCGAACCCGGCGAAGGGAGGCTGAACCGTGCAGATGTCGAAGCGAGCGCTCCGGATGGAGCGGCATCACAAGCGCATGAAGAAGGGTTCGGCGCTCAACATGGTGTCGATGATGGACATCTTCACGATCCTGGTGTTCTTCCTGCTGGTCAGTTCGGCGGAGACCGAGGTGCTGCCCAATCCGAAGGAGATCCGGCTGCCGGAATCCGCCGCCATTGAGAAGGCACGGGAGTCGGTGGTCGTGATGGTGACTGACAAACAGATCCTCGTGCAGGGCCATCCCGTGGCGACCGTGGCCGATGCCATGGCCGGCGATGACCTCGTGATTCCCGCACTGAAGGACGCCCTGCGCCGGCAGACGGACCGGGTGCTGATCCAGCAGGCCAAGGCGGATATCGCGGCGCGGGAAGTGACGATCCTCGGTGACAGGGAGCTGCCCTACCGGCTGCTGAAGCGCGTGATGGCGAGCTGCACGGCCGCCGAGTTCGGCCAGATCTCACTGGCCGTGGTCCAGCGGGACGGCAAGGCCGCGCCGGCCCAGGTGGCAGCGCTGTGAGTGCCGCAGCCGCGATGAAGCCCGCGCTCATGCCGGCCCCGTACCGGCGCTACGTGCTGGCCTGGGACGGTTCCGCCGAGGACGAGCAGCTGTTCCGCGCCATTGCCCGGCAGGTTGCCATCGCCGCGGTGGTCTTCTGCATCCTGATGTCGTTCCTGCCGGTCCCGGAGCGCGACCCGAACCTGTCGCGGCCCGTGCCGCCGCGCCTCGCGCGGCTCGTGCTTGAGAAACCCGCGCCACTCCCGCCCCCGGCCCCCGTGGTCCAGCCGAAGCCCCCTGAGCCGGTGGCCGACGCGAAGCCGGTGCCCGTGGCTCCCAGCGAGAAGCCGGTGACGGCCAGCCCGAAGCCGGAGGTGGAGCGCAAGGCAGCCGTGCGTGAAAAGGCCGGCAAGGCAGGCCTGCTGCCCTTCGCGGACCAGCTCGCGGACCTGCGGGACAACCAGGCGCTGACCAGCATCACCTCGGGTGGCGCCAGCTATACCGGCGCGGTCGGTGATGCGCCCCGGGTCGAGCGGTCGCTGATCACGTCGAAGGCAGGCGTGGGCAGCGGGGGCATCAACACGGCGGCCTTCAGTCGGAACACTGGTGGCTCGGGCCTTGGTGGCCGGGCCACGACCCAGGTGGCGAGCGGCGTCGCGGCCCTGGGTGGCGGCGCATCAGGCTCTGGCGCCGCTGCTGGCGATGGCAACGGCAAGGGCCAGCGGGCCGGGCGCAGCCGGGAGGAGATCGAGATGGTCTTCGACCAGAACAAGGGCGCGATCTACTCGCTCTACAACCGGGCGTTGCGCTCCAACCCGGGCCTCCAGGGCAAACTGGTATTGCGCCTGACCATCGAGCCCTCGGGGCAGGTCTCCGACGTGCAGGTGGTGTCGAGCGAGCTCGGCGACGACGAGCTGGAGCGCAAGCTGGTGCAGCGCATCCGGATGTTCACCTTCCTCGCCAAGGACGTGCCGTCGGTCACGACGACGAAGCCCATCGACTTCTTCCCGGCCTGAAGCCCGGCCTGAAGCCCGGCCTGAGCAGCGCCGTCGCCTAGGCGGCTGGCTGCCGCCCGCGCCAGAGAATGACGCCGATGAAGCCAAAGAACGAGGCGGCCATGAACCAGAACTCGTTCACGCCGTAGCGCTCGACGCCCGCGCGGGCGAGCTGCTCGAAGCCGATGAACGCAACGGTATAGACGATGCCGCTGAAGAGGGCGCCCGTCTTCCACGCGAGTGAGCGCGGCTGCCGCCGCACGCCGAGCCACCACCAGACGGTGAGAAACAGCACCGCGTAGAGATTCAGCAGGTCCCGGCCCCAGGGCGAGTACTGGAAATAGTGGTTGATCCAGAAGGCGCCGGCACCCATGAAGTTGAGCATGACGTAGCGCCACTCGGGCAGGGGCGCCCGCAGCACCCGCTCCCAGAGCAGCACCAGGAAGAGATAGACGGTCCAGGTGCCGAACAGCAGCTCGTAGAACTGGACCTTGCCGGCCCAGGCAGGATCAATGACGAACATCGCTTACCCCAGTTCGCTGCAGGAGGAGCCGTACCTGAAGCAACTGTAGCAGCGATGGTGCTGCAGTAGCACCCGGGCGGCGACGGCGTCGGCGAGCGACTCACCCTGGTCGAAGCGCGGGTCGTCGTCGACCAGGGTGCAGGCGTAAATGCGCAGGCGGCCGGCCTGCTTGACCACCATCTTGCTGAAGGCGCACATGAACGCCCGACGCGAGGTCTCCGTGTGGTGCCTCGTCATGCAGTCCTCGGTGATCCGCGGCACGTCGCGCTGGACGCCGGGTGCGCCAAAGTCGGGGAACGACACGATGCGCAGGTTGGCCGGCAGTCCCTCCGCAGCGAGCAGCTGCCGGAACTCCTGGTCCACGTGGGCATCGTCCCGTCCGGGCTGCTGCTGCCGCGCCACCGACAGGCCGAAACCGGCCTTGTGCAGGCCGCGCAGGCCCTGCAGGGCCAGGCGGAAGTTACCGGCGCCGCGGCCTGCGTCGTGCTGCCCCTCGTCCGCGTAGTCCAGGCTGACCCGGAACGTGATCGGGAACGGCGTGCCCGCCAGCTTGCGAATCTGCGTCAGGCGCCGGACCACGGGCGCGGTGCCGTTGGTGAGCACGAGGCAGGGGCGGCGGGCGGCGGCGTACTCGAGGATCGCTACCATGTCCTTCACCACGAAGGGCTCGCCACCGGTAAAGGAGAACTGCCGCACGTCCAGGCCCACCGCGGCATCGACCAGCGGCCGCACGTCGGCCAGCGTGAGCCGCTGCAGCCGGTTGTCGCCGGGGCGCGAGCCCTCCAGGCAGAACGGGCAGTCGAGATTGCAGGCGGTGCCGGTGTGGAACCAGAGTTCATCGAGGGCGTGAGGCTGGATCCAGCCGGTTGCGCTCCCGGCGGCGGCGGCCGGACCGGCCGCAGTTGTTGTCAGCACGGATCGCTGTCGGTGCCGGTCTGTATGGGACCGAGCGGCCGGTAGCGCTTCGCCAGCCGCGAGGGCGGCACGCCCAGCATGAAGGCGAGGGCCAGCAGCCGGTTGCTCAGCGTGCGCCACAGCCAGCCGTCGCGCTCCCAGCGGCGGGGCGAGACGCCGATCTCGGCGGCCACCGGAGCGAAGGACCCGGCCCGCCGCAGGCTGCTCACCAGGCCGACTTCCTCGAAGAGGGGCACATCGGCAAAGCCGCCGGCGGCGTCATAGGCGGAACGGGCCACAAACAGCCCCTGGTCGCCGTAAGGCGTGCCGACGCGCGCGCGCCAGTTGATGAGTCGCGCCAGCAGCCGCTTGTGCCAGCCCGGCGGCCCGGTGAAACGGAAGCCGAAGTAGCCGCCGGGGGCGCCGTCGAGGTGGCGCGCACGGATCAGGGCCACCCCGTCGGCCGGTGGCACCGCGTCTGCGTGCAGGAACCAGAAGACGTCGCTGGTGGCGCGCAGGGCGCCGGCATGGAGCTGGTGGCCGCGGCCGGCCCGCGTGCCGACGTAGACGCAGCGAAAGCGGCGCGCGAGGCTGCGACAGCCGGCACTGGCACCGCCATCGACGATCACGATCTCGTCTGGCGGCACGGTGAAGCCCCGCAGGCGCTCCAGCAGCCCGGCGAGCACTTCGTTGTCGGCCACGACCGGGATCACGACGCTGACCGACGGCGCGGCCTCTAGACTGGCCGCCCGCGCGGTTCCGAACAGGCTGACGACGCTGCTGGCAGTGGCACTCATGCCTGGCAGTATCCCAGACTGCCGAGGACTCGGTACAGCGCACGCCGGGCCGGGCGCTTGTCCGCCGCGAGGTCCCGGCACAGCCTGTCGAGATCCGCGGCGATGTCCACGTCATAACGTGGCGGCAGGTTATGGACACTCATGCCGTTGCGCAGGCAGGCAGATTCCAGGGCGGCATGCAGCTGCTCGCTGCTCCACGGCAGGTCGGGGAGGTCGGGCCAGGGACTGCGCGCACCCATGCAGGTGACGCCACCATCCAGGGCCGGGCCGAGCACGACATCGTGGCGGGCGAGGGCGTCGCGGGCGAGCGCGTAGTAGTCGGAGTCCAGCACCGGCGCGTCGCTGCCGATGTAAAGCAGCCGACTGTGGCCCTGGCTGCGTAGCGTCCGGTCCACGCTCGCCAGCCGCTCGCCCAGGTTGCCCGCCGGTTGCACGACCACCCCGTCGACGCGAACGGGCAGCGCGCGGGCCCAGGCTTCATCACCGGCATCGGCAGGGGAGAGCACGCAGGGACCCGGCCAGCTGGCGGCGTCTTCCAGGGCGGACGCGAGCAGTCCCTCGCTGATCGCGAGGGCAGCCGCGTCGCCGATTTCCAGGGCCAGGCGGCGCTTGCCGGTCCCCGGCCGGCGACAGAAAAGCACCAGCGTGATGGCCGCGGTCGGGGCTTCAGGCATGGGCAAAGAATAGCCGCCGGTAGACGCGCAATGTCTGCAAAGTCAACCCCGAATTGCGGCCTGGATGGCCCGGTTTAACGCGCCGCAGTAGATGCGCCGCGCCATACCAGCAGCGAGTAAAAGTCCAGTAAAAACAGCCAACTAAGGTCCAATCATTTGCCATAATCTAAGCCTGTCCAACGCTCGACGCCATGCAGGATGCAGGGTGGGGTGATTTCTATATACTGCCCCCCTGCTCGCAGCTTCCACCCCGGTTAATCGAGTCTAGCCCGGCGGTCCGAGTCTCCAGTCTGGTCATTGGTCCCGTGTCGGGGTACTTCTTGCCGGATGCACTCGGGGCGCCGGGCCCTTCATCTCCTGACAGCACCTGTCACCGCCTAACCGCACCTCATTTGTGGCACTTGGCCCGCCTCTCTGCTTCGAGGCCCGCCAGTTTCTGCCGGTAGGTGCGTCCCTGCTTCGCCGAGTACCCCAGGCGCATCTTCAGCCTCAACTCCGCGATGCGATTGTCCAGGCGCACGCAGGCCAGGTCCCGCTCGGCCGGGCTGCTGATCGCTGTGGCGCCCGTCAGCCAGGCGAGCGCGGCCACGACGGCGAGCAGGCGGCGTATCCGTTGCATTCGGTGACCTCCCATCCGGTGTATTGGCAGCGTCGCGCAGCCGGTCGCCGGAAGCGAGGCCGGATTGTCATGACTTCAACCGGTTTTGCCGGATCCCCCGGTTGGCAGCGGATGCCTGGCGATGACGTACTCGGCAACGGGTTCGCCGCCGATCAGGTGTTCCTGGATCACGCGCTCGAGTACCTCCGGCGTGCACGCCCGGTACCAGACGCCATCGGGGTAGACGAGCGCAATCGGTCCCGCCAGGCAGACCTGCAGGCAGTTGGCCTTGGTGCGGTAGATCCCGCCGGCGCCGGTGAGCTGCAGTTCACGCAGGCGGCGCTTCAGGTACTCCCAGGACTCAAGGCTCGCCTCCCGTGTCGAACATTTCGGTTTCGACTGGTCGCAACACAGGAAGATGTGCCGGCGAGTCGCGCCGATACCCAGCGCCTCCACCTTTGCCCTGACCTGGGCCAGAACGTCGTCATTGTCCATCGCGGACCTCTAGTGACGTGCGAGGAAATCGAGCAGCAGCCGGGCAAAGGCGGTTTTCTGTTCGCGCCCGGCGACCACGTGGGCGATGTCCGGCATCAGGACCCCGGTCGCGCCCGGGATGCCCCGCTCCAGGGGCAGCGTCGTGCGCGGTCCGGTCACCTGGTCCTGGCCCGCGTGCACGATCAGCGTTGGCGCCCTGATCCGGGGCAGCCGGTCGACGACGTCGTGCTTCAGGCAGGCCTCGACCAGCCGCTCGTGGGCGGGATAGCGGCCATTGAGCTCGCTCCAGGGCCCGGCCGGCCCGAGCAGGCGGTCCCGGTTGGCGTTGTAGTAGTCGGGAAGGAAGGACATCACGCAGACGTGCTTCTGGAACGGCAGGAAGCCGGAGTCCCGGTGGATGTCCCGGAAGATTTCCAGCTGTGCCTGCAGGAACGGATCGACGCTGGCCCAGGCGCCCATGTTCACCATGCTGCGCACCAGGTCGGGCCGCTCGATGGCTACTTCCTGGGCGATGCACGCGCCCATGCCCACCAGGCCGACGAAATGCACCCGGGACCAGCCCAGGTGGTCGAGGAGGGCAATGACGTCACCGGCGTGCAGCGCCATGGCCGGCGGCAGGTCCGGGTTGTCACCCGACTCGCCGATACCCCGGTAGTCGATGAGCAGCACGCGGTAGCGGTCCGTCAGTCCCCGGGCCAGGTGCCGCTCGCCGCCGTGGCAGTAGGTGCCCCAGCCGCCCATGCAGATGGCGGGGTCGCCCTGCCCGTGGATCTCGTAATACAGCGCGTGGTTGTTGATCTGCACGCTTGGCATGGCCAGCTCCGGCGGGGCTCAGGGCCGTCGATTATCGCTTAAACTCGCTCGAAGCATGACCAGACCCCGAACGAACAGGACAGCACGGCGATGAGCAAGGGTACCGAGACCAAGACCATCATGGAGTTCCTCGCCGAGAGTCCCCACGTGGATGTCTCCCGGGCCTGGGAGCGCTGCTGGAACATCCACGCGAAGATTGCCGACCGGGTGCAGGCGCGTTTCGAGGTCAAGCGTCACCCGCAGACCGAGGGCGAGGACTACTGGACCTCGCCCGATGGCCAGCTCGAGGGTTGCTTCAAGGCCTACACCGGCACGGAGGTCGACTGGCTCGTGCATTCCTGGCTGGGGAACCGCAAGGCCAGCATCCTCGACATGAATGCCACGGTGTTCCTGAGCCAGCAGAACCGCGTGCCCCACCTCGGCATCATCTTCGGCACGATCCCGAAGCTGTATTTCTACGCCGAGTACATGCCCCGCGTGGACCTGCGGACCAACCACGACTACCTGCTGAAGTACTACGAGCCGGCGAACCAGGAGTTCCTGAAATTCCGCAGCGACCCCCAGTGGACCCGCTTCGTCAGCCACGGCACCTACCTGCGGGCCATGATGTCGCCGATTGCCACCAGTTCCCACGCGGAGCTCAATGACGACAACATCAGCACCTGCGAGCACTACCTGGTGAAGTTCGTGGACCGCTGGTTCGGGTGGCTGGACGACGCCGACACGGTGCCGGAGCAGGAACGGGCGGCCCAGCAGGAGTACGACTACAGGGTGCGGGAGCTTGGCTACCGCACCGATCCGATGAACGTCCTGCCGCAGAAGGTCCTCGGGATGGACGAATTCAACCGCCGGCTGGACATGCGCATCGGCACGCGGCAGATGGCCGAGACCAGGAATCGCTGGCCAAGCCGTTGATCCTCCGGGCCATAGCCAACTTCGTCGGCTTCCAGTCAGTCTGGTTTCTCAGTCTGTTCGGGGCGGGAAATCACAGGGCATGGCTCGGAGTAATCGCGTTGGGCGCCTTCACGGTCTGGCACTTCGCCACCGCCACGAACCCGCGGGTGGATCTTTTGCTGGTGGCCATGGCCTGCGTCGTGGGGTTCATCGTCGACACGGCGTTCATCCAGGCGAAGTTGCTCGGCTACGCCGAGCCGTTCCCCTTCGCGGCGGTGGCACCGTACTGGATCATCGGCATGTGGGTTAATTTCGCGCTGACCCTGAACGGGTCGATGCGCTGGCTGCACGGCCGTTACCTGCTGTCCGCCGCGCTTGGCGCCATTGGCGGCCCGCTGGCTTACGCGGCGGGCGTCAGGCTGGGGGCGGCGGAGTTGCTGGCGAGCGGCCCGGTGGTCTACGGGGCGCTGGCCATTGCCTGGTCAATCGCGGTGCCTGTGCTCGTGCTGGTGACGGAGCGGGCGAACCAGGTCTGGCCGGTCAGGAAGTCCTGAAGGCACCAGATGCGAGCCGGAGCTGGAGGATAGCGACTCCGGCCCGCACTGGTCAGTTCGTCAGGAAAAGCGTGACGACAAGCACGGGGATGAGCAGGGCCACCACCGCCAGCATCGCTTCACCAAGCATTTCGGCATCGAACGTGAAATTCCGGAACATCAGTCACTCTCCTTGTGCGATAAAACCCAGGTCCTCTGGGTGCGCGTACTGTAGGCGTGGCGTGTTGCACTATCCTTTCACCCGGGTAACACGCTGTAACACTTTGTAACGGCTAATTGCCCTGCTGGGACAAGGGCTTAGAATCAGGTCGTGATAAACGTCTCAGCAGGCCCGGAACGCGGCGCGCATTACATCGGAACGTCCACGGGAAAACTGTGACGCATGACACGCATTCTCCTCATCGACGACGACGAAAAGCTGGGCGACCTGCTCAAGGCCTACTTCCAGCGCTTTGACATGCAGCTGGATACCGCCACGCTGCCCTCGGTTGGCCTGGCCAAGCTCCAGAAGGAGAAGCCCGACCTCGTGATCCTGGACGTCATGCTCCCCGAGCAGGACGGCTTCGACGTCTGCCGGGCCATACGCAAGACCAGTTCCGTGCCGGTCGTGATGCTGACCGCCCGCGGCGAGGTCACCGACCGCATTGTCGGCCTCGAGATTGGCGCCGACGATTACCTGCCGAAGCCCTTTGAACCCCGCGAGCTGGTCGCCCGGATCCAGAATGTCCTGCGTCGCGGCCGCTCGCGGGCTGATGACAAGTCGCTGCGCTTCGGGGACCTCAGCATCAACCTGGAGCGCCGGGCCGTCGAGCTGGAGGGCGAGTCGCTGGACCTCACGACGATGGAATACCAGTTGCTCGTGCTCTTCGCGTCGAATCCCGGCAAGACCTTTAACCGCGACGAGATCCTGAACGAGCTGCGCGGCATCGACGCCCAGCTCTTTTCCCGGTCGGTGGACATTCTCGTCAGCCGCCTGCGGCAGAAGCTCAAGGACACGAGCCGCCAGCCGCGCTTCATCAAGACCGTCTGGGGCACCGGCTACGCCTTCGTCGGCGAAGAGGTGCAGCTGTCGTGATCCGGGAGATCAGCCGTTCACTGTCGGCGCGCCTCCTCGGGATATTCATCCTCACGGCCATCGTCTACACGGTTGTCGGCCGCTTCGTTTACCTGCTGGTGCTGGACCAGGATTATCTGCGCGAGGTCGTTGGCGCCCACATCTCCCTGCACGCCGACTACGTGCTGAATGACATCGGCTCGCCGCCGAGCATCGAGCGGGCGAGGGCGATCACCGAGCGGGTGCCCGTCGACATCCGGCTCAGCGGACCGGGCCTCGACTGGGCCTCCGACCCCACGTTCCCGCGAATCGAGCAGATTCCCTTCGGCCCGATCCCGATCGACTTCCTGGGCCTCGACAAGAAGAGCCAGCAGAACCTCGAGTCCTGGGCGAAGAACCTCAAGCTGGTGCGCTTCGGCGAGTACCGGCGGCACGCCTTCGTCGAGCTGGCGCGCGACGGCTACAAGATCGTCCTTGCGTCGCCCCGCTTGAGCGAGAACCCGCGGCCTGACCTCACGCAGCCGGCGATCGTCCTCATCTCCATCTTCGTCCTGGTCGGCTGCTACTTCTCCGTGCGCTGGCTCGTCAAGCCGATCAAGTGGATCCAGAAGGGTACCGCCCGCATCGGCCAGGGAGACCTGGACTACCGGATCCGGACCACGCGCCGGGACGACCTCGGCGAGCTGGCCGCCGACATCAACCACATGGCAGACGACGTCAAGGACATGCTCGAGGCCAAGCAGCAGCTGCTGCTTGCGATCAGCCACGAGCTGCGCTCGCCGCTCACCCGGGCCAAGGTGGCGCTGGAGTTCCTCGACGAGGGCCGGGTCAAGCACAACCTGCTGGGCGACATGCGGGAGATGGAGCGGTTGATCGCCGATCTGCTGGAGAGCGAGCGCATGAACGCCGGCCACACGACGCTCCGCCGTTCACCGGTCGAGCTTGGCGCCATGCTCCAGGAGCTGGTGCGCGCGGAATTCCAGGAGCGCTTCGACCGCATCAACCTGCACCTGCCCTCGCAGCCCCTGGTGCGGGACCTGGACGCCGTGCGCGTGCGCCTCGTGGCCAAGAACCTGATCGAGAACGCCCTGCGCTACACGCCACCCGATGCGGCGCCCGTCGAGGTGGAGCTGACGGCCAAGCCCGGCATGGTGGTGCTCCGCGTCAGGGACCACGGTCCGGGCATACCCAAGGAGCATCTCGCGCGCGTCACGGAGCCCTTCTACCGGGCTGACCCGGCCCGCAGCCGCAGCACGGGTGGCCTTGGGCTCGGCCTCTACCTGGCGAAGCGCATCGCCGAGGCGCACCGGGGTTCGCTCGTCATCGAGAGCGAGCTGGGACAGGGCACGCTGTGCACGGTGACGCTGCCGGATTTCGTGGCCACCGCTGTCGCGTGATGTTGCCGCAGCCACCCGCCGGGCCCGTCGCCGGGCTCTGATAGCATGGCTGCACTGGATACCCCCCGGAGAGCCCCATGGAAGACGAAAAGACCGTCCTGGACGACGCCGCCGAGCAGGTGATCGAGCTGGGTAACCGCCTGCTGGAAATGGACGAGCAGGCCGACTCCTGGGACGTCGCCGATGGCCTGCTGGCCGGGGCTATCCAGTTCTGGCTGTATTCCCGCCAGCCCTGCGACGACCCCCGCTGCGAGAACTGCGCGGAAGTCGGCACGGCGGAGCTGCGGATGCGCAAGCTGATGGAGGAGGCGAAGCGCTGGGCCGAGGACAGCACTTACTACCAGACGGCCTATGATATGAACGTGGGCCGGGCCTGAGGGCCGGCCACCCTTGAGTCCGTGCTATATTCGCGCGCCTTTTTTCGACCACGGTAGTTTCCAGACATGCCCACGATTCACGTTACCGACCGCGGCGGCGCGGGCCACACCGTCAAGGTGGACAACGGACTGACCCTCATGGAGCCCCTCCGGGAGCTCGACCAGGGCATCGAGGCCCTCTGCGGTGGCATGTGCTCCTGCGCCACCTGCCACGTCTTCGTGAAACCGGAGTGGTTCAGCAAGCTTCCCGCCATCCACAGCGACGAGCTCGAGCTGCTGGAGAGCACCGAGAACTTCCGCGCCGGCGAATCGCGCCTGGCCTGCCAGGTAAAGCTCACGGATGCGCTCGACGGCATCAGCCTCACGGTGGCACCAGAAGAGTAAGGATGCCGATCGACTACGAGCACCTGATGTCGCTCCGGACCCGGGGCGAACGGCTCAACTACACCAATCGCGACACGCTCCTCTACGCCCTGGGGGTCGGCCTCGGCCGGGACCCGGACGACCGGCGCGAATCGCCCTACGTGGCGGACCCCGCGGTCTTGAAGACCCTGCCCAGCTTCGCCAGTGTGCTGACCGGCGACAGCCTGCTGGACGATTGCGGCTGGGATGCCGCCCGCGTGCTGATGCGCGACGAGCTCGTCACCCTCGACCGGCCGCTGGACGATGTCGGCACGCTGCTGGTGGACAGTGACGTGGCCGCGGTCGTCGACCAGGGCGCGGCGGTCGGCACACTGATCACCGTGGAGAGCCGGGCCCGCCGCGAGCGGGATGGCGAGCCGGTGTTTACCGTCCGCCGGTCCTGGCTTGCCGAGGGTGACGGGGGCTTTGGTGGCCCCAAGGGTGCCGGCGTGGCGCGCCACGCGGTGCCGAATCGTCGCCCGGACATGACCCACAGCTGCCTGACCCGGCCCGACCAGGGGCTGCTGTTCCAGCTCTCCGCGCAGCCGCGGGACCGCCAGGCCGCTGGCCAGGGGGCGGGGAAGCTTCTCCACCCCCTCTGCCTGCAGGGAATCGCCTGCCTCGCGATCCTCCGGGAGATCTGCGAGTACGACCACACCCTGATCCGCTCCCTGGCCGTTACCCGCGCCGGGCCTGCCTACGCCGGGGAGACCCTGGTGGCCGAGCTGTGGCAGGACGCCAACGTGGTCTCCTGCCGGCTCCGGGTGCTGGAGCGGGACGCCCTGGTACTGGATCACGGCCGCTGCGTGCTTGCCGACTGATCGATATATCCCGGCGCCCGTTTCCGCTAAACTTCGCGCCCTAGAGTGGGGCCGTAGCTCAGCTGGGAGAGCGCCGCGTTCGCAATGCGGAGGCCGGGAGTTCGATCCTCCCCGGCTCCACCAAATTCAGCGCCGTTGGATCGGCTTCAGCGGCGACCCCCCACAAACAACAGCGACTGCTGCCCCGGCCGCCACCCCCCCCAGCTCGACCATCGCCCGTCCGATCCCGACGCCTTTCAGCCACTTGGCGGCGGCATCGAGGCTGCCCCCAGGTTTTCACTCTCTCCTTGGTCGTCTCGACCACGGAGCAGCGGCCAAGTGCATCCACCTCGATGTGGAAGCGTGCGCCATGAGACGAGAATCGGCAGTGTAGTGTTGGCAGGTATGGAAGGGGTGGTCTCGGTGGAGAGGGGCGTAGATTACGCTTCTCGTCTCGCAACGATACGACTAACATTCCCGACCGGAAGTCAGAAACAGGCGCGCGCCGCCGCAGGATCCCTTCCCTC
>JBBQSA010000020.1:0-52129 GCA_038214295.1 Gammaproteobacteria bacterium
GGCGACAACATCGTGACGAAGCGTACCGTGTAGTCGGGGTCCGCACCGGGGCCCGCGCTCGCCGGCAGGGCGGCCGTGAGCGCCAGGATCAACGCCGTGGTGATGAGTGTTGCGTAACGCATATGCAAAGCCCTCTGGCCGTCGAAGTTTCCGGTGACGGGGTAGGATGCACCGGATGCGACGCCGGCTGATACCCATACTGGTGGTCCTGATTGCTGCTGCCACGCTGTGGCAGCGGGGATCCGGACCCGCCCCACCGCAACCGCTTGCTCCGCAGGCGGCGGCGCCGGTTGCGGAGCGGAGCGACTTGCCGGCCGAGGCGGTCGCCACCCTGGAGCTGATCTCCCGGGGTGGACCGTTTCCCTACCGCAAGGACGGCAGCGTCTTCGGCAATCGCGAAGGCCTGTTGCCCGCGGCTGACCGGGGATACTACCGGGAATACACTGTCCCGACACCGGGCGCCGCGGACCGGGGCGCCCGCCGGATCGTCACGGGTGGCACACCGCCCCGGGCCTGGTACTACACCGACGATCACTACCGCAGCTTCCGCGCCATCAATCCCCTGGAGTATGTCGCGCCATGAACCGGGAAGAATTGTCCGAGACCTTGCCGCAGCCGGACCGGGCCGGCGTCTTCAGCCTGCCGGCCCACGACATCGCAACCCTGGTGGAGGTGGCCGCCGGGCAGGGCCTGGCGGTGTTCCGCGTCAGCCTGAAGGGCTGCACCGAGTCCGCGGACGTCCTGCAACGCCTCGCCGAGGCGTTGCAGTTTCCGGACTGGTTTGGCCAGAACTGGGACGCGCTCGCGGACTGCCTGACGGACTTCAGCTGGCGGGAAGCACCGGGCTACGTGCTGGTGCTGGAACAGCTGGGAGATTTCCGGGCGATGAGCGACGACGACTTCGACACGCTCATCGAGATCCTGAGCGATTCGTCGGCAAGCTGGGGCAGCCTCGGCGTGCCCTTCTGGGCCTTCCTCGTGCTGGAAGCCTGATTAGGTCCCGCGGGTCAGAACCAGCGGGTCAGAACCACCGGGTCATGGTCGCGCGTGCCTGCTCCTTGACCGAGTCATCCACGTAACGGGCGATCGTCGCCACGGCCACGAGCAGCACGCCGAGATCGTCGGTGTAGCCGGCCACCGGCGCCAGGTCCGGGATCGCGTCAAACGGCATGATGAAGTAGGCGAGCGCGCCGTAGACGGTGGCCTTGGCCCAGCCGGGCGTGTCCGGCCGCTGGGCCGCGAAGTACAGCCACAGCGCCTTCTCCACCACCTCCCGCCCGGCCGCAAGTGCCGCCCGCGCGAGCTTCTGGTGAAACCGGGGCTCCGAGTAACGATAGACGACCGGCAGTGTTTGCATGGCAGCTCCCGTAAATATTCCGTCAGGCGCCGGTCAGATCGGCGCGTTGCGCCCTGGCACGACCTTCGGCGCCGCCGTGCCGGGTTCCCAGATCTGCCGGGGCGCGTAGCCCTCGCGGCGCATGAAATGCTCGGTGTAGACGATCCGGTCCGGATCGATGCGCAGCAGCTGTCCCCGGGGCGGCTTCGGGTTTTCCTTGCCGAGCTCAAAGCTGGACCCCGGCCACTTGAAGACCTTCATGCCGTGCTCCCACTCGGGCGTGTCTACGTCCAGCAGGGTGCCCTTGCCGAAGAACTGGGCGCCCATTACGCAGGCCCAGCCCGCCATGGGATTCGCGACAGCGAAGCTCAGGCGCGGATCCCGGCGCAAAGCCTTCACCTTCGGACTGTTCGGCTGGGGAAAGATATAGAGCGAGAACTGGTCGTTGTAGAACTCGACCGGGCTCACGATGGGCGAGCCGTCCTTCCGGACGGTACCGAGATAGCCGATGTTCGTGAGCGTCAGCACCCGCTCGATGCGGCTCTCGAGCAGCTCCCTCGGCATCACTTTGGTGGGCCAGGGTTCCTGCTCAAGCCATTTGTGGGCAACGCTCACGATTGTTCTCCTTGTTTGATGCAATGCACGCCTTGCGGCTCAGGTGGCTAGCTTACCGCGCTTCGACCGGGCCGCCGCGAGTGCGGCCTCTTCCTCCGCGATCACCGGCGCCCACAGGGGCCGGGCCGTGAGCGCCCGCACGTAGCCCGCAAGGCGCGGCCAGCGGGCCTCGTCGGGCGCGCCGCCCCCCTGGCGGCCGGTGATGAGCTGGGCGCCGATCGCCACGTCCGCCACACTGAGCGCGTCGCCCACCGCAAAGCCGGCGGCCGGCAGGGTCTTTTCCAGGTAGTCAAAGGCCTCGTCCCGGGGCGCCGCGGCGGCGGCCAGCGCCGCCTCGTCAGCCCCCTTGCCCTGGAACACGGGCTTCACCACCCGCTCCGAAAAGTAGGGCAGCGTGACCTCCCGGAGCCGGGTGTCGGCGTATTCCTCGAGCCACAGGGCCCGGGCGTAGTCCGCAGCGCGGGCGGGATACAGGGGCTGCGCCGGGTAGACCCGCTCGAGGTAGGCGATGATCACCGTGGAGTCCGGGATCGCGAGATCCCCGTCCGCCAGCACGGGGATCTTGCCGAGCGGGTGCAGGGCTTTCACCCTGGGCGAGCCCATGGGTGCGATCTCGAGCCGGTGCGGCAGGCCTTTCTCCAGCAGCGCGAGCCGGACCTTGCGGGTGAAGGTGGAGAGGTTGATGCCGTAGAGGATGAGCATGGGTTGCCTTTCCTAGCCCAGCACGGAGAGATCGGGAGACGGGCCGACCAGGTCCGGCAGGCTGGCGACAGCCGCCACCAGCAGGACGAGGATGAGCACAAGAACGGGAACACAGATCAGGTAGGTCCACGGGGACGTGGGCGCGTAGCGGGGCGGCGCGCCGGTCTTGCCTGCCTCCGCCGGCCCGGTGCTGACGACCACCGTGCCGGCGAGCTTGTCGTGCCAGCCCTGCTTGCGGGCATCCACGCCCACCCACAGCAGGCCGAGCAGCAGCGGCACGGTGGAGACGTAGTAGCCGGCGTAGCGGAGCAGCAGCTGGCGGTTGGTCGGCTTGCCGCCCGTGGCCGCGTCGACGATTTCCGCGCCTATGAAGATCTTGCCCGGTGTGGCCGAGCGGTATTTCCAGAAGACAAGGACCACGACGGCGGGCAGCACGTAGCTGACCAGGATGTTGCCAAGGCCCGCTGTCCGGCCCTCGGCGATGCCGAGCACGGTGCCGGTAACGGCCTGCTGCAGCGGCAGTGTAAGGACGATCAGCAATGCCGAGTCGATCAGGGCCGCGGCGGTCCGGTTCCAGAAACCGACGTACGGGCGTGGCGGGTGGTCCGGGTGCATTTCGGGCGTTGCCTCGTCGCCAGTTCAGCGGATGATAGTCTGTACCTGTGTCCCGGGCCGAGGAGGATAGCGTGGCAGCCAGCGAGGCCAGCAGTGTCCCGGACGGCGACGAGCAGCTGGTGCTGGGCGCCGCCCAGCTGATCCTCGCTGAGAAGCGCACGTTCCTGGCGCTGATGCGCACCGGCATCGCGGTGTTTGCCCTGCCCCTCGCCACCGGCAGCGCGCTGATTGCCACGTCGAAATACTACGACCCGCTGAATGTGCTGGGCCTGCTGGTGCCCGTCATGCTGATCAACGCGGGACTGGTCCTGCTGGGCGGCTACCTCGTGATCCGGGCCATACGCCACATCCACCACGCCGACCGGCTGCTGGCCGACCTGAAGCAGTCGCACCCGACGCTGGCGCCCTACCTGGGTTAGCGCAGCTCCTCCACGATCGCCGGGTTTTCCAGCGTCGACACGTCCTGGGTGATGGGCTCGCCGCGCGCTATGGCCCGCAGCAGCCGGCGCATGATCTTGCCCGAGCGGGTCTTCGGCAGGTTGTCGGCAAAGCGGATGTCGTCCGGCTTGGCGATGGCGCCCAGCTCCTTGCCGACAAAGTCCCGCAGCTCGCTCGCCAGCTTCTCCGCGTCCTTGCCCGTGGGCCGTTTGCCCTTCAGCACCACGTAGGCGAAGATCGATTCGCCCTTGATCTCGTGGTGACGGCTGACCACGGCGGCCTCCGCGACGCGCGGGTGGGCGACGAAGGCGCTCTCCACTTCCGCGGTACCGAGCCGGTGGCCCGACACTTTCAGCACGTCATCCGCGCGGCCCATGACCCAGAAATAGCCGTCCCCGTCCTGGTGGGCGGTATCGCCGGCCACGTAGTAGCGGTTGTCGAACTTCGCCCAGTAGGTCGCCAGGTAGCGTTCGTTGTCGCCCCAGATCGTGCGCAGCATGGAGGGCCAGGGCTTGCAGACCACCAGCCAGCCGCCCTGGTCCGGGTTGGTCACGGGGTCGCCGTCCTCGTCCACGATGGCCATGTCGATACCCGGTATCGGCGTCGTGCATGAGCCAGGCTTGGTCGCAGTCACGCCGGGCAACGGGCTCGCCATCGTGGCGCCCGTTTCCGTCTGCCACCAGGTATCGACGATCGGGCAGCGCTTCTTGCCGATTACGGTGTGGTACCAGATCCAGGCTTCCGGGTTGATGGGTTCGCCCACCGTGCCCAGCAGGCGCAGCTTCGACAGGTCATAGCGGTTCGGCAACTCGTCACCCAGCTTCATCAGCGCCCGGATCGCGGTGGGGGCCGTGTAGAAAATGGTGACGCCGTGCTGCTCGCAGATGCTCCAGAAGCGGCCGCCATCCGGGTACACCGGCGCACCCTCGTACATCACGATCGTCGCGCCGGCGGCCAGGGGCCCGTAGCAGACGTAGGTGTGGCCCGTGACCCAGCCCACGTCGGCGGTGCACCAGAAGACGTCGTCCTCGCGGAAGTCGAAGACCCACTGGGACGTGAGCTTGGCACCGAGCAGGTAGCCGGCGGTGGAGTGCTGGATGCCCTTGGGCTTGCCGGTGGAGCCCGAGGTGTAGAGCAGGTACAGCGGATGCTCGGCGTTGACCCAGGCAGGCTCGCACTCCGTCGCCTGGTCCTCAACCGCGGCGGACCACCAGAGGTCCCGGCCCTTCTGCATCGGCACCGGCTCGCCCGTGCGCTTCAGGACGATGACCCTGGTGACCGTGTCGCAGCCGCCCTGCCGGGCGCCATCGAGGGCCTCGTCCACGGCCTGCTTGAGCTCGACCACCTTCCCGCCGCGCCAGCCGCCGTCTGCCGTGATCACGAGCTTCGCGCCGGCGTCCATGATCCGGTCGCGAAGCGAGTGGGCCGAGAAGCCGCCGAAGACTACCGAGTGGATCGCGCCGATGCGGGCACAGGCCTGCATGGCAATCACCGCCTCGGGAACCATCGGCATGTAGATGATGACCCGGTCGCCGGGCCAGACGCCGAGCGCCTTCAGCGCATTGGCCAGCTGGCAAACCTCCGCCGTCAGTTGCCGGTAGGTAAGCGTCCGGCCGTCGCCGCGCTCGCCCTCGAAGATGATGGCGGGCTTGTCGCCGCGCGGGCCGAGGTGCACGTCGAGGCAGTTGAAGGACGCATTGATCTCGCCGTCGGGGAACCAGCGGTAGTTGGGCGCGTTCCGGTCGTCGAGGACCGTGGAGAACGGCACGTGCCAGCGCAGTTCGTCCCGGGCGAGCCGGCCCCAGTAGGCGACGTGATCACTGGCCGCCTCGGCCCGGAGGGCGGCGAAATCCGCGGGCTGGATCCGGGCGCGGGCAGTGAAGCCGGCCGGCGGCGGGAATTTGCGGGACTCGTGGAGGATGGACTCGATGTTGGCCATGAACTGTCCTTCCTCTTATTCCACCGCGGCGTCCGTGTCTTTTGGCTGGGCCTCAAGGATGCGCTGGGTGATCGGGTAGTCAGCAAAGTCCCGGAGAAAGATCTCGAGGGAAGCGGACGCCAGGTCCTGCTTGCCGGCATCGTAGAGTTCCAGGATCTTGGCGAGGCGCCGGTCCCGGGACTGGATCACGCTGTCGGGCTCTTTAGAGGCTGCAGCAGGAGCCGGTGGCTCTGCATCCGCCATCTTCCCTTCCACCCTGGCAGGCGCAGCCAATTTCAGGCTGCTGACCGAGACCTCAGGCTCAGCGGCGCTGGCGGCCTCCGCTGCCGGCACCCGCTGGTTCGCGAGCACCAGTTCCTTGCGGATCATGGCGATGGCCGTGTCCAGGTCCTCGACCTGGGGCCCTTCCGGCTGGAAGACCGGCGGCGGCAGCGGCGGCGGGATGTTCGCCGCGGCTTCCTGGCTGGCAGCGGCAGCGGCAGCGGCAGCGGCAGCGGCAGTGGCGGCCTCGGCAGCAGCCTTGTCGGCTGCGTTCCGTTCCCGGGCCCGACGGGCGAATATCGAGCCCGCGATACTGCCCTTGTCCACCTCGGGCTCCGGGCCGTTTCCATTGAGCAGTGAAACGCCGATGCCCACGGCCGCGAGCACGCTCGCCGCCAGTGCCGCCGGCACGAGCCACCGCGGCCGGCGCAGGGCGGGACGGCCGTCATCATCGTCATCACCTGCATCGCCGGCGCGGGCTGGTGCTGCGGGCCGCCGTGCCGGGCTGTCGGTGGGGGTCGCTGCACCCGCAACGGGCGCAGAAGCGGCTGCCAGCTTCGGCGTCTCGGGCACCGGCGCCGCAGGCTTTACGGCGCCGTGGGCAATGGCGAGAATCTTGGAGTCGAGCACCTCCGGCGGCTGCAGGGGCTCGATGGCGTCGTAGGCATCGCCCAGCGGCGACTTGCGGATGAGGAACGCCTCGAGGTCGGCATCATTCCCGGGCGCCTTCGGACTGTTCATGACAGGGCCTCCCGCGAACCGGCGGGCGCCAGGTCGCCCAGGGCGCCGCGCAGCTTCTTCACTGCGTAGCGCAGGCGGCTCTTCACAGTTTCCGCCTTGGCGCCGGTCACGGTGGCAATCTCGACCAGGCCCAACTCCGCCTCCTCGTGCAACAGGAACGCCTCCCGCTGCTCGGCGGGCAGCGACTCAAGCGCCGACCAGAGCCGGGCAGCGCGTTGCGCCATCGAACTGGCTGCTTCGGGCCCCGGCGCCGAGTCGGCCGGGCCCTGCTCCCAGTCCACCAGCGACCAGCGGGCGGAGGCGAACGCGGGATCCTGGCTATCGCCCTGGTCGTCGCCGGAAAAGTCCTCTGCGTCGTCGGTCAGTCCGTCGGGGGCTCCATCTGTCAGGGAACGCCCCGCCTTTCGGTAGTAGTCCACCAGGCAGTTGTGCCCGATCTGGTACATATAGGTGGTGAACCGTGCCTTGGGCTCGTAGCGTGCGCGCGCGTTGATGATCCGGACCCACACTTCCTGGAACAGCTCGGCCGCCGCCTCGGGATCACCGCACTGGCGCAGGAAGTACCGGTAGAGCGGGCCCTTGTGGCGGCCGTAGAGCAGCTCGAATGCTGTCACGTCGCCGGTCGCGTACCGGATCATCAATTGAGCGTCGTCAGGTCCACCCGCCATACCCGCCAGCATATGACAGCCAGCGCGGCGGGTGAACGCTTCCGGTGTGACTAGCGTCGCACCTGGGGGCCCTCGCCGCCGTCATCCGGCGCGACCACGGGGTCCACCCCCGCCGGCGTCAGGCGATCGGCAAGCTTCACCAGGGCCAGGAACTCGCTGCGATAGCCATCCGGATCGTCGCCTCGGGCCCTGGCGGCAAGCCGCGCGATGTCGCTCCAGGAATAGCTGCCGAGGAATTCTCCGCCCCGGAGCTTCTGCCCGAAGGCAGCGACCGCGGCCGCGAACTGCAGGTCCCGGGCCCGGCTGGCGGGCAGCTGGGCGGGCGAGTGCAGGTCGGCGCGACGTACCAGCTGCTCGATGAGCCGGCTCCTGCCCCCGTCCGGGGCCTTGTAGCGCAGGCGCACGCGGGCGACCTCGGTGGCTCGGGCACCCTCCGGTGCCGCCCTGTCGCCTCCCCCGTAACGAAGCGGATCGATGAGCCGGGCCGGGCTGTCATTGAGTGTCAGCTCGTAGAGCGCCGTGACCGTGTGGCCGGCGCCGATATCGCCCGCGTCGACACGGTCGTTGTTGAAGTCCTCGCGGCGCAGGAGCCGGTTCTCGTAGCCGATCAGGCGGTACTCGGCCACGAGGGCCGGGTTGAACTCCACCTGGATCTTGACGTCCTTTGCGATGGTCTGGAGGGTGCCGGACAGCTGCTCGACCAGCACCTTTCGGCCCTCGTTCAGGGTGTCGATGTAGGCGTAGTTGCCGTTGCCGGCATCGGCCAGTCGCTCCAGCAGCTGATCGTTGTAGTTGCCGGTACCAAAGCCAAGCGTCGTCAGGGACACGCCCCCCTCCCGCTCACGCTCGACCAGGTCGATCAGGGCATCGAAGTTCGTGGTGCCCACATTGAAGTCTCCGTCCGTGGCAAGGACGATGCGGTTGATGCCGCCCTTGATCCGGGCCTGCCGGGCCAGGTCATAAGCGAGGCGGATACCGCCAGCGCCGTTGGTGCTGCCGCCGGCCTCCAGCTGGTCGAGGGCCGCGCGAATTTTCGCCTGCTCATTGCCGGCCGTCGGTTCGAGCACCACGCCGGCCGCTCCGGCATAGACCACCAGCGCCACCCGGTCGGTGGCTTTCAGCTGCGCGGCCAGGAGCCGGAAAGCGCTTTTCAGCAGGGGCAGCTTGTCCGGGTCCTGCATGGAGCCGGAGACATCGACCAGGAAGACCAGGTTGGCCGCGGCCCGGCGCTCCGCCGGCACCTCGTAGCCCTTCAGGCCCACCTGCAGCAAGACCCGGTCCCGGTTCCAGGGCGCCGGCGCGAGGGTCGTGGTAACGGAGAACGGCTGCTCCCGGCTCGCCGGCACCGGGTAGTCGTAGCCGAAATAATTGATCATCTCCTCGACCCGGACCGCGTCCTCCGGCGGCAGGGCGCCACCGTTGAGGAAGCGCCGGATATTGGCGTAGGACCCGGTGTCCACGTCGATACTGAAGGTCGACACCGGCTGCTCGCTGGCGAGATGCACCGGGTTCGCGGCCAGGTGCGCGTAGTTCTCTCGCTCTTCTGGCGTGGGCCGGGAGTAGCAGCAAGTTGGTGGCGCGAAGGCCTGGTCCTGGATCGCCGTGAACGAGAGCCGGCGCCCGTCGGTCTCCTTGCTCCGCAGGGCGCTGGCAGCTGGTGCAGCCCCGCCGGCATTCGCTTCGGGGGCGGGCTCGGACACGGGCCGGGACGGCAGCGTGACGGTGGGCTGGTCCGGGGCTGCAGCAACTTTCTGCTCGTCGCGAAGGCTGCAGGCCGACAACAGCAGGCACGCCAGGGCAAGGCTCCAGGGATTCCTGTTCACGGCTGTTCACTCCGCCACCCGAATGGGCAGCCTCATGTAGCTGTAAACGACCGGGAACGGAAAACGGGGTTAAGCGGCCGCGATTTTCAGGCTGGAGGCCAGCCGGTGATGCAGCGGGCTGGTGCGCGGGATGTGCGCCAGCAGGAACTCCATCTGGTCAGCGAGCACCCGCCGGCCCTTGAGATAGATGTACTCGGCGTAGGTCGGCGTGAAGGGCACCGCGATCAGCTGCATGCCTGCCTGCTCGGGGGTGTAGCCGCCCTTGTGGTTGTTGCAGCGCCGGCAGGCCGTGACCACGTTGGTCCAGGTGTCGCCGCCGCCCTTCGACAACGGGCGCACGTGATCACGTGTCAGGTCCCGCACCGGGAACTGGTGACCGCAATACAGGCAGAGGTTGGAGTCCCGGCGGAAGAGGGTCTTGTTGTTGAGGGGCGGGACGTAGCAGTCCATCAGCTCGGCCACGTCGGGCGAGCGGCCAACAGTCGCCACGATGGAATTCACGACGATGCTGCTCTGGGAATTGCTGCGGGCGTTGTAGCCCCCGTAGATGCGGAACAGGGGGGAACCGCAGGTGTAGGCGACCTGGCCCAGGTAGTAGAGCCGGACGGCGTCCCGGTAGTCGATCCACTCCAGCGGCATACCGGCGACGTCCGTGCGCAGGACCTGCTGGGAGAAATCGCTGACGTCTTCGTGGAGATACAACATATACGGTCCCGCCGCGCCCGTATCATGCGCATTCCGGACCAAAAGTCCAACATGGTAGTAGCGTATCCGCGGCTTGTTGCGGTGCATTGGGGATGCTCGCCGACATCAGGGGTGAAGCCCGGGCTGGCTGCTGATCCACGCCTCGAAGTCGGCGGGCACGGCGTCTTCCTGCAACGCCTGGATCGTCTTCAGCAGCTGCTTCTGCTGGTCAGGGGTCAGCGACTTGGAGGTCTTCAGGAGCTTGCGGACCATGGTCAGCGGCGCCTGGGGCGCCTCGGCGTAGGCTGCGAACTTCCACTCACCGTCCTTCCGGCGGAACACGGCCACGACCCGGTCGAAGCCCGACAGCGGCTTCATGTTCTTTACCTTGATGTCGAAGCGCAGGCGGTAGGTGGCAATCGCGATGTCAGGTGCCAGGTAGTGCGCCCGCACGTTGCTGTACTCGTTGCGAATGCCGTCAAGAACCCCGGGCCTGGCGAAGTAGGCATCGATCAGTTTCCAGCCCTGCATGGGCGGGTCGATTTCCTCGGCCATGTAGAACACGTTCGGATCCTGCCGGTCCCAGAAACCGAGGAGGGTGCTGTAGTCCTGGCGGTTGTAGGCATCCGCATAACGGGCCAGGAGCGCCGTGATCTCGCCGTTGAGGGCGGCTTCGGGCTGGGCGGACGCGGCGAAGGGAAAACCGGCGATCACCGCAGCCAGGATCAAGAGTCGAAGGTGCTTGCACATGGTCATACGCGCTGAAGTTTGCCATCGTCAGCGGCCAGCGGCCAGCGGCCAGCGGGTCTATCTGCTGTGCGGAACGTCGACCTGGCGCAACTCCCGCGAGGTCAGATTAATCGCGCCCGTCGCCTGGTCAGGGCCAGGCGAGCCAGGATCAACAGCCCACCCAACGTTCCAACGTCCATGGCACCCCCGCCGCCACCCCCGCCGCTTCCAGAAACTGGGGTCGGGACATCAAAAGTCACGCGGAGGATTCCTTCGGCATCGCCGTCGAAGTAGACCTTCACTGCGAGCGCCCGGTGGCTAACGCCCGCCGGACCCAGCAGTGCGCCGGCGATCCGTCGGCCCTGCAGGAGGGTCGACCAGTTGAATAGCTCGACCTGCTCGGTGCCTACCCTGAGGTTCAGTCCGGTCCGGCCGATGGTAACCACGGCATCATCGCCCAGGGCGACGTTGTAGAACTGGTCAAACGGACCGCCGCCGCTTGGCGTCTGAGTGCCCTCGAAGGCCAGCGATATGGTGCCAGCCTCCCAGACGTAGACGGATGCCGGGAGGCCCACCGGGTTCGCGACGAACACGAAGCGGCCGTTCGCCTGCCCGTGCAGCACACGCCGGTCGAACTCCTCAAGCTGGCCGTTCGGCAGGACAGTGCCGGCTTCGGCCACGATACGGACATTGCCGGGCTCCGCCACCATCAGGGCCCAGCGGGACTCGCCCGCATAGGCCGTCAGGAACCCCGTGCGCGGCCCATCGGTCGTGATCCGGCTGAGGGACCCGTACGTGCCGCCCGGTGCGACGCCGCCGACAACAGCCAGTGTCTCGATCGGACCGGGCTGGATGCGGTGCACGCCGAGTGCGTAGGCATAGTTGGTCGATTGCGCATACAGCGAGGAGCCGCTGGCCGCTATGTACCCGTAACCCAAGGCGTTGGACACACCGGGCAACGGCTCCGACTGGTCCACGACCAGGGAGAGGACGCCGCCTGCGGACCGGTAGATCGCGTTCGTCGACGGTGTCCGTGCCGTGAAGATGACGTCGTCGCCAACGGCGACCGGGATTCCGAAGGTGCTGAACAACTCGGACTGCCCGGGAACCGGTGTCGTCCTGTCCGCGACCCGTTCAAGGACCCTACCCACGGCGCGGTATACGCCCTCGGCGGACTGGACATCCGATCCCACAAAGGCGACCGTCGTGCCGTCAATCGTCGGCTCGCTGAAATAGCGGAAGGTTTGTGCAGCTCGGCCCGGTATCGGCGTGGAATCGTCAGCCAGCAGCTCCAGCGACCAGGTAATCGCCCCCATCGCGGGGGTAGATGAGGCAACTATGCAGGCCAGCAGGACAGTTCGACAGCCCCAGTGCCGCCAGACCTTCTTGGTTGCACCCTCGTGGTGTCCCGCAAATGAAGATTTCATCGCCCAACCCCGCAGCCCCATGTTTCCCCGAGTATGCCACTACAGGGCAGGCCCGTTACCTCAGCTGGCTCCACAGCGCCCGGAGAATCGGGTCCTTCAGCCGGCGGTCCAGGGCGCACAGGCCCACGTCGTAGGGCGCGAGCTTCGGCCGCACGTTGAGCACGCGGACGCGGCTGCCGAGAGGACTGTTGTCGAGCACGATCTTCGGCACCACCCCCACGCCAAAACCCAGCCCGACCATGCTGACGATCGCCTCGTTACCCGACACCTGGGCATAAACCTGCGGCTGCACCTTCAGCGCGCGGAACCAGTCGTCCACGCGCTGCCGGGCCAGGTCCTGCTCGGACAGGATTACCGGCACGCGGGCCCAGTGCTCGCTCTTCCCGGCAGCCTGGCGGCTGCCCTCGAGATGGCGCCAGTCGGTGCCGTCGTCGGGGGCGATGAAAACCAGCGGCGAGATGGTCATGGAGCGGAACGCGAGCCCCGGCGGCAGGGTGTCCGGGCGCGCGCTGATCGCCACGTCCTCGGCGCCGCGCTGGACGCGGGCGATGGCACTGGCCGGATCGCCCGTGTGCAGCTTGATCTCGATGCGCGGGTGCCGGAGCCGGAACTCGCTGAGCAGCTCGTACAGGAAACTGTAGCTCGCGGTCACGGAACAGTAGATGCGGATCTCGCCAGCCAGTGTTTCGGACTCGGCCAGCAGTTGCTGCCGGATCTGCTTCCAGTCGCCGAGCGTCTCCCGGGCATAGGCCTGGAACAGCTTGCCCTCGTGGGTCAGGGACACGCTGCGGTTGTCACGGAGGAACAGCGCCACACCCAGGTCTTCTTCCAGGCCCCGGATGCTGCGGCTCAAGGATGAGGGACTGACGTGGCAGGCATCGCTGGCCCGCCCGAAGTGCAGGGCTTCGGCCAGGCTCTGGAAATGCTCCAGGGTCTTGAGGTCCATTCGCTTACCTGTATTGCAGAATACGCATGGTACCGTTGCAAATATATCATTTTACGCAACGACGCCACTGCAGTACCGTGGCGGCCATCCCGGTGATCGACCGGCACCCACCAACAGGACGTACCCATGAAAATGCACTACGACAAGGACTGCAACCTCGCGCTGGTCAAGGGCAAGAAGGTCGCCATCGTCGGCTACGGCTCCCAGGGTCATGCCCACGCCCTCAACCTCAAGGACTCCGGCGTGGACGTCACCGTTGGCCTGCGCAAGGGCTCCGGTTCATGGAAGAAGGCGGAGAACGCCGGCCTGCCGGTCAGCGAGGTGGCGGCGGCCGTCAAGGCGGCCGACCTGGTGATGATGCTCGCCCCGGACGAGAACCAGAAGCTCATCTACGAGCGCGACATCGAGCCGAACCTGAAGAAGGGTGGCACGCTGGCCTTTGCCCACGGCTTCAACATCCACTACAACCAGATCGTGCCGCGCGCCGATCTCGACGTGATCATGATCGCGCCGAAGGCCCCGGGCCACACCGTGCGTTCGGAGTTCAAGAAGGGCGGTGGCATTCCCGACCTCGTCGCCGTCTTCCAGGACGCGTCCGGCAAGGCGCTGGAAATGGCGCTGTCCTACGCGAGTGCCATCGGCGGTGGCCGCACGGGCATCATCGAGACGACCTTCAAGGACGAGACCGAGACCGACCTGTTTGGCGAACAGACCGTGCTCTGCGGTGGCGCCGTCGAGCTGGTGAAGATGGGCTTCGAGACGCTGACCGAGGCGGGCTACGCCCCGGAACTGGCCTATTTCGAGTGCCTGCACGAGCTGAAGCTGATCGTCGACCTGATGTACGAGGGCGGCATCGCGAACATGAACTACTCGATCTCCAACAATGCGGAGTTCGGCGAGTACGTGACCGGCCAGAAGGTCATCAACGAGCAGTCACGGGCCGCCATGCGCGAGGCGCTGAAGAACATCCAGAACGGTGAGTACGCGAAGATGTTTATCAGCGAGGGCTCAATGAACTACCCGGTGATGACGGCACGCCGGCGGCTGATGGCCGCGCACGCCATCGAGCAGACGGGCACGCGCCTGCGCGGGATGATGCCGTGGATCACCGCCAACGCGCTGGTGGACCGGAGCAAGAACTAGGCGGCTCGCGGCCGGTGGCCGGTGGCCGGAGAGGCTTCAGGGCGTCGCGCCTGATCAGCGCGATTGCTGACGGAGAAATTCCCGCGCCACCTCACCGGGGCTGCGCCCATCCTGGTCCACGGCCAGGTTCATGCGGCGCATTGCGTCGTCGTCGATGCGCCCGGCCAGGGCGCGCAACGCATCGATCACTCCCGGCTGCAGCGACTGCAGCCGGGCACTGGCGAGAATGATGGCGTCATAGGGCGGGATGGCGCCGCGGTCATCCTCGAGCAGTACCAGGTTGAGCGCGGCGATCCTACCGTCGGTGGAAAACGCGCTGATCACGTCCACCGTGCCCTGGCTGACGGCCTGGTACATCAGGGACGGGTCCATGCTGCGCCGGGTCTGGAATTCGAGACCGTAGCGCTCGCGGATCGACTGCCACTCGACCCGGTCGAAGAACTCGTAGTCGCCGCCAATCGCCAGTCGCGGCGCGACCCTCGCCAGGTCGCTGATCCGCTGCACGCCGAGCTCGGCGGCGCGATCGCCGCGCATCGCCAGTGCGTAGGCATTCTCGAAGCCCAGCGCGCAGACCACGGCAATGCCGTGCCGGTCCCTGAGGAAGCCGGCCACGGCGGACGCCACGTCTGCCCGGTCCGGCGGGTTGCCGGCCTGCTTCATCAGCGTGGCCCAGACCGTGCCGGAATACTCGACGTACAGGTCGATCTCGCCCGAGCGCAGGGCATCGAAGGCCACCGTGGAGCCGAGTGACTGCACGATCCTGACCTCACGGCCGGTCGCCTGCCGGATCTGGCCGGCGAGGATCTCGGCGAGGATGTACTGCTCGGTAAAGGTCTTGGCGCCAATGGTGATCGCCGCAGGCCGGGCTCCCAGCAGCTCCTGGGCCAGCGTGCCGCCGGCGTAGGCGTACAGGAGCCCGAGCACGCCCAATCCCAGGCCGAGGATGCCGCGGCGGCGGCGCGTCCAGCCCACATCAACCAGCCGTACGAGCCCATCCAGCAGCAGGGCCAGCAGCGCGCAGGCAAGGCAGCCCACCAGCACGGCGGTGTAATTGCGGGTCTGCAGGCCACTGAAGATGTAGTTGCCAAGACTCGTGGCGCCCACGGGCGTTGAGAGTGTCGCGGTGCCGACGGTCCACACCGTCGCGGTACGGATGCCGGCGATGATCACCGGCATGGCGAGCGGCAGCTCAACACGCAACAGCTGCTGGCGCGGCGTCATACCCACGCCGCGCGCCGCCTCAATGCAGGCACGGTCCACCGTCGCAAGTCCCGTAACCGTGTTGCGCAGGATGGGCAGCAGGCTGTAGAGCAACAGGCCGATGAAGGCCGGCAGGAAGCCGATGCTGGGCAGGCCGGCCAACCCCAGCAGCGGCACCATGATCGCCAGCAGGGCGAGGCCCGGCACGGTCTGCACCACGCCAACCACGCCGAGGACAGGCTGCTCCAGCCAGGCTCGCCGGGACACGAGGACGCCGAGCGGCACGCTGATCAGCACACCGAGCAGCAGGGCTGACAGTGCCAGCTGCAGATGGGCGGTGAGGTAGGCCGGCAGCAGCGCCAGCTGTTCGGTCATGGCGCGCGCCCGGCGGGCTTGTCGGCCAGCAGGTCGTCCAGCGCCCGCGCCTGGCGGCGCGGGGTCACCAGCATCTGCTCGACGTAGGCATCGGCCGGCGAGCTCAGGAGCTCCGCGGGCGTACCCACCTGCAGCAGGGCGCCGTCGTTCAGGACGGCGATGCGATCCGCGATCAGCAGCGCTTCGACCATGTCGTGGGTCACGAATACGGCAGTCAGTCCCAGGCGGCGCCGCACCTCCATGAAGGACTGCTGCAGGCGATCCCGTGTCAGGGGATCCAGCGCGCCGAAAGGTTCGTCGAGCAGCATCACGCGCGGCTCGGCGGCCAGCGCCCGTGCAACGCCGACACGCTGCTGCTCTCCCCCCGAGAGCTCTGCCGGGTAGCGGCTGGCGAAGGAGGCCGGGAGCTCCATCAGCTCGAGCACGGCGGCCACGCGCTGCCGGACCCGTTCGTCATTCCGGTGCGGCGCCTGGTCGAGCAGCCGGAGCGGCGTGGCGATGTTTGCTTCCACCGTCATGTGCGGGAACAGGCCGACCTTCTGGAACACGTAGCCGATCCGGCGGCGCAGGATGTGGCCCTCGATGGCCGCGGCGTTCACCCCGTCGATCAGTACTGTGCCCGAGTCGGGCTCGATGAGCCGGTTGATCATCTTCAGGGTAGTGGTCTTGCCGCTACCGGAACCGCCCACCAGCACCAGCAGCTCGCCCGGGGCGACACGGAAGGACACGCCCCGCACGGCCGCCGCGACACCGAAGGTCTTGGTCAACTTGTCGACTTCGATCATGCTCGGGCGCAGTGTAGACGACGGCTGCCGGCGTGGCAGCCGGGAGGGACAAACTGATGTGGGAATTCCGGGGCCAGAAGCGGCCCGACTTTGCGCAGCCGCCCGCGGCCGGCCAGGAGTCCGTGTGGGACTACCCTCGCCCACCGCGCATCGAGCCCACGGCATGTCATGTGCAGGTCTGGAACGCTCTACCCGGTCCCGGGCGCAGGCTGCTGGCGGACTCGACGCGCGGCTGCCGCGTCCTGGAAACCGCCAGCCCGCCCACGTTCTACCTGCCTGCGGACGATGTGAGCATGGCACTGCTGGTCGCAGCACCGGGCCACTCGTACTGCGAGTGGAAGGGCGAGGCGAGTTACTTCGGGCTCGCCACGGGCGGCGCGAACGGTCAGCCGGTTGCCTGGACGTATCCGCGGCCAAGCGCCGCCTTCGGCGCGCTGGCCGGCTGGGTGGCGTTCTACCCGGGGCGCGTCCACTGCGAGGTCGACGGTGAAGTGGTACGGCCCCAGCCTGGCGGCTTTTACGCCGGCTGGGTCACTGACAACATCGTCGGTCCCTTCAAGGGCGAACCCGGCACTGGCCACTGGTAGCTGCAAACGGCGCTTACGCGGGCCTCAGCAGGTACACCGAGAAAAGGTCGCGCTCGTCGAACCAGGCGCGGCTGATCTGCCACCCGGAGCGTTCCGCCAGTTCGCGAAACCCGGCGACGGAGTACTTGTAGGAGTTCTCCGTGTGAATACTTTCCCCGACCGCGAAACGGATCTCGCGCCCGGCCACCCGGACCGACTGTGCGCGCAGGCTCTTAAGGTGCATCTCGACCCGGCCGCGCGCTGCGACGTAGGCCGCGTGATGGGTGAAGCCGCCGAGGTCGAAATCCGCGCCGAGTTCACGATTGATCCGGGCCAGCAGGTTGAGATTGAAGGCGGCAGTGACGCCCGCGGCATCGTTGTAGGCGGCGTCCAGTATGGCCGGGTCCTTCTCCAGGTCCACGCCGATCAGGAAGGCATCGGCCGACAACCCGCGACAGGTCCGGCCGAGAAAATCCGCTGCGTCGCGCGGATGGAAATTGCCGAGCGTCGAGCCCGGGAAGAACAGCAACCGGGGCACGCCAGAGGCTCGCGGCGGCAGGCGAAACGGGGTCGTGAAATCGGCAATCACCGGCCGGACGTCGAGGCCGGGAAACTCGGCCGCCAGTGTTGCGGCGGCCGCCTGCAGGTAGGTCGCGGAAATATCCACTGGCAGGTAACGCGCCGGTCGCTTAAGGGCCCGCAGCACGATGCGGGTTTTCAGGCTGGCGCCGCTGCCCAGCTCTACCAGTTCGGCGCCGGCACCGGTCAGGCTCGCAATCTCGCCGGCACAGCGTTCGAGGATCCCGGTTTCGACGCTCGTCGGGTAATACTCCGGCTGCCGACAGATCTCGTCGAAGAGCGCCGACCCGCGCTCGTCGTAGAAGTACTTGCACTCGAGGGACTTGCGCGCGGCGCTGAGCCCGCGAAGCACCGACTGCCGGAATTCGGGCTGCGGTGCTGGGTCAGCGAGTGGCAGGGCGCGAGTCGTGGGCTCCGCCATCAGGAATCCTCCGCCAGGCGCAGCCCGCTGAACTGCCAGCGCTTCTCGGGCTGGAAGAAATTCCGGTAGGTCGCCCGGCTGTGGCCGTCCGGCGTCACGCACGACCCTCCGCGAAGCACGCGCTGGCCGTTCATGAACTTGCCGTTGTACTCGCCAATTGCGCCCGCCGGGGCTTTGAAGCCCGGGTACGGTCCAAAGGCGCTGCTCGTCCACTGCCAGGCCTCACCGTACAGGTCGGCGAACTCGCTGCGGGTTGGAGGCGCTGTCGCCGCGTGCTCCCACTCGCACTCGGTGGGCAGGCGCTTGCCCGTCCAGCGGGCGTACGCGTCCGCCTCGAAGAAAGAGATGTGGCGCACGGGCGCGCCGGGATCCACGGGCTGTAGTCCCTGGAGCGTCATCTGCTCCCACCCGTGCATCCCGGAACGCCAGTAAAGCGGGCAGGCCCAGCGCTCCAGCCGGAGCCGCTCCCAGCCGTCGGCCAGCCACAAGGATGGCTCCTGGTAACCGCCCTCCTGCATGAAGGCCTGCCACTCCATATTAAGGACCAGCCGCGATGCCAGCCGGAAGGGCCGCAGCAGCGCCTCATGCCGCGGGCGCTCGGAGTCGAAGGCAAAGCCCTCGCTGCCAGCACCGATGCTCACCACCCCACCGGGCACCTCGATCCACCGCAGGCCGGCCGGCGTGGACGCTGGCGGGACCGCTCGCGGCGCCGGACGCCAGGCCGGCTGCAGTGGGTTCTGTGCGAAGAGGTGCAGGATGTCGGTGAGCAGCAACTCCTGGTGCTGCTGCTCATGATGGATGCCGAGTTCGAGGCGCTCACTGAGCGCCGGTCCGGCCGCAGATTCCAGCAGTCGGAGGACCGCTGCGTCTACGTAGTCGCGGTAGTCGAGAACCCTCTGCAGGGCGGGCCGGGTCAGCAGGCCGCGTTGCGACCGGGGCTGCCGCTCGCCAACGGCGTCGTAGTAGGAATTGAACAGGAAGCCGAAGTGCTCATCGAAAACCCGGTAGCCCTGGGCGAACGGCAGCAGCACGAAGGTCTCGAAGAACCAGGTAGTGTGTGCCAGGTGCCATTTGGCAGGGCTGGCATCGTCCATCGACTGCACCGTCGCATCCGCATCCGACAGCCCGTCGATCAGTGAACGGGTCGCCGCGCGGACGCGCAGGTAAGGCTGGTGCTGCACGTCGAAGCTCACCTGACGCGGACCCTCTGCTGGTTCTTTTTCGCTATGGTACCGGCATGGTTGGTGGGGACCACGCCGGGGTCTACACAGAGAGAGTACGGCGGCGCACCTGGCGCCGCCGTCCTTGCTTCAGTGGCTCGATCCGGGCCGCGTCTCAGCGGTTTCCGGCCATCTTCTTCTGGGCGGATCGATCCAGATCAAAGCGGTCGAGCGTCATGACCTTGGTCCACGCGTTGACGAAGTCTCGCATGAACTTCGCCTTGCCGTCATTAGCGGCATAGACCTCGGCGACAGCGCGCAGCTCGGCGCTGGAGCCGAACGCCAGGTCGACCGGGGTGGCTGTCCACTTGAGCACGCCCGTGGCGCGATTCCGGCCCTCGTAGAGGCCCTCGGCCGTGGGCGACTGTGACCATTTCGTGGACATGTCGAGCAGGTTCACGAAGAAGTCGTTGCTCAGGGTCCCGGGGCGATCGGTGAAGACCCCCTGTGCGGCCTGTCCGGAGTTGGCATTCAGGGCACGCATGCCGCCAACCAAAACAGTCATCTCTGGAACGGTGAGGCTCAGCATGGAGGCGCGATCAACCAGCATCGCCGTGGGCGACCGCAGGTTGCCCTTGCCGAAGTAGTTGCGGAACCCGTCAGCGGTGGGTTCGAGCACGGCAAAGGAATTCACGTCGGTCTGCTCCTGCGTCGCATCCGTGCGTCCCGGCGCAAAGGGGACCTGGATATCCTGACCGGCCTTCTTCGCGGCCTGCTCGATGGCCGCAGAGCCGCCGAGCACGATCACGTCTGCAAGAGAGACCTTCTTGCCGCCCTGTTGCGCGCGGTTGAAGTCCTTCTGGATGCCTTCCAGGCGCTTCAGCACGGTGGCCAGCTGCTCCGGGTTGTTGACCTCCCAGCTCTTCTCCGGCGCGAGGCGAATCCGCGCCCCGTTCGCGCCACCGCGCATATCCGTGCTGCGGAAGCTGGCGGCCGACGCCCAGGCCGTCCTGACGAGTTCGGGGATGGTCAGCCCCGAGGCGAGGATCGCCGACTTCAGCTGTACCGTATCCGCAGCATCAATCAGCGGATGATCGACGGCGGGAACGGGATCCTGCCAGCTCAGCACCTCGGCGGGCACCTCGGCCCCGATGTAGCGGGCGCGCGGGCCCATGTCCCGGTGTGTCAGCTTGAACCAGGCCTTGGCGAAGGCCAGTTCGAAGTCGGCCGGCTTGTCCTTGAAGCGCGTTGCGATCTTCCGGTAGCTCGGGTCGACCTTCAGTGCCAGGTCCGTCGTGAACATGATCGGGGCATGCCGCTTCGACGGGTCGTGGGCGTCCGGCACGATCTTCACCTGTTCGGCATTCACGGGCACCCACTGGACCGCACCCGCGGGGCTCTTGGTCTTCACCCACTCGTAGGCAAACAGGTTGGTCAGGTACTGCGTGGTCCAGGCAATCGGGTTGGCAGACCAGGCGCCTTCCAGTCCGCTGGTGATCGTGTCACCGGCATTGCCGCTGCCACACTTGTTTGCCCAGCCGAGGCCTTCCTGCTCGATGGCGCCTGCGGCAGGCGGGCCAGCCACGCAATCGGCGGGGCTGGCGGCACCGTGGGCTTTGCCGAAGGTGTGGCCGCCGGCAATCAGTGCCACGGTCTCTTCATCGTTCATGGCCATGCGGCCGAAGGTATCGCGGATGTCCTTGGCGGCCGCGAGCGGATCCGGGTTGCCGTTCGGCCCTTCCGGGTTCACATAGATAAGACCCATCTGGACAGCGGCGAGCGGGTTCTCCAGTTTCCGGTCAGCGGTGTAGCGCTCGTCTGCGAGGAACTTCGTCTCCGGACCCCAGTAGACCAGCTCGGGCTCCCAGTCGTCCTTCCGGCCCCCGGCGAAACCGAAAGTCTTGAAGCCCATGGATTCGAGAGCGACATTGCCCGTGAGGACCATCAGGTCGGCCCAGGAGATGTTGCGACCGTACTTCTGCTTGATCGGCCAGAGCAGCCGCCGCGCCTTGTCAAGATTGGCATTGTCCGGCCAGCTGTTCAGCGGGTCGAAGCGCTGCTGGCCGCCACCGGCGCCGCCGCGGCCATCACCAACCCGGTAGGTGCCCGCACTGTGCCAGGCCATGCGGATGAAAAAGGGTCCGTAGTGGCCGTAGTCTGCCGGCCACCAGGGCTGGGACGTCGTCATCAACGCCGCGATGTCTTTCTTGACGGCAGCGAGATCGAGGGTCTTGAAGGCCTCGGCGTAGTTGAAATCTTCCCCCATGGGGTCGGACTCGGCGGCGTTCTGGCGCAGAGGAGCGAGGTCCAGGGTTTCCGGCCACCAGAACTGGTTCGACTTTGGCTCACCGGCTGCAAGAGCGGGGCTCGATGTCACCACCAGTGACAGGGCGATCGCCACAACGGCAAGCGGGTTTATTGATTGTCCAAACATCGAATTCACGTCCTTTCCGTAATGAAGCTTATCGTCAGGCATTCGATTGAACCGCACTTGCGGTTTCGGCGCGATTGAAAATGCAGATCGCAACAGGCTGGGAAAGCGCTTGCCGGTCCTGATCGCCGGACTACACAAGGACGGTACGCCCTTGTGAAAAAGGTTTGAAGGCGCACCTTAGCGCGAGAATCTGCTGGCCGGCAAATACCCCCGAGCCCGGGCTTTTGCACTGCACACGCGGCTGGTTGCAGCGGCTCGCGTGCCTGCCAGTCCGGCGCCTGCTTACTCCCGTGCCACCAGGATGGTGACCAGCACCGAAGAGTCCTCAAGGGCTTTGAGCGCATGGGGAGTGCCGGCAGCCAGGTACAGCAGGTGGCCCAACCGCAGGACCTGGGAACGCCCGTGGGCTTCAATCTCGACCGTGCCTTCCAGGCATTGGATCGTGACCACGCTGGGCAACTGGCACACGCGTGGCAACTTGTGATCGGGAACCATGTCGCCGGCCGACAGCACGAGCCGGAAGACTTCGAGGTGATCGGATCTGATCAGCGTCGTCGAGGTCGCCTGACGCAGGGCTGCCCCAAGCGGGCTGATATCAATCAGCTCGCCGGATTCTGCGTGATGTATTGCCATAGGATACTCCTCAGGACTGCGCGGGACGACGGGCACAAGATGCCTGTCCGTGCGTTAGCAGTCCACTTCGGTTACAAATTATGCCTTCAGCGCCGCCAGCACCTCATCCAGCATCTTCCTGGCATCGCCGAAGAGCATGCGGTTGTTCTCTTTGTAGAAGAGCGGGTTGTCCACGCCGGCATAGCCCGAGGCCATCGAGCGCTTCATGACGATGGAGGTCTTCGCCCTCCACACCTGCAGCACCGGCATGCCGGCGATGGGGCTCGACGGGTCGTCCTCGGCGCCGGGGTTCACGATGTCGTTGGCGCCGATCACCATCACCACGTCGGTCGTCGGGAAGTCGTCGTTGATCTCGTCCATCTCCATGACGATGTCGTAGGGCACCTTGGCCTCGGCCAGCAGCACGTTCATGTGGCCGGGCATGCGGCCCGCCACCGGGTGAATCCCGAAGCGCACGTTCACGCCCTTCTCGCGCAGCCACTTGGTGATCTCGTACACGGTGTGCTGGGCCTGGGCCACGGCCATGCCGTAGCCCGGGACGATGATCACGCTCTTCGCGTCACGCAGCAGCTCGGCAGTTTCCACGGCGCTGATTGGCGTGACCTCGCCGGCAGGCTCGCCGCCGCCCGCCGCCGGTGCGGCGCCCTCGCCCGTGCCAAAGCCGCCGGCGATCACGCCCAGGAAGTTGCGGTTCATCGCCCGGCACATGATGTAGGAGAGGATCGCGCCGGAAGAGCCCACGAGCGCGCCGGTGACGATCAGCAGGTCGTTGGCCAGCATGAAGCCGGTCGCCGCCGCGGCCCAGCCGGAGTAGCTGTTCAGCATCGAGACCACCACCGGCATGTCCGCGCCGCCAATAGCCATCACCATGTGCACGCCGAAGAGCAGCGCGATCGCCGTCATGAGGAGCAGCGGCGTCATGCCCGTGGCGATGTCCGGCGACTCGAGGAACACGTAGCCGAACCAGAGCACCGCCAGCAGTCCGGCCAGGTTCAGCCAGTGGCGCGCGGGCAGCAACAGTGGCTTGCCACCGATCTTGCCCGAGAGCTTGCCGAAGGCAATGACCGAGCCCGAGAAGGTGACCGCGCCGATCAGGATACCGAGGTAGATCTCGGCCTCGTGGATGGCCTTCTCGGCGCCTTCGAAGGCGATGGAGGTGTCAACGTAGCTGGCGAAGCCCACCAGGCATGCAGCGAGGCCCACCAGGCTGTGCATCAGCGCCACCAGCTCGGGCATCTGCGTCATCTGCACCTTGCGGGCGGCGTACAGGCCGATGGCGCCGCCCACGGTCATGGCGCCGATGATCCAGGGAATGCCCGCGGCAGAAACCCGCGGCCCGAGCACCGTCGCCAGCACGGCGATGGTCATGCCGGCGATGCCGAGCAGGTTGCCCCGGCGCGAGGTCTCGGGGTTGGCGAGACCGCCGAGGCTCATGATGAAGAGGATAGCGGCGCCAAGGTAGGCCACGGACACGAGACTGAATGACATGCCGGGTCCCTTTACTTCCGGAACATCGCCAGCATGCGGCGCGTCACTGCAAAGCCGCCGAACATGTTCACGGCCGTGAGCGCCAGTGCCAGGAGAGCAAGGCCGAGGATCAGCGAACCCGGCCGCTCTCCACCCGCTCCGCCCAGCCCGGCGAGCGGCGGGGCCACCTGCACCAGCGCACCGACCGCGATGATGCTGGAGATCGCGTTGGTCACGCTCATCAGCGGGGTGTGCAGCGCGGGCGTGACATTCCAGACCACCATGTAGCCGATGAAACAGGCCAGCACGAAGACCGTGAAGTGGCCAAGAAAGGACGGCGGCGCGAACAGGCCGATCAGTGCGAACAGCACCGCGCCGGCGCCGAACAGCGAGGCCAGCGTCGTGCCCGCCATGGGCGCCCCGGGACCGTGTCCGGCTTTCTTCGCGGCGACCGGGGCCGCGGCGGGCTTCCGTGCCGTCGGCGCGGCACTGACCTTCGGCGGCGGCGGCGGCCAGGTGACGGCCCCGTCCTTGATGACCGTGGTGCCGCGCAGGACCTCGTCGTTGAAGTCCACGTTGATGGTGCCGTCCTTCGCCTTGCAGAGTTCCTCGGCGAGGCGCAGCAGGTTGTTCGCGTAGAGCGTCGAGGCCTGGCCAGCCAGCCGGCTCGGCAGGTCGGTGTAGCCGATGATCGTGACACCGTGGCGGACCACGACTTCGCCGGGCACCGTGAGCTCGCAGTTGCCGCCCTGTTCGGCGGCCAGGTCCACGACGACACTGCCGGGCCGCATCGTCTTCAGCATGGCCTCGGTGATCAGTTTCGGTGCCGGTTTGCCGGGAATCAGCGCGGTTGTGATGATGATGTCCACGTCCGCGGCCTGCTTCGCGAAGGTCGCAAGCTGGGCCTTCTGGAAGCCCTCGCTCATCACCTTCGCGTAGCCGCCGACGCCGGTGCCCTCTTCCTGGTAGTCGACGGGAACGAACTCGGCGCCCATGGACTTGACCTGGTCGGCGACCTCCGGGCGCGTGTCGTTGGCGCGCACGATGGCGCCGAGACCCACGGCAGTGCCGAGCGCGGACAGCCCCGCGACGCCGGCCCCGATTACGAAAACCTTGGCGGGTGGCACCTTGCCGGCGGCGGTGATCTGCCCGGTGAAGAAGCGGCCGAAGTGCTGGGCGGCCTCGATGACAGCCCGGTAGCCGGCAATGTTGGCCATGGACGACAGCGCGTCCATCTTCTGGGCCCGGGAGATGCGCGGCACGCTGTCCATGGCCAGCACCGTGAGCTGGCGGGCCGCGAGCTGCTGCATGAGCTCCGGGTTCTGGGCCGGCCAGATGAAGGCCACTAGCGTGGTGCCGGGCTTCAGCAGCGCGATTTCGTCCAGGCCAGGGGCCCGGACCTTGAAGACCAGGTCGGACGCGGCATAAAGCTCGGCGGCGGTGGCGGCGATCCGGGCGCCGGCCTCGTGGTATGCCGTGTCGCTGAAGTTGGCGGCCGTGCCGGCGCCGGACTCCACCGCGACGGCGAAACCCAGCTTGACGAGCTTCGCGACCACCTCGGGAACCGTGGCAACGCGCTTCTCGCCCGCGTAGAGCTCGCGGGGGACTCCAATGGTCAGTGACATGGCAACCTCGGTATCAGCCCGGCGCATGATACGCACCTTGCCGGGGCAATCGAAGCAAGCCGGGTTTTCAGGGTGGAGCGGGAGCGCGGAAGGTAGCGCTCACCGATTTCAGGGCGGACCTGGCGGCGGGTCGTCCGGGGACCTCTGCATCTCGCCACGGCGCATCTCGCGCCGCTCCAGCAGCTGCTGCCGCTGCTCGGGACTGAGGTTCCGCCAGCGCTCGCGCATCCGTTGCCGCTGCTCCGGGGTCATCTCCCGGAACCGCCGGAAGTTCTTCCGGACCCGCGTCTGGTCCCCGGGACTCATCTGCTCGTATTGCCGGAACTGATCGCGGAGTTGCCGGCGCTGCTCGGGCGTGAGGTCCTGCCAGCGGCGGAAGCGCTGCTCCGCCTCGGCCCGCTCTTCCGGCGGCAGCGCGCTCCACCGGTCGGCACCGGCGGCCAGGCGTGCCTGCTGCGCCGGGGGCAGCCCGTCCCAGCGGGACTCGAAGCGGCTGAGAAGCTTCTGCTGGTCGACCGTCAATTGCTTCCAGGCGATGCCGGTCCCGGCGGCGGGCTCGCCGGCCCTGGCGGCGGCTGGCGAGGCTGCCATCGGGGAAGAAGGCTGGGGCGCTGCCAGCGCCCCGGTGCCGTAGAACATCAAACCGACGGCGGCACTGAGCACGGCAATTCGCAGGCGTCGTGCGGCGCGCATCACCTCAACCCGCGGACTCGAGTTCCGCACGCAGTTCGGTGTCGCTGAGGTCCGCGTCGAGCCAGGCGTAGAAGTCGAGGTCCTCCAGCATTTCGAGGTTGTCCGGGGCCAGCAGCAATTCCGCATCCGCCGCCGACTCCGTCGCCACGGTCGGCGTCACCATCACCGGTGGTGGAACGGGCAGGCCCGGCCAGAGGCCCACGACCAGCGCCGCCACAACCGCCGCCGCCACAACGGCCACAGGCAGGGTCGGCAGGAGCCAGGACCGCAGACGGGCCGGACGGGCCATCCCGGCGAGCGCGGCCTGCCGTGCCCGGTTGAGCCGGGAGGCGGTCGCGGCGTCGAGGTCGTCGGCGCTCCGGCGGAGCAGCTCGGCGGCGCTTCCCGCCAACGCGTCGTCCCGGTCCCGGGGATCGCCCGGATCGATCTCGCTCGTCATGGCCAGTGGTCCCCCAGTTCAGTGCGCAGGCGGTGCACCGCCCGCGAGTAGTGTGTCTTGACGCTGCCCGCGCTGCAGCCCATGGCGAGGGCCGATTCGGCGACGTCCAGTCCCTCCAGGTTGCGCAGCAGGAAGGCCTGCCGCTGCCGGTCCGGCAGCCCGGCAAGCGCGGCCTCCAGCGCGGTCATCGCATCCGCCCGTGTCAGGACCTGGTCCGGTCCGGCGGGCCGGGGGTCGGGCAGTTCGGCGAGGGGGTCCCGGTCATCCTCCTCGTCGGCGGGTGCGAGCCACGCGATCACCCGCCGGCGCAACGTCTGCCGGCGCTGCTGGTCGGTGATGCGGTTCGACAGGATGCGATAAAACAGCGGCCGCCACTCCTCGCTCGGCCGACCACCGTAGCGACGGACCAGCCTGATCATGGCGTCCTGGACGATATCCAGCGCGTCGTCCCGGTCGCCCACCGACAGGGTCGCAATCCGCAGGGCGCGCCGCTCCACCTCCGCGAGGAACCGTTCCATGGCCCGGGTCTGGTCCAGCGCCGCCCCCTCCCTGCGGGGATGCCATTCGTCAGTGCGGGCCGATGGCAGGACCACGACCGCGTCCGTATTCCGCATACTGCACCACTGCTGAGCGTCCCAAACCCTTACAACGGGCACGCCCGATCGGGGTTGACAACGGACCGGGAATGGGTTCCTGAACGCGCGCTGCAGGTGCACTTATGCACATTTCCCGCGGCCCGCCGTGATTTAGGCCCTGCTCTGCGCTGCACACCTGAGCACTACCATGTAACTTCATGAAAATATTAGATAATACACTTAGGTCAAGATTTGCTCAGGTTGTCATAACGGTTGGCGGGTGTGGCCAAAGTGGCCGTTTAACCCATCTCATCCACAGACTTATCCACAGGATCTGTGGATAACTTTTATGCCCGGCCCCCTGATCCTCGAAGTCGCGGTCCCTGCCCCGCTGATGGGGCTGTTCGACTACCTGGCGCCGGCCAGCGGCGACCCGGTGCCCGGGATGCGGATCCGCGTGCCCTTCGGCCGGGGCACCCGGGTGGGCCTGGTGGTCGGCCTCAAGCAGGGCAGCGACCTGCCGCCGGAGAAACTGCGGCGGGCCCTGGCGCTGCTCGATGCGGAACCGCTGCTGCCGGAGGACGTACGCCGGCTGCTGGCGTGGGCCGCTCACTATTACCAGCACCCGCCGGGCGAGGTCTTCGCCACCGCGGTGCCCAAGGCTCTCCGGACGGGCCACGGCCTGGCGGCGGGCGCGCCGGTCTTTGCGCTGACGGCGGCGGGACGCGGGGCGGACCCGGCCGCGCTCCGGCGGGCACCGGCCCAGCAGCGGGTCCGGGACACCCTGGCCGCCGCGGCGCAGCCGCTCGCGGCAGACGAACTCGCAGCGCTCGGCGACGGCTGGCGCCGGGCGGTCAACGCGCTGAAGGCCCGGGACTGGGTGGAGGAACAGCAGCGCACGCCGGAGCTGGAAGCCGTGCCCGCCTCGCCGGACACGCCACCCGTGCTGACGGCGGCCCAGGCCGCGGCCGTCACCGCCATCCAGGCGGAGGCCGGCTACCGCTGCTTCCTGCTGGACGGCGTCACCGGCAGCGGCAAGACCGAGGTCTACCTGCGCTGCATAAAGCCCCACCTGGACGCGGGCCGGCAGTGCCTCGTGCTGGTGCCGGAGATCGGCCTGACGCCCCAGCTGCTCGACCGCTTCCGGCGGCGCTTCCCCGTACCAATGGCCGTCATGCACTCGGGTCTCGCCGACGGCGAGCGCCTGCGGGCCTGGACGGCAGCCCGGGACGGCAGCGCGCGGATCGTGATCGGCACCCGCTCGGCGATCTTCACGCCGCTGAAGAGTCCCGGCCTGCTGATCGTGGACGAGGAACACGACGCCAGCTACAAGCAGCAGGACGGCTTCCGCTACTCGGCGCGCGACCTGGCGGTGTGGCGGGCCCGGCAGCTCGGCGTGCCGCTGGTGCTCGGCTCCGCGACACCCGCGCTGGAATCTGTCGAGAACGCGCGCAGCGGCCGCTACCAGCGCCTCGTGCTCGCCGAACGGGCCGGCGCCGCGGGCCAGCCCACCGTGCAGCTCATCGACGCCCGCGCCCACCCGGCCCGGGATGGGCTCACCCAGCCCCTGCTGGCTGCGATCCGCCGGCACCTGGACGCGGACGGCCAGGCCCTGATCTTCCTCAACCGGCGCGGCTACGCGCCCACGCTGGTGTGCATCGGCTGCGGCACCGTGGTGGGCTGCGACCGCTGCGACGCCCGGATGGTGCTCCACCAGCAGCGCGGCCGCGTGACCTGCCACCACTGCGGCAGCGACCGTCCCGCGCCGCTGACCTGCCCCGGCTGCCAGGCCGAGCTGCGGGCCGTGGGCCAGGGCACCGAGCGCCTCGAGCAGGCGCTGGAACGGGAATTCCCGGGCTACCCGCTCGAACGCATCGACCGGGACACCACGCGGCGCCGCGGCGAGATCGAACGCCGCCTCGCCCGGGTCCACAACCGGGAGGCGAAGATCCTGCTCGGCACCCAGATGCTTACCAAGGGCCACGATTTTCCCGGCGTCACCCTCGTCGGCATGATCGACGCGGACCAGGGACTCTTCGGCACCGACTTCCGCAGCGCGGAGCACCTGGCCCAGACCTTCATCCAGGTGGCCGGTCGGGCCGGCCGGGCGGACCAGCCGGGCGAGGTCTACGTGCAGACGCTGTTCCCCGACCACCCGCTGCTCCGTGTGCTGCTGGCGCAGGGCTACGGCGAGTTCGCGACCGTGGCGCTCGCGGAGCGCCAGCAGGCCGGCTGGCCGCCCTGGAGCTTCCTCGCACTGGTGCGGGCCGAGGCCGCGGAGCGTCCGCCCGTGTTCGAGTTACTGGACGCGGCCGCCGCGCTCGCCCGGGAAATGGCGCCCGCCGGCATCCGCGTCCTCGGGCCCGCGCCGGCGCCGATGGAGCGGCGCGCGGGCCGCTACCGCGGCCAGCTGCTGCTGCAGGCAGACCAGCGCCGCGACCTGCAGCGCTTCCTGCCGGAATTCCGCGCGGCCGTCGGCGCATTGCCCGCCCAGCGCCGCGCGCGCTGGAGCCTCGACGTGGACCCGGCGGAATTGTTCTAGAATTCCGCGCACTCCCCGGTTCCCGCGACGAAGCACCATGCAGATCACCTCCCATATCGCGCACGCCGTGTGCACGGCGCTCGGCTGGCCCGTCGAGCGAGCCACCCAGGTGGAGGACGCGCTCACCGCGCCACCGAACCCCGCCCTCGGCGACGTGGCCTTTGCCTGCTTCCAGCTGGCGAAGGAGCTGCGCTCGGCGCCGCAGCTGATCGCGAAGGACCTGGCTGCGAAGATCGCGCCGGACCCGATCATCGCCAGCGCCCGGGCCGAAGGGCCCTACGTGAACCTGTTCCTCAACCGCGCCAACGCCACCGAGCAGGTGCTGGGCGAGATCCGCGACGCGCCCGACACCTACGGCCGGCGCAACCTCGGCGCCGGCCGGACGCTGGTGCTCGACTTCTCCGCACCCAACATCGCCAAGCCCTTCCACTTCGGCCACCTGCGCTCCACCAACCTGGGCGCGGATCTCGCCCGGATCCTCGCCTTCCAGGGCTGGCAGGTCATCCGCAAGAACTACCTCGGCGACTGGGGCACCCAGTTCGGCTTCGTCATCTGGGCCTGGCAGCAGTGGGGCGACGAGGCCGCCCTTGAGGCCCGGGCCATCGACTACCTGGTCGAGCTGTACATCCGCGCCAACCAGGAAAGCGCGCAGAATCTCACCGTCCGCGAGCAGGCCCGCGCGTTGTTCCTGCGCCTCGAACAGGGCGACCCGGAGATCGTGCCGCTCTGGCAGCGCTTCCGCTCGCTGTCGCTGGAGGGCTTCCAGCGCACCTACGACCGCCTCGGCATCACCTTCGACTCCTACGACGGCGAGTCCTCGCTGAACGACAAGGTCCAGCCAGTGATCGAGCGCTTCCTGAAGGCCGGCGTCGCCAAGGAGTCACTCGGCGCGATCGTCGTCGAGGTGTCCGACGTGCTCGGCCGGGAGATCGCGCCCTGCATGCTGCAGAAATCCGACGGCGCCTCCACCTACGCGGCCCGGGACTGCGCCGAGGCCATCGACCGCTGGGAGAAGTACCGCTTCGGCGCCAATGTCTACGTGGTGTCGCGGCAGGAGGACCACTTCGCCCAGGTCTTCGCCGCGCTCGGCAAGCTGGCCCGGGCGGAGCAGTGGCCGGAGAACTGGCCCGCGCTCTGCGAGAACGTGAGCTTCGGCTACGTGCGCGGCATGTCCACTCGCAAGGGCGAGGCCGTGTGGCTGGAGGACGTGCTGGACGAGGCCCGGGACCGGGCGGCCCGCTACCGGGCGGAGCGCGCCGCGGCCAACGCCCGTGCTCACGCGGAACTCCCCGCCGAGGAACTGGCCGCCATCAGCGAGGCCGTCGGCCAGGCGGCGCTGCTCTACTTCGATGTCTCGTCCCGGCGGCAGACGGATGTCACCTTCGACTGGGACACCGTGCTGCAGTTCGAGGGCAATACCGGCCCCTACCTGCAATACACCCACGCCCGCATGAGCGGCATCTTCCGCAAGGCCACGGAGGCGGGGTTCGCCACGACCGCGGCGCGCGGGGACCTGTCCCTGCTGGTCGCCGACGAGGAGTGGGCGCTGGTGCAGAAGCTGCGCGGTTACAGCGATGTGCTGCGCCGGGCCGCGGAGCAGCGCGAGCCCTTCGAGGTGGCCCACTACCTGCACGAACTCGCCAGCGTCTTCAACGCCTTCTACAACCGGCACCTGGTCCTCGACGAGGCGGACCCGGCCCGCAGCCGGGCCCGGCTGGCGCTCGTCGGCAGCACGCGCACGGTACTGGCGAACGGCCTCCGCCTGCTCGGCATCCAGCCGCTGGAGTTCATGTAGTGGCGAAGACCACGACCCGGCTGAAGCAGCGGAAAAAGCGCAAGCGCGGCGGGGCGGGCCTGCCCCTCGGTTTGCCCCTCGGTCTGCCCCGCGGCCTGGCACTCGCGGTGCTGCTGCTCGTGGGCGTGGGTCTCGCGGCCTGGTACTTCCGGCTGCTGCCGGCGCCGCGGCCAGCAGCGACAACGTCGGGCCCGGCGACGAAGGTGGACGGCAAGGGCGCGAAGCCCGGCACCGGCAAGACGACGCCCGCCAAGCCGGCGGAGGAAGCGGCGCAGGCCGCCGAGTCGGCGGACCGCTTCGAGTTCTACGACATGCTGCCGGACGCCAAGGTGGACGTGCCGGTCCAGCCCCGCGCCAGCGGGCAGCCCGTGCCGCCGCCCGTGACCACCCCCGGCACTTACGTGGTACAGGCGGGCGCCTATCCGAATTTCGCGGATGCGGACAAGGTGAAGGCACGGCTCGCGCTGCTCGGCGTGGTCTCCGAGATCCAGACTGCCGACGCAAACGGCAAGCGCTTCCACCGGGTGCGAATCGGGCCCATCGAGAATCTCGTCGAGTTGAACCGGCTGCGCGCGCGCCTGCGCCAGAACGGCATCGAATACCAGGTGATCCCGGTTGGCGAGTAGGCTGAGCCTCACGACACTGCCCACGGCGCTTGAGCCTGCGCCCCGCCTCGGCGCCGCGATCGGCGCGCCCGGATTGCTGAGCAAGCGCGACGACCTCGCCGGCGCGGACTACGGCGGCAACAAAGTGCGCAAGCTCGAGTACCTGCTGGCGGACGCCCGGCAGCGGGGCTGCGACGCCGTCGTCACCTTCGGCGCGGCGGGCTCCAATCACGCGCTGGCGACCGCCGTCTACGCGCACCGCATCGGCCTCGCCTGCCACGCGGTGCTCACCGACCAGGTGCCTACGCCCTGGGTGGCGAACACGCTGCGCTGGCATTGCCTGCTCGGCACACTGCTGCATCACGCGACGGGCTTCGTGGAGGCCCAGGCGGTCGCGGAGCAATTGAAGGCGGAGCATCCCGGCGGTCCCGACCGGCTCTACGAAATCCCCTGGGGCGGCTCGTCGCCCCTCGGCTCACTCGGTTTCGTCGACGCGGCGGACGAAATCGCGCTCCAGCTGCGCGCGGCCGGGATCACTGGCCCGGTCCGTATCTACCTGCCCTGTGGAACGATGGGCAGCGTGGCCGGCCTGCTCGTCGGCCTCTGCCGCGCCAACATCCCCGCCACCGTGGTCAGCGTGAAGGTGGTGCCCCAGCACGTGGTGGACCGGGCAGCCGTGCTTCGGCACGCCGCGGCCATCGATGCACTGTTGCCGGCGTCAATGAGCAGCACACCGGAGCGACTGGAGCGCCAGGTCGAGTTCCGCGCCGGATTCGAGGGCGACGGCTACGCGTTGCCCACTCCGGAATGTGAGGAGGCCGTTGCGCTCGCCCGGGAACTGGAGGGCATGAAGCTCGACACCACCTACTCCGGCAAGGCGCTCGCTTGCCTGATCGCGGATGCGCGCAGCGGTCGGCTGGAGGGACAGGTGCCGGTGTTCTGGCAGACGTGGAATACGCGGGAGTATCCGGCAGGGCTGAAGAGCGTGGACCTGAGCCAGCTGCCGGTGGCATTCCGGAAGTTCTTCGACTAGGAATATCACGGTCCGGATTGCAACCCGCCGAAGAATCAATACCTCGTTTGCCCCCCAATAGTCTGTAATGAACGATGCAGAGTGCGGCCTCGCGACCATCCGAAATCCGCGCGCACTGATTCTGGTACAGGCGAAAGAAGATATATCTGTACAGGGTCCTGATGGACATGTCTGCGAGTGCCCTGCTACCGGAGCTTTCTCCTGCGGCTCTGCAACGAGGATAACCCGCTTGGGTAGCGGCAGCGTGGGCGGGGTCTCTTCCGCCGCTCACCGTGCCGCACGGTAGGCGGAAGAGATCCCCGACCGGGATGCCGCGGGCTACGGAGTCCGTCGGAGAAGCAAGAAGATTCAGTCCTCTTCCGCGATCTGCCTGAAGTCCACGCCCAGCGAGCGCAGCTTCCGGTACAGGTGCGTGCGCTCCATGCCCACGCGCTTGGCGAGTTGCCCCACGCGGCCACCGCACAGCGCGAGCTGTTGTGACAGGTAGGCCCGCTCGAATTTTTCCCGGGCTTCCCGCAGCGGCAGGCTGAGCAGGTCCTGCTTCACCAGCGGCTCGGAACCGGTGGCGGTGGGCGTCAGCTGCAGTTCGAGCTCGGCGAGGGCGATCTCCTCGGCGCCACCGGCCACCAGCAGGCGGCGCACCAGGTTGGTGAGCTCCCGCACGTTGCCGGGCCAGGGGTAGTGACGCAGGCGATTCTGGGCGGAGAGGCCGAAGCGGCGGAAGGCCAGGCCCTCCTCGTCGACGAAGCGGTCCACTGCATAGCGCAGCAGTTCGGGCACGTCTTCGTGCCGGTCCCGGAGCGGCGGCACGCGGAGCTCGAGCACCGCGAGCGCCGCGATGAGGTCCGGCCGCACGCCGCCGGCGCCCTCGGGGGCGAAGGAGGCCATTACGCGAAGTTCCAGCGGCACCGGCTTCGACTCGCCGACGCGGGTGTAGCTGCCCTGTTCAAGAGCCCCGGCGATAAGGCGCTGGGCGCCGGGGCAGAAATCCTGGAGTTCACGCAGGAAGAGCGTGCCGCCTGCCGCCTGCTCGAAGGCGCCCTGCTGCGGTTCACCCTGGACCACGCTGCCAAAGAGCAGGGCGGCGGCGTTCTCCTCGGGGATCGCGGCGCCGACCAGCGTCACGAAGGGCCGCTCGCCATGCCCCATTAGGTCATGCACATAGTGGGCCAGCACGGTGCGGCCGGCGCCGGCTTCGCCGACGATCAGCACGGGCTCGTGGCGCCGGGCCACACTGGCCGCCTGCTCGCGCAGTGCCTTCATCGCCGGGCTGCGGCCCGCGGGTACCAGCTGCTTCGGCAGCAGCGTGCGTGGCGCCGGCCGGCGGGACTCCGGCGAACGGTCCAGTGCCTTCTCCACCGTCCGCAGCAGCTTCGCCAGCGACAGCGGCTTCTCGACGAAGTCGACCGCGCCGAGCCGCGTGGCCTCCACCGCCGTTTCCACGGTGCCATGACCCGAGAGGATCACCACGGGGCAGCGGGGCTCGCCTTCCCGGGACCACTCGCGCAGCAGCGTGATGCCGTCCACGTTCGGCATCCAGACATCCAGCAGGATGAGGTCGGGCCGGTCCTGGCCGATGACCGTGCGGGCCGCAACCGCGTCGGCCGCCACGCTGACCACGTAGCCCTCGTCTTCCAGGATGTCGCTGATGGTCGTGCGGATGTCGTCTTCGTCATCCACTACCAGTATGTGTGCGCCTGTCATGCTTGTTCCCTCTGCTGTTCGGCCCAGGTGGTCCTGGACTCTCCGGCGGCTTCGCGCGCCGCCGCCCGCACGGGCAGGCGCACGATGATGCGTGCGCCCCGCTCCGGCAGGTTCTCGGCGGCCACGGTGCCGCCATGTTCTTCGACGAGTTTCTTCACGATCGCAAGGCCCAGGCCGGTGCCCTTCTTCTTGTTCGTCACATAGGGCTCGAAGAGCCGGTCGCGGACTTCCGGCTCGATGCCGGGCCCGTTGTCGGCCACGCAGATCTCGGCGAGCGGCCGCTCGTCGTCCTTCAAGGACCGCGCGGTGATGCCGATGGCGCCGTCCACCTGGCCCTCCAGGGCCTCCTGCGCGTTGCGGATCAGGTTGTGGAGCAGCTGGCGCACCCGGACCGCGTCCGCCTCGATCGCCAGGCCGTCCTCGAGATCGAGGGTGATGCCGGGCTGGCCCTCCTGGGCCCGGTACAGCCAGGCCACTTCGCGCACCAGTTGCGAGAGGTCCACGCGGGCGATGCTGACGGCTGGCGCGCGGGCGTACTCGCTGAAGGCATTGACCATGTCGCGCATCGCCTCGACCTGCTGCACGATCGTGTGGGTCGAGCGGTCGAGGATGTCGCCCTCCTCTGCCGTCATCGTGGACAGGTAGCGGCGGCGGATGCGCTCGGCGGCGAGGCGGATCGGCGTGAGCGGGTTCTTGATCTCGTGCGCAAGCCGGCGGGCGACCTCACCCCAGGCCGCTTCCCGCTGGGCGACCAGCAGCTCCGTGACGTCGTCGAAGACCACGATGGTGCCCGCCGGTCGTTCCCCGGTGCGCAGGTCCATCGGGCCGAGACTGCTGCCCGGCAGCCGGGAGCTGGCGCAGTTCAGTATCCGCCGCGAGCCGTCGGTGCGCAGGACGATCTGGTCGCGCCATTCCCGCGGTTCGCCGGCCAGGTGGGGCCGGCAAGCCGCGACGAACTGTTGCACCAGCGGCCCCTCCGCCGCGATCGCCTCCAGGGTGGCGCCGGCCCGGGAAGCCAGGTCCATACCGAGGATCGCCCCCGCCGCGTCGTTCGCGATTCGCACCCGGTTGTCCGGGCCGAAGGCGATGACGCCTGTCGAGAGGCGGCCGAGAATCGTGGCGAGGTTGGCGCGCTCCCGCTCCAGCTGCTGCTGGCTGACCCGGCTGTCCTCGCGCGCGCGGGCCAGCCGCTCGATCATCCCGTTGAAGGAGTCAATCAGGAAGCCGACCTCGTCGGCAGCGCCCGGCGGCAGGCGGGTGTCGAAGTCGCCCTTGGCCACGGCCTCGGTGCCCGCGGCCAGCGACTCGATCGGCGCGGCGAGGCGCCGGGCCAGGTAGAAGGCGGCCGTCGTGGCGGACAACAGCGAGAGCAGCAGCACCAGCGAGAGCGTTGCTGTCAGGTTGTTCTTGAGTGGCTGGCGCAGGTAACGCAGTTCCGCGTAGCGGGTGTAGGTGTCCTGGACCGCGTCGGCCAGCCGGCCCTGGCGGTTGCCGATCGGGAACACGGCCTGCAGGTAGCGTGGGCCACCGGTCAGCGTGTCGGCCGCCATCCCGACCGCTGCCCGGACCTGGTAGCGGGCGCTGCCCAGGGGTTCGAGAGCGACGAAGCGTCCGTTCTGGCCCAGCTCGTCCTGGGCATCCTCCGAGAGGCTCGGCGGCAATGCGTCCGTGCGTGCGCTGGAGGCCACGATCTTCTCGCTGCCCGCGAATACCGTCAGCTCCTCAGCGCCGGCATCCGCGCGCAGCACGCTGAGCGCCCGGGCGAGCGCGTCGCCATCCAGGTTGCCGAGCGCCACGGCGAGAGAGCCGGTCTGGGACAGCCGGGAATTTGCCTGGGTCTCCAGCGACTCGCGGCTGAGACGCATGGCGGCCGACAGCTCCTGCTCCAGGTCGGACGCGAACCAGCTGTCGATGCCGCCGCTCACGAACTGGAGCGCGAAGAGATACACCACGAGCAGGGGCGGGAGGGTCAGGCCGACGAACATCGCAACGAGCCGGGCCCGGAGCCGGGCGCCCGGCGCGCGGCGCCGGTAGGCGCGAATGAGCCGGAAGAGGTTGATGACGATCAGCACCAGCAACGCGGCCGCCGCCACCACGTTGATGGCCAGGATCAGGACGTGGCGGCGGCCGAAGTCGACCAGGCTGCCCGCATAGCGGCCGAGCAGGAGCAGGGCCGCGATGCCGAGCAGGGCGCCGAGCACCGTGCCGGCGATCGTGAGGTTGCGCTTCACGGTAATGGCGGTCGCCGGCTTCATAGGCGCTCACCGGATCGCAGGTCCCACCGGTACCACTCGCTCTCGAGGGCAAAATCGTCGTCCCAGAAGGCCAGCATCCGCAGCGGCCCCGGCAGCTGCTGTTGGTCGAGCGCGGCCCGCAGGCTCACCTCGTAGTCCTCGTTCACGTCGATCAGCGCGGCGTCGATGAGCGGCAGCCGGGTGATGCGGCCCAGGTCGTTCAGCGCGGCGAACAGCGTCGTGTGGGCCCGCTGGGCGCCGCTGTTCTTGTTGCGGACCAGGTAGCCGCGGGAGAGCGGCTGCCAGGACAGCTCGAAGTCCTGGCGCAGCGACGCGACGCTCACATCCGGCAGCCAGCTGCGCTGCCGGTCGACCTCGACGCGCAGCTCAAAGGTGAGCGGTATGCCGTTCTGCAGGGCGTCGAGGGCGTCCCGGTTGAGCCGGTAGTCGAGGCGGGCGGACAGGTACCAGACACCGTCTTCGAGACGGGTGCTCGCGTCGCGGATCTCAAGCCCCGTTGCCTGGGCGGCGACGGTTCCGGCCCACAGCAGGCCCGCCAGTACGGCGAGTGCGGCGAGCAGTACAGGGTGACGGGTGTGGGTGTTGTGCACGTCGATGCTATCCCGGGCGCAACAGGCCAAACTGGATCGGGCCAAATTGGATCAGGCCAGATTGGATCAGGCCAGATTGGATCAGGCCAGGTTGGCTCAATCCAGGCCGGCCAAGGCGTTGCGGGTGCCTTAGGTCGCTGATCCCATTAGAGCATAGTAGAACCCGTCGGTATCCCGGCCACCCGGGAGCAGCTGCAGGCTGGACCCCGCCCCCGAAACGGGCCCCGAACCAGGTCCCGGAGCCGATCCGGGCTCCGGCGTTACGGGCAGCAGTCTGGCAGCCCCGGTTTCCAGGAAACCCGCGACCAGGGCCTGGTTCTCCGCCCGCAACAGCGAGCAGGTGCTGTAGAGCAGCCGGCCCCCGGGCGCCAGCAGGGGCCAGAGCCGGTCGAGCAGCAGGCGCTGGCGGGCAGTCAGCTCCGGCAGGTCGGCGGCCCGGCGCAGCAGCTTGATATCGGGGTGCCGGCGGATAACGCCGGTGGCAGTGCAGGGCGCGTCGATCAGGATCCGGTCGTAGGGCCTGCCGTCCCACCATGCCGCCGGGTTCGTGGCGTCGCCACTCACCAGGCTGGCGCGGAAACCCAGGCGCTGCAGGTTGCTCTCCACGAGTAGGAGGCGCGCCGGGGCGATGTCGATGGCCGTGAGGTCCAGGCTGCCGTTGGCGACCTCCAGCAGATGCGTGGTCTTGCCGCCCGGCGCGGCGCAGGCGTCCAGCACGCGCATGCCGGGCTCCGGCGCAAGAAGCGGCGCGGCGTACTGGGAGGCCGCATCCTGGACGCTGACCAGCCCGTCGGCGAACCCCGGCAGGCGCTGGACCGGTACGGCCGCGTCGAGCCGGAGCGCGTCGGGGCAGCCGTCGAGACCTGTCGCGCCGACACCGAGTTCGACGGCGAGCCGCGCCGTGTAGTCGGCGACGCTGGTGCGGAGCCGGTTTACACGCAGCCAGAACGGTGGCCGGCGCTGGTTGGCCTCGGCAATGCCCTGCCAGTCGCCCGGCCAGTCGTCGCGCAGGAGCTGCAGCAGCCAGGCGGGATGGGAATACCAGGCGGCGGGATCGGCGCGCAGCGACTCGAGCAAGGCCGGGGCTTCCCGCTGGTAGCGGCGCAGGGTGGCATTCACGAGGCCCGCTGCCGGATGCTCGCCGAGCAGCCGGCAAGCATCCACCGTGGCCGAGACCGCGGCGTGGTCCGGCTGCTCCGGGTCGGCGAGCTGGAAGAGTCCCACGGACAGCAGCGCCTCCAGCGTGCGGTCCTCGCCCTTCAGCGGCCGGTTGAGCAGCCGCGCGAGCAGCGCCCGGTGACGATGATGGCCCCGTACGGCGCCGAAGGCGAGCGCCTGCACCTGGGCGCGGTCCCGGTCCGGGAGCGGCTGCCCGTCGAGCAGGCTGGCCTCGGCCAGTACGGCATCGAGGGCCGCCTCCAGGGTCTGGCCCCGGGCGAGGACGGCGGCCACCGCCCGCGCCGCCAGTGCGCGCGTCTGCGCCCCGGCGTTCAATGGGCACCGACGTTCAAGAAGGGCCAGTCATCAGCCGAGCACTTTGCCGGCGAGGGTGCGGCCCCGGGCGAAATCGGCGGCGGGCAGGCGCTGGCGGCCGGGCGCCTGGACCGAGCGCAGGCAGAGCACGCCGGCGCCGGTCTGCACCTCGATGCCCGCCGAGCTGCTCGCGAGGACTTCTCCCGGCTCGTGCCCGGCGGCGGGCGGCGCAACATCCCGCGGCTCGCTGGCAAAGCACCGCAGCTGCTGGCCGTCGAGCAGCGTCTCGGCGACGGGCCAGGGGTTCCACGCCCGCACCCGCCGGGCGATGACCGCCGCCGGCTGCTGCCAGTCGATGCGGGCCTCCGCCTTGGTGATGCGCCGCGCGTAGGTGGCGCCCTCCGCCGGCTGGGGCACCGGGGTGAGCCGGCCGGCGAGCAGGTCAGCAAGGAGCGCGCCGAGGGTGAGCGCGCCGAGGGTGGCGAGTCGCGCCTCGAGCTCGCCCGCGGTTTCATCAGCGCCGATCGGCGTCCGGGCCGTGACGTACACGGGCCCGGTGTCGAGCCCGGCCTCCAGCTGCATGATGCTGACGCCGGTTTCCGTATCTCCCGCGAGGATCGCTGCCTGGATCGGCGAGGCGCCGCGCCAGCGGGGCAGCAGCGAGGCGTGCACGTTCACGCAGCCGAAGCGCGGCAGGGCGAGCACCGCCGGGGGCAGCAGCAGGCCGTAGGCGACGACCACCAGCAGGTCCGGCGCGAGTTCCCGCAGGGCCGCCTCGGCCTCGGGTGTCTTCAGGGTCTCCGGCTGGAGCACCCGGATGCCAAGCTCACCAGCCAGCTGCTTCACGGGGCTCGCAACGACCGAGCGGCCCCGGCCCGCCGGCCGGTCGGGCTGGGTCAGGACCGCCACGGGCCGGTGGCCGAGGTCCGCCAGCTGCCGGAGAGTCGGGGTGGCGAAGGCGGGGGTGCCGGCGAAGAGGATCCGCCCGTTCAGATGACGGGCACTCGGTCTCGCGACGCGTCGCCCTCGCCCGGACTGCCCGCACCGTCCCGGCGGCGGGACTTGGCCGCCCGCTTTTTCAGCCGCTGGCGCTTGAGCTCGGACAGGTAGTCAACGAACAGCTTGCCGACGAGATGGTCCATCTCGTGCTGGATGCAGACGGCAAGCAGGCCGTCCGCGTCGAATTCAACGGTCTTGCCAGCCACGTCCAGGGCCTGGACCCGGACCCGGGCGGCGCGCGGGACGCCCTCGGTGACGCCGGGCACCGACAGGCAGCCCTCGTCGCCGGTCTCCATGCCGTCCCGGGCCAGGATCTCGGGGTTCACGAGCACGTAGGGCTGGTCCCGGGTTTCGGACACATCCAGCACGATCAGGCGGATGTGCCGGTCCACCTGGGTCGCGGCCAGGCCGACCCCGGGGGCCTCGTACATGGTCTCCAGCATGTCGGCCGCCAGTTCGCGGATTTCGTCCGTAACCGCCGGAACGGGCTCTGCCGTGATCCGGAGGCGGGGATCCGGGTACTCGAGGATTTTCAGGACCGCCATGGTGCGCCCTTCACAGTTTGGCCATAAGTGCTATGTAAGTGGCTTGATTTTATGCTACATCTGCAGGCGCTTGGCAGCAGAGTGCTGGCCGGTTTCACAGTCCGGGATGGGGTATCCCGGGCGCCCAGTTTAATACATGGAGTCCCCATGAAAATCTCCCGGAGTAACGGCCGGTTGGCCGCCGCATTGCTCGTGTCCCTCGCGCTCGCGACGGGAGCCGGCGGCCTGTTTGCGCAGCAGGGCGGAGGCATTCCGTTAAATCCCGCCCACCCCGACACCTACGTCGTGAAGCGGGGCGACACCCTCTGGGACATCTCGAAGATGTTCCTGAAGGACCCCTGGTACTGGCCGGAAATCTGGTACGTGAACCCCCAGGTGGAAAACCCCCACCTTATCTATCCCGGCGACGTGCTGACCCTCGTTTACGTGGATGGCAAGCCGCAGATCCAGATGTCGCGCGGCGGGGCGACCGCCAGCGGCACTGACCGGCTATCCCCGCGGATCCGCGAGGAGCAGCTCAACGCCGCGATCACCACGATTCCCTACAGCGCCGTCGCCCCGTTCATCAGCAAGGGCATGGTGCTGACCCGGGACGAGATTGCCGGACTGCCGCACATTGTCGCCCTGCGTGACGACCACCTCGTGGGTGCCTCAGGTAACGACGCCTACGTCCGCGGCAAGATGGCGGGCGAGGACTCCGCCTACACCGTCGTCCGGATTGGCGACAAGCTGGTGGACCCGGACGACGGGGACCTGCTCGGTTACGAGGCCATCTACGTGGCCGACGGCCTGGTCCGGCGCGGGGGCGACCCCGCCACGGTCGTGCTGAACAACTCCCAGCGGGAAGCCCAGAAGGGCGACCGGCTGATCGCCCGGACGGATCCGCCGCCCCTGCAGTTCGAGCCCCGGGCACCGGACCGGCCCGTCGAGGGCCGCATCGTGCATGTGGTCGACGGCGTGACCCAGATCGGCCAGTACCAGGTGATCGTGCTCAACCGCGGCAGCCGCGACGGGCTGGCGCCCGGCCACGTGCTGAGCGTGTGGCAGTCGGGCAGGCGGGTCGTGGACGACAGCGATTCCAGTGTCTTTGCCCGCAAAGTGCAGTTGCCGGACGAACGCGCAGGGACTCTAATGGTGTTCAAGACCTACGACCGGCTGAGCTACGCGCTGATCATGCAGGCCGAGGGCCCGATCCACACGCTCGACAAGGTCCGCAACCCCGGCTGATCCGCCCGCCTCGCCTTCCCTCGGGGAAGTCCTTCCGCGGCGGGTCGCACGGCCCGCCGCCGGAAGACTCCCCGCAGGAAGAAACGTGTCCGACGAAGCCTGGCTCGCCCGCCCCGACGCCCACCTGCTGACACCGGCTGACCGCCGGTACCCGGCCCTGTTGCGGGAGATTCCCGATCCGCCGGCGCAACTGTTCGTCCGCGGCGATCCGGAAACTCTGTCGCTGCCCCAACTCGCCATCGTCGGCAGCCGGAACGCCACGCCGGCCGGCGCCGACACTGCCCGCGACTTCGCGGCGCACCTGGCGGCCCGGGGCTTCTGCATCACGAGCGGCCTCGCCGAAGGCATCGACGCCGCGGCCCATCGCGGCGCTCTCGCCGCCGGCGGCCGGACGATCGCGGTGTGCGGCACGGGCCCGGATATCGTTTACCCCCGCCTGCATGCAGCGCTTGCCGACGAGATCGTCGCCTCGGGTGGCGCGATCGTGTCGGAATTCGCACCCGGCACACCCGTCTACCGGGGCAACTTCCCGCGCCGCAACCGCCTGATCAGCGGGCTCGCCGTCGGCACGCTGGTGGTCGAGGCCGGGGTGCGCAGCGGCGCGCTCGGCACGGCGCGGCACGCGATGGAGCAGGGCCGCGAGGTGTTCGCAATACCGGGCTCCATACATAATCCCGTCGCGCGCGGCTGCCACCAGCTGATCCGCAACGGCGCCAAGCTCGTGGAGACTGCCAGCGACATCGTCGAGGAGCTGGCCGGGCTGCTCGCCAGCCTCCGGCCGGCCGTCGGCGCCGGGGCGCGAGATGCTGCGGAAGCGGCTGATGAGGCTGCGGAAATCGACCCGCAGTACGCGCGGTTGCTGGACGATCTCGGCTGGGACCCGGTGGGCGTGGACACCCTCGTCGCCCGCTCCGGATTGACGATCGGGGAGCTTTCCTCCATGCTCCTGCTGCTTGAAATGCAGGGTTCGGTGCGGTCCCTCTCCGGTGGCCGCTATCAGCGAGCGGGAAAAAAAAGGAGCGTCGACCCATGAGCGATACCGTTCTCGACGTCCTTCTGTACCTGTTTGAGACCTACTCCGACCAGGAGCCCCCTGACTACAAAGCGGGGGCCGCCGACCAGGACGTGCTCCGGGAGGAGCTGCTCAAGGCCGGCTTCGGCGAGCCCGAGGTCGACAGCGCGCTCGACTGGCTCGACGGCCTGAACGAAACCAGCGCCCCCTTTGCCGGTGTCCCGGGCGACCGCTCCATCCGGGTCTACAACGAAGTGGAACTGCGCCGGCTCGACCTGGAATGCCGGGGCTACCTGTTGTACCTGGAGCAGATCGGTATCCTCTCGCCGGCGCAGCGCGAGGTGGTCATCGATCGCCTGATGGCTCTCGGCTCCGGCACCGTCGACAAGGAGCAGGTCAAGTGGGTGGTCCTCATGGTCCTTTTCGCCCAGCCCGGTCAGGAAACAGCCTTCTCCCGGATGGAGGACCTGGTCTTCGAGGAGAGCACCGGCGCGATGAATTGAGTTCGCCAGAGGCTCCTGTTTAATCAAGCCGCGCTAGAGTCGCGGCTTCGTCGTCTATAGAGAATGGAATGACCCACGTCGTCGTCGTCGAGTCGCCCGCCAAGGCCAAGACCATCGAGAAGTACCTCGGGAAGGACTTCAAGGTGCTGGCCTCCTACGGCCATGTCCGTGACCTTCTCGAGAAGGATGGTGCCGTCGATCCCGAGCACGGGTACCTCATGAAGTACTCGGTGGCGGACGACAAGGAAAAGCACATCAATGCCATCGCCAGCGCGCTGAAGAAGGGCGACGACCTCTACCTGGCGACGGACCCGGATCGCGAGGGCGAGGCGATTTCCTGGCATCTCCAGGAGATCCTGGGCGAGCGCGGCCTGCTGAAGGACCGCAACGTCTACCGGGTGGTTTTCTACGAGATCACCGAGCGGGAAGTAAAGGAAGCTATCCAGAAGCCCCGCCAGGTCTCGATGGACCTGGTTAACGCCTACCGCACGCGCCGGGCCATGGACCACCTGATCGGCTTCAAGCTGTCGCCGCTTCTGTGGCGCAAGATCAGCCCCAAGCTCTCGGCCGGCCGCGTGCAGAGTCCCGCGCTCCGCATGCTGGTGGCCCGCGAGGAAGAGATCGAGGCCTTCCGCAGCCAGGAATACTGGTCGATTGAGGCTGCCACCGGCAACAAGCCTGCGGTGTTTGCCGCCCGACTCGTGGAGTATGCCGGCCGCAAGGTGATCGACACCTTCAACCGGGAAAAGCCCGAGACCTTCACCTTCCAGAACGCCAGCCAGGCTACCGAGGCCCGGGAAACGCTGGAGACTGCCGCTGGCGGCCAGTTACGGGTCAAGGGCGTGGAACGCAGCCAGCGCCGGCGCCGCCCTGCGCCGCCGTTCACCACGTCGACGCTCCAGCAGGAGGCCTCGCGCAAGCTCGGTTTCCGGGCGCGCAACACGATGCAGGTGGCCCAGAAGCTCTACGAGGGCATCGCGATTCCCGAGGGGACCGTGGGCCTCATCACCTACATGCGCACGGACTCTGTCGGCCTCGCGAAGGAGGCCATCGAGGACATCCGGAACTTCATCGTCGAGCGCTACGGCAAGGCAAGCCTGCCGGCCCAGCCCAACGTCTACAAGACGACGGCCAAGAACGCCCAGGAGGCCCACGAGGGCATCCGTCCCACCAGCATCCGCCGGGTGCCGGAGGATCTGCGCAGCTTCCTGACGGACGAACAGTTCAAGCTCTACAGCCTGGTCTGGAAGCGCACGATCGCGTCCCAGATGGAGCCGGCGGTGTACGACATGCTCGCCGTCGACCTGGTCCCGGCCGTACGCGCCGAAGCCGGCCGCTTCCGGGCCACGGGCTCGACGCTGGTCAGCGCCGGCTTCATCGCGGTGTATCTCGAGGGGCGCGACGAGGGCGGCGACGACGATACCGACGTCAAGCTGCCCTCTGTCCAGCAGGGCGACGTGCTGCCGCTCGAGGCCGTCAAACCCGAGCAGCATTTCACGGAGCCGCCGCCACGCTACACGGAGGCGAGCCTCGTCAAAGCGCTGGAAGAGCGCGGCATCGGCCGGCCGTCCACCTACGCGACGATTATTTCCACCCTGCTGAACCGCAAGTACGCAGAGCTGAAGGGCCGGGCCCTGAAGCCCACCGATGGCGGCCGGATCGTGAGCGGCTTTCTCACCAGTCACTTCACGCGCTACGTGGACTACGACTTCACGGCGCACATGGAGGACGAGCTCGACGAGGTCTCCCGGGGCGAGCGCGAGTGGGTACCGGTGCTGGAGAAGTTCTGGAAGCCCTTCGAGATCCTGCTGAAGGAGAAGGAGAAGACGGTCACCCGGGAAGAGGCCGCCCAGGTGCGGGAGCTCGGCTCGGACCCGGCGTCGGAGCGGCCGGTGTCGGCGCGCTTTGGCCGCTTCGGGCCCTTCATCCAGATCGGCCGGCGGGAGGACGAGGAAAAGCCCCGCTGGAAGGGTCTGCAGCCCGGGCAGAGCATGTTCAACATCCAGCTGCCAGAGGCGCTGGAACTCTTCAAGTTGCCGCGATCGCTCGGCGACCTGCCCACCGGCGAGCCCGTTGTCGCCAACACCGGCCAGTTCGGGCCCTACGTGCAGTACGAGGCGATCGACGAGGCGACGGGCGAGGTGAAGAAGAAGTACGTGTCGCTCCGCGAGCACGACCCCTACAAGGTGACCCTCGAGGAAGCAATCGAGGTCATCCGCGCCAAGCAGGAGGCGGATGCCAACAAGCTGATCAAGGACTACGGCGTGGACAACCTGCGCCTGCTCCGGGGCCGCTGGGGTCCTTACCTCACTGACGGCGAGAAGAACGCCCGGCTGCCCAAGGACCGGGAGCCGGAAACGATCACGCTGGAGGAGGCCCGGGAACTGATCGTCAACGCCCCGCTGCCGAAGCGCCGCTGGGGCCGGCCCGCTGTGAAGAAGAAAGTCGCGAAGAAAGGCGTCCGCAAGCGCACGCCGAAGCCGGAAGCGGCGGCGGGTGGCGGCAACGGCAGCACGGCCCCAGGCAAGGCGAAGCCGAAGGCAGCGGCCAAACCGCGAAAGAAGAAGAAGGCGGCCGCGTCGCCAGCATCGAGCAAGGAGCCGGGCAAGGCGGCGGGCAAGGCGGCGGGCAAGGCGGCGAAGACCAAGCCGGCGGCGGATGGTGGCGCGGACCCGGCCTCCGGCTAGCGGCCGGCCGTCAGCCGGCGCCCGGGCTGCCCCATGACGGGCACGCGCTTTCTCCCGCCCCGCCTGCGCTACGCCGCGGCCGTCCTCCATGCCGGCGGCCTCGTCGCCTATCCCGCCGAGGGCGTCTACGGCCTGGGATGCTGCCCGGACCAGGAGGCCACGGTGCGCCGCCTGCTGGCACTCAAGCAGCGTCCCGTCACGGCGGGACTCATCCTGATTGCCGCGAGCCTAGAGCAGCTGGCCGGCTGGATCGCGCCGGGCCCGGCCGAAGCCCGGCGGCTGGCGACCGGCCAGCAATCTCCCGTGACCTGGCTGGTGACGGCCGGGCCGCTGACGCCGGACTGGATCACTGGGGGCCGCCCGACGGTGGCCGTCCGGGTCACCCGGCACCCGGTGGCTGCGGGGTTATGCCGGGCCAGCGGGATGCCGCTGGTGTCGACGAGCGCCAACCGGCACGGCAAGCCGCCGGCCCGCTCGGCCCTCGCGGTGCACGCCCACCTGGGCGGCAGCCTGGACCTGGTCGTCGGGGGCTCGATCGGCGCGCTGGCCGGCCCGACGGAGATCCGGCGGGCGGACACCGGTCAGGTAGTCCGGGCCGTTGCCGGTCTGTCGAATTAACGGTGTGTCTAATTACTGTCAATTAAGTGGCATATAGGCGACAAGTTGTCCGGCTCCGGAGGCAGCACCCGGACGTTGTGATAGTCTCGCCACTTAACAAAAACGGCTAAGCCTCTGCCGGGTAATAAGAATCGCGAGTCGAAACGTGTACTTGCAGCCCCTGTATCGCCTGCTGCCGGCCCTGATCCTGGGCCTGACACTGCCCCTGGCCCCCGGGGCGGCGGCGGCGCCGGGTGCCCGGGCCGTGGAGGGCGCCCCCCTGTCACCCCTGCCCGCGGCGGACGGCGGCGGACGGACCCGCGTCTATATCGTCCAGCTCCAGGCGCCGGCCGCGGTGAGCGCACCTTCCCTGCGGAGCGAGCCCGGCGACCCGGTCACTAACCAGAGCACCAACCAGAGCGCCCCCCGCCAGGCAACCCGCCAGATGACCCAGGGGGGGAACAAGCGCCTTCGGGAACCCCGGCGGCGCCGCTTCGATGCCGGCGCGCCCGCTGTCCGCCAGTACGCGGACCGACTGACGGCGTCCCATGACGAGGCGCTCGACTCCGTGGGCGCCGGCAGCGGCAAGCTCTACAGCTACCGCTACACGCTGAACGGCTTCGCCGCGCGCCTCACCCCTGCCCAGGCGCAGAAGCTCCGGGGCCGGAAGGACGTGCGCAACGTCTGGGAGGACCGGCCCAAGTTCGTCGAGACCAATGCCAGCGCGAACTTCCTCGGGCTCAACGCCAGCAAGGACGGGCTGCGCCGGCAACTCGGCCTGCGGGGCGAGGGCATCGTCATCGGCGTCATCGACAGCGGCATTTCGCCGGGGCATCCGAGTCTCAGCGACAAGGAGCCGGCCAAACGCCCGCGGCTGTGCCGCTCACCCTGGGGCCAGTCCTCGCTGCTCGGCCTCTGGCTCTGCCAGCGCTTCAAGAACCGGGGGGACCGGCTTGTCTACAGCCCGCTGGTGGGCTGGCAGGGCGAGTGCCAGGCGGGTGATGGTTTCCTCACGTCCTACTGCAACAACAAGCTGATCGGCGCCCGGTACTACATCGACGGTTTCCTCGAGCAGTACGACCTGGACGAGAACGAGTTTATCTCGCCCAAAGACGCGGACGGACACGGCACGCACATCGCGACCACCGCCGCCGGCAATTTCGTCGACGCCACGCTAGCCGGCGTCCGGGTGGCGCAGATCAGCGGCATGGCGCCCCGGGCGCGCATCGCCGTCTACAAGGCCTGCTGGCTGGAGCCCGGTCAGTTGCGCGGCACGTGCAGCACCGCGGACCTGGCTCGGGCCATTGAGGACGCCGTGGGCGACGGCGTGGACATCATCAACTACTCGGTCGGCAGCGACGACGACATCACCGATGCGGACGACCTCGCCCTGCTCGCGGCGACCGACGCGGGCGTGCTGGCGGTCGCCGCCGCCGGCAACGAGGGACCGGCGCCGGGCTCGGTGCTATCCCCCGCCGCGGCGCCCTGGGTGCTGGCCGTGGGCGCCTCCAGCCGGACGGGTGACCAGTTCCGGGAGGCCATCCGGGTCAACAGCCCGGCCGCCGTGAAGAAGGACTATCCGGCACTTGAAGCCGGCTTCACGCCGCGGCTGCGGGACGTGGGGCCGCTGACGCTGCGGCTGATCCTCGTGGACGACGGCATCGTGGGTAGTTTCGACGGCGTTGCCGGCAGCAGCTTCGACGGCTGCGAGACAATCCTGAACAAGTCCGTCGTCAAGGACCAGGTCGCCTTCATCCAGCGGGGCGGCTGCAGTTTCCAGACCAAGATCCTGAACGCCGAGATCGCCGGCGCGAAGGCCGTGCTGGTCTTCAACAACCAGGGCGAGCCGATCCTGATGACCGGCACCCGGAATTCCGTGGGCATCCCGGCCCTGATGATCGGCCAGGCCGATGGCCAGCTGCTGCTGGAACGGCTGGTGGACGAGGACCCGGTGGAGGTGACCCTCGACAAGGCGATCTTCCTGACGGTGCGGGACCAGGGCAACCAGATGCAGGGCTTCTCCGCACGGGGCCCCAGCAAGTGGGAATCGAACGTTCTGAAGCCGGACGTGACCGCGCCGGGCGTCAACATCCTCGCGGGGCACACGCCGGACGTGGCCAACAACGTGCGCGGCGAGCGCTTCCAGTACCTGTCGGGCACCTCCATGGCCGTGCCCCATGTGGCCGGGGTCGCGGCGTTGCTGAAGGAGGCCCATCCGGACTGGAGCCCGGCGGCATTGAAGTCCGCGCTGGTCACCTCCGGCCGCCAGGACATCCGCAAGGAAGACGGTTCCACCGCCGCGGACCCCTTCGACTTTGGCGGCGGCCACATCGTGCCGAACCTCGCGGTGAAGCCGGGCCTGGTCTTCGATGCCGGCGCCAGTGACTTCGACGCTTTTCTCTGCGGCCGCGGCCAGCAGCGGCTCGGGACGGACTGCGCGGCGCTCGAAGTGGCCGGTTACCGCTCCGCCGCCAGCGACCTGAACCAGCCCTCCATCGCCGTCGACGAGTTCGTGAGCTCCAGGGTAATCCGGCGGCGGGTCACGAACGTCGGCGACGCCGCCGTATTCACAGCCACTGTCAGCGCGCCGACCACGATCACCGTGGAGGTGACGCCATCAGTGCTGTCCCTGGGCGCCGGGGAGAGCAGCGACGTGGAGATCGCGCTGTCAGCGGAAGCCACCACCTTCGACGCCTGGCAGTTCGGCGCCATCACCTGGTCCAGCGCGACGGCGAGCGTGCGGTCACCGCTGGCCATCCGTGCGGTGGCGCTCGCCGCGCCAGCACTGGTGTCGGGTTCAGGGACCACCGGCACGGCCGCAGTGCCCCTGCGGGTGGGCTACTCGGGGCCCTACGCCCCGGTGCTCCGCGGCCTCGAGGCCAGCGGCCAGAGCCAATCCGAGGAAATCCGGGGATTGCTGACCAACAACGTGGTGGCCGATCCGGTCGGCGTGTACCAGTTCGTACAGCCCCCGGCGGGCACGCCACCGGACGGCGTACGCCGCATCCCCATCGTCGTGCCGGAGAACACCCGCTACCTGCGGGTCGCCCTGACCAACCAGAACAGCAGCCCGGGCGCCGACCTGGACCTCTACCTCTATTACTGTCCCGGCTTCGGCACCTGCACGGCCCAGGGCCAGCCCGGTGTCAATGACGACTCCAACGAGGTCATCAACGTGATCCCGGCGGACGGCGAGCAATACGTCGCTGCGGGCGAGTACTACGTGGATGTGCACGGCTACCGGGTGCCGACCGGCACCGCCACCTTCCGGCTCTTCGTCTGGACGGTCGGCGCCAACCGCGGCAACGCGCTCGCCGCCGGGCCGGCGAGCCTCGTGGCGGGGGAGAACGAGGACCTGCAGCTCACCTGGCAGGACCTGGAACCGGGACTGAACCTGGGTCTTATCACTCACACCAACGGCGTCACGGCCCTCGACCAGACCGTGATCGAGATCACCGCTCCCTGACTCGGCCACCGCCCATACTCCAGCTGGGCAACGGCTTTCAGATCGGGGCGATGGTCATGACGACGGATTCGCGAACCTTCCAGTTCGTGCAGCAGCTTGCGGCCAACCTCAAACCGGAGCTGGACCTGCCCGCGTTTCCGCAGGCCGTGCGCCGCTTGCAGATCGCGCTGATCGGCGACAAGACCACGATCAAGGACGTTGTCAGCATCATTGCGTCGGAGCCGGTGCTTGCCGCCCGCTTCATGCAGATGGCCAACTCGGCCGCGATGAACCCGAGCGGCACGCCGGTGGCCAGCCTGAACAACGCCGTCAGCCGGCTGGGTTTCAACCTGGTCCGGACGGTATCGACGGCCTTCGCGCTGCGCCAACTGAGCCGCGACAGCTCCCTGGGCGCGATCCGGACCGACCTGGAACAGGTGTGGAAGTCCAGCAACGAGGTCGCTTCCATTTGTTACGCGGTGGCCAAGCAGGCCTTCGGACGCCAGCCGGATGAAGCGATGATGGCCGGGCTGCTGCATTCGATTGGGCGCCTGTACATCCTGATGCACGCCCACAACAACGACCCGGCCATGCGTGCCGATCCCGCCTTCGCATCCACGCTGGAGACCTGGCAGCCGATCATCGGCAAGGCAATCCTCGAGGCCTGGGGGCTGCCCCAGCGCATCTGCGAGGCCGTGGAAAACCAGGACTACCTGCTGGACGGTGGCTCGGCGGAGCTCGAACCCCTGACCCGGCTGCTCGCCGCCGCGAAGCTGCGGTCCCGGCTGGTCGCGGAGCCGGAGTTCAAGGTGGCGTACCCGGACGCGGAGCTGCTGCTGAGCGGTGTGCAACTCGGCAAGGGTTCCTTCGCCGACCTCCTGACGATGTGCCAGCCCGATATCGAGACCATGCAGCAGGCGCTCGCCGCCTAACGGCGGACGAACACCAGGCCCGCCAGCGCCAGCGCGCTGAAACCGGCGCCGGCGACGAAGGTGACCGGGGCGCCGGCACTGTCCCAGAGCCAGCCGGCCAGCATGCTTGCCAGCAGCAGGCAGCCGCCAGTCACCAGGTTGAAGACACCGAAGGCCGTGCCGGCCCGCGCTGCGGGCACCGCGTCGGCGACCAGCGCCGACAGCAGGCCCTGGGTCAGCCCCATGTGCAGCCCCCAGAGCGCCACGCCGGCCAGTACCGCGGTGACCGTGCCGGCGGTGGCGAGCACCAGGTCCGCGACGATCAGCACCCCGAGGCCCAGCGCTAGCAGCCGGCGTCGCGGCCAGCGCCTGGCAGCGAGTCCCGTCGGGTAGGCCGAGGCCGCGTAAGTCAGGCTGAGCACCAGGATGATCAGTGGCACCCACTGGAGCGCGAGCCCCAGCTGCTGGCCCCGCAGGACCAGGAAGGCCTCGCTGAAGCGCGCGAGGGTCATCACCGAGCCCAGCGCCACGACGCTCCAGTAACGCCGGCCGAGGGACGCGAGGCTCGCGCCCGGGGCCAGTCCGGGCCGTGTCGACGGCGAGGCCGCTTGCTCGCCGGCCGTTCCCGCGCGCGGCGGCTCCTGAACCCCCAGCGCCAGGACGACCACGGCCAGAGCCGCGGGCACCACTGCCACCCAGAGCACGGCCCTAAGGTCGTTGCTCCACAAAACCAGCAGGCCCATTGCCAGCAGGGGGCCGAGCACGGCCCCCACCGAGTCCATGGACTGGCGCAGTCCGAAGGCCGCGTTCCGCTGGCCAGGCGGCGCCAGCTCGGCCACCAGCGCATCGCGCGGGGCACCACGAATCCCCTTGCCGATACGGTCGAGGAAGCGGGCGGTAAACACCCAGCCCACGCTGCCGGCGAGGGGGAAGAGCGGCTTGGTCAGGGCGGCGAGCCCGTAGCCGAAGAGCACGAGCCCCTTGCGCCGCTGCCATCGGTCGCTGAGCGCGCCGGAAAAAACCTTGGTGATCGCGGCGGTGGCCTCCGCAATGCCTTCCAGGATGCCTACGGTGGCGACGCTGGCGCCGAGGGTGGTCACCAGGAACACGGGCAGGATGCTGTGCACCAGCTCCGAGGACGCGTCCATGCACAGGGACACGAGCCCCAGCGCCACCACGCCGCGCGG
>JBBQSA010000021.1:0-51492 GCA_038214295.1 Gammaproteobacteria bacterium
GACGCCCCGGATGAACAGGAGCCGGGTCAGGCAGTCCTCGGGGTAGCGGGTGTGGGGGCCCCGGCGGCCGACCTTGGGCAGAAGGCCGGACTGGATGTAGTAGACGATCGTCCGGCGGTCGAACCCGCTGGCTTCCACCAGCTCGGCGAGCGAGTAACTGCGGGTGACCGGCATAACGGGAGACTAGGCGGGCGTATAGACAGTGTCAACTACTGGTAAGTCGACGCGGAGTGGCCGGCCAGGGCCACGCAACTCGCCGGTATCGTTGACTAACACCCTCTAAATGAGACCAAAAGACATCGAAAATGCGGCTAACGTCTGGATAGGTTCAGGGCTGGCTATCGCTCGCCGGCCGACGCAGGAGGCCCGACAGGGTCGCAGCCTCGGACCCGGACCGCCCTGCTACCATCGCGCCCCTGCATGTTTCCCTTAAGCGACGAAAACCCCCACTTCCTGACGCCCTACACGACCCTCGCGATCATCGCGTTGAACGTGCTGGCCTGGGTGTTCGTGCAGGGACTGGGCATGGAGCCGCGCCTCGGCGCCTCGGTGTGCACGCTCGGCCTGGTTCCCGGCGAACTGCTGCAGACGCTCGCGGCGGGCACGCGCTTCCAGATCGGGCCCAATGCCTTCTGCGTGCTCGGTGACACACCGAACTGGCTGACGGTAGTCAGCCACATGTTCCTGCATGGCGGCTGGCTGCACATCATCGGCAACATGTGGTTCCTCTGGATCTTCGGCAACAACGTCGAGGACTCCATGGGTCACGCCCGCTTCGCGGCCTTCTACGTCCTGTGCGGACTCGCGGCCGCCGTTGCGCAGATCCTCGCGGACCCTGCCGCCGGCATTCCCATGGTGGGCGCGTCCGGTGCGATTGGCGGCGTGATGGGCGCCTACGTCCTGCTCTATCCGAAGGTGCGGGTGAAGATGCTGCTCTTCCTTGGCTTCTACATCACCACGTTCACGATCCCGGCGTTCTGGATGCTCGGCTACTGGTTCCTGGCGCAGGTCGTCGGGGGAGTCGGCTCGATCGGCGCGCAGGGCGGTGGCGTCGCGTTCTGGGCCCACGTGGGCGGCTTCATCGCGGGCGCCGCGCTGATACTTGTCTTCCGAGACCCGGAACTGGTCCGTCGGCATCCCAACCGGGGCTGGAACGCGGGTTAGCGGCGCGAGCGGTACCTCAGCCGAGGTGGCGCACGACCTCATCGACTTCCAACGGACTGCCGATGATCACCGGTGTGCGCTGGTGTATGTCGGTGGGCTGTACATCGAGGATGCGCTCACCGGGTCCGGTAAGGGCCTTGCCGCCGGCCTGCTCCACGAGCCAGCCCATCGGGTTTGCCTCGTACATCAGCCGCAACTTGCCCCCGGGAGCCTTCCGGGTCGGTGGATACAGGAATACCCCGCCCTTCAGCAGTATGCGATGCACGTCCGCCACCATCGCGCCGGCATAGCGGCTGGAATAGGTTTGCGCCTGGGCCCAGGCCAGGTACCGCTGGTAGCCCTCCGGGAACGTGAGCCGGTTGCCCTCGTTCACCGAGTAGTTCTTCGCCGCCGCGGGAATCCTGATTCCCTGCTGGACGCGGATGAAGGCACCAATGGCCGGGTCGAGGACGAAGAGGTCGACGCCGTTGCCGATGGTCAGGGCAAAGACCGTGGAGGGACCGTAGAGGATGTAGCCGGCCGCGATCTGGTCCCGGCCCGGCTGCAGCAGCGAATCTTCCGCGCGCACGGCGTTCGGGTCCTGGCGCAGGATGCTGAAGATCGTGCCGACCGTGCCGCAGACGTCCAGGTTCGACGACCCGTCCAGCGGATCGAACAGCACGCAGTAGCGTCGCTCCCCCTCCCGCTCATTGCGCAGGATCACCGGTTCCTCGTTTTCCTCCGACGCCACAATGGCGACGCCCTCCCGTCCGCCCAGGGTGCGTAGCAGGATTTCGTTGGCGATGACATCCAGCTTCTGCTGCTGCTCGCCCTGCACATTCTCGCCGCCGACGCTGCCAAGCACGTCCTCGAGGCGCGCGCGGCGCACCTGGGACGCGATCATCTTGGCGGAGATCGACAGGGCCGACAGGATCCAGGACAGCGTTCCCGTGGCCTCCGGGTGGTGGGCCTGCTGCTGGAGAATGTGACCCTGCAGCGTGATGATTTCCCGGATATTGCTGATATGCCCGGCGGCCATAGCCATAGGAAAATCCGATCGTAGGGTTGCTGGAGGGCGGTGCGCGCCCGCTAGCTTGCCATGGCAGAATGCCCGCCGGTATTCGGGAGTCCCTGCTATGTCATTCGTCCCCCGCACGTCCCTGTTCACCGCCATCTTCTCCGCCGCGCTTCTCGCGGGAAATCTGGCTGGCGCGGCCGAAGCCGCCGCCAAGAGCCCCGCAGCGAGCCCTGCAACAAGCCCAGGCGCGAGCGCGGCTGCACCGAAGCCGTCCGGACTCCACGCCCGCGTCGGCCAGGGTGGCCAGGTTGACCTGGCGGCCTCCCGGTACGCCCAAGCCGAGCTCGAAGCCCTGCGTCCGAACTACCAGCAGCTGAAGCCCCGCGTCCGCAGCAACGCCGAGTAGGCTTGCCGCTACCGAGCCTGCCCGTGATTCACCCGCGCATACTGCCGAGACTGGTGATTGCCGCCTGGCTGGCCACCGGGAGCTTGGCGGCCCAGGCGGCGAATATCACGCTCCTCAACGTGTCCTACGACCCGACCCGGGAGCTCTATCAGGACTACAACCGGGCCTTCGCCAGCTACTGGAAGGGCAAGACGGGCGACACCGTGACCGTCCGCCAGTCCCACGGGGGCTCTGGCAAGCAGGCCCGTTCCGTGATCGACGGCCTGCCCGCCGATGTCGTGACGCTGGCGCTTGCCTATGACATCGATGCGATCGCCGCCAAAGCCAAGACACTGCCAGGAAACTGGCAGAGCCGGCTGCCGGACAACAGCGCGCCCTACACCTCGACCATCGTCTTTCTGGTGCGCAAGGGCAATCCGAAGCGCATCCGCGACTGGAACGACCTGGCCCGGCCCGGTATCAGCGTCATCACGCCAAATCCCAAGACCTCAGGCGGGGCGCGGTGGAACTACCTGGCGGCCTGGGCATGGGCCATGCGCCAGCCTGGGGCGACAGAGGACACGGCCCGTGCCTACCTGGCGAAGCTGTTTGGCAATGTTCCCGTTCTCGACTCGGGGGCCCGGGCCGCGACCACCACCTTTGTACAGCGTGGCATTGGCGACGTGCTGGTGAGCTGGGAGAACGAGGCGTTCCTCGCGCAGGAAGCGCTGGGGGCGGGGAAGGTCGAGATCGTGGTGCCGTCCGTCAGCATCCTGGCGGAGCCGCCCGTCACGGTGATCGACGCGGTCGCCCTGCGCAAGGGCACCCGGGACGTGGCCGATGCCTACCTGAAGTACCTGTATTCTCCCGCTGCCCAGGAGATCATCGCCAAGCACTACTTCCGGCCGCGGGACCCCGCCGTTGCCGCCCGCTATGCCGCCCGGTTCCCTAAGGTGAACATGGTCACCATCGCTGACCTCGGTGGCTGGGCCCGGGTCCACCGCCAGCATTTTGCGGAGGGGGCAATCTTCGACCGGATCTACGCGCCGCAATAGCCAGCGGAAGCGTCACTCGACGTTGAGGCGGTAGCCGGCACCCGGGGCCGTCTGCAGGATCTGCGGGTCGGACGGATCCCTTTCGATCTTCTGCCGGACGCGATGCACGAGCTGCTTCAGCAGCTGGCGGTCCCCCGCGCCCCGGTGTCCCCACACCTGGGTCAGCAGGCGGTCCGAGCTCACCGTGTGGCCGGTGTTTGCGAGCAGCAGCTGGAGCAGGCGCAGCTCCAGCTTTGTCAGGCGAATGGCGGCCTGCGCGCCGATCTGCAGGGTGTGGCCTTCCACGTCGAGCCTGAGGCGCCCGGCAGTCACCGGGGAACTTGCCTCCATGCCGGCCCGCCGGAGCAGCGATTTCACCCGGGCAAGCAGGGTGCGCGGACTGAAGGGCTTGTTCAGGTAGTCGTCGGCGCCAAGCTCCAGGGCGCGGACCAGGTCTTCCTCCTCGCCGCGCACCGTCAGCATCATCACCGGGACCCGGGACCTGCGCCGCACTTCCGCGCAGACCTCGAAACCACTCTGCCCGGGCATGTTGATGTCGAGGATCAACAGGTCGGGCGATTCCGCCGCGAACAGGCGCAGGGCCGTGGGCCCATCCGGCGCCTTTAGCGCGAGAAAACCGGACTGCGCCAGCGTGAAGGCAACGAGTTCCAGGAGGTCCCGGTCGTCGTCGGCAACCAGGATCTTCATTCGAACCCGGCTGCCGGCAACACGACGCTGAAGCGTGTGCGGCCCTCGGTCGTCCGGCCGGCGCTGACCTCGCCGCCGTGCCTGTCGACGATGGACTTGACGATCCACAGTCCGAGCCCGAGGCCGGTCGGCTCCGGCTCCTCGTCCTTGCCCCGGTAGAAGCGGTCGAAGATCGCACCGTCGGCCAGGTCGGGAAGTCCGGCGCCCTCGTCCTCCACCCAGGTTTCCACGCGGTTGCCGAGGAGCCGCGCCCCGATCCGGATCGTCGAGCGCTCGGGAGCGAACTTGCTCGCGTTGGCCAGCAGGTTGACGAACACCTGGGTCAGGCGGGGACCGTCACCATCGACGTCCGGCAGGTCGTCGGGCAGTTCGACCTCGAGAGCCTGATGGCGTTGTGCGAGGAGCGCCTCGATCAGGCCGCGGGCCTGCTCGACCACGTCTGGCAGGCTGACAGACTGCTGGCGCAGCCCGAGTTGCCCGGATTCGATTCGCACACTCTCGAGCAGGTTGTCGATGAGCCGGGTCAGGCGGACCGTGCCCCGCTCCAGCGAGAGGACGAGTTCCCGGCGGGCCTCCGGCGCAAGATGGTCCAGGCCCTCGCGCAGCAGCTCGATCGACGCCAGCTGGGCTGCCAGGGGCGTGCGGAATTCGTGGGAGATGTTTGCCAGGATCGAATCGCGGGCCCTGCGCACGCCTTCCAGCTCGGTCTCGTCGCGAATCACCTGCACCTGCAGGTCCTCGACCATCGCAGAACTGGTAATCACCGTGGTGCGGGCAGCGCCTTGGTCCGGCGCGAGGCGCTCGGTTGCCTGGGCAGAGCCCTGGGTGCGCGCGCGCAGGATGGGGCAAGCCGTTTCGCAGGGCCGCACACCACCCTCGCCGAGGGGCCGCAGTACGTCGCCGCAGAATTTTCCCACGGCGGCAGCGGCCTGCACGCCGAGAAGCTCCGCCGCCCGCGGGTTCAGGTAGCGGATCCGGCGCTCCCGGTCCACGGCGTAGACGCCCTCGACGATCCCGTCCAGCACGGCCTGGGCCTCTGCCTCCCGGGAGCGCAGCGTGTCGGTCAGGTCCACCAGGCTGCGGCGCATGTCTTCCATGGTCCGGGCGAGGGTGCCCACCTCCGCCGCGCCGCCTGCCGGGATCGAGGTGGAGAAGTCGCCCTGGCCGAGACGGCTGGCAGCAGCGGTGAGCGCCCGCACCGGGCTGGCGACCCAGCGCCCCAGCAGGATGCCGGCCAGCCCGGCCAGCACGGCCAGGAGGCCCGCCACCACGGCCAGCTTCCGGATCAGTGCGTCGACGGAGGACTCCACCGTGGCGACCGGCAGCCGCGTCTCGATGAGCCCGATCGCCTCGCCCGTGGAGGAGAAGAGGGGATAGCTGGAGGCGTAGATGCCGAGGCCATCCAGGCGTTGCGCGGTCAGCCGACTGTTCCCCAGCGCCAGCGTGTGCAGCGGTGTGAACTGGTCTGCCTGCTCGTCGGCGAAGGTGTTGTAGTTGCGCAGCCGGACAGTCATGCCCGTGCGCTTCGACAGGTAGCCGGCGGTCTCCGCGTCGAGCGCGCGAATCAGGATCAGCCGGGCGGCGGGGGCGTCCGATGACCCGGCCGGTACGCTCGCCGTGGCGCCGACCAGCGGGTCCGGGTTGGCGGTGGGTGCCAGCAGCAGGCGCTCGCCCTGCTCGGCACTCGCGTTCAGGATGTCATCCCAGGGGAGGGCCTTGCCCGCCTCGATCGGCGGCATGCCAGGCGCGGTCAGTGCGCAGCCAGTGATCGGACCGGTCTGGCAGATGCGCTGGAGGTACGCCTCGAGGGAGCGCAACCGCTGCTCCCGCCAGAGACGCTGCAGCGTCGGCCGCTCGGCGAGCGTGCGGGCGGCCAGCAAGGTGTCGTCCCCCATCTCGCGGATTTCCTCGCGCACGGACGAGCCGGCGACCTGGACCCGGGCGAGACCCTGGTCGTCCGCCAGGGCGCCGAGCAGGTCGACGGCGACCCAGCTGATCCCGCCGATCGCGATGACGACCAGCAGCAGGTTGATGCCGGCGAGCAGCACCCCCAGGCTCAGCCTGCGCGGGTCGAGCCGCCCGGCGCCGGGGGATATACGCAGCAGTTCGCGCCAGTCGGGCATTCTCAGCTTCCAGTGGTCCGGCCGGCCTGCCACTCGATCAGGCTTTTCACGATGAGCGTCACCACGGCCAGCAGGGTGAGCAGCGACGCCACGGCGAAGGCCCCGACGAACGCATACTCGTTGTACAGGATCTCGATGTGCAGGGGCATTGTCGTCGTCAGGCCGCGGATGTGACCCGACACGACGGAGACCGCCCCGAACTCTCCCATGGCCCGCGCGTTGCAGAGAATCACGCCGTAGATCAGGCCCCAGCGGATCTTGGGCAGCGTGATCCGTACGAAGGTCATGAGTCCGCTGGCGCCAAGGGTGATCGCCGCTTCCTCTTCGTCGTTGCCCATTTGCTCCATCAGGGGTATGAGTTCGCGGGCCACGTAGGGAAAGGTCACGAACAGTGTCGCCAGGATGATGCCGGGCAGGGCGAAAATCACCTCGATATTGTGCTCCTGCAGCCACGTGCCGAACCAGCCCTGCGCCCCGAACAGCAGCACGTAAACAAGCCCCGAGATGATCGGGGAGACGGCGAATGGCAGGTCGATGAGGGTAATCAGGAAGGCCTTGCCGCGAAATTCAAACTTGGCGATGGCCCAGGCCGCGCAGATGCCGAAGAGGGTATTGAGCGGCACAACGATCGCGGCAGTCAGCAGGGTCAGGCGGATGGCTGAACCCGTGTCCGGGTCCCTGAAGCTGTCCAGGTAGGCGCTGAGGCCGTGGCCAAGCGCCGTGGCGAAGACCGCCGCCAGCGGCGCCAGGAGGACGGCTGCCAGGAATCCCAGCGAGACCGCGATGAAGGCCCAGCGGACGAGCAGGACGCGCAGCGTTCCGCGGCCTGGCCGGCGGGCGAGTTCCGTGGGGCCCGCTGCGAGGAGGCCGGCCATCAGCGCCGCGCCGCCACGAACTGGCGCCGGCCCCACGCCTGCACGAGGTTGATCGAGAGGAGCATGACAAAGGACATGGCCAGCATCACGAAGCCCAGGGCAGCCGCGCCGTTGTAGTCGAACTCCTCGAGCTTGATCACGATCAGGAGCGGCGTGATCTCGGTCTTCATCGGCAGGTTGCCGGAAATAAAGATCACGGAGCCGTACTCGCCCACGGCCCTGGCGAACGCCAGCGTGAAGCCCGAAGCCAGTGCGGGCAGCACGGTGGGAAAAATAATTCGCCGGAAGATGTAGAACGGTGTCGCCCCGAGGGTCTCGGCAGCATCTTCCAGGTCGCGCTGCACTTCCAGCAGCGACGGCTGGACCGAGCGTACGACGAACGGCAGGCCGATCAGGGTCAATGCGACGGCGACGCCGAGCCAGGTGTATGCCACCCTGATGCCGAAGGGCTCCAGGTACTGGCCTATCCAGCCGTTTTCTGCAAACACGGCGGTGAGCGCGATGCCCGAGACCGCCGTGGGCAGGGCGAACGGCAGGTCGATCATGGCGTCCAGCACCTTGCGGCCGGGGAACTCGTAGCGCACGAGCGTCCAGGCCACGATGAAGCCGAATACCGTGTTGATGAGCGCGGCGACGAGCGACGCGCCGAAGGACAGCCGGTAGGACGCGAGTGCCCGGGGGCTGAGTACGACGGCCACGAAGTCCGCCCAGCTCATGCTCGTGGTCTTCAGGATGAGCGCGGCAAGCGGCAGCAGCACGATCGCGCTCAGGAAGAACGTCGCAAAGCCGAGCGTCAGGCCGAATCCCGGTAGCACGCTTGGCTGGCGGAACCCGCTCATGGCGCCGTCAGGCCAGCAGCACGGGCCAGCCGGGGGACTGGGTCAGCAGCGCCTCGAAGGTCTCGGGCAGGGAGCCGGGTTCGGGCAGGCCCAGGATCAGCATCTGGTCGGGCTGGCTGGCCAGCTCGCGGAGAAGTTCCTCGATGCGGTCGCCGAGGCGCAGTTCCGTCCGCACATCGAGCCCGTGGCCTGCCTGGGCTTCCGAGCGCACGTCGAGGAGCTGCCGGACGCCGGCGGTGCGGGTGCGCTCGGGACTGCCACTCGGCAGGATGCCGAGAAAGACCGCCTCCGCGGGTACATGGCGCAGCAGGCTCGCGGTCATCGCAAGCGTTGCCCGCCGCGCCACCTGGCCAGCGAAATGAACGACGACCCTGTTGGGCGCCACCGTGTCTTCGGGCAGGCAGAGCACGGGCGTCACACCCCGCTCCAGCAGGCGCCGGACGCGGGCCGGGCAGCCGGGCCCGGCCGCCACGACCGCGACGCCCGCCGGCATTTCGCCAGGCAGCCCTGGCGCGGCTCCGGGCTGAGGCTCGACCTGGACGGAGAGCCGCGTCTGCATCCGCGTGGCCAGGTCGACGAGCCAGGAGTTGCCGATGAGCCTGTCGGCCTCCGCGCTGGAGTCGGCGCAGACGGTGAAGCTCGAGAGCGGCGTTGGCAGCACGTGGATCCGGCGCGTACCGATCGCGACCAGTTGCCCCACTGACAGCGGGAAGGCGCGTTGCTCGGGCTGGGTACGTGTGACGTCGATCCACACCGGTGGCACGGCGCTCGTCGCCGCGGCGACGGCCGCCCCGTCGGTGCCCATCCGGATGCGCAGGCGCTCGAGGGCGCCGGTGAACTGCAGTTCCTCCACATGCCCGTAGCCGAGGAAGCTGGTGGCGAGGCCATCCCGATCGGGAGCGAGCTCGGCCTCCTCCGGGCGTAGCATGGCGACCACTTCCTGCTCACGGCGACGCGGCTCGCCGGCGTCGCCGGGCCGGCCCGTGTGGGCGTCGGCGCCGGCCCGGGTTTCCCGGCGAAGCAGCAGGTTGGCGGCGCCAAGGAACGTGGCGACGAAGCGGGTCGCCGGACGGCTGTAGAGTTCGGTGGGCCTGCCTGCCTCGAGAAGTCGGCCGAAGTTCATGACGCCGAGGCGGTCCCCCAGTGCGAAGGCTTCCTCCTGGTCGTGAGTGACGAGGATCGTGGTGATGCCCAGTTCCCGCTGCACGGCGCGGATCGTGCGCCGCAGTTCCTCGCGGATCTTGGCGTCAAGGGCGCCGAAGGGCTCGTCCAGCAGCAGGACCTTGGGCTTGTGGGCGAGTGCCCGGGCCACCGCCACCCGCTGCTGCTGCCCGCCCGAGAGCTGGGTGGGCAGGCGGTCGTCCATGCCGGCGAGCCCGATCAGCTCCAGCAGTTCCTTGCGCCGCCGCTTGCGCTCGGGCGGCTTTTCCCGGCGGACGCGGAGCGCGAACTCGATGTTCTCGCCGACGGTCATGTGCCGGAACAGCGCGTAGTTCTGGAACACGAAACCCACCTCGCGCTCCCGTGCCGACACCTGAGTGACATCGCGGCCGAACAGCGTGATGCGGCCGTGATCGACCTCGGTGAGACCGGCGATGGCGCGGAGAAGGGTGCTCTTGCCGCTGCCGCTCGGCCCGAGGAGGACGAAGAACTCGCCCTCGGCGACCGCCAGCGACACGTCGTTGACGACGGGGTTGCCCTGGTACTGCTTGGTGACCTGGTCGAGGGTGATGGACATGGCCGGGAGAGAATACCGGCCAGCCGGTCGCCGCGTCAGTTATAGAGCGGTTACAAACCGGTTGCCGGATGGGCCCGGGAACTAGTCCGGCAACTGCTGGCCGCGGGTCTCCACCACCCAGGGGATGAACAGCAGGCCGACGACGGGCACGACGGCGACGAAGAACAGCGCGTTGAGGATCACCTCGGGGGTGCCGGCGCCCGCGGCTGCCACGGCGCCCACCACGTAGGGGCCCGTCGCGGCCACGACCCGGCCGATGTTGTAGCAGAAGCCGGAGCCCGTGGCCCGCAGGCGGGTCGGGAACAGCTCGGGCAGGTAGTAGGTGAAGCTGCCGAAGACCCCGAAGACGCTGAGACCGATGAAGAAGTAGAAGTAGAGGCGGATCTCGTCGGGGATGTCGAGCCCGAACGTCGCCATCAGGGACAGGGCCGAAACGCCGAAATACACGGCGAACATGGGCCGCCGCCCGAAGCGCTTCGCAATGGGGACCGTGAGCAGGGTGCCGATCAGGCCGCCCAGGTTAAACGACGTCGTGGCAATCGTCTTCCAGCTCTCGACCAGTGTGCTGGAGGCCAGCTTGTCTAGGCCGGCAGTCGCGGCGGCGGCCTGGCCCAGCGTCGCGCTGACCACCGGGATGAAGGCGTTGCAGCTCCACCAGGTCAGCAGCGCCACGAAGGTCATCAGCAGGGCACTCCGCGTGCGGGGCCAGAACACGGGATTGAAAAGTTCCCGGATGCGTGGCTGGACACCCTTGCTCGCGGTAGCGACCCAGCGATCCGGTTCCTTGACGAACATGCGGACGAGGAACGCGGCCGCGGCGGGCAGCAGGCCGAACAGCAGGACGAAGCGCCAGCTGCTCTCGGGGCTTCCGGTCATGAGGTTGCCCGCGACGAGGGCGTTGACGCCCGTCGCCAGGAACAGGCCGAACGGGGCCGCCGTGTACAGCAGCGCGCCGGCTTCCACCCGATACTCCTCGTCGACCACCTCCGCCACCATCGCGGCGCCGGCGGCCCACTCCCCCCCGATCCCGAGACTCGCGATCAGCCGGCAGGCCGTCAGCTGCCAGATGTCCGTGACGAAGGCGCAGGCAGCCGTGCCGATGGCGTAGAGGACCATCGTAATCATCAGGGTCCGCCGGCGGCCGAAGCGGTCGCTGATCGGGCCGAAGATCACGCCGCCGACGGCCCAGCCAATCAGGAACAGTGACGTGAGCAGGCCGGTCCAGTACAGGGTGGCGGATCGCGCCTCGGGGGAACCAAGGGGCAGCCCGAGGAGGTGCGGCACTGCGTTCGGTGCCACGTAGTTGAACAGCAGGCCATCGAAGACGTCGAAGCCCCATCCGAGCCATGCGGCGGCGAGGACGGTCCATTGATAACGGGTGAACTTGGGCATGAGCGGCGCATGGTAGCAGCAAGACGCTGCAGTGCTCCGGGCTTGCGGCAACGTTAAGGCGCTGCCGGCAGGCCATCCCCTTGACCTATCCCCGGGGAGGGGATAAGAATGGCACCTGGACCAGCCCACAAGGCTCATTTATGCCCGCCGCCAAGCCCGCCGCCCACGCCCACGACGCCACCACCCACGTCACGCACAGGGACGTGGTGAACCGGCTGCGCCGGGCCACCGGGCATCTCCAGACCATCACCGGCATGATCGAGTCGGGGCGCGAATGCGCGGACATCGCCCAGCAGATGCACGCCGTAATCCGTGCACTGGAAGAGGCCAAGTCCACCCTGATCCACGACCACATCGAGCATTGCCTCGAGGACGCCATAGGGCCCACAAGCCGGGACCAGCGCGCCACCATCGAAGGCTTCAAGAAAATCAGCCGCTATCTCTAGGCGGCCAGCGAGAGATCACACCAATGTTCAAGAACGCAATGGACTGGCTGGGCTTCGGCGAAAAGGGTCACGAGGCGGGCCACGCTCATCATGGTCCCGGCCATGGTCACAGTCACGATGGTGGCCACGCCCACACCCACGGGGTCATCGATCCAACCATTGCCACGACCTCGCGCGGCATCTGGGCCATCAAGTGGTCCTTCATCATCCTGGCCATTACGGCGGTCTTCCAGATATTCATCGTGGTGTTGTCCAGCAGCGTGGCCTTGCTTGCCGATACCATCCACAACGTGGGCGACGCCGTGACGGCCATTCCCCTCTGGATCGCCTTCGTGTTCGCGCGCCGCAAGCCCAGTGACCAGTTCACCTACGGACTGGGCCGCGTCGAAGACCTGGCGGGTATGACGATCGTCGGCCTGATCCTGGTCAGCGCCCTCGTGGCCGGCTACCAGACCATCGACCGGCTGATCAATCCGCAGGAAATCGCCTACCTCGGCGCCGTGGCGGCGGCGGGTGTCATCGGCTTCATCGGTAACGAGGCCGTCGCCGTGTTCCGGATTCGCGTGGGCCGCGAGATCAACAGCGCCGCACTCATCGCCGACGGCTACCACGCCCGCGTCGACGGGCTCACCAGCCTGGCCGTGGTGGGTGGTGCCCTCGGTGTCTGGCTCGGGTTTCCGCTGGCGGATCCCATCGTCGGCGGTCTCATCACCCTGCTGATCTTCGGGATCGTCTGGCAGTCCGCCCGGGCGGTCTTCACGCGGGCGCTGGATGGCGTCGATCCCGAGTTCACGGCGCTACTGCGGCACACTGGCGAGCACGTACCCGGCGTGCGTGGCGTCCAGAATGTCCGCACCCGCTGGCTCGGCCACCGCATGTACGCCGAGGCGGACGTGGTGGTGGATGACTCCCTGCTCGTGCGGGAAGCCGCGATCATCACTGAAAAACTGCAGGCCCAGGCGCAGAAGCACCTGCCGGCGCTCGCGTCCCTGCGGCTTGCATTGGCCACCGGCCTGGATCCGGAAGAGGCAGGCCGCGCCGAGCGCAATCCTGCGCCGCCCCACGATCATGGCGAGGCGGCCCAGGACCATGGCGACCATGACCACGAGCACGGCGAACACGGGCACGTGCACTAGGCAGTCACGACCACCACTTGCTACGGGCAAGGCGCGCCATGCGGCGGTAGACCAGGGGCGGGTTCAGCCGCTGCAGGTACAGGGGCAGGCTCGCCCGCCAGTTAGCGACCACCAGGATTTCCTCCTCCCTCCGCGCAAGTCTCTCGACCATCAGGCGCCCGGCGGCCGTCGCGTCCATGCCGGCGCCGCGCCCCCACTTGCTGTCCTTGCCCACCTTGCTGCCGTCGGCGCGGAAAGCGTTGGCGTTCACGCTGGATTTCACGGCGGCGATGATCAGCGTGGAGAAGTGCAGGTTGTCCCCGGCATGCTCGGCGCGGAGCGCATCGCAGAGCCCGTGGATCGCGTGCTTCGAGGCGCAATAGGCGCTGCGATTCGGTATCCCGAACTTGCCCGCCACGCTTGATGTGACCACCACCTGGCCGCCGCCGGCCGCCCGCATCAGCGGCAGCACGGCATGGATATGCGCTGCTGGCCCGATGACGTTCACGTCGATGATCGTCCGGAATACGTCAAAACGCGTTTCGGCGAAGCGGCTGCGCTGGGAGATGCCGGCGTTGCAGATAAGGAGATCGATGCGTCCCATGCGCTCGCCGACCTCGGCGACCCTGTCGGGAATTGCCGGGTAGTCCGTGACGTCCATGGGCAGTACGAAGTGGCCGGTGCCGCCAAGGAGCGCCCCGACGCGCTCGAGCTCGTCCCGGCGGCGGGCGGAGAGCACCACCCGGGCGCCAGCCTCCGAGAAGGCAATGGCCAGGCCTTCGCCGACCCCGGAGGACGCGCCGGTAATCCACACCACCTTGTCGCGAAACAGAGCCGTGACCATGGTGGCGGAATATAGCATCGGCCTCCTGGAGACCAGCCCGGACCAGGCGTGGCCGTGGCGGCGCTAGCGGCGGGTTAGTGGCGGTGGCAGTCCCCGGAGGCGGGTAACGAGACCCGAACTGACGAGCTGGAATTCAGTCGGGTACCAGAACTTCTGTCCCGTGCGGATCCAGTTGTCGAGGAACCAGTCCGGGAGCCCGCGGCGATGGAAGTACTCGAGCTCACCCCGGTAGGAAGCGGCCACGGGATTCGCGGACAGCGCGTCCCAGTTCCGCGGGAGGTGCACGCCCATCCGCGCGCCCCGTTGCAGGGAGCGGAAGCGGCCACCGGCGTAGGCGGAGACGCAGGCGCTCGAGCACTCTACCGCCGTGTAGGTGTCCAGGTCATGGGCGAGGATGAGGGCGCGCAGGCTGACGCCTTCCGAGAGCGCGCCCCCGCCGCTGTCGAGACGGATGCGGCGCACCTGCGGATTCGCGGCCAGCAGTTTCCCGACCGCCTTTGCCACGCCAAAGCCGAGGCCACCGGTCAACGCGATTTCCCGGCCGCCGTGCCGCAGGCCCACGGTGTAGTTGTAGGAGCCAAGCGCCAGCGCCACCCGGGCGCCAATCACTTCCTCGGCGCCGGCGATGAGTCCGCGCATCGTGATCAGCACCGTGAAGGCGACCGCGATGACCTGGGTCGCCCGGCCCGTCAGCTGGTGTCCTGACGCGAGTGCCAGCCGGTTCCCGCAGCGCCACAACCCCACCATCTGCCAGAGCGGGACAAGGCCGACCTGGAACAGCTGCAAGGCAAGTGCCGCGCAGAACGTGCCGAGGCTGTCGGGAGGTGCAAAGCCGCCAAGCACTGCCACCTGGGGCGCCAGGAACCAGAGCAGGACGCTCAGGCCCACGCAGTTGACCCACCAGCTGACGGCGGCGCCGAGCTCTCCCCGCCAGTGCCTGAGGATGAAGGAGGACACGAACGGCCGGCTAATGGCCGAAGTCCAGCGCCTCTGCAGAGCGGGCTTCGCGGGGGTCAAAGCGCAGCGGCCGGCCATCCCTGAGCCAGACCCGCAACGCAAAGGCCATGACCAGCAGGTTGGCGATACCCGTGAAGACCACCGGGCCGGAGATCATCCAGTGATCGAACAGGTAACCGCCGAGGAAACTGGTTACCAGGATGCCCACGGCCCCGCAGAGGCCGGCGAAACTGATGACCGAGCCACGCACGTTGATCGGCGTCTCCTGGCCGAGCAGGGCGGTGACGGTCAGGATCACGCTCATCTGGCCGATGCCCACCACCACCGCCCCCAGGTAGCCGATCGGGGTGAAAGGATCCTCCTGGAAGCCCAGCAGGGTGTAGCCGATGCCGGCGATCATCAGGGCGGCGCACACGTTCAGCAGGCGGTGGAAACGGTCGATCAGGAAACCCGCGAACGGCGCCCACAGCAGCGAGGAGAGCTGGATGATGACGATCATCAGGCCCGCCTGCTTGAAGGCATCCGAAGCGTCCATGCCCTTGTTCCGCCCGGCCTGGTTGAGCCACAGCGAAACAAACACGGCGATCAGCGTCAGGTCGGCGCGCGCCACGAAAGAGCCGGCGTAGCAGACGAGGAGCCTGGGGTTTGCCATTCCCTGGCCAAGCCCGACGTTCAGCGCCTGCCTGAGCCCGATCCTCTGGACCTTGCCGGTCGGCGTGCCGCCCTGCAGGCCCAGTTGCATGATGATCGCCGTCAGCACGGCCAGCCCGGCCATCACGAGCAGCATGTAGCGGCCGGCATCCGCCACCGAAGCGCCCTGGGACTGGAAGTAGGCCGGGAGCCTGGGCAGCAACAGGCCCGCCGCCAATGCCACGCCGAGGCCGTTCAGTAGCCCGGTGAGCCCAGACAGCTTGCCGCGCGAGGTCTCGGCCGGGTAGTCCGCGGCAGTCACGGCAATCATGACCCCGGCAATGCTGACGCCCACGGCGTAGACGAAGCGATACAGGTACAGGTCAGCCACGCTGCTGGCGGTCGAGTACAGGGCGAAGCCGGCACCCGCGATGAACACCCCGAGCGCATACAGGGGGCGCCGGCCAACCCGCTCGGACAAGGCGCCGACGAGGTTGATGATGGCGAGCGCCACGATTTCCTGCATCGTCGAGAGGTAGCCGGTCAGGCGGCCGGCCTCTGCCGCGGGAACCCCGACGATCTCGCTGAACACGTACGGCTGCGAGATGCTGAGGAAGGCCACGATCGGCATGATCATGAAATTGAGATAGAGGAAGGTCCAGGCGTTGACGCCGGATACTCCCGGCGCGAATTGAATGGGACCGATGCGATAGTCGCGGAGCTGGGTCAACGGGGGTCCTTCCTTGTGCCGGGCGCCGGGCGCCGCGGGTCCTTCGAACGCGAAATCGACCCGCACTCTGACCGGGCTCCGGCGCGCAAGTCAACCCGCTTTGGCGCCTCCGGGCACCGGACTTAATGCGTGGCAGTGAGGCATGTTTCGGTGCTGGAGCCGCGCCGTATGCGGGGTTCTGCGCTATTCCGCGGGCGGCTCTGGCGGCCTGACGGCCGCTCTGGCACCGTAGGCGCCTCATGCGCAGAGCCCGGCCCATCGTTGGTGTTATCTCGGACCGGCGCACTCTGGGGCTTCATGCCTTTCAGGTGCAGGGCGAGAAGTACCTGACGGCCATTGTGGCCGGCTCGGGTTGCATTCCCGTGGGCCTGCCCGTGCTCGGTCCGTCGCCCGGCGAGGGCTTCGATCTTCTCGAGGTCCTCGACGCGCTCGACGGACTCTTCCTGACAGGCTCTCCGTCCAACGTCGAGCCGCACCGCTACCAGGGCTCCTCGAGCCGGCCCGGGACCCTGCACGATCCGGAGCGGGACCATTCCGCCCTTGCCCTGATACCGGCGGTAATCCAGAAGGGCCTGCCCCTGTTCGCGGTCTGCCGGGGCTTCCAGGAACTAAACGTGGCGTTCGGTGGCACCCTGCACCAGGAGGTCCATAACGTCCCCGGCCACCTCAATCACCGGGAGGACAAGGGCGCGCCGCTGGACGTCCAGTACGCTCCGGTCCACGAGGTGCGCTTTGCGGCCGGCGGCCTGCTGGCACGCGCCACCGGCAGGGAGTCCGCAAGAGTGAACTCCGTGCATTCCCAGGGCATCGACCAGCTGGGGGTGGGCCTCGTGGTGGAAGCCACTGCGCCGGACGGGCTGATCGAGGCCGTGACAGTGGCCGGCGCACCAGGCTTTGTACTCGGCGTACAGTGGCACCCCGAGTGGCGGATTCGGGAAAACGACGTTTCCATGGCGATTTTTCAGGCGTTCGGTGACGCCTGCCGGAGTTATCGGCTATGAGTACCACGAACAAGATGAACGAAGAGCAGCTCCGCGCCTGGCTGCTCGAGCACAAGATCGACGAGGTCGAGGCGGTGGTCGCCGACATGGCGGGTGTGGCCCGCGGCAAGTACATGCCTGCGCGCAAGTTCACCGAGCAGGGCGGCATGCGTTTGCCCGAGTCCGTATTTATCCAGTCGGTAACCGGCGAGTACATCGACGACTACCTGGAAGAAGGGGTCATGAACCCCGCGGACCGGGACATGGTGGCCAGGCCGGACCTCGACACGCTGCGTCTAGTGCCCTGGGGTGAAGAGCCGACCTGCTGCGTCATTCACGACTGCTACACCCAGGACGGCGAGCCCGTGGACATTGCGCCCCGGCAGGTACTGGGCCGCATCATGGCGATGTTCCGGGAGCGCGGCCTCGTGCCGGTGGTGGCGCCCGAGATCGAGTTCTACCTCGTCAAGCGCAATACCGATCCCGATTACCCGCTGGAGCCGCCCATCGGGCGCTCGGGCCGCAAGGAGACGGTCCGCCAGCCCTACAGCATGGACGCGGTCGACGAGTTCGAGCCCTTCATCGAGGATATCTACAACTACTGTAAGGTGCAGCGCCTGCACGTGGACAACCTGGCTCACGAGACCGGCACGGCCCAGCTGGAGATCAACTTCCAGCACGGCGATCCCGTGGAGTTGTCAGACCAGATGTTCCTGTTCAAGCGCACGACCCGCGAGGCGGCGATGCGCCACGAGATCTATGCCACGTTCATGGCCAAGCCGATGGAAAACGAGCCCGGCAGCTCCATGCACTGGCACATCAGCCTCCGGAACCAGGATGGAGGCAACGCGTTTTCGAATCCCGATGGCTCCGAAAGTGACCTCTTCCGCAATTTCATCGGAGGTATGCAGAAGTACGGCGCGGAGACCACCATCTTCCTTGCGCCCTACGTGAACTCCTACCGGCGCTTCACCCGGTACATGTCGGCACCGATCAACCTGGAGTGGGGCTACGACAACCGCACGGTCGGCCTGCGGGTGCCCCAGTCGGATCCGGACAACCGGCGCATCGAGAACCGGATCGCCGGCGCTGACGTGAATCCCTACCTGGCCATCGCGGCCTCACTGGCCTGCGGCCTGCTCGGCATCGAGGAGCGGCTGCATCCCGGCATCCCGGAGCAGGGTAATGCCTACAAGCGGCCCTTCGCCCTGCCCGGCAGCCTGTCGGATGCGCTCGATCGCCTGGAGCGCAGCGATCGCCTGCGGGCGCTCCTCGGGGACCGCTTCGTGAAGATCTACACGGCGATGAAACGGCAGGAGTACCAGGCCTACTTCGAGGTCATTTCACCCTGGGAGCGCGAATTCCTGCTCCTGAATGTCTGACAGCCAAGGATGCCCGCATGACCGACGATCTCGCCCGGTGGCAGCAGGAGGACCGCCAGCATTTCCTACACCCGTTCACCGACCACCGGGAGCTCGGCGAGCGGGGTACGCGGGTCATCACCCGGGCCGAGGGTGTGTACATCTGGGAGGAGAACGGCCGGAAGATCCTGGACGGTATGTCGGGGCTCTGGTGCGTGAACCTGGGCTACAGCCGCCCCGAGCTGGTCGAGGCCGGTTGCCGCCAGCTGGGTGAGCTGCCGTACTACAACAGCTTCTTCCAGTGCACCCACCCGCCAGCCATCGAGCTGGCCCGGCAACTCTGCGGCCTCGCACCGCCGGGGTTCAATCGCGTATTCCTGACCAACTCCGGCTCCGAGGCCAACGACACCAATATCCGGATGGTGCGCTATTACTGGTCACTGCTCGGCAAGCCGGACAAGCAGATCATCATCGCGCGGCGGAACGCCTATCACGGCAGTACGGTGGGCGCGGCCAGCCTGTCCGGCATGCCCTGGATGCATGCCCAGGCCGGTCTGCCGATCCCGAACATCCTGCACATCGAGCAGCCCTACTGGTTTGGCCTGGGCGGCGACCTGGACCCGGAGGAGTTTGGCCGGCGTGTTGCCCGGCAGCTCGCCACCGCGATCGAGGAAGCGGGCGTGGACAAGGTGGCGGCCTTCATTGCCGAACCGGTCCAGGGTGCCGGCGGCGCGATCATTCCGCCGGCATCCTACTGGCCCGAGATCCAGAAGATCTGCGACCACTACGGGATCCTGCTGATCGCTGACGAGGTGATCACGGGAATCGGCCGCTGCGGCCACTGGTTTGCTTCCGAACACTACGGCATCCGTCCCGATCTTATTACCTTCGCCAAGGGGGTCACCTCCGGGTACCAGCCGCTGGGCGGCGTGATGGTCAGTGACCGCGTCGCCGACGTGCTGGTGGAGAAGGGCGGGGAGTTCTACCACGGCTTCACCTACTCGGGGCACCCCGTGGCCTGCGCCGTGGCCAATGCCACGCTGCGGGTCTTGCAGCAGGAGTCACTGGTTACCCGGGTCCGTGACCACGTGATCCCGGCCTTCAGTCGCCGCTGGCAGAAACTGGCGGCACATCCACTGGTCGGCGAGGCCCGCTCGGCCGGACTGATCGGCGGGCTCGAGCTCGTACCCCAGAAGGGCGACAGGCGGCGCTTCGCGAAGGAGCTTAAGGTCGGCGAGCGCTGTCGGGATCTCTGCATCGAGCAGGGCCTGGTGATGCGGGCCGTCGGCGACACCATGATCGTGGCGCCACCGTTCATCACCAGCGACGACCAGCTGGATGAACTGGTCGACAAGGCCTGGCAGGCGCTCGACAGGACACAAGCAGCACTCGGTCCGGCCCGCCGCCCGGCCACGGTGCGTTAAGGGCGTCGAGGAACCTCCCGATCGAGCAGCACCCGGCATCCTGGTACCTGGCCACCGCCCGTGGCCTGGTCCGGCACGCTCCCCTGCGGGGGACAGCCACCGCCGACGTCTGCGTCATTGGCGCCGGGTACACCGGCCTTTCCACTGCCCTGCACCTGGCCGAACGGGGCTACTCGGTGGTGGTGCTCGAGGGCCGGCAGGTGGGCTGGGGCGCCTCGGGCCGCAATGGGGGGCAGCTGGGCACCGGCCAACGGCGGGAGGAGGCTGAGCTGGAAGCCCGCTTCGGGCGGGATACCGCCCGCCAGCTGTTTGCACTCGGTCTCGCCGGCCGGGATCTCGTCAGGGAACTGGTGCGCCGGCATGCCATCGACTGCGACCTCACGGCCGGCCAGTTGCTGTGCGCGGCGAAGCCCGCCCATGCCTCGGACCTGGCACGCCGGTCGGCCCGGCTTGCGAAGGACTACGGCTACCCCCACCAGCGTGTCCTCAGCAGGCGGGAACTGCGCGCCCTCGTGGACAGCCCCATCTACCACGGTGGCGTCCGGGACGCTGGCGCGGCCCACCTGCAGCCCCTCAATTACGCCCTTGGCCTCGCCCGCGCCTGCCTGGCGGCCGGGGTCCGGATTTACGAGGAGTCGGCAGTGACCGGCTACACGGGCCGCGCACCTGTGGTCGTCCGCACGGCCGATGGCGAGGTCCGGGCCCGGTATGTGGTGCTCGCCTGCAACGGCTACCTCGGGGGCCTCGAACCGCGCATCGCGAATCGCATCATGCCCATCAACAATTTCATCCTGGCCACTGCCCCCCTTGGCGATGCCGCGGCCCGCCTGATCGCGGACCCCGCCTGCGTGCACGACACGCTGTTCGTCGTGAACTACTTTCGCCTGTCCCCGGACGGCCGGCTGCTCTTCGGCGGTGGCGAGAACTACAGCCGGCGCTTTCCGGCTGACCTCAAGGGCTTTGTCCGCCGCCACATGCTCCGGGTCTTCCCGCAGCTGCAGGCCGTTCCCGTGGACTACGCCTGGGGAGGGACCCTTGCCATCACGATGAACCGGCTGCCACATGTGGGCCGGCTGGCGCCCGAGATCTACTTTGCCCAGGGCTATTCCGGCCACGGGGTCTCCACCGGGACCCTCGCCGGCCAGCTGCTCGCCGAGGCCATCGCCGGCACGGCCGAACGCTTCGACGTGCTGGCCCGCGTGCCGCCGCCGCCATTCCCGGGCGGCACCCTGCTGCGCTGGCCCGGGCTGGTGCTCGGCATGCTGTGGTTCGCTCTCAGGGACCGCCTGTAGGCGCTGCAGCCGGCGAATTGCCGTTTATACTCAGCTTTTACACTGAGGGGAGCGATCCGTATGAAGCGTGCTATGCACTCGAAGTTGGCCGGGCTGGGAGCCGTGGTCATTGCCCTCGCCGCCGGCATCGCCCAGGCCGAGGTCAGCTCGACGATTACCATCGCCTCGGACTATGACTTCCGCGGCATCACGCAGAATGCGCGGTCCGCCGCTTACCAGGCGAGCCTCGACTGGTCTGGCGAGAGCGGCCTCTACGCCGGTCTCTGGGGCAGCAACATCGACTTTGGCGACGACCTGAACTTCGAGGTGGACCTGATCGCCGGCTACGGCGGCTCGATCACCGAGGAACTCGCCTATGACGTGGGTGGCACCTACTACAAGTACCTGGGTGACACCACCGACCCGGTAAGCGTCGATTACTACGAGCTGTACGCCGGCCTGAGCTACGAGGCAGTCTCGGGCAAGGTGTGGTTCTCCCCGGACTTTGGCAATTCCGGCGACAGCGCCTGGTACGCCGAGGCCAACGGCGATTTCCCGGTGGGCGCGGGCGTCAACTTCGTGGTCCACGCCGGCTACAACGGTGGCGATTACTGGAAGAACGACGATAACGGGCTGCGCGAGTTCTTCGATTATTCCGTGGGCGTCACCCGCTCATTCGGCAAGTTCGACTTTGCCCTGAAGTACATTGACGGCAGCGATCTGAAGGAAGCTGACTGCTCCCGGTCCGGGGTCGAATGCACGAACGACGTGTTCTCCTCCGAGGGCAAGATTTTCGTCAGCGTGGCGACCACCTTCCCCTGGTCCAAGGACTGACAATCCCCGCCTGGGTTTCCGCCCCGCGCAGCCTCTGCGGGCTGCGCGGGGCGGAAAGCTACTTGTCCGCCTGAGCCATCCGCATCTCGACGGCCAGCCGCCGCTCCTGGCGGCGCATGTACAGCGCGGACAGCACGACCCCCAGCCCCACGATGGTCACCATGATGGTGGCCAGTGCATTGATGTCCGGGCTCACGCCGAGCCGGACCTTCGAGAACACCACCATGGGCAGGGTCGTGGAACCCGGCCCGGCCACGAACTGGGAGATGACGACGTCGTCCCAGGACAGCGTGAAGGCCAGCAGCCATCCCGACAGGATCGCGGGCAGTATCAGCGGCAGGGTAATCCTGAAAAACACCTTGGCCGGACGCGCCCCCAGGTCCAGCGCCGCTTCCTCGAGGGAATCGTCGAAGCTGGCCAGGCGGGACTGGACCACGATGGTCACGTAGGCCATGGAAAACGTGATGTGGGCGATCACGATCGTGGCGAAGCCCCGGCCCTCGGGCCACCCGGTCAACTGCTCGAGGAACACGAACAACAGCAGGAGGGAGAGACCCGTAATGACCTCGGGCATGACGAGCGGCGCGGTTGTCATGCCGGACAACAGTGTGCGGCCCCGGAAGGGGCCAAAGCGGGCCAGCGCGAGCCCCGCGAGGGTGCCGAGTATCACGGCCCCCGTCGCCGTTACTGCCCCGACCTTGATCGACAGCCAGGCGGCGCCGAGGATCTGCTCGTTTTCGAGCAGTGCCCGGTACCACTTGAGCGTCGGCGAGTCGGCCGAGTCCCAGACCGTCACCAGCCGGGAATTGTTGAACGAGAAGAAGACCATCGACAGGATCGGGACGTACAGGAAGGCCAGGCCGGCATACAGGGCCAGGCGCCGGAACCAGCTCCGGGTCTTCACTTCGCCCCTCCGGCCAGTTCCCGGTTCTGGAAGCGCTGGAACAGGATGATCGGCACCACGAGTAGCAGCAGTATGGCGATGGACACTGCGCTGGCCACGGGCCAGTCACGGTTGGAGAAGAACTCGTCGGACAGCACGCGCCCGATCATGAGCTGGTCGGACCTGCCGAGGAGGGAGGGAATCACGTACTCGCCCACCGCCGGGATGAAGACGAGCAGGGCGCCCGCCACGATGCCGGACACGGACAGCGGCAGCGTAATGCGCAGGAACGACCGGATCGGCCCGGCTCCCAGGTCCGCTGCCGCCTCCAGCAGCGTGAGGTCGTGCTTCTCCAGGTTGGAGTAGAGCGGCAGGATCATGAATGGCAGGTAGGAATAGACGATGCCGATGTACACCGCGAAGTCCGTGTACATCATCGTGTAGGGACCCAGTCCCAGCAGAGCCAGCGCCTGGTTGATCAGGCCATCGGTCTTGAGCAGGCCGACCCAGGCGTAGACCCGGAGCAGGAAGGACGTCCAGAACGGCAGGATAATCAGCATCAGCCAGATGCTGCGCATTGTGGCTGTCGAGCGCGCGATGGCGTAGGCCATCGGGTAACCGAGGAGCAGGCAGAAGGCTGTCGAGATCGCCGCAACTTTGACTGAGTAGAGAAAGGAACTGCTGTACAGCGGGTCCGACAGAAGGAACGTGTAGTTGGCGAGGTTGATCCTTACGGCGTAGGCCACCTCGCTGACCTGCTCGATCAGCGGCGCGAAGGGCGGCATCGCTAGCCGGACCTCGGAAAAGGACAGCTTGAGGACGATGATGAAGGGCACCGCAAAGAACAGGAAAAGCCAGACGAAGGGGATCGCGGTCACCAGGCGCCGTCCCGACCAGTGCTTGCGAACGTACCGGGACCAGCGTGGCGGGCCGTAGCGATAAAGCAGCGAGAAGATCAGGCCCAGGCGCCCCGTGCCCCAGGCGTCGATGGGCTGTCGCTGGAGCTGCCGTGCCTGGGATCGGGCCATGGGAGCGTGATCAGCCGGGCTATTGGGTCAGGACCACGGGACTGGAGGCGTCCCAGGACAGCCAGACGGGCTCGTCCCAGGAAATCCGCTCCGTAAGCTGCCGGACGGTGTTGGGGCGGGTCACGCGCACGAGCTTGCCGCTCTCGATCTGCACGAGGTAGATGGACATATCGCCCATGTAGGCGATCTCCCTGACCACCCCCCGGGCCCGGTTGTCCGCGCTGCCGGGCTCCTGGCGTGCGATCTCGATCTTCTCGGGGCGGATCGCCGCCCACACGGTGGCGCCGGGGGCGGCGCTGATGCCGTGGTCCACGTAAATTGTGCAATTGAGCTCTGGAGCCCGGATGCGGACAAAATCGGGCTCGTCCTCGATCATCCGGCCCTCGAACATGTTGACTGAACCGATGAAGTCCGCGACGAACCGGGATGCCGGGTACTCGTAGATCTCCGTCGGCGTGCCAACCTGCACGATCTCGCCCCTGTCCATGACCCCGATGCGCGACGCGAGCGTCATCGCCTCTTCCTGGTCGTGGGTCACGACGATGAAGGTGACCCCCAGCTTCTCCTGCAGGTTGATCAGCTCGAACTGGGTAGCCTCGCGCAACTTCTTGTCCAGGGCGGCCAGGGGCTCATCGAGCAGCAGCAGCTTCGGGCGCTTGACCAGCGCGCGGGCGAGGGCGACCCGCTGGCGCTGGCCACCCGAGAGCTGATGGGGCTTGCGTTTGGCCAGCTCCGGCAACTGAACTGTCTCCAGCATCTCGGCTACCCGTCTGCCGATCTCTTTCCGGGACAGGTTTTCCTGCTCCAGGCCGAAGGCGACGTTGCTCTCCACGTTCATGTGGGGAAACAGCGCGTAGGACTGGAACATCATGTTGACCGGGCGGTGGTAGGGGAGGGTTTCGGCCATGTCCTGGCCATCGATGAATACGCGCCCGGAGCTCGGTGTTTCGAAGCCCGCCAGCATGCGCAGCAGAGTGGTCTTGCCGCAGCCGGAGCCGCCCAGGAGGCAGAAAATCTCCCCCTTGAAGATCGACAGCGAGACGTTGTCTACAGCGACGAAGTCGCCGAAGCGCTTCGTCAGGTTCTCGATGCGGACGTACTCGTTGGACGTGTCGACCGGCCGGGCAGGCCCGGCCTCGGCGTGCACCGGTCCCGGCTTCTCCGACATGCCTGACCCTTGCCTACTTGCCGGTCTTGAAGCGGGTCCAGGTGCGGGTCAGCAACCGGGTGAACTTGGACGTCTCCGCCAGGTCCGGCACCAGCTTTGCCTTGGTCGCGTCCGACGGGTAGATGCCCGGATCGTTCCGGATGTCCTCGTTGATCAGGCTGAATGACGCGGCGTTGCTGTTGGCGTAATTGACGAAGTTCGAATTCTTCGCCGCAACATCAGGCCGCATCAGGTAGTCGATGAAGAGGTGGGCGTTCTTGACGTGCTTCGCATCGGCGGGAATCGCCAGCATGTCGAAGAACATGACCGCGCCTTCCTTCGGAATACGGTACTTGATCGTGATGCCGTTGCCGGCCTCGACAGCCCGGTCCCGGGCCTGCAGGACGTCGCCACTCCAGCCCAGCGCCAGGCAGATCTCGCCGTTTGCGAGATCCTCGATGTACTTGGAGGAGTTGATGTACTTGATGTACGGACGGATGGACGTCAGCACCTTCTCGGCGGCTGCCAGGTCGTCCGGGCTCTCGCTGTTGGCGTCCTTGCCCAGGTAGATGAGTACCGTACCGACGACCTCCGACGGGGCGTCGAGCAGGGTGACGCCGCAGTCCTTGAATTTCGCCACCACTTTCGGGTCGTAGAACATGGCGAAACTGTCGACTGGTGCGTCGGGCATTGCGGCCAGTACCTTGGCCTCGTTGTAGCCGACGCCCGATGTCCCCCAGAGGTAATTCACTGAGTGCTCATTGCCTGGATCGTGGAGGGCGACACGCTGGGTGATGTCGGTATCCAGGTTCTTCAGGTTTGGCAGCCGCGACTTGTCCAGCTTCTGGAACACGCCGGCCTTGATCTGCCGCTCCAGGAAGGAGGCCGACGGCACGACGATGTCGTAGCCGGTGCGGCCGGCGAGGAGCTTGGTTTCGAGGACTTCATTGGAGTCGAACACGTCATACTTGACGCTGATGCCCGTCTCCTTCTGGAAGTCATCAATGACCGTGGGGTCGATGTAGTCCGACCAGTTGTAGACGTTGAGGACCTTCTCCGCGTCGGTGTCGATGGGTGCGGGGGTCGCGGCAGGCTGGGCGCCGGCAGCGGCGGGTTCCGCGGGTGGGGGTGGTGGCTTCTGGCCGCAGGCTGTGACCAGCAGCGTGAGCGCTGCCGCGACGAGAGGACCCGTCAGAAGACGGGGACCAGGGAACAACAGGCGCGCCGGATTCGACATGAGAACTCTCCCGCGATCACGGTAACTGTTTTGAAGGTACCGTGATCTTATATACCAGGTCCGGCGACCTGAGAAGGCGGGGTCAGCTCTTGGAGGCGGCGATCCCCCAGAGCTTGGCAATCGCCGCCGCGTCGGAGCCCTTCACCTGGTTGAACGCCTTCCGGGCATCGGCGCCGTTTTTCAGCTGCAGCTGGGCGCGGCCGATCAGCATCCAGGCATCGTCCGGGCTGGCGCCCTCCTGCAGGGCACGCTTGCCGGCGGCCAGGGCCTTGTCAGCCTGCCCGTAGCTCAGCAGGATCTCTCCCAGCCTGACCTCGCCCGCGCCATCCTTGGAAGTGGCCGTGGACCGGACCATGGGCGCCAGAGCAGCCTGCTGGGCTGCGAGTTCCTTGCGGGCGTGCGCCAGGATGCGTTCTGCCCGGGCCTTCCCGTTGGTACCGAAGATGTTCCGCGAGAGACCCTTTTCCATGAATTGCACCGCCTCAGCCGGCAGGCTCGACTGGATTGCGACGATGGCGGCCTCGGAGTAGATATCGGGCCTGTCCATGACGTCCACCTGGCTCATGAGCCGGTAGACATTCAGTTTCGTCCGGTCGTCACCCCGGGCCTGGTCGCGCAGATCGCTGGCGAGCTGCCGCCAGTTGTCCTGGGTGGGGTAGAGAGTGACGAGCTGCTCGATGGTCTTGCCGGCCCCATCGTTGTCCCCGAGGGCGGTGTAGGACTTCAGCAGGATGCGCAGCCAGTTTTCGGACGGCTTGCCGCCGGACAGGCGCACGGCGTTTTGCACAGACGCAATGGCCGCTTTGTTATTGCCCTGCAGCTGGTAGGCCTGGCCAAGCATTGCGTTCATGGCGGCGTCGCTGCCACCGGTGGCCTTCAGGTAACGGTTGGAATAATCGATGACCTTGGCGAGATCCCGGGGCGACTGAAAGTTGAGCTGGGCCAGGGATTTCAGCCGGTCATTCACCTGGCTGGAGGGAAGCTGGCCGGAATTCAGGCTGCGCTCGTAGGCCACGGCCGCGGCGGCGTAATTGCGCTGCTTGAGGTAGACGAAGCCGTAGGTCTCGTTGATCTTGAACTGGTCGAAGTTGGTCTTGCCGGGCGCGGCCTCGGCTTCCTTCAGCTTGGCGAGGGCTTGCGAGTACTGGCCCTTCGTGCCGGCGTCGAGCGCTGCCTTGAGCGGTTCACCCACCTTGCTGCTGACCTTCGCCTGCTGGGCGATGGCGGCCGTGGGAGCCAGCAGGCCGCCGGTGGCCAGGCAGGCCGAGAGTCCCAGGGAGATGATCAGCAGAGAATTCTTCAGCATTTCCGACAGTCCTTGAAACGACTACTGCTGGCCCGCGTAGATCAACCAGAGTTGCGCCAGCTGGGCATACTCCGGACTCTTCACCTGCTCAAACGCCTTCCGCGCCTCGGGCACGGTCTTCCCGGCTAGCAATGCCCGTCCCAGTGACAGGTTGGCCTCGTCCGGGTTCTTGACGCCACCCTTGGCGATGCCACGCTGGATGGCTTCAACCGCCTTGGCGGGCTGATCGTAGCTCAGGAAAGCCTCGCCCAGCTTGACGTCGGCTTCGCCGGCCGGGGCGGCCTTGGCCTCCTTCTCGAACTGGGACAGGCCCTTCTGGTCCACTTCCGCCAGCCGTCGGGAATCGGCCAGCAGGGTCTGGCTCCTGGTCTTGTCGCCGCTGCGCTCGAGGACGCCGGTCGCGTAGCCCTTCTCCATGAACTTCAGGGCCTCTCCCGGCGATCCGAGCTGGGTGGCGACGTTGGCGGCCTCCGTGAATTCGTCGGCCTCGTCCATTGCATCGACCTGGTACATCAGCCTGAAGACCTGCATTATCCGCCGTTCCTTGCCGGCGGCCTGGGAAAGCAGGCTCCTGGACATGGTCTGCCAGTGGTCCTTGCTCGGGTAGTAGCGCACCAGTCCCAGCGTGGCTTCCGCAATCCCCGGGCTGTTCTTCAGCTTGGCGTAGGAACTCTGCAGGATCTGCAGCCAGTTCTCGTCCGGCTTCTCACCCGCCGCCTCAGCCTTCGCGATGGCCTCCTTCATGTAGGAACTGGCTTCGCCGAAGTTGTCGGTGAAATAGGCGGCCTGGCCGACCAGGCCCAGGATCAGAGGATCCCGGGTGCCAGTCGACTCCAGCCAGCGCTTGCCGTATTCGCCGGACTTCGCCAGGTCCCGCGGGTTGGTCTGCACGAAGATCAGCGTCAGGAAGCGCAGGCGGTCGTTGGCCTGCTCCGGGGGCATCAGGCCGGACTGCACCGTGCGCTCGCCAGCCGCGGCGGCCTCGTTGTACTTCTGCTGCTTCACGGTAACGAACCACTTGAGTTCGTCGATCTGGTACTGCTCGAAAGGCGTCCGGTCCGGAACGGCCTCAGCCGCCTGGAGTTCGGCTTCCGCTTCCGCGTATTTGGCGGCGTTCGCGAGTGTCAGTGCGGCCTGGAGGGGCTTCAGCACCTTGGGATTAATCTTCGGCGCGGTGGACTTGGGCTTGCTGGCAGCCTCGGCCGCGGGAATCTGCCCCAGCGACGCACCCACGCCCACCAGCAGTGCAAGCGTCAGAACCCAGGCTGCGCGTGTCGTCTTGTGCATCATCGTTCCTCCCCAGGTGCCCCGCCGACGGGCAAGGATCTCGTGTCGAAAGGGATGTTCCGCCGATCGACTGAATCAGGTGTGAATGTTGTCCGGAGCGGACCAATCCGCGGCACCCGTCCCGGAGGTGTGCTCGGCCCGGAGCGCCCGATCCCAGTCAGCGTCTGCGGCGGGCAGGGGTATTACTCGAACTGCTCGTTGCCGATGAGCCCCATCTTCTCGATACGGTTGCGCTGCGCGCTGGCCAGAACCTGGTCGACAAAGTCGTACTTGACCCTGGCATCGGGACGGATCGCGACCTGGGGCTGCGGCACCTTTTCCGCCTCGACCTTGAAGTAGCGCTCGAGAGTGGCGAGATTCGGGACCGCCGTACCGTTCCAGAGGATGGTGCCGTCGTAGTCGATGATAATCGTGACGAGTTCGGGAGGATCAGTCGGCGGGGGCTGGTTCTGCGGCATGTCCAGCTTGACGGCGTGCGTCATCACCGGCAGCGTCACGATCAGCATGATGATGAGTACGAGCATCACGTCGATCAACGGCGTGGTGTTCATCTCCATCATCGGGGCGCCATCGCCGCCACCTGAACCTACCGACATACCCATAGTTCTGTGCCTCTGACTCTCGCAGCGCCCCGGAGGGCGCTAGCGGCTGCCGCGATTCGGCTCGGAAATGAAACCGACCTTCTGGATGCCGCCCTTCTGCAGCATCAGTATCACGCGCCCCACGTACTCGTAGCGCACGTTCCTGTCGCCCCGCACGTGGATCTCGGGCTGCGGCACGGTGACCGCTGCCTTGCGAATAAGGTCGGCAAGCGCCTGATTGTTGGGAACGCGCGATTCCTTCCAGTAGATATTGCCGCGCTGGTCGATGGCGATCGTGATGTTTTCAGGCTTCGTGACTGTCGCGATGTTGCTGGCCTTCGGCAGGTCCAGCTTAACGGTCTTCGTGATCACCGGGATGGTGATCAGGAAGATGATCAGCAGCACGAGCATGACGTCCACGAGGGGCGTGGTATTGATTGAGGAGAGGATTTCCCCCTCGCCATCACCGTCGCCAGATCCCACATTCATGCCCATGCTGCTTCTCCAGACAATCCCTGACCGCGCCTACTTGCGCGAGGCCCCTGCGCCGCCGACGAGTGCCGCATACAGGTCGTTGGTGAAGTAACGCAACTGATCGAGGATCGCCTTGTTCCGGCGCAGTAGCCAGTTGTAGCCGAGCACCGCGGGCACGGCGACGGCCAGACCGATGGCAGTCATGATGAGCGCCTCGCCGACGGGGCCTGCCACCTTGTCGATGCTCGCCTGGCCGGCGACGCCGATCGCGATGAGGGCGTGATAGATGCCCCACACTGTGCCGAAGAGGCCGACGAACGGGGCCGTGGAGCCGACTGATGCCAGGAAGGACAGGCCGCGCTGCAGATCGTTGGTCATGCGGTCGACGTTCTGCTGGAGCTTGCCGCTGATCCACTCGGCCACCGGGACATGCTCGGTGAGCTTGCCATCAGCGTGCTCGCTGGCGCGGATGCCGCTCTCGACCATTGCCCGGAACACGTTGCTCTTGCCGGTCAGCTTCTGCAGGCCGTCATTTAGCGAGTTGCCCGTCCAGAAATCCCGGCCGGCTTCGCGGGCCTGGCGCAGCAGGCGGGCCTGCTCCCACAGCTTCGTGAGGATGATGAACCAGGAGTAGAGGGACATCAGCACCAGGATGGTCAGGGTGCCGCGGGCCACGAAGTCACCCTGGCCCCAGAGCTGGGCAAGGCCGTAGGGATTCTCGGCCTCGTTGGGTGCCAGGCTGGTGTCCATCGGCGCATCGGGCGCCGGCGTCATGTCCAACGAGCCGCTATCGGCCGGCATGGCGCCATCGGTGGGAAGAGCGTTCGGATCTGCTGCCGTATCCATGGGAATGGTGCCGTCGGCGCCAACCCCGGTGTCCACGTTCTGTGCCAGCTGAATGTTGTCGCCTGCCATGACTCACTTACCTTGAATATTGCTGCGGTTGCCCGCGGCTGAAAATCAACCCTCGATCTTGAACGTCACCTTGACCGAGTGCCACATCTGCACTGGAGCACCGTCTTCCGTACCCGGCGTGAAACGCCAGGCCCGCAGGGCGTGCTTGAGTGCTGCTTCGTCGAGCCGCGGGAAGCCGCTGCTCGTCTGAACCTTGCCGTCCTTGACCGAGCCATCCGCCGCAATCAGCACCTGGAGAACCACGGACCCTTCCTCGCCAAGCCGGCGGGAAGTGGGCGGGTACTCGGGCTGGAATCGGCGTCTGTACTTGGGATCGATCTCCGGCGACTTCTTTATACCGGCCTTTACGACCGGCGGCGGCGCCGGCGGCGCGGGCTTGCTCGTGGTCACCAGTGCGCCGGTCGGGGCCGCCGTGCTCACCGGGACATCAATGACGATATCCGGCGGCGGAACGTAGGGGGGCGGCGTCTCAATCGTCGGCGGCGGCGGCGGCGGCGTGTCGTCCTGCTGGATCTCCTCGATGATCTCCGCCTTGATGATCGGCGGCAACCGGTCGACGATGATCGTTCCCAGGCTCGTCATGAGTGCCCAGACGAGCAGCACGTGAAAGCCGACGATGATCGCCAAGATCGTCGCCTTGCGGCCGCTGCTGCCCAAGCCTGTATCGAAGGTGCTGTCCATGAATACTCTTCAGGGCGCTCTTGTCGTTCGACCAAATACAGATCGGCTAGGTTCCGGCGCGCCGGAACCCAGCGTGAGTTCGGCTTGCAACCGTGACCGAGACGTTCCGGCTTCTTCGTGCCGCAGGACCGGCTGCTTCCAGACCGGCTGCGTGGCCAGTTTCTTCCGGGCCGGGAACCCCCCGCAGCCCGAGGGCAGCAAATTTACCCGATCTTTCCGGTGATTGCACTTCGATATGCGGTTTGACAGACAGGCCTCAACAGATGCATGGGTCCCGATGGTTTCTCCGCCAGTCCCCGCCGGGTGGTGTTGCGGCAGCGCCGCTGGAACAATGCAGCCCTCGCGGGGCAGCAGGCTCCGCCCGGAGAAGCCCCAGTGCGCCAGATGCCCGTCCTGACCGTGCTCCTGACTACAGTTACGGCCGCACTTCTGGCCACGTTCCTGGCTGGGTGTACCGCTGCGCTGGACAAGAGCGAGGATTTTGATCGCCATCGTTACAGCCGCCTCCTCCAGCCCTTCGATAAACCCGCCACAATCTACTTCGACGTGACCTTCAGTGCGGATTACCCGGCGGACGATCCGGCGGCGGACGCCGTCCGGATGGCGTGGCTGCAGGGCTGGCTCACCCAGCGCCGGCTCTGTCCGGCGGGCTTCGAGGTGCCGGTACGGCGGGCCTTCGACTATCTGGAGGACAACCCGGCCGGCTACCAGCAGCGCTGGGAGGTCCGCTGCCAGGACCAGGGCGCCAGGTAGCGGCGCCGGCACCGGATTACTGCAGCAGCAGCAGCCGGGTGCCGGTGTCTACCCCCCAGCGGCGGGCGAAGCCGGCATTCACCTCGAGCACCCCGACGACGGGGCCACCGGAGTCGATGCGCTCCGTCGAGTACGGTTTGGCGTCCCTGGCAATGTGGCCGATCGTGCCATCGCTCCGGATGAACAGCATATCCAGTGGCAGGACGGTGTTCTTCATCCACATGATGATTTCCGCCGGTGTGTTGTAGCCAAAGTACATGCCTTCGAACTCGGGCATGCCTTCCACGAACATCAGGCCCTGGGCCCGCTGTTCGGCCGTTGCGGCGAAATAGACTTCCAGGAGCAGGCAACGCGGGCCGGCAGTCTCCAGCACGACCGTGCCCCGCGGGAATCCCGCCACAAGGTGGGCGGGCACCGCGGCCTCGGCGGGGCCGGTCGCCAGCCCGAGGCCAAGGACTCCGGCCAGGAATGCAGCCAGGAATGCAGCCAGGAATACGGCCGGGATGCGGGCCAGCACGACGTTCAGCGCGCCGGCACGGAAAGCGTCTCCGGCGGGCGGCCTCATTCGTCGGCTACTCGCCCGGCGAACCGCAGCTCGCCGAGGGTCAGCGACGACCGGTCCGCCAGCGCAGGCAGCGCCCCCACGCAGTAGACGAGGCCCTCCACCCGCAGGCCGGGCGGGTTGCCCCGGGCGGTGACGAGCGGCGTGACGGCGCTGACGTTCGCCCAGCAACGGCCCGGACCGGTGCTGCTGAAAAACCGCGCTCCGCTCTCGTCGATGATCGTGAGGTTGGCCGGCGATTCGGCGCCTGCCAGCGTCTCCGGCCGGCCGTCGATACCGATGATCACCGACACCCGGCCTGCGCCGGCAGGCTCCACGCCGGCGAAGAACAGCCGGATGCCCGCGCCGTCAGGCCGCCGCATCCCGGCGCACAGCAGGCGGTCCCCGGCCCAGTCGATATGTTGGTCCAGCGCCCCGAACAGCTGCCCGCGGAAGTAGCCGTCCCGACCCAGGTCGCAGGGCCGGGCCCCATCGGTGCCGGGCATGGCCGCGGCCAAAGACCCCGGGAGTGACCTGGTGGGCCAGCTGGCCGGCGCCGCGCCTCTGCCGGCCAACCGGGTTGCCGGCGGGAGGGGCTGAAGCAGCGCCGCTGCCCCGATCAGCAGCAGGGCGGCGGTGCCGACGAGGCCGGTGGCCTGCGCGACGAGGCGGCTCGGTGGGAGGGTGGCAGGCATCGGCGCGTATCCTAGTCGACTTGCGGCGCCAGCGTCGCTCCGGCCCTGCTCCGGCCCTGCTCCGGCCCTGCTCCGGCCTTGGGGCAAGCCCCGGCGAACTGTGACTCAACGCGCAGCCTGCCCGGGAGCCAGCCAGTAACGTCCCCCAATGGGCAGTGGAGCGTGGTTCAGCCTGGCTTGCCTGGCGTCCGGGGCGCTCCGGCAGATGCGCGTGCGGCCATTGGGGGCGCGACGGTTTTGAGTCTCGATATGCAGCATCACTTGACCTCGCTGGTGACCGAGCTGCGACCCGGCATCTTCCGGCTGCGCTTCAGCCAGTTCATCGAGGGCGAGTTCCGCCGGGTCTACGCCGAGTCCAACTACCCGAAGACCCGTCCGATCCTGGTGATCTGCGCTGCGGGCATACTCCTGGGCCTGATCCTCGCCGTCGTGGACGGCAATCTCTCGTGGCCCACGGCTGCCTTCACTCTCGGGATCATGCTGCCGACGCTGATGGCGACGCTGGTCATGTCCTACAAGGACGGGTCGCACGGCGCCTACCAGATCCTGCTGGCGCTGACGGCGTTCTGGATCGGGTGTGTCGGCACCTCACTCACCCTGCGCGGAAGTCTCCATGGGGCGCCCTACTACTTTGGCGCGGAAGTGGCCTGGATATTCCTGGTGTGGCTCGTGCTCGGCCTGCACCTGTGGTTCGCGGCCCTGGTCGCCGTGACGCTGTCGACCGTCTACATGTGGGGCATGCTCAACTGGCAGTTCCAGCTCCACGAGGTGATTTTCTCCTCGCTGACGCTGCTGGCGGTCAACGTGCTTGGCGCCTACTACTGCTTCAGGCTGGAAGCGACCGTACGCCAGTCATTTCTCGAGTCCCGGATGCTCAATGACCTGGCGGAGCGTGACGGTCTCACCGGCCTCTATAACCGCCGGCGGTACGACAAGGATGTCGAGAAACTCTGGCGCCAGTCCCGCCGGGACCAGAGCCAGCTCACCCTGCTGCTGGTCGACATCGATCACTTCAAGGGCTTCAACGACCTTTACGGCCACCAGGCCGGCGACGATGCACTGAAGCGCGTGGCCGAGGTGATTGCAAGCTGTGCCCAGCGCCCGCTCGACTTCGCGGCCCGCTTCGGCGGCGAGGAGTTCGCGCTGGTGCTCTACGGCCCGGCCCAGGACTTCGGCCGCGAGATACCGGAGACCCTCCGGCGCAGCGTCGAGGAGTTGCGCATCCCGCACGCCGAGTCGACCACCAACGCCTGGCTGACGGTCAGCGTGGGCGTTGCCATCGTCAGCCCGGGTAACGAGCGCAGCCTGGCGGGCGCGATCCAGCTGGCTGACGAGGCGCTTTACCAGGCGAAGGAGGACGGCCGCAACCGGGTCGTCGTCAAGGAATCCAAGAGCGCCCACATCCAGACCGGGCGCTTCCGCGCGGCCCGCCTGCACGCCAGCGCCTGAGCGCGAGCCTGAGCCTAAGCGCGAGCCTGAGCGCCGGCTGACCCCGCGGGGCTACCAGCTGCCGGTATTCGGCATGGATTTCCAGGGTTCCCGGGGCGGCCGCGGGCCATCCTTTTGCAGCAGCTCCACCGAGATGCCATCGGGCGACCGGACGAAGGCCATGTACCCGTCCCGGGGCGGGCGATTGATCGTCACGCCGGCGGCCTGCAGCTGCGCGCACAGGGCATAGATGTCATCGACCTGGTAGGCGAGGTGACCGAAGTTCCGGCCGCCTGTGTAGGCTTCCGGGTCCCAGTTCCAGGTCAGCTCGACGCAGGCGCCCTCATCTCCGGGCGCTGCCAGGAACACCAGCGTGAAGCGGCCCCGCTCGTTCTCGCTGCGCCGGAGTTCCCGCAGGCCGAGATGCCGACAGTAGAAATCGAGCGACGCGTCCAGGTCGGACACGCGAACCATGGTGTGCAGGTACTTCATTACAATGCCGCCGATGTCTTCCAGTCCCGGTAGTCAGTCAGTCCCCCGCATCTTGTACGTACCCGGCCTGCGTGCCAAGCCGCCGCCGGACATCCACCGGGCCACGCTGTGGCGCTGCGTGCTGGAGGGCATCCGCCGGGCCGATCCCGCGGCGGCCTCGCGGCTCGCCGCCTCGCCCGACTGCCTGCGCCTGGCCCTCTGGGGCGAGCTGTTCTACCCCGAATACCGGGACCTGCGCCTCGACGAACCCGGTATCGCCGCACTGCTGGCGGACCCCGGGCCCGGCCCGGACAGCGTCCGGGAGGTTACCGAACTGAAGGCGCGGCTCATTTTTCTCGCCCATCGTGTCGGCGACCGCTTTCCCGGTCTCATCGACTGGCTTGCCGTCGAGAACACCCGCATCAATATCGAGGAGTCCGAGCGCTACTTCCGTAACGCGGATGGCGTCGGCGACCGCATCCGACAGGTGCTGCGCGCCGAGCTGGAGCGTTGCTGGGCAGCGGGCGAGCGCGTGCTGCTGATGGCCCACAGCTTCGGCTCCGTGATCGCCTGGGACACCCTCTGGGGCCTCGGCGACCGTGGCGGACCGGTCGACCTGTTCCTGACGCTTGGCAGCCCCCTGGGGACCCATTTCATCCGGCGCCGCCTGATGGGCGCCCGTGCCGCGGGCGCCGCGCGCTATCCGCGCGGGATCCGGCGCTGGCACAACCTGGCCGCGCTGGGGGAGCTGACAGCGCTCGGTCACCGGTTTTCGGCGGATTTCGCCGACATGCGCCGCTGGGGCCTGACGGACGAAATCACTGACCGGACCGACTTGCTGAACCCGTTTCGCGGCAGCGAGGGCCTGAACGTCCACAAGTGCTATGGCTATTTCGTCAGTGCTGCGACCGGCGCCGCCATTGCGGACTGGTGGGGTGGCGGCCCCCCCGCAACCGCTCCCTGAGGCCCCCGCCGTCCGTCGGCAACGGCGCCGCTACCCCCCGGCCCGGAACCGGATTCTGTGGAATCGCTCACAGAACGCCCCGCCGTCTTTCCCTAACGTTCGGCCCATGCGCGCGAAGTACTACACCCGCTTCCTGCTGTGCTCTGAGGAACCGGGGTTCGCCGACGAATACAGCGGCGTGGTTGAGCTGAACCACGCTGTCGACCAGGTGCTGGAGCCACGAGAGATCGAGGCGCTGCTCGCCCAGAACTTCCACCGCGACGAGGCGGAAGTGGAGCTCCTGAACTGGTCGCGAGTTCACTAGGTGCCTGACGCTCAAGTGGTGGTTTGATTTTCGATTCCCCCTGTATTGGCCCGGCCTTGCGCCGGGCCTTTTTTTTGGGGTGCCAATCCGGACAGGGCAGGTTCGCGAAGCCCGTTTGACACCCGCCCGTGCGAGAATTGCCGGATGAGCTCCTTCAAGGGCATTCCCATCGAAACCGGCACGAAGTACACCACTTCGGCTGGTTTTACCGCGATCCGCAACGGCCAGAAGCAGCGGCCCGCGGTCCCGGAACCTGATGCCGGCCGCAAGCCCGACTGGCTCCGGGTGCGCCTCGTCTCCGGCGGCCGCTTCTCGGCCGTGCAGCAGACGGTGCACGAGCACCGGCTGGCCACGGTTTGCGAGGAGTCCATGTGCCCCAACATCGGGGAATGCTGGAATGCCGGCACGGCCACCATCATGCTGATGGGACACGTGTGCACGCGGGCCTGCCGCTTCTGCGCCGTGGACACGGGCAATCCCCGGGGCTGGCTCGACGCCGAGGAGCCCGCCAACGCGGCCCGCTCCGTGGAGTTGATGGGCCTCAAGTACGTCGTGCTGACGTCCGTCGACCGGGATGACCTGCCGGACGGCGGAGCGGCCCACTATGCCGACTGCATACGCGCCATCAAGGTCCGCAACCCGGCCACCGCTGTCGAGGCGCTGACGCCGGATTTCGCCGGCGACCTGGACGCCGTGGCCACGGTGGTCAACGCAGGCGTCGCGGTCTTCGCCCACAACCTGGAGACCGTCCGCCGCCTGACGCCGGAGGTCCGGGATCCCCGCGCCGGCTACGACCAGTCCCTGCGCGTGCTGGCCCACGCGGGCGTCACGGGCCAGGGTATGGACCAGGGCGCCGGTCGGAGCGTGCTGATCAAGAGCAGCCTGATGCTCGGCCTCGGCGAGACCCGCGACGAGGTGGCACAGGCGATGGACGACCTGCGGGCCGCCGGCGTCGGCCTGCTGACCCTGGGCCAGTATCTGCGTCCCACGGTTAACCACCTGCCGGTCCGGCAATTCATCCACCCGGACGAATTCGCGGCCTACCGCCAGCTGGGCCTCGACAAGGGCTTCATCGAGGTGGTGTCCGGGCCACTGGTCCGCTCCAGCTACCGCGCCGAGCGCGCGCTGGAGGGTAACAACGTGGGTCTCCCCGGAGCTGCTGCAGTCAGCGCGGCCCGCTGAGGCGTCCCCTATGGCCCAGTTTTTTCTGGATTACGGCCTGTTCCTGGCCAAGGCGGCCACGGTTGTCGCGGCCATCGCCGCGGCCGCCGCCATCATCGTGATGGCCGTGGGCGCAGCGCGGAAGTCTCCGGACGCGGGCGGCCTCACTGTCGAGAAGCTCAATGACAAGTACCGGGACCTGCGTCTGCACCTGCGCCACGCGCTGCTCACCGGGGCGCAGCGCAAGAAGGAACTGAAGCAGGAGAAGAAGCAGCGCAAGGCGGAAGAGCAGGCCCGCGAGGCCGGCGCCGCAGCCGCCGGGTCACCTGGCCGCCGCCGGGTGTTTGTACTGGATTTCAAGGGCGATATCCGTGCCACCGCGGTCACCGCCCTGCGCGAGGAGGTCAGTGCAGTCCTCGGCGTCGCCACGCCGGCTGACGAGATCGTGCTGCGCCTGGAGAACTTCGGCGGCGCCGTGCACGAGCACGGCCTGGCGGCCTCGCAGCTTCAACGGCTGCGGGAACGGTCCATTCCACTCACCGTGATTGTCGACAAGGGGGCGGCCAGCGGCGGCTACCTCATGGCCTGTATTGCGAATCGCATCGTGGCCGCGCCCTTTGCCGTCATCGGTTCGATTGGCGTGATTGCCCAGGTGCCCAACTTCCATCGGCTCCTTGAGGCCCGGGGGATCGACTTCGAGCAGATCACCGCTGGCCGCTACAAGCGCACGGTCACGATGTTTGGCCGGACCACCGATGCGGACCGGGCCAAGCTCCGGGAGGAACTGGAGGAGGTGCATGGCCTGTTCAAGCAGGTCGTGGCGACGCACCGGCCCGCGCTGGACCTCGAGGCGGTGGCGACGGGCGAGCACTGGTACGGCTCCAGGGCCCTCGAACTGAAGCTGGTGGATGCTGTCGAGACCAGCGACGACTACCTGCACCGCGCCGCTGAAGCCGCTGACCTCTACCGGGTGGCCTACAAGGCGCGGCCGACCCTGCAACAGCGCGTGCTGGCCGCCGTCCGGGGGGGCGCCGACGAGGCGGCAGCCTGGATGTCGCAACGCGACCAGGACGGCCGCTTTCCCTGAGGGCCATCTGGCCGGATAATCCGGCCATCCACGGACGCACCGCGTCCGCCGCACGGCCCGGAAGGAACCGACTGATGCAGTACCTGCCCCGACTCATTCTCTGCGCGGCCCTCCTGCAGGTGGGTGGTTGCGCACTCTTCCGGGCGCCCGACTGGGCCAGGGGGAAGCCCGTCCCCAGTGCCCCGGTGGAGCAGCCACCGCTCGTGAGCGACCGTTTCGAGCTGCAGCCGGACAGTGACGTGGTGGGCGAGGTGCAGGTGATCCGCTCCCGCTACGAAGACACCTTCATCGATATCGCCCGTGCCTACGATCTCGGCTTCGACGAACTGGTGCATGCCAACCCGGGGGTGGACCCCTGGCTGCCGGGCGCCGGCACCCGGATCGTGCTGCCGACCCAGTTCATCCTGCCGGAAGGTCCCCGCGAGGGCGTCGTCCTCAACGTCGGCGCCAAGCGCATCTACTATTTCCCAAAGCCGGCCGCCGGTGCGACTCCGCAGGTCATCACCCACCCGGTGGGCATCGGCCGGGAGGGCTGGGCCACGCCGATCGGCACCACGAAGGTCGTGGCCAAGGTGAAGGACCCGGTATGGACCGTGCCTCCGTCGATCCGCCGTGAGCACGCGGAAGCGGGCACGCCGCTGCCGGCCCGGGTGCCAGCCGGTCCCGACAACCCGCTCGGCGCCTACGCGCTGCGTCTCGGTTTTCCGTCCTACCTCATCCACGGCACCAACAAGCCCTCCGGCATCGGCATGCGGGTCAGTCATGGCTGCGTGCAGCTCTTTCCCGAGGACATCGAGTCGCTGTTCAGCCAGGTACCGGTCGGCACGGCGGTGCGCATCGTCAACGAGCCACACCTCGTCGGCTGGCGGGATGCCAACCTCTACCTGGAGGTCCATCCGGCGCTGGAGGACGACCGGCGCAACCTGCGTGCCGCGCTCGACAAGCGCATCGCCCGGGAACTGCGCAAGCACAAGGTCGGCACGGCGGCGGGGCCTCCGGTCCGGCTCGACTCGGGCCTGGTCGCGGCAACCCTGAAGGAGGGCCGCGGCTTTCCCGTGCGCCTGCTGGAGCCTGCGGCCGATGCCCAGAGCGTCGTGGCGCGGGCGCGGCCCGCGGCTAACATCGTGACCTACCCGGTGGAGGCCGACGCGTCGGCGGAAGCCAAACCCGGCGCGCCGCGTGACGCCGCCAGCCTGTGACTGCCAAGCTGTGACGGCCAGGCTGTGACGATCAGCCTGCGGCGGTGGTGACATCGACGGCGTGACGTCCCCTGCCGGCGTTAGCCCGGGTGTGCGCCCGGAGCCCCCGGTGGCCACCCTGACGTTCATCGGCCTGCTGCTGCTGGCCTTTGCCGTCCAGTTGCTGCTGGTGCCCGGCGCGCTTGCCATCCCCTACGGGCTCGCCTTCGTGCCGGGCGCCCTCTTCGGTGGTGCCGATCTGCCGGCAGCCGGGCCAGGGCTACCGCCGCCGGCGACCCTGGTGAGCTACCAGTTCCTGCACGCCGGCTGGCTGCACCTGCTCGGCAACGTGGCCTTTATCGCGGTCTTCGCCCCGAAGGTCGAGCGCACGCTCGGCCACGGACGCTTCACGGTCCTGCTGCTTGCCGGCGGGATCGGGGCCGCGCTGGCCCAGGCCTGGCCCGATCCCGCTTCACCGGTGGCCATGGTCGGGGCAAGCGGTGCGATCTCCGGCGTCCTCGGCGCCTACCTCGTCCTGCACCCCCGTGCGGAGATCCGGGTGGTGCTGCCCGTTGCCGGTCCGCTGCTGCAGCTGCCTGCCTGGGTCGTCCTGTCCTGGTGGTTTTGCCTGCAGCTGGTCTACACGAACCTGAGCGAAGTGGCGTCCGGCGGCATTGCGTTCCGCGCCCACGTTGGCGGCTTCATCTGCGGGCTGCTGATGGCCGCGGTGCTACACTCGTTCGCGTTGTTGTCCGCGGATGCGCGCACCGTTGCCCGAACTCTCAGGAGCCGGGATTCGAGTCATTGAATCTCCCGCCGGCGAGGAGCCGATCCCGCTCCGCCGCGAAACCGTCTGCGCCTTCGTCGGTCCGGCCCCCCGCGGTCCGGCCAATATTCCGGTAGTCATCGAGAGCGTGGAGCAGTTTCGCCGCCGCTTTGGTTCGCCGGCGGAGCGGAGCCGGCTCGAGTGGATTCTCGGCCAGTTCTTCGACAACGGGGGCCGGCAGGCCGTCGTGGTGCGGGTACCCCGCGCCGGGAGCGCCAATCGCCTCACACTGCCGGGGCCCGGCGGCACGCTCGACCTCGATGCCGTCAACCCCGGACCCCACGAGTACCTGCGCGCCGCGGTGGACTGCGACGGCATTCCGGCCGATGACCTCTGGCGTTTCAATCTCACCGTGCAGCGCGTGCGTTCGCTGGCCAATCCCCTCGTGGAGGAGCAGGAGATTTTCCGCCGGGTTACGGTGGTGCCCGACGACGAGAACTTCATCGGCGATGTGCTCGCGGCCTCCGGCCTGGTCCGGTTGTGCGGCGAGGTGCCCGGCGCCAGGCCCTTAATTACGCCCGGGGCCCCCGGTGCCGGCCTGGCTGGCTACGTGCAGGCCAGCAGCGACCGGCGTCATGCTGCGCCGCCCAGCGACTACGATCTCATCGGGTCGGTAGACGAGTCCACTGGCATCCATGCCTTGGACCACGTGGCCAACGTGGACCTCGTCTGCCTGCTGTCCGGCGCGCCCAAGGCCGATGTCGGGCCCGTCGGGCTGTTTGCCGCAGAGCGCTACTGCGCGCGGCGCAACGCCCTGCTCCTGCTCGACCCGCCGGCCCGCTGGGCGCAGGTGGAGGATGTGACGCGCAGCCAGCGGCACTCCGTGTTCGCGAGTCCCAACGTCATTACGTACTTCCCCCAGCTCGTCGACGTTTCGGCCGACGGTCGGCGCATGCGTTCGCTGAGTGCGCTTGGCGCCATCGCAGGGATGCTGGTGGGGGGCGGGCCGTCAGACGCGGTGCTGTTGCGCTCACGGGCCCGCGTCGCCGTGGAGCCGGATGCCGGGGAAGCGGCACAGCTCGCCCGGCGCGGCGTCAACGTCCTCCGCGCCGCGGCGCCAGGCTTTATCTCCTTTACGGGCGACGTCACGCTGGCACGCAGTCAGGGTGCGCGCCGCGAGTGGCAGCAGCTCAGCGTGCGGCGGCGCGCGGTCATGACAGCGGGCACCATTGCCCGCAGCACGCGCTGGGCCGCTGTTCAGGCGCCGGATGCTTCGACCTGGCTGGCGGTTGCCACGCAGGTGCGTCGCTACCTGACCGAAGCCGCGGCTGCCGGCCTGTTGGCCGCAGATGCGACGCGCCCTGCGTATTACGTGAAATGCGACCAGGACACCAACGCGCGCGGGCCGGGACTTTGCTTCGTTGTCGGGCTCGCGCTCACGCGGCCCGGTGACTTTGTTGCCTTCCGCTTTGAGCACGACGCTACCGACTGCCGTGTCACCGAGCTGGCCTGGCAGCCGGGCTTCGATCTCGCCGGCTGATTACGTTCAGTCAGCCCGCAGCGGCGCTGCGAGTACCGTGACCGGATTCACGCTGGCCCAGCGGGCGTCCCGGTATAAGCTTCAGACATGGCGGTCTGCGAACCCGAATCCGGAGTCATTCCGGTACCGAGTCTCAGGGAGTTCTTTCGCGACTCGGTCGACGCGGCCATGGCCTCCAACAAGGTGGCTGTGGACGATCACACCGCGCATTACGTGGTGAACCTGCTCACGCTCTTCGCACGCGCCGAAGCGTTGCACGAACCTGGCGAGCCCGGCCCGGGGAAGCCCCTCGCTCTTATGCTGGCCGACGCGGCCGACGCGGCCCCGGGAGAGAGCCGCAATTCGACGCTGCAGCGTCTCGGCGATGTGGCGCTGTTCGTCGCCGGCTTCATGGCCGAGGGCCTCGACCGCAAGGCCGTCGGTATCGGGTACTACGTGCGCATGGGTGGCGGCGCCTATCGTGCGTTATCAGTTGCCCTGCCGTCCAACCCGCGGGGCCGGGCCTTTGCCCCGGTGTTCGCGGAGCTTGGCGACAAGTTTGCCGACGTGGTGGACGTGCTGAATGACGTCCGGCACTCGGGCACAACCAGCCGCGACCAGGATGTCCTGCGCCTGTACGAGACCTGGCTCACCACCGGCAGCCGGCGCTCGGCCCGGCTGCTTCGGCGGTTGGGAATTCACCCGCACCAGCAAGCCGGCAGTGTCCGCGAGCACTAGCCCGGGGTACGGCCACAAGGGCGCCGCGGTCATGGAACTGCTCGGCGCCATGCAGGGCCAGCTCGGCCGCCTTTACGACGTTGAACTGCCCCAGGATGTCCGCGACTATGTCGTCACCGACCGGCAGCTGCTCGCCACGCTGCTCGCGGGCGCGCCGTGCAGGTCGTCGGACGAGCAGCTCATCGTGGTGGAGGGGGGCGATGCGGTCGACCTCGCGCTCTACCTCGACGCGGAAGTGCTTGCGAGGCTGGCGTCCGCAGACCCCCGGGCCAGCCTGTCCGGTACCAACCTGGCGGATTTCTGGACCGTGCTGGAGGGCATTAGCCATTTTCACTATCTCGCCTGGAACGCGGCCCTCGACAAGCCCGTGACCCTGCTCGAGCTGGAGATGCAGGCCGAGGTGGACAAGTACGTCAGTACGCGTCTGCTCCTCGAGGGCCAGCCGGCGGCGACGCTGGGAGCGCCCCTGCTGCAGCGGCTCTTCGACGACCCGGCACTCGATCCGCAGCTCGACGCCGAGGAAATCGATCGCTACCAGGCGGCCAGTACGTTCGCCGGCAGGTACTGCGCGAACCTGGAGGCCAGCTTTCCCTCCACAGCTATCACTCCGGACCTGCTCCGGGAACTGCGTACCTTCTATCGCCTGCCCCAGACGGCGAAGATTGCCCGTATCCGGGCCCGTGGTTTTGCCTGAGGGCGACTTCCGGTAACCTCCGGGCCGATGTGAATGCAGGTGCGCCGATGACGAGACAGGGCTCGACGGAGCCGGCCGCCCCGGACTGGCACGTGTACATCGTCCGGTGTGCCGATGATTCCCTTTACACAGGGATCGCCAGGGACCCCGGCCAGCGGGTAGCCCGGCATAATGCGGGCAAGGGCGCCGCCTATACTCGCGCCCGCAGGCCGGTAATTCTCGTGCACCAGGAACCCGCGCCGGATCGCAGCGCGGCGCTCCGACGCGAGGCGGCCATCAAACGGCTGCCGGTGGCAGCGAAACGAGCTTTGGCAGGGGACTTACATGTTCGCTAATTCCGTGATTACCAGGACGGGACAGTCCTGGAAGCTCTGGCTGTCGATCCTCCTGATGGTGGTCGGCAGCTTTGCCCCGTTGTGGGAGGGCTTCCACATCAACTGGACGGTCGGCACCATCCTCGTGGTCATCGGCTACGCCTTCGGGATCTGGTTCATCGTCTGCCCGAAGTGCGGCAACCGCTGGTTCTGGGCCGCCGCGCTGGACGCCACGCTCTACGGGCCGCTGTTCAAGGCGCCGGCCTGCACGGCCTGCAAAGAGGACTTCGGCGCCCGTTGAGGGCGCCACCGTCCCCCGTCGCCTACCAGGGCAGAGTCTGCCCGTCGTAGTTCAGGAAGACGCCGGACTGCGCAGGTGACAGCCCGTCGATCAGCCTCACCATGGCGGTCACCGACTCCTCCGTCGTGATCAGCTTGATCTTGCCGGCGAGAATCAGCGGCATCAGCCCGGCAAATTCCTCCGGGGGCGCGTCGCCGGGTTTCAGTTTGAGAACGCCCCGGGTGTCCACCAGGCCAGGGTTGATCAGGCCGACCACAATCCCGCGCGGCGCCACGTCCAGGGCCAGGTTGTGCATCAGGAGGTTGAGCGCCGCCTTGCTGGACCGGTAGGGGTACAGGTTGGCCGGCGGGTTCAGCAGGCCGTTCGAACCGGCGGCGCTGCCGAGCGCGACGATCCTTTTAAGGCGGCTCGCCGCCACGTTGTCCAGCAGCGCTTCGGTGACGCGCATGGGGCCGATCGCATTGACGGCGAAGGCCCGGGCGAACAGCTCGTAATCGAGCTTGCCGAGCAGCTGCCGGTCGATGTGTTCCAGCAGTGCCGCGTTGTTGATCAGCAGGTCGATGGGCTGTCCGCGATACCGGGCGGCCAGCGCCGCAACTTCGGCGTCGCTGGTGATGTCCAGCCGTTCGACGCGCACGTTCGGGTGGCTCGCGGCCAGTTGCTGAAGTTCCTTAGCCTCGGCGGGCCGGCGCGTGGTGGCGATCACGGTCCAGCCCCGGTCGGCGTATTGCCGCGCGAACTCGAGCCCGATGCCCCGGTTCGAGCCGGTGATCAGCACCGTGGACTTGGGCGCATCTGCCCCCGCGGCGACGGTGGCGACTGCCATCAGGGCAGTCACGGTCAGCGTACGGAAGATCGACGGCAAGCGGGTCATGGCGGGCATCTCCTGCAGGCGGGGAATTCGCGTGGCATGATCCCACGCGGGGGTGATTATGTTCTCGGGCCTGATGTTCCTGCTCGCGATCGCTGATACCGCGCTGCTCATCTGGACCGTCCGTCGCTGGCGCGAGTTCCGGCACCCGGTACTCGGGCTTCTCGCGTTCCTGATCCTCGCCCTGCCCTACGACACCGCGCTGGTGGGCGCCGGGCGGTGGCTGGGCCCCGGCGATGCCCTGGCGCTGGCCAGCGGCCCGCGGTTCATGCTGTTCGCGCTGTCGGTGCCCCTGATCCTCATCGTCAATGCCTCGCTCGCGCGGCTTGCCGGTTTCCGGTGGGCGCAGCCGCCTTGGTTCGTCGGTACCGTGTGCCTGCTGGCCGCGGGTTTCCTCGCGCTCAGCTGGCGCGAGATTCTCGTGTTCCCGGCACTGCATCCGGCCTGCTGGGCCGATACCCTGCGCTACGTGCCGTCGGTGCTGCCGAGCCAGGTCTGCAATGCCGGGCCGCCGCCGGGCGCGGGCATGCCCGTGCCACTGCCGCTGGCCGCCGTGCTTGCCTTGCCCACGATGGTGCTGTTGGGCGCAGCCCTCTGGTGGCGCCGGCGCTGGCCCTGGCTGTTCCTGGGCAGCGTCGCCGGCCTGGCCTTCCTCGGCCTGCCCCCGGCGCTGGTGGGTCCGATCCCCGGCTTCTTTGGCGACGCGCTGAACATGCTGGCGCTGGCCGCCACGGCCGTCCATTTTCTGCGCCAGCCCGTGCCGGCTGGCTCTGCGCCTCAGGAAATTCCCGCCCGGAATTCGCAGTAGGCCCGCAGCACGCGCTCTGGCGCCTCGATCTGCGGGTAGTGGCCAACGCCCTCGAGCTCGACGATGTCAGGGGCCGGCACGAGTTCCCGGTACCGTGCGGCCATTGCGCTCCCCGCGATGGGATCGTCCGTGCCGTTGATCAGTCGCAGTGGAACCCGGGCCGTCTGCAGTGCGCCGACCCAGCGCGGCCGTTGTGGCCGCCGTTCGAGCCGGTAGCGGCTCACGGCCGCCAGCACGGCCCGGCCATCGCCGCCGGTCACCAGGCTCCACAGGCTGTCGAGCTCGTCCGCGGTGGGTGGACGCCCGCGGCTGAAGATCCTGCGCATGCTCACGGCAAAGGTGCTCCGGGTCGAGAGCCTGGCGACGAGCGGTCCGACAGGCGACGACAGCAGCCGCTGGATCGGCAGTGGGCGATGGGTCTCCGGAAAGATCCCGCCATTCAGCAGGCACACGCTGGCGAGGTGCTGGTCGGCGGAGTTCCTGGCCAGCAGTTCCTGCGCCACGGTGTCGCCGTAGTCGTGGGCCAGCACGTGGTAGGTGCCTATCCCTTCGGCCTGCAGAAAGGCCTGCACCAGGTCCGCCTGGTCAGCGATCCGGTAGGCGTAGCGGCGGGGCTTGGCCGAGAAGCCGAAGCCCAGCATGTCGAGAGTCAGCACCCGCCAGCGGGCCGCGAGCCCGTCCCACACCGGCGCGTAGTCCCAGGAGGCGGTGGGAAACCCGTGGATCAGCAGGAGTGCCGGAGCGGCCGGGTCCCCCGCGCGGCGCACGAAGACCGCATGTCCCCGGTAGCTGAACCACGCCCCCGAGTGCCGCCAGGACTCCAGGGACTCAGTCATTGCTCGATTCTGCGAACATCAGCCTTTTATGCTTTCAGCCAGCCATGCCAATCCGCTGCAATCGCATCTTCAACATCGGTCTGAACCGGGCCGGGACGACCTCCATCACGGAGGCGCTGTGCCTGCTGGGAATCCGTGCCGTTCACCACAAGCACGAGGGCGTGCGCCTCTACGACAGCATGCGGGCCAACGTGCTGGCCCGCCGTCCCGTGCTGCAGGGCCTCGACTGCTACGACGCCTTTTCGGACTTTGCGGGGCGGGAGTTCTACCGGATCCTGGACCACCAGTACCCCTACAGCAAGTTCATCCTGACGACGCGGGAACTCGAGTCCTGGCTCGACAGCCGCGAGCGCAAGGTGGCCAGGAACCTGGCGAGCCCGGACTATCACTACTCCTTCCGGAAGGTGGACCGGGAGGGCTGGACGACGAACCGGGCCCGGTATCTTGCCGAGCTCGACAGCTACTTTGCGAAGCGGCCCGATGATTTTCTCGTCATTAACATTCCGGCAGGGGAGGGCTGGGAGAAACTCTGCCCGTTCCTCGGGGTGCCGGTTCCCGATCTGCCGTTCCCGTTCAGGAACCAGCTCGCGCCGGCGGTAGCCGACACCGCCTGACCGGTTTCAGTCCTGCGCAGATGCCTGAATGTCGTCCCGGCTCTACTGCTGCTGCGCTTTCCGGTCCAGCACGAGGCCCATCACCAGTGCACGCCCCTGGCGCTCGAGCTCGCTGGACGGCGCTCCGCCCCCCAGGCTGGCCGCGCAGCGACTGTGGGCAACTTCGGCAACCACCTCGGCGCCTTCGTTGACCGCGGCGTAGCGCTCGCCCTGGGCCTGCATGCAGGCCAGGTAGGCGGGGCCGGCAGCCGGCTGGCCGCTGGCCGGGCGAGCCGGTGCAGCGGCTGCCACCGGCGCCGCCGCGGGCTGGGCCGTCCGGTAGTCCAGGACCTGCCGGGAAATTGCTGCCTCGCCCTTCTCATCCAGAGCCTTCAGCGCCGCCGCGACCTGCGGTTCGGCGAGGATGTAGCGGGTCCCGAGCAGGGTTCCCTGGGCGCTCGCGGCCCGGTCCCGGGTCGCGGAGCAGTCCTTGCGGACGACGCGGCTGATCGCCTCGGCACCCTCGCCGGTGGCGAGATACCGGCTGGTCGCCTGCTTCAGGCACTCGAGGTGCTCGCTCTCGGCGCGATCCGCCGCTGACTGCAGGGCCGACAGCTCGGACTTGCTGGTGGTTAACTGGGAGCAGCCCGAAATGCCGAGTCCCAGGCCAAGAGCAAGCGCGAGCGCGGCTGGCAGGGCGGAGGGGATTCCTGGATTCATCGTGAGGTCCTCGGACGGGCGGCGGAACAGCCGCGATCTTGGCGCCATTCCGGTTCCTTGTCACGGGTCCTGGCGGCGCCTGAGGATGAACTCCCGGTCCAGGTGCTCGCCCACCGGGAAGTCGTATTCCCCGACCTTCTCGAAGCCGTGCCGCCGGTACAGCCGCTGGGCGCCCAGGTTGCCGGACCAGACTCCGATGTAGAGGGGTGCGTGGCCGTGCGCCGCAAGCCAGTCGAGACCCGTGCCCAGCAGCCGGGTGCCGAGGCCCTGGCCGTGGACGCTGGCGCGCAGGTAGAGCTGGCGGATTTCCCCGGCTGCAGGTTCCCGCTCCGGCACTGGCAGCTTGCAGGGACCGGCAGTCAGGAAGCCCACGAGTTCCTCGCCGCCGCTTGCTGCCAGCCAGACGGCCACGGCGGGATCCCGCAGCAGGCGGCCGTAGTTCGCTGCCGTCTGCTCCGTCGCCAGGAAGGTGGCGAGATCGTCGGGCCGGTAGAGATGCCCGAAGGTCTCCACGAAGGTCTCGGTGGCGAGCCAGGCGAGGGCGGCGGCATCCGCGGACGTGCCGCGGCGGACGCTGATCTTCGGGGCCGGCGCCATGGCCTGCGGTCAGGCGTGGCCGCCGGCGTCGGGGCCGCCGGCTGCGAGGAACAGGCGGCAGCTGGCGTTGCCGCTCTCGTCCCGGAACTCATAGCCGGTACCCTGCAGGTGGGCGAGGAACTCCTCCAGCTCGCCGTCCGGCACCTGCATACCCGCCAGCACCCGGCCGTAGTCCGAGCCCGGGTTGGTGTAATGAAACAGGCTGATGTTCCAGCGGCTGCCGAAGGCCTTCAGGAACTCCAGCAGTGCGCCGGGCTGTTCCGGGAACTCGCAGCGGTAGATGCGCTCGTCCTTCAGCCCCGGTGCCAGGCCCCCGACCATGTGCCTCACGTGGAGCTTCGCTACCTCGTCGTCGCTGAGGTCGGCGACCGGGTAGCCGAGCGCCTCCAGGTGGGCGATCAGGCTGGCCCGCTCGGCGAGACCCCCGGTCAGGCCGACGCCCACAAAGATCCGCGCCCGTGCCGGGTCGCTGAACCGGTAGTTGAACTCCGTGATGTAGCGGCTGCCGATGACCTCGCAGAAGGTGCGGAAGCTGCCCGGTTCCTCCGGGATCTGGACGGCCAGCAGGGCTTCCCGATGCTCACCGATGCCGGCCCGCTCGGCGATGTAGCGCAGGCGGTCGAAATTCATGTTGGCGCCGCTGTTGACGGCCACCAGCGTCCGGTCCCGGCAGCCCGTTGCAGCTACGTAGCGCTTCAGGCCCGCCACGGCCAGGGCGCCGGCCGGCTCCATGACAGCGCGGGTGTCCTCGAACACATCGCGAATCGCCGCGCAGATCTCGTCGTTCGTGACGAGGATGATTTCGTCCACGACCTCGCGGCAGATCCGGAAGGTCTCGCTGCCGGCCTCGCGGACTGCGACACCGTCCACGAAGATGCCGACCCGCTCCAGGCGGACCGGATGGCCGGCCGCGAGCGCCGAGTGCATTGTGGGCGACTCCTCCGGCTCCACGCCGATGATCCGGATCTCCGGGTACAGCGCCTTCACGTACAGGCCTATCCCGCTGATCAGCCCGCCGCCGCCGACGGAGACAAAGATGGCGTCGATAGAGCCGCGCTGCTGCCGCAGGATCTCCATGCCGATGGTTCCCTGGCCAGCGATCACGGCCGGGTCATTGAAGGGGTGGATGAAGGTCAGACCCTCGGTGGCTACCAGGTCCTGGGAGTGGGCGTAGGCATCATCGTAGGTGATGCCGTGCAGGACCACTTCGGCGCCCAGCGCGGCGACCGCGTCCACCTTGATCGTGGGCGTTGTGACGGGCATCACGACGACAGCCCGGACCCCCATCGCGCGCGCCGCCAGCGCGACCCCCTGGCCGTGGTTGCCCGCCGAGCTGCAGATGACACCGGCGGCCCGCTCCCCGTCGGTGAGTTGCACCAGCTTGTTGTAGGCCCCGCGCAACTTGAAGGAGAACACGGGCTGCATGTCTTCGCGCTTCAGCAGCACCGTGTTGCCCAGGCGGGCGGCCAGCCGCGGCGCGGGGTCCAGCGGCGTCTCGACGGCCACGTCGTAGACGCGGGCCTTCAGGATTCGTTCCAGGTAGTCGGAGATCATGGGGGCAGGTTAGCCGAAGGCCCGGGCGCGGGGCTACGTCCCCGGCGCGGGGCCGGCAATCGGCACTCCGTCACAGTGGGGCCGGGGCCTTCCCGCTATATTTTGTTGCACTCCCACTGGCCCTCCGGGGCCACCTGCCCGTGACAGACATACCTGAGGCGAGCGACGGCCATGGCATTGACGAACGAACTGCAGAGCGGCCGGGACATGAAGCGGGACGCGGAGCGCCCCCGCCTGGCCAAAGTGGATCCCCAGATCAGCGTTGGCAGCGGCAGGCAGGTCAGTGCCGCCGATATCGTCATGGGTCTTGCCCGTGACCTCAACACGGACAGCATCGAGTTGCCCGGTTTTCCGGACGTCGTTGCCCGCATCCAGCGCGCGGTGGCCGACGAGGCAACCTCGTCCCGGGACCTGGTGCGGCTGGTCGCCAGCGAGCCGGCCCTCGCGGCCCGGTACCTGCACCTTGCCAACTCGGCAGCCTTCAACAAGTCCCGCAACGAGGTGAGCGACCTGCGCGCCGCGATCAACATCCTCGGGTTCAACGTCATCCGCAGCCAGGCGAGCTCCTTTGCCGTGCGGGAAATGGCCAAGCAGGAGTGGCTGAAGCCGATCCGGCCGGTGCTCGCGGACATCTGGAAGACCAGCAATGGCGTCGCTGCCCTGTGCTTCGCCGTGGCCAAGAACGTCCCCGGCGTTCCGCCGGACGAGTCGATGGCAACCGGCCTCTTTCACCTCATGGGCAAGCTGTACCTGTTTGCCCGCGCCCGCAAGGACAGTCTCAACCCGGCGGAGATCGCGGACTGGGAAAAGGCCCTCAATGACTGGCACGCGACGATTGCCCGGACGATCCTGGACCACTGGAACATCCCGGAACGGATCGCCGAGGCCGTCGAGAACCAGAACTCGATCTTCGACGCTGGCAACAACGACCTGAGCCCCATGGCCCGGATTCTGTGCGGGGCGAAACTCTACTACCGGCTGCGCAAGCCCGGCGCCCCGTCGGAGCCGGAGGCCGAGGAGGCACTCGCCAAGATCCGGGTGAATGGCCAGCCTTTTCAGGAAATCGCCGCCGCCGCGCACGCGGACGTCGACGCGGCCCGCTCCGCGCTGGCATGACAACCAAGCTGGCCTGACGGACCCGTCGGCCCGCACGCCGGGGCCGGTTTCAGGCCGGCGCCAGCAGTTCCTGGAGGCGCCGCGTCAGCTGTTCCGT
>JBBQSA010000022.1:0-51159 GCA_038214295.1 Gammaproteobacteria bacterium
ATCGCAAGGGCGGCTCTTCCTGCAGAGCACCGGCGACATCGGGCGTTATCTGAGCCGGCGCTACGGGATCGGCGAGCCGCACTGACAGCCCGCGGCCCACTCTGGCGCCAGGGATTCCCGTCTCTGCGAATACTCCGTAGCCCGCGGCATCCCGGGCGGGGATCCCTTTCGCCTACCGTGCGGCACGGTGGGCGGCGAAAGGGACCCCGCCCACGCTGTCGCTGCAGGGTAGGCAGACGGGAATTGAGGGATGGCCCATTTTCTGCGCTGCATTCGAGCGGCCAGTGGCGGGTGCCTCGCCCGCGACAAGACGTGCACTCACGTCAGCGGGCGGGGTCTCCCGCCGATGGCCGCGGGATGTACCACTGATCCGAAAGAGATCCCCGACCGGGGTGCCGTGGGCCACGGCGTACGAACAGACGGTATCGAATGGACCGGTGTCTAGTCGCTGAAGCGCTGCGTGATGTCCTGGTAGGCGTCAATGCGCCGGTCGCGGAGGAAGGGCCAGCCGATGCGGAAGGCCTCGATGGCCCCAATCTCGAGTTCCAGTTCCAGGATCACCTCCGCATCCGCGGGCCCGCGGGCGAGGATCCGGCCGTCCGGGGCCACCGCGAAACTCTGCCCCCAGAACTCGATGCCGCCGTTGCCCGACGGCTCGGGCTCGAAGCCGGTGCGGTTGATCGACAGCACGTAGCAGCCGTTCGCGACCGCGTGAGCACGCTGTGCGAGCTCCCACGCATCGTGCTGGCGCTCGCCGAACGTGGCCTTCTCCTCCGGATGCCAGCCGATCGCGGTGGGATAGATCAGGATCTCGGCGCCCTTCAGCGCGGTCAGCCGGGCTGCCTCCGGGTACCACTGGTCCCAGCAGACCAGCACGCCGAGGTTGCCGGCACCGGTGGCAAAGGAGCGGAAACCGAGATCGCCGGGCGTGAAGTAATACTTTTCGTAGTAGCGGGGATCGTCGGGAATATGCATCTTGCGGTACTTGCCAGCGTAACCGCGGCGGCCATCCAGGACGGCCGCTGTATTGTGAAACAGGCCCGGGGCCCGGCGTTCGAACAGGCTGACGACGATCGTGGCGTCGAACTCCGCTGCGACCGCGGCGAAGGCCTCGGTGCTGGGACCAGGCACCGGCTCGGCCAGCGCGAACTGCGCGCTGTCCTCGCTCTGGCAGAAATAGCGGCTGCGGAACAGCTCCGGCAGGCAGATCAGCCGGGCGCCGTTGCGGGCCGCCTGGCGGGTGAATTCCAGCGCCCGCGCCAGGTTGTCACCCGGATCGGCGGAACAACGCATCTGGATCAACGCCGTGTGCAGTACGCCGTCGCTCATCCCGCGCGCTCCGCGCCATTGGCAACCGCGGCGGGCGCCGATCGCGCGTCACAATAAGTGGTGTCGTTGAAGCAGGCCACGTACTGCCCGAGGATCTCCATGCCCTGGGTGGGACGAATCACACCGGCATCGATCTTGCGCTTCACGATCTCGCTCATGCGCCGGTTCAGGTCGTTCGGGAAATACTGCACCTGGGCCAGCATCTCGTGGATGGCCGCGCCCGGGATCATGCGCTCGATCCAGAAGTTGTCCTGCTCCTCCGCGTCGGCATACACATGCACCTCGGCCACACGGCCGAAAAGATTGTGCGTATCGCCCATGATGTCCTGGTAGGCGCCCATCAGGAAGAAACCGAGGTAGTAGGGCTGGTCCCCCTCTAGCGAGTGCACGGGCAGGAAGGACTTGTCGTCCATCGCGGAGATGTAGTGGCTCACCTTGCCGTCCGAATCGCAGGTGAGGTCCACCAGCACCGCCCGCCGATCGGGCCGTTCATCAAGCCGGTCGATCGGGATGATGGGAAACGACTGGTCGATGGCCCAGTGATCGAGGATGGACTGGAAGACCGAGAAGTCACACAGGTAGCGGTCGGTGAGCTTCTCCTCCAGCTCCAGCACCTCCGCCGGGGTGGGATCGATGCCCGCCGGCCGCAGGCGGCCCAGCAAATCCCGTGCGATGGACCAGTAGAGATCCTCGACGACAGCCAGCTGGCCCAGCTCCAGGTAGCCGAGGCTGAAGAGCGTGCGCGACTCGATCCGGATCTCCTCGATGTCGTGGTAAGCCTCGATCAGTTCCTCGGGCTCCCGGTCGGGATTGCGCACGTTTTCGAGTATCTTGGCCATGGACTCCACGGCCGGGTGCGGGTCTGCCGGCAGCTCCACGTGGTCCGGACCAGTGCGCCGGTGACCCTCCAGCACGGGAACCAGCAGCACCGAGTGATGCGCGGTAATGGCCCGGCCGCTCTCCGAGACGATGATCGGCGTCGGCACTTCCTGCGCGTCGCACACTTCCTTGATGGCGAACACCACGGCGTTGGCGTACTCCTGCAGGCCGTAGTTGACGCCCGCCTCGCCCCGCGCGTGGCCAGCGCCGTAGCTCACGCCCAGGCCGCCGCCAATGTCGATGTAGCGCGCCTTGACGCCGCGCTGGTGCAGGGACGCGTAGATCTGTGTCATTTCCTTGAGCGCCCGCTTGAGCACCTGGATGTCGACGATCTGGCTGCCGATGTGGAAATGCAGGAGCGCCAGGGCCTCCGGCCTGCCCCGCCGCTCCAGTTCGCTGACGAGGCGCACGAGCTCGGGGATGGACAGCCCGAACTTCGACCGTGCTCCGCCCGACTCGGACCAGCGCCCGGAACCGCGGGTGGCCAACCGGACGCGGACGCCCAGGGTCGGCTTGACACCCTGGGCATCGGCGAGGATCAGCAGCGCCTCGAACTCCGAGTACTTCTCCATCACGGGAATCACGTTGAGGCCGAGCCGCTGGGCCGAGAGGATCAGCGAGAGCATGCTGCGGTCTTTCACACCGTTGCAGACGAGGAGCATCCCCTCCTCCGTCAGGTGCGGCAGGCAGGCGATCAGCTCGCCCTTTGAGCCGCACTCGAGGCCCATGCCGTACTTGCGCCCCGCGTCGAGAACCTCCTCGACGACTTCGTGGAGCTGGTTCACCTTGATGGGATAGACGCCGTTGTAGCGGTTGCCGTAGTTCGCCTCCTCGATCGCGGTGGCGAAGGCCTCGTTCAGCATCCGCACGCGCGCCTGCAGCACGTCCTGGAAGCGGATCAGCACCGGCAGGGTAACCGCGCGGCGCTGCAGCTCCTCGATGAGCTTCACGAAGTCGATGGCGAGCCGGTCGTCGCCAAAGGGGCGCACGGCGGCGTGGCCCTGCTCGTTGATCAGGAAGAAGGAATCACCCCAGGATTCCACCCGGTAGAGGTCCGCTGAGTCCTGGGGCGTCCAGGCGGGCTCGCCAGCTGCACCAGGCGACTGGGCGGCATCACGGGCAATGGAAATTGCTCTCTCGGCCAACGGCGTTCCTTCAGCAAGACTCTGGTGATTGGCGGACCGGCGTCAGGACTGACCGGCTTACTGATCCAGTACACAGGCGAAAATGAGCGGCGCAACGATGGTCGCGTCGGACTCGATGATGAACTTGGGCGTGTCCGCTGACAGCTTGCCCCAGGTGATCTTCTCGTTGGGCACGGCGCCGGAGTAGGAACCGTAGCTGGTCGTGGAGTCGCTGATCTGGCAGAAGTAGCCCCAGCGCGGAATGTCCCGGATCTGCAGGTCCTGCTCCAGCATGGGCACGACGCAGATCGGGAAGTCGCCGGCAATGCCGCCGCCGATCTGGAAGAAGCCGATGGACTGCTTGCGGCAGGTTGCCTGGTACCAGGCGGCAAGCTCCACCATGTACTCGATGCCGGTGCGCACCGTGTGGACGTTCTTCACGTCACCGGTGATGACGTGGGAGCTGTAGATGTTGCCCAGCGTTGAGTCCTCCCAGCCCGGCACGAAGATGGGCAGGTTTTTCTCGCAGGCAGCCGCGAGCCAGCTGTCCTTCGGGTCGATCTGGTAGTACTGCTTGAGCACACCGGACCGGAGGATCCGGTAGAAGAACTCGTGGGGGAAATACCGTTCGCCCTTGCTGTCGGCCTGGGTCCACTCGTCCAGCACCGCCCGCTCGATGCGGCGGATGGCCTCTTCCTCGGGGATACAGGTGTCGGTGACCCGGTTCAGGTGACGGGCCAGCAGCGCTTCCTCGTCGGCCGCCGTGAGGTGGCGGTAACCCGGTATCCGCACGTAGTGGTCGTGCGCCACCAGGTTGAAGACGTCCTCCTCCAGGTTGGCCCCGGTACAGCAGATCCCGTGGACCTTGCCCTTACGGATCATTTCGGCGAGGGACAGCCCGAGCTCGCCAGTGCTCATCGCGCCGGCGAGCGTCACGAACATGCAGCCGCCGTCCTCCAGGTGCCGGACGTAGGCGTCGGCAGCATCCACGAGGGCAGCACTGTTGAAGTGCCGGAAATGGTGGTGAACAAACTTGCTGATTTCGGCCATGGGATTTCACTTCGGGAGCGGCCAAAGCTTAGGGAATCCCGGCGCCGGGAACAATAGAAACTTTTGGCGGCGGGCACCAGGCAACGAACCAGCCCGGCGCGGGCAGCTACTCGGGCGCGACGGGGACCTGCTGAGTCAGGCAGTGGAAGGTCCCGAGACCGATCACGACGTCCCGGCAGTCCAGGCTGACGATCCGGCGGCCCTGGAAACAGCGGGCGAGTATGGCCGCGGCCTCCTCGTCCGCCGGGCAGTCGAAGGTGGGCAGCAGCACGACGCGGTTGCCGACGTAGAAATTGGCGTAGCTGGCGGGCAACCGGGTGCTGCCCCGGTAGAGCGGCGCCGGCATGGGCAGTTCCACGACACGTAACGGGCGACCATCCGCCAGCTGCATGCCGGCAAGACGCTCCCGGTTCTCCTTAAGGGGCGCGTAGTTCTCGTCGGCGGGGTCCTGCTCGACGACCGTCACGACGAGATCCTCCGCCACAAAGCGCGTCAGGTCGTCGATATGGCCGTCCGTGTCGTCGCCAGCGATGCCCTCGCCCAGCCACAGGATCCGCGAGACCCCGAGCAACTCTTTCAGCCGGTCCTCGATTTCTGCCCGGCTGAGCCCCGGATTGCGATTCGGATTGAGCAGGCACTGCTCGGTCGTCAGCAGCGTGCCGCGGCCATTGACCTCGATGGAGCCGCCCTCGAGCACCATGGGTAGGTTCCGGCAGGGCACGCCGAGCTCGGCCGCCATCTTCGCGGGTATGGCGTTGTCGAGGTCGAAGGGCGGGTACTTGCCGCCCCAGGCGTTGTACTGGAAGTCGAGCGCCTGCAGCGTGGGGCCATGACCAGGATCGCGGGTGACGAATATCGCCCCGTGATCACGGCACCAGGAGTCGTTGGTCGGAAACTGGTGCAGCAGCACCCGCTCGGGGGACACCTTGCCGGCGAGCAGTTTCTGGACGTGGTAGCCGTGACCCGAGTCGCGGACGTTAATCCGCACCCGTTCGCTCTTGGCGAGGGCGGCGACTGCCTCCGCCAGGACCCGCTCGACCGCCGGCAGGTAATCGGCCCACGTATCGACGTTGTGGGGCCAGGAAAACCAGGTCGCCTGGTGCGGACTCCACTCCGCGGGCATGCGAAAACCCGCCTCTGGTGCTGTGCTTCCTTGCATGGGCGCACAGTGTAACCGGACCGGCGCTCAATCGTCGCAGTCGTCCCAGCGGTCGCCGCGGTGACGATGCTTGTTGTGCCCTCGGCCGTGGCCGCGCCCCTTCTCCCAGCGAGGGGCCGGCGCGTAGTAGCCATAAGGTTGGTAGCGCGGCGGAGACCAGACGACGACCGGCGGTGGCGGCGCGTAACCGTATCCGCCCCAGATAACGTCGATGCCGAGGCGGACCTGCGGCTCCGGCCGGTAGTAACCCCAGTCGCCGGCAATGGCGGCCTCGCCGGCCAACAGTGCCAGTAGCGCGACGCCAATCAGCTTTTCTTTATGCACCATGAGTTCCAACTCCCTTTTATTTGGGGACGGAGTCAGTTTAGGTGCGGGATCGTGAATTGCGCCTTAAGAAGGTGCGGCGCTCAGGGAACTTGTGGCAACGCGGGCGGGAGCAGTTGCCTAGTAGGACGCGAGCGGCGCCTTCGAGCCACGAGTGAGGCTGGTTTCGCCGTCGCGGCCATAGGTGTCGGCGACAGCCCGGCCGCCACGCAGGACGTTCAGGGACCCCTCGACGCGGCGACGCTGGCCGCGGATGAGCAAACCGTTCGCTTCATTCTGCTGGCGACACTCTGCAGCGAGCCGCTTGAGGTCTCCCAGCAAGGCTTCCACGTCCCGGGACTGGGTGCCCGCATTAGCAGCGGCGTGCTGCCGGCACTCCTGCTCCAGGCGGGCCGCCCGTGCCACCGCTTCCGCCTTCGCATTGCTGGCGGCGAGCAGCGCCTCGGAATCGCGGCCATCGAGAGCCTCGCGTTCGGCATGGAGAGTCGCCAGCACGGCGCGCAGTGCCGCGACCTCCTGCTCCAGCAGGGTCGGAAATCCGCTCAAGCCAGGTCCCGCTCGAAGGCGAGCAGGCGATCGGCCAGCCGGCCGGCGTTGACCTGGTAGCTGCCGGCCTCGACACGCTGCCGAACCGCGTCCACCCGGGCGCGGTCGACGTCGGGCGTGTTGGCAAGGCGGGCCTCGGTCTGTTTCAGGTTGGTGGCGGTATCGGTGAGCTGGACGGCGCTGGCCGGAGCCCCGCTGTCCACCGGGCCGCCTGCCGCCTTGCTATCGTCCGCCGCGCGCTCGTTGCGGACAGCGCCACGGGACCGCGCGGACGTTATGTCAACGCCGCTCCCGCCATAGCCCGTAATCTTGTCCGCCATCTGCCGTTCTCCACCGTTTAGCCAACGCCTGGCCCAAGAAACCAAACCGGGTCCTGCGCTTCCTGTCGGCACGTCGGCCGGGAACTTGAGGACCCGAATATTAAGTGTGCTAGCGCAGCAACACCTCGACCGACTTCGCAGAACGCACGACTGCCTGGACAACCCGCCCCGAGGAGCCGTTTTCCACCTCTACAAGGTCTCCGAGCGCCCCGTCGCCCCGGGCCACCCCGGCCATCCGGACCGTGAGCCCGCCCGCTGCCGCCTCGACCATGACCTGCTGTCCCCGGCGCACCAGCGTCGCGGAGGCCAGAATGGCCGCCGTCAGGGCCTGCCCCTCGTCCGTGGACCGGCGCAGCCGCTGGCCGATGGCCAGTGCCGGGTCGTGGAGAGTGCCGGCGGGCAGGGTGCCAGGGGCCGCCTTCGCCAACCGGACGTCGCCCGGCGCCAAAACCGTGTCACGGGCCAGGGCCCGGGTGGCCACGAGGATCTGCCGGGTGGTGCTGACCTGCACCGGCAGGAACAGGCGCCAGGGCCGCGCGCCGTCACAGCGCACTTCGGCCGTCATGCGGGTCGAGCGGGCCCCGTTGGACGGGACGGTCGCCGTCAGAGGCTGGCTGCAATCGGCGAGCCGCAGGCGCGCATCGGGGCTGTCGGCAGCCGCGTCGGCGGATCCGGGCAGGGCCGCCCGGGCGGCAGCTTCCGCCGCTTCGCGAATGCTCGCGTGGCTCTGCCAGGCGGACTCGCTCCGGGCCGCCGCGCCAGACAGCAGGGCCAGCGCCAGAACGATACCGGGGAGGAATGCCTTGCGGCTGGTGAAAGGATGCATGGCCCGTGATTTGCAAGAAGCGTGCCTGCGCTGCCAGCCCCGAGATCGGTATCGACCGGTCGCGAACTGCCGCTCCAGCGGCCAGCTCTTGCCTCTTTGACACCGCCGGGGGCGGCCGTTGCCCCCGGGTCCGGGCTGGCATGGCGCTTGCATAGTCCTGCCCAGGAGACAACGCATGGCACTCGACATCAACTCACAGTTCGATCTGCACACCCGGGCACTGGGCCTCGCGAACCAGCGCCTCGAGTTGCTGGCCGACAACGTGGCCAACGCAGACACGCCCAACTACAAGGCGCGTGACATCGACTTCCGGGCAGCGATGCAGAACGCGGGCCAGGGAGCTGACCTGCCGATGCTGGCCACGCGCGCTGGCCACGTGCAGGCCAACGGCGCCAGCGCGAACACGACGACGCCCCTGTATCGCGTGCCGGAGCAGCCAACACTCGATGGCAACACCGTGGACTCCCAGAAGGAGAACGCCGCCATCGCCGATACCTCCGTGCGCTACCAGGCCACTCTCACCTTCCTGTCGTCCCGTATCCGCGGGCTGCGGGATGCCATTACCGGAGGTCGCTGAGCATGAGCAGTCTCTTCAAGATATTCGACATCGCGGGCTCCGCCATGAGCGCCCAGTCCGCGCGGCTCAATACCACGGCCAGCAACCTGGCGAACGCCAATACCGTGGCAAGCAGCGCCGCGGGCGCCTACCGCTCCCGGCAGCCGGTCTTCCAGACAGTGCTGGACAACTCCGCCGGCGGCGATCCGTCCAGCGCCGGCGTGCGTGTTGCCGGCGTCGTCGAGACCACCGCACCGCCCGGCAAGGTGCACGACCCGGGGAATCCCCTGGCCGATGCGGACGGTTACATCTACATGTCCAACGTCAATCCGGTCGACGAGCTCGTGAACATGATTTCCGCCTCCCGCTCCTACCAGAACAGCGTCGAGGTCCTCAGCACGTCCAAGGAACTGCTGCTGCGGACCTTGTCCCTTGGCCAGTAGCCTTCTTAAACAGCTTTCAAGGAGTAGCTTGTGACGACCATTTCCTCTGCAGGTACGGACCCGACGATCGACAGCCTTCTCCTGCCCTCATCGGGCGCGAAGAAGGCGACCAAGCAACTGGGCCAGCAGGACTTCCTGGCGCTGATGATCCAGCAGCTGAAGAACCAGGACCCGCTGAAGCCCATGGAGAACGGCGAGTTCATCGGCCAGATGGCGCAGTTCAGCACGGTTACCGGCATCGCCGACATGACGAAGTCGATTGCCGGGCTCGCCGCGTCATTCAACTCTGGGCAGGCCCTGCAGGCCGCCTCAATGGTCGGACGCACGGTGCTGACCGAGTCCAGCGTCGGCACCTTTTCGGGCACGCAGCCACTGGCGGGCGCCGTCGAGCTGCCCTACAGCACCTCGTCGGCAGTCGTCCGGGTCTACAGCGGTGCCGGCGAGCTTGTCCGCGAGCTGCCCCTGGGAACCCAGGAAGCGGGCCTCAGCAACTTTGCCTGGGACGGGACGATGGCCAACGGCCAGCCGGCGCCGGCTGGGCGCTACAGGCTGACCGTGGCGATCGAAAACCCGCAAGGCGCCACGGCCTTGCCCACGTACCTCGCGTCGAAGGTCGAGAGCGTCACGCTTTCGGGTGACGGCGGCGGCTCACAAATCCGGACCGACAGCGGGGCCAGTCTGAGCCTCTCCCAGGTCAAGGCAGTCATGTAAGGAGATTATCGATGTCATTCCAGATCGCGCTCAGCGGCCTCAACGCCGCCTCCACCGACCTCCAGATCACGTCCAACAACGTGGCGAACGCCAATACCATCGGCTTCAAGAGCTCCCGCGGCGAGTTTGCCGACGTGTTCTCCGGTGACTCGGTCGGCATCGGCAACGGCGTCCGCCTGACTGACGTTCGCCAGAAGTTTACCCAGGGCAACGTGGAAATCACCTCCCGCCAGCTCGATCTCGCGATCAGCGGCCAGGGCTTCTTCATCACCAAGGACAACGGCAGCATTCTCTACTCCCGGGTCGGGGCCTTCGGCCTCGACGCCAACGGCGTCGTGAAGAATGCGGTGGGCGAGCGCCTGCAGATCTACGAGCCGGTCCCGGGCCAGACCGGCTTCAACCAGGGCCAGCTGAACGACCTGGTGATCCGGGCCGACACGGCGCCGCCCGTGGCCAGCACCGCGGTGGACATGAATATCAACCTGCCCGCCGACGCGACCCCGCCAGCCGTCGCGCCATTCGATGCCAACGACCCGCTGTCCTACAACCACAGCACCTCCACCGTGCTCTACGACTCACTCGGCGTAGCCCACACGGCCACCTACTTCTTCACGAAGACCGCCACCGCCTGGAACGTGAACATGACCTTCGACGGGTCACAGGTGGGCCCCGTCGCCGGCCAACCCTTCAGCTTCGACTCGACGGGCGGGATTGCCACCCCGGCCGGCGGCAACATCTCCTTCCCCACGATACCGTCCACCAACGGCTCCGATCCCCTGACCGTCGGCCTCCAGCTGAACAAGACGACCCAGTACGGCGCCAACTTCACGGTGAACAGCATCAACCCCGACGGCCAGGCGGAGGGGCGGCTGCGCGGCATCGAGATCGACCAGACGGGCGTCGTCTTTGCCCGCTTCTCCAACGGCCAGTCCGAGACCCTCGGGAAAGTGGCGCTGGCCAACTTCTCGAATCCGGAGGGCCTGCAGAAGGTCAGCGATACCTCCTTCCAGGAGACCTTCGGCTCGGGCGTGGCCCAGCGCGGCGAAGCGACCGAGTCCAACTTCGGCCTCATCCAGTCCGGCTCCCTCGAGTCCTCCAACGTCGACCTCACCGAGCAACTGGTGCGGCTCATCACGGCGCAGCGGCTCTTCCAGGCCAACGCCCAGGTGATCTCGACGCAGGACACGATTACCCAGACGATCATCAACATCCGTTAATCGGATATTCGTTAACCCAAGGGGCTGAGTGAGCACACCATGGACAGACTCATCTATGTGGCGATGTCGGGCGCCCGCGAAGCCATGCAGGCTCAGGCCACCACGAGCCACAACCTCGCCAATATCTCGACCACGGGCTTCCGGGCGCTGCGGAACGTGCTGGACAGCGCGCCCATTCCCGGAGTCGGGCTCCCCACGCGCGTGAACACCGTGCGCCAGCCCGAATTGTGGAACTCGAGCCAGGGACCGTCCCAGGCCACGGGCCGCGATCTCGACATCGCGATCCAGGGCCAGGGCTGGCTCGTGGTCCAGGATGCCAATGGCAAGGACGCCTACACCCGCTCCGGGAACCTGCGCGTCAACCCGAACGGCATCCTCGAGACCGCCGCTGGCCAGCCCGTGCGGGGCAACGGCGGACCCGTCAGCCTTCCGCCCTACGAAAAGCTCTTCATCGGCGACGACGGGCAGGTCTCGATCGTTCCCCAGGGGCAGACGGCGGAGTCGCTCGTGCAGGTGGATCGACTGCGGCTGGTGAACCCGCCCGCACTCGACCTCGTCCGCAGCGGCAACGGGCTGTTCAACCTGCGGGACGGCAGTGACGCGGCGCCCGATCCCGCCGTGCGGATCGCCAGCGGCCAGCTGGAGTCCAGCAACGTGAATCCCGCAGAGGCTCTCGCGGAAATGATCGAGATGTCCCGGCACTACGAGATGCAGGTGCGGGCCATGAACACCGCTGACGAACTTGATGCCGCCAGCGCCCGCCTCATCCGCATGAACGGCTGAGCCGTCACCAACTGATTCAGGAGTACCACGACCATGGAAGCATTGTGGGTAGCGAAGACCGGGCTCGACGCACAGCAGACGCGCATGTCGGTCATTTCGAACAACCTCGCCAACGTCAACACGGCCGGCTTCAAGCGCGGCAGGGCCGTGTTCGAGGACCTGCTGTACCAGAACGTCTCGCAGGCCGGTGGCGCGACATCCCAGAACACCGAGAGCCCCACGGGCCTTTCGACCGGCACGGGCGTCCGGGTAGTGGCCACCGAGAAGACCTTCACCCAGGGCTCCGCCCTGCAGACGGGCGCCAGCCTCGACGTCCTGATCCAGGGCCGCGGCTTCTTCCAGGTGCTGGAACCGGACGGCAACCTGGCCTACAGCCGGGACGGCTCGTTCAAGATTGACTCGGAGGGACGGCTCGTCACGGCGAACGGCTACGAGATCCAGCCTTCCATCACCATCCCGAGCAACGCACAGTCCATCACGATCGGGCTGGACGGCACGGTGCAGGCATCACTGCCGGGCCAGACCTCGCCGACGAGCCTCGGCACGATCCAGCTCGCGGACTTCATCAACCCGGCGGGCCTGCAGCCCAAGGGCCAGAACCTCTACCTGGAGACCGCTGCCAGCGGCTCACCGCAGGTTGCCAACCCGGGGCTCGAAGGTGTCGGCACCCTTGTGCAGGGCTCCCTCGAGGGATCCAACGTGAACGTCGTCGAGGAACTGGTGAGCATGATCGAGACACAGCGCGCCTACGAGATGAACTCCAAGGCAATCTCGACCAGCGACCAGATGCTGCAGTACCTGAACAACAACCTGTGATGATCATGCACGCACAGCAGAGCTTCGTCGTCGTTGCCCTCGTGACGCTCAGCGCCTGCTCTTCGGGGCAGCTCGGCGCCAGGCCGGGTGCCTATCCGCCGGCTCCGTCACCCCAGTACGCGCCGGCGGCAGCACCGAGCGGCACCATCTACCAGCCCGCCCGGGGCCTTTCGCTGTTCGAGGACATCAAGGCGCGCCAGGTGGGCGACACGGTGACCATCCGGCTCGCCGAGAGCACCCAGGCGTCCAAGAGCGCAAGTACGGACGCGAAGAAGGACAGCTCGATCGATACCGGCGTCCCGACCCTGCTTGGCACCGGCCTGTCGGTGGGTGGCAAGCAGGTCCTGAACAACGAGTGGTCAAGCAGCCAGAAGTTCGGCGGCAAGGGCAGCAGCAGCCAGAGCAACCAGCTGTCCGGCAACATCACCGTGACGGTGGCGGAGGTCTACCCCAACGGGAACATGCTGATCCGTGGCGAGAAGTGGCTGACGCTGAACCAGGGCGAGGAGTTTGTCCAGATCACCGGCATCGTACGGCCGGTGGACATCGGCCCCGACAACTCGGTGCCCTCCTTCAAGGTCGCTGACGCCCGCATTACCTATGCCGGCAAGGGCGCTCTTGCCGATTCGAACAGCCCCGGCTTCCTGGCCCGCTTCTTCATGAAGCTCTGGCCCCTGTAAGGACAACTCACACCATGCGCAAGCACAGCGAACAGATCCGCCGGCACACCCTCTTCCTGCTGGCGGGCGCCATGCTGGCCCTCGCCCTGCAGATGCAGGCAGCCCACGCCGACCGCATCAAGGACCTGGCCACGGTGGCCGGCGTGCGCCAGAACCAGCTTGTGGGCTACGGCCTTGTCGTGGGCCTGGATGGCACCGGGGACCAGACAACGCAGGCGCCCTTCACCGCCCAGAGCCTCATCAGCATGCTGGAACGCCTCGGCGTGACGATACCGGCGGGCACCAGCCTGCAGCTCAAGAACGTGGCCGCGGTGATGGTCCACGCCGACCTGCCCGCCTTCGCCAAGGCCGGGCAGAACATCGACATCACGGTGTCCTCCATTGCCAACGCCAAGAGCCTGCGGGGCGGCACGCTGCTGATTACCCCGTTGAAGGGGCTGGACGGCCAGGTCTATGCCATGGCGCAGGGGAACCTTGCCGTAGGCGGCCTCGGCCTCACCGGTGCGGACGGCTCGAAAATATCGATAAACGTGCCCAGTGTCGGCCGCATTCCGAATGGCGCCACAGTCGAGCGCGAAGTGGCCACCGTCATCGGCAGTGCCGACATACTGACGCTCAATCTCCACCGGCCTGACTTCACGACATCGATCCGGCTGGCCGAGTCGATCAACCAGCTGCTCGGTGCCGGGACGGCTGAAGCCCGGGACCCGATGTCAGTGCAGGTGCGCGCGCCGGCGAGCCAGGCGGATCGCATGGCACTGGTATCGACAATTGAAAACCTGGAGGTGAAGCCTGGCGAGGAAGCCGCCCGCGTGATCATCAATTCGCGCACCGGCACCGTGGTGATCAATGCGTCGGTGCACGTGGCGCCGGCCGCGGTCTCCCACGGCTCACTGGTCGTCTCGATCACGGAGGACTTTGATGTCAGCCAGCCGCAGCCCTTCGCGAAGAACGGCGACACGGTGGTTACCCCGCAGTCCAACATCAGCATCACCCAGGGCGAGAACCGCATGTTCCTGTTCCGGCCGGGCGTCGAGCTGAACGATATCGTGCAGGCGGTGAACCAGGTCGGGGCCGCTCCCGGCGACCTGGTCGCGATCCTCGAGGCGCTGCGCGCCGCGGGCGCCCTACGGGCTGAACTGATTGTCATTTGAGTTCGTCGGTATGACCGCTAATATAAGTACATACAATGACTTCCAGGGTCTTTCTAAACTGCACTCTGATGCCTCGGCGCGCTCACCCGAGGCGACCCGCGAGGCAGCCCGGCAGTTCGAGGCCCTGTTCGTCCAGATGATGCTGAAGAGCATGCGGGACGCGAACGCAGTCCTCGGCGAGCAGCGGGACACGACCTACGACGAGATGTTCGACAAGCAGATTTCCCTTGAGATGAGCAAGGGCAAGGGCATGGGGCTCGGCGAAATGATGGCGCGCCAGCTCGGGGGCCCGGCATCCGATGCTGCGACCTCCACGACCGGATCCGGCGGCCCGCTACCGCTGGCGATGCTCCTCCAGCGCCTGCCGGCCAATGTACGTGCGGCAATTCCGGCATTGCCCGGAGGCCCCGGGCCGCAACTGGCGGTGCCCGCCACCGGCGACCTCGACGCGGCGCTCAGGCCACCCACACTGCCGGCCATGGCCGAGCTTAACTCCCCCGCAGGTCTCGGCGGTAACCGGCACGACTTCCGCCCCGAGACCCGCGAGGACTTTGTCCGGGAGGTCTGGCCCCTCGCCGTTCGAGCGGGTCAGAAGCTCGGCGTGAACCCCCGCGCCATCGTGGCGCAGGCAGCCCTGGAGACGGGCTGGGGCAGTCGGCTGGTCCGCGACGACGCCGGGGTGAGCGGCAACAACCTGTTCGGTATCAAGGCCGACTCCCGCTGGACGGGCGAACGGGTGACAGTCACCACCATGGAATACGACGGTGACTTGCCAAAACCCCAGCGGGCGCAATTTCGCGCGTACCCCGATCTGGCCTCCGGCTTCGAGGATTATGTCCGGTTCCTGCAGGGCAATCCGCGTTACGGTGCCGCGCTGCAAGCCGGCGGCAACGCTGAGGTTTACGCAGACCGGCTGCAGTCGGCGGGCTACGCCACGGACCCACGTTATGCAGAAAAGATCCGCAGCATCATTGCCAGCCCGATCCTCAGCCCGGCGACGGCCGAGCTCAAGCCAGGCGCCGACGTGCCGAATTACCTATGACTCCCTGGCGCGGCATGACGCCGTGGAGAGGTGAAACCCTATGAGCGGTACAGTTTCCAACGGCCTGTCGGCCCTGCTGGCTGCACAGCGCGCCCTGCAGACGACGAGCAACAACATCGCGAACGCGAACACCGCGGGATACGTGCGCCAGCGCATCGAGTTCGCAGAACAACCAGGCACGTCGGTCGGCCGTATCACGATTGGCGGCGGTGTCGGCGTGGTCGACGTATCGCGCGTGTACGACCAGTTCCTGACGGACAACCTCCGCAGCTCGACCTCGCTGGAGCAGCGTTACTCCGTCTATGGCGATTTCGCCACGCGCATCGATTCCATTCTCGGCAATCCCGACACTGGCGTCAGCGCTTCGGTCCAGCGCTTCTTTAACCAGGTGGAAGCTGTCGGGCGGGACCCGACGTCCATCGCCCAGCGGCAGCAGTTGCTGCTGGAGGGTGGCAGCCTGGCGGGCCGCTTCCAGCAGCTGGAAACCCAGCTGAACGCGCTCGGCACGGAGATCAACGGCCGCCTGGACAAGGCGGCCGGAACGATCAGCCAGCTTGCCGCCCAGCTTGCCAACGTGAACGACCAGATACTGACGGCCGGTAGCGGGGTGGGCTCGAACCTGCTGGACCAGCAGGATCAACTCCTGCAAAAACTCGGCAGCCAGATCGACATCACGACAGTCCGCCAGCCCAGCGGCGCGGTCAACGTCCTGGTGGGCAGCGGCCAGTCACTGGTGCTCAACAACCGGGCCGCCACGCTCAGCACGGTACCCGACTCTTTCGACGGCTCACGGCTGCAGCTGGCGCTGAGCAACGGCGGCCCCCCGCAGGTCATCTCGAGCAAGATCAGCGGCGGCACTGTGGGCGGGCTCATGGCATTTCGGAACGACGTGCTGGATACGGCCCGGCGCGACCTCGGCCAGCTTGCCGTCGGCGTCGCCGAGACCATCAATGCCCAGCACCGGCAGGGCATGGACCTGCGCGGCAACCTGGGCGAAAACTTCTTTTCGTCGGCAACTCCGGCCGTGGCAAGCGCCAGCGGCAATTCCGGCTCCGCCGTACTGTCAGCGACGATTGCGAATCCTGCCGCACTCGCCGGCCGCGACTATGAACTACGTTTCAACGGGACGGCCTGGTCCGTCCTCGACGGGCGAACGGGCGCCCCGGTCACAGCCACAGGCGCGGGGACCGCGGCCAGCCCGCTGGTCTTCGAAGGGCTGTCAGTCACCGCCGGCGCGGGTGCTGCTGCGGGCGACAGGTTCCTCGTCAAGCCCTTCGCCAATGCATCGAACGGAATCCAGGTCCTGCTGGGGGACCCGGCGGATATCGCCGCGGCGGCACCGCTGGTAGCCCGGATCGACCCTGGCAACCTGTCGCAGGCCACGATCGGCAAGCCAGTTGCCACTGATTTCACCAATCCGAAGCTGCTGACCCCGGCGAGCATCGTCTTCGACTCGCCGAATTCCTACGTGGTCTTCACGGGGACCGGCGCTGACCAGGTTGGCCCACTCCCCTACACCAGCGGCGGCACCATCAGCTTTGCCGGCTGGACCGTCCAGGTCAGCGGGCAGCCTCAGACCGGGGATCGCTTCAGCGTCGCGGCGACTGCCCCGGGCAGCGGCGACAACAGCAATGCGCAGGCGCTGGCAGGGATCACCCAGCTCGGCTTCTTCGCGGGAGGCACGCAGTCGGTGTCCGACCTCGGGGCGGATATCGTTGCCAGCGTGGGCTCCACCGCCAACCGGGCCAAGAACGAGGTGGCCATCCAGCAGTCGTTGCGCGAGCAGGCCCAGGCGGACGTTGAGAACGTCTCCGGCGTGAACCTCGATGAGGAAGCCTCGAACCTGCTCCGCTACCAGCAAGCCTACCTCGCAGCCAGCAAGGTCATCAGCATTGCCGACGGGCTCTTCCAGAATCTCCTCCAGATCGTCGGCCGCTAGCGGATAAACGCACATGCGCATCTCATCGAATCTCTACCAGCTGCAGTGGCTCGCCTCCATCCAGCGCCAGCAGGTCGCGCTCGCGGCTACCCAGCAGCAGGTCAGCACTGGCAAGCGAATCAACACTGCGGCGGACGATCCTGCCGGCGCCGCCCAGGGGATCCTCCTGCAGCAGGGCCTGGACCGGCTGGACAACTTCAGCGCCAATGCCGAAACAGCCCGGCGCCGGCTCAGCCTGGAGGAAAGCTCCCTGTCCCAGGCGAGCGACGCCCTGAACCGCGTCCGGGAACTCGCCGTGCAGGCAGCCAACGGCACCCAGACAGCGGAGAGCCGCGGTGCCATCGCCGCCGAGGCCTCGGAACTGCTGACCAGCCTGCTCAATGTCGCCAATTCGCAGGACGGCGAGGGACGCTACCTGTTTGCGGGAAATCTCGTCCAGTCCCGCCCCTTCGTGCTCTCCGGGTCGGTCAGCTATGCGGGAGACAGCGGCACGCGCTCCCAGAGGGTAGCGGACGCCCGCAGCGTGCAGGAGGGCGATCCCGGCTCGACGGTATTCATGCAGGTGCCCGCCGGCAACGGCGCCTTCACGATAACCGGCAGCGGGACCAACCAGGGCACGGCCTCCTGGTCGTCCGCTACCGTGGCCAGCGGCGGCGCCTTCGTGCCGGGCAACTACACCCTCGAGTTCACATCTCCCAGCACGTGGGAGGCCCGCACCAGCAGCGGCGTCGTCGCCTCGGGCAGCTACGCTCCCGGCCAGTCCATCACTTTCCAGGGGGCCACGATCGAGTTCCAGGGCACGCCGGCAGCCGGTGACAGGTTCACCGTCGCGCCATCCCGGTTCCAGGACATGTTCAAGACCGTCCAGGACTTCATCACCGCCCTCGGCACGGATACGAACGCGCCGGCCGGCCGCGCAAACTTCCAGAACGCACTTAACAACAACCTGCAAAACCTCGACCAGGCCCTGCAGAAGCTCAGCAATGTCCGCAGCCAGGTAGGCTCTCGCCTCGCGACAATCGACCAGCAGGTCGAGAACAACGCGGACGTGAAGGTCGAACTGGCAAAGTCGTTGTCCACGATCCGCGACCTGGACTACTCGACGGCCATCTCGAAACTGGAACAGCAGCTGACGAGCCTGGATGTCGCACAGAAGGCCTATGCACGCACCCGCTCCTACTCATTGTTCGATGTCCTCTAGAATTGTGACGGGCGTCACGCGCCGTCGATAAAGTCCCCTCCCAGAGCGCCGATAACCCGGCTGCACAGCTACTGAGGCCCGACCCCCGCGAGGGGCAAGGCCGAGGGAAAGCCGGCGAAATCAGAGTCATCATCTCAGGAGGGCATCATGCCTAGTGTCGTAAATACCAACGTGCTGTCGCTTAATGCGCAGCGCAATCTGTCGCGCTCGCAGGGCACACTCGCCACCGCCCTTGAGCGGCTTTCCTCCGGTCTCCGGATCAACAGCGCCAAGGATGACGCCGCCGGCCTTGCGATCGCCGACCGGTTCACGACCCAGATCCGTGGTCTGAACCAGGCTGTCCGTAATGCCAACGATGGCATCTCCCTGTCCCAGACGGCTGAGTCCGCCCTGGACGAGCTTGGCAACAACCTGCAGCGCATCCGCGAGCTGGCTGTGCAGTCGGCCAACGCCACCAACTCGGCGTCCGATCGTGCCGCTCTCGACCAGGAAGTTCAGCAGCGCCTGGCGGAGATCAACCGGATCGCCTCCCAGACCTCGTTCAACGGCCAGAAGGTCCTTGACGGCAGCTTCGGCACCGCCCAGTTCCAGGTCGGTGCGAACGTCGGCGAGACGATCACCGTGAACCTGACGACCGGCGTGCGCGCCGACCAGCTCGGCCAGATCGCCACGGCCACCGGTACGGCCGTCACGGCGAGCGCCCTGACGGACGGCGGCCTGACCATCGCGGTTGGCCAGGGTGCCGCAGTCGCCATCGGCGCCAGCACGGCGGGCACCCAGCCTGGCCAGACGGCCGACAGCGCCTACGCGAAGGTGAATGCGGTCAACGCAGCTGGTGTTTCCGGCCTGACTGCCACGGCGACCAACGTGACCTCCGGCGCCTTCTCGACCGTCGGCACCGCGGGCGGTACGTCGACCTACAACCTGACCGTCAACGGCATTTCCATCTATGCCGGCGCGGACAACCTGGCCGACGGTGCTTCCCTGACGGCTTCGGACGTCGCTGCCCAGGTGAACCTGTTCTCCGCGCAGACGGGCGTCTCAGCCGCCGTTTCCGGCACCTCGCTGACCCTCACGGGCTCGGACGGCCGGAACGTGGTGGTTGCAGAGACGATCACTGCCGGCACGGGTGCCACGCTGACCGGCACCGGCATCGCGGCTGCCCAGGAAGGCACGCTTCGCGGCACGATCACCCTGGCGGCCTCCCAGAACGTCACCCTGGGCGGTACGAACACGGCGATCGGCTTCGCGGGTACGTCGATTGCTGTCGACACAACGACCCTGTCGACGGTGAGTGTGACCTCGGTGGCGAATGCCAACACGGCAATCCAGCGTGCGGATGCTGCTCTCACCGCAGTGTCTTCGCTCCGGAGCCAGCTCGGCGCCATCCAGAACCGTTTCGAGTCCACGATCTCCAACCTGTCCAGCGTCTCCGAGAACCTCACGGCTTCTCGCAGCCGCATTCAGGATGCCGACTTCGCGGCCGAGACGGCGGCGCTGACCCGGGCCCAGATCCTGCAGCAGGCGGGTGTCGCAGTGTTGGCCCAGGCCAATGCCGCGCCCCAGACCGTGCTTGGTCTGTTCCGGTAAGCGACCACGGACTAACGGGTGGGTGGCCGGCAGCTTGCCGGCCACCTTCCTGCTTTGGTTGACCAGAACTGATCTTATGTTGCTATAGCCTCGAGGCGAGGTGCTTCCATGGACAGCACGAATTCGATCCCGGGTGCGACGACAGCGACGGCACCCGTCAGCAGGCAGCGGATGGCCAACGCCACCGGCAAAGTACTGCCGGATGACGGCAAGAAGCTACCGGCGGCAGCGGCTCCCGAGCCCACCGAGGCCCGGTTGGAACAGGCCGTGCAGCAGATCCAGAGCTACCTGAACGACACCCAGCGACAACTCCAGTTCCAGGTGGACAAGGGCAGCGGGCGCACGGTGGTGCGGGTGATCAACCCGGATACCAAGGAGTTGATCCGCCAGATTCCCTCCGAGGAAGTGCTGACGCTGGCCCGGTCGATCGGCGCCCAGGGAGGCCAGGTCATCAGTCAGCTGGTCTGATGGCACGAATATTGCTCCGCGATGGGTATGTACCCACCGCTCTCTACTGAAACGGACGGTCACGCCCCATGCCAACGCTGACGTCCTCCGGTCTCGGCTCCGGCCTCGACATCAAGTCGATCGTCGAGCAGCTCGTGGCTGCCGAGCGTGCGCCTCAGGCCAACCGCCTGACGAAGCGGGAAGGCAGCGCGAACCAGGAATTGTCCGCGCTGGGTAAATTCAAGAGCGCCCTCGCCGCCTTCAAGGACTCCCTCGGCAAGCTCCAGAACGTGAATGTCTTCCAGGGCCGCAAGGTCACCGTGGAGGACGACAAGGTCTTCACGGCCAAGGCAGCCGAAAGCTCGCTGCCTGGCAACTATGCAATCGAAGTCCTCGCCCTTGCCTCCGCCCAGAAGCTGAGCTCAGCCGGTTTCGCGGACGCGACAGCGCCGGCGGGCACAGGGACGCTCTCCATCACGGTCAACGGCCAGACGGCCAGTGTGCTCATTGCTACCGATGCCAATTCCCTCAATGACATCCGTAACGCCATCAATGCCGCACCGGACAATCCAGGCGTCCGGGCAACCGTCGTCACGGCCAGCGATGGCGCCCACCTGATCCTGTCCTCCACCAGCACCGGCCTCGCCAACGCCATGACCATCGCGGTGACCGGTGGCGATGGCGGTCTCGCGGGACTTGCCTACACGGCCGGGGCCCCATCGAACCCGCTGACCCAGCTCCAGGCCGCGGCAGACTCCTCCGTGGTGATCGACGGTTTCACGGTAACGGGGGCGGGCAACAGCATCAGCGATGCCATCGACGGGGTAACGATCAACCTCGCGAGTGCCAAGCCGGGTACGACCCTGAAGCTCGCCGTCGACTACGACCCGGCCGGGGCGACCAGCTCCGTGCAGGGCTTCGTCGCGGCCTACAACAAGCTGATCGACACCGTCACCGAGCTGACCAAGTACAACAAGGATTCCGGGGACGCGGCGCCCCTGCTCGGCGACCCGACGGTGCGCGGCATCCGGGACCAGATCCGCCGGGCAATCAGCAGCACGGCTGGATCAGACGTCTTCTCGTCGCTGGCGTCAATCGGCGTCACGACCCAGACCGACGGCAAGCTGGCGGCGGATCCGACCAAACTGGCGGCGGCCATCAGCGACAACTTCGATGCCGTTGGCGCGCTGTTCGCGGGCACCGACGGGCTGGCCACGCGTCTCAGCAACATCGCCGAGAAGTCGCTCGCGACCGGCAGCTCCATCGTGACCCGCGAGGCTTCCCTGAAGACCACGTTGAAGACCATCACGGGCCAGCGCGACACGCTGGACCAGCGGATCGAGAAGGTCCGCGCGCGGCTGCTCACCCAGTTCAACGCGATGGACAGGCTGCTCTCCCAGCTGAAGAACACCAGCAGCTTCCTTTCACAGCAGCTCGGCTGATGCGCACTGACACAATCCGGGACCCCCAACCATGAACTACACCTCCACGCACAACCCGCTGAACCAGTACCGGACAGTCGACGCCTATGGCGCCGCGGCCTCGGACCGGATGCAGCTCATCCTGCGCCTCATGAAAGGCGCACTGGACCGGATCGCCACGGCCAGGGGCCACATGGAGCGTCGCGAACAGGCCGCCAAGGGCGAAGCTCTCGGCCGTGCCGTGCGCATGATCGACGGGCTGCGCTCCTGCCTCGACCAGGAGCGTGGCGGGGATATTGCTGCGAAGCTCGGGTCGCTGTACGAATACATGACTCGCCGCCTGACCGAGGGCAACCTGCGCAACGACACGCACGCGCTCGATGAAGTGGCCGACCTGCTCGACGAGATCCGGGCGGGGTGGGAAGAACTCACGCACTCGCCCGCGCTCCGGGTCGTACCCACGGCCACAGCAGGAGCCGACCGGGGCCCCGCATGAAGCTTCTCGACCAGATCATGGCCCTGACGACTGCCATCGAGGACCGCGTGGCCTGCGCGGACTGGGCAGGAGCCACCGATCTGGACCTGGAGCGGCGCGAGCTGCTCCGTGACCTGTTTGCCAGCCAGCCCGACGTGGCGCGGGACGGTAGCGCCAGGGCTATCCTGGAGCAGCTCCGTGCACGGACGGACAGCACCGCGGCGGCGCTCCACGACACCCGGCGGGCCCTGTCGGCGGCAGACCGGCAATTGCAGGCGGCGCCCGGCGTGGTGCGCGCCTACGAACGGAACACGGCCGGCGGCCCGCACCGCCTCGCCGCGATCGCAGGGGAGTAGACCACCATGAACCGCCTCCAGGACGACGCTGATTTCGACGGGCTCGCGCTCCACGACTTCCTGCCGCTGGCCTGGGAGCCCTCCACGCTGTCCGACCCCGCGGAGCTCGAGCACTACAACCAGGAGACCGCGCGGGCGCTCCAGGCGCTGGCGCTCTTCGAGGAGGCACCCAAGGAACTGACGAACGACGCCAATCCCAAGGGGCAGGAACTCCAGCACCTGGAAGCCAAGGTGGACGTGCTGCTCTCCCTGGTCACGCGGCTCGTGAGCCACCAGCAGGGCCTGCCGAAACGCCACAACACCGTGCTGCGCGCCGACTCCCTCGAGTGGACGGGACCCTGCGCCGAGCAGGCCCGCACGGGGGACAGCGGCGTGATCGTGCTCTATCCGAACCCGATGCTGCCCACCCCGTTCCGGCTCGCGGGGCGCGTCGTCAGCACCGTGGAGCGCGGCGGGACCAAGTGGCGCCTGACCCGGTTCGAGCACCTCTCGCCGCTCGTTAGCGTCGGTCTCGAGAAGCTCGTCTTCCGGCGCCATCGCCGGCAGGTGGCGATCGCCCGGGGTACCGACGTCTTCACCAAGACCGGCATCCACCGGGCGCCAAAATTCTGACTACCGGCCGGGCCCGGCCCGTGCCAATTCGCCGACAGGTCCCGGCCGGGACCGCCGATACAACCCCAAGTCACTGATCTATATAGCCTGGCACCACCCGGCACGCTTCTTGCTGAGAGATCCCCTGTGATCCCTGGCAAGACAGCAGGCCCATGAGCAGCGTCAAGCGCGACGACCACCCCACCCCCGGCCCCGAAGCTGGCCTTAGCGAGGCCTTCGCGGCCTTTGCGACCGCCTCCGGCCGCCTCGAAGCGGCTTATGGCACGCTGGAGTCGGAGGTCGCCGCCCTCCGCAATGCCCTCTCCACGACGACCGCGGAACGGGATGCCGCCTGGCAAACCGTGCGCGACCGCCAGCTCGATGACGTGCTGTCCCGGCACCAGCGCCTGGCCGCCCTCGGCGAAATGGCGGCAACCCTCGCCCACCAGATTCGCACGCCGCTCTCTGCCGCCCTGCTCTACGCCTCCAACGCCGGCAACCCGGCGCTCGCCACGCCCCGCCGCGACGAGCTGCTCGGCCGCGCCATCGGCTGCCTGCACAACCTCGAACAACTGGTCAGCGACATGCTGGGCTTTGCCCGCGGCGCCACGGCCAGCAACGCCCCACTGGCCGTCGCCGACATCGCGCTGGCCGTGAGCAACGCCGCCCAGGCACTGGTGCGCGCGGGCCAACGTCTCCACGTCGCCTCACCGCCGGCCAGCGTGGTGATCTGCGGGAACCGCGAGGCACTCGTCGGCGCTGTCCTGAACCTGGTTACCAACGGGCTGCAGGCGGGCGGGTCCTCGGCCGAGGTCGCCGTCGAGATTCGTCTCGCGGCACAGATGGCTGAAATCCGGGTCACGGACAACGGCCCCGGCGTGCCGCCCGGCCTGCGCAGCCGGATCTTCGAACCCTTCTTCACCTCCCGGACAGACGGTACCGGCCTCGGCCTGGCCGTGGTCAAGTCCGTGGCGGAGGCTCACGGCGGCGACATCCGTGTGGAAAGCGCCGCCGGCAGCCCGCAGGGTGGCGCCTGCTTCGTGCTGCGCCTGCCACTCGCCGCCGGCGTCGGTCAACTCCGGGAGCATCAGGCCGCATGACCGCGCCACACCCCATCCTGCTGGCGGAGGACGATGCCACGCTGCGGGAGGCGCTGGCGGAAACGCTGCGCCTCGCCGACTACGAGGTTGTTACCGCCGCCGACGGCAGGGCCGCCCTGGCCGCCCTGCACGCCGGCAACTTCAGTGCCGTGGTCACTGACTACCAGATGCGGCCCATGGACGGCTTCGCGCTCCTGACCGAGATCCGGGCCATTCGCCCCCACCTGCCGGTCCTCCTGATTACCGCGCACGGCACCATCGAGCACGCCGTGCGCTGCATGCTGGAAGGTGCGAGTGATTACCTCGTGAAGCCCTTCCAGGCCGCCGCTCTTGTTGACCGGCTGCGCCAGCTTGTTCCAGCCACGTCCAGCTCGGGCCACGATCTCGTGATCGCGGACCCGGCGAGCGTCGAGCTGGTGACCCTGGCGAGCCGGGTCGCTGCCTCCGACACCACGGTACTCATCAGCGGTGAAAGTGGCACGGGCAAGGAAGTCATCGCCCGGATGCTCCACCGGCTGTCCGACCGGGCCAAGGGTCCGTTCGTGGCGCTCAACTGCGCCGCCATTCCCGAGAACATGCTTGAAGCGCTGCTCTTCGGCCACGAGAAGGGTGCCTTCACCGGCGCCCACGAGTCCCGGCCGGGCAAGTTCGAGCAGGCCCAGGGCGGCACACTGCTGCTCGACGAGGTCAGCGAGATGGATATCGGCCTGCAGGCCAAACTGCTGCGGGTCCTGCAGGAAAAAGAGGTCGAGCGGATTGGCGGCCGCGCTCCTGTGCGGCTGAACGTCCGCGTGATCGCCACCACGAACCGGGATCTCCGCGAGGAGGTTACCGCCGGCCGCTTCCGGGAGGATCTTTACTACCGCCTCAGCGTCTTCCCGCTGACGGCCCCGCCGCTGCGGGACCGTCCGGGCGACATCGTGCCCCTGGCCCGCCACTTCCTGCAGAAAGCCACTGGTGGGAGTCGCCCCGTGCCGGCACTGGCTGACGACGCGATCGGCGTTCTCAATGGCCAGAGCTGGCCCGGCAACGTTCGCGAACTGCAGAACACCCTCCAGCGCGCCGTGATCCTGTCCGGCGGCAACGTAATCCGCGCCCGCGACCTCCGCTTTGAGCCACCAGCAAGGACGGTCTCTCCGGCACACCCGGCGACGGCCATACAGGCGGCAGCCCCGCAGGAAGCCCTGCTGCAGGAAAACCTGCATGCGGTTGAGGGCCAGCTGATTGTCGAGGCCCTGACCCGGGCAGGCAGCCGGCAGCAGGCCGCCGAACTGCTGGGCGTGAGCCCGCGCACGCTCCGCTACAAGATCGCGAGGCTGCGCAGCGCCGGAATCGCGATCCCGCGCTGCCGGGAGTCCTCGTACCAGGCCCCTGGCGCCATCGTCTGACGCCCCGTCAATCCCCTGAAGGACACCCCTCATGAGCAGCATGGAAATCAGCAAGGTACTCGACCAGATGCGCGCCCTGTCCGGCTCACTTGGCATGCCCGAGAGCGGCACGACCCAGGGGCTGCCCGGCGCTGGCGCTACGAGCTTCAGCCAGGTCCTCGAACAGTCCGTCAGCAAGGTCAACGAGCAGCAGACCGTGGCGCAGAACCTTGTCACGGGCTTCCAGACTGGCGCGGGCACCGCGAGCGTTGCCGAGGTAATGGTCGCCATGCAGAAGGCCAGCCTGTCGTTCACCGCGATGACACAGGTTCGCAACAAGCTGGTCGACGCCTACCAGGAAATCATGAACATGCCGATCTGAACCGGATAACGGGTCAGTGGAACGTTTTCCCCAGGAGTAACTGATGGCTACCGCAGACAACCAACTCGTCAACCCCTTCGCGAACCTGACGCGGATGCCGGGCATGCGCCAGTTGCTCGTGCTCATCGGGCTCGCGGCCAGCATCTCCATCGGGGTGACAGCGGCGTTCTGGATGCAGGACCCCGGATACACCATTCTCTTCGGCAATATCTCGGACAAGGAATCCAGCGAGGTCGTCAACGTGCTGGCGAGCGCCGCAATTCCCTATGAGCTGGACAACAAGTCGGGCGCCATCAAGGTTCCGGCCGACCAGGTGCACCAGGCCCGGCTGAAACTTGCCGAGCAGGGACTGCCCAAGAGTTCGGGCTTCGGCCTGGAGATCATGGAGGGTGGCAACGGCTTCTCGACCAGCCAGTTCATGGAGGGTGCGCGCTACCATCACGCCCTCGAGACGGAACTGGCCAGGACCATCGGCAGCCTGCAGCCTGTGCAGAGCGCGCGTGTGCACCTCGCGGTACCGAAGTCCACCGTCTTCCTCGGCAAGAAGCAGCAGGCAAGCGCCTCCGTGCTTCTCCAGCTGTACGCGGGCCGCTCCCTCACCGAGGCCCAGGTAGCCGCCATCGTGCACCTCGTGGCATCGAGCATCCCGGACCTGGAGGCAAACCAGGTCACGGTCGTCGACCAGAGCGGAAAACTGCTGAACTCGCCCGATGACAACTCGGAACTCGGCCTCAGCGCGCGTCAGCTGGACTATGTCCGGCGCGTGGAAAACAGCTACGTCGAGCGGATCGAGAACCTGCTGGTGCCAATGTTCGGTCCCGGGCGCGTACGCACTACAGTCACGACGGCGCTCGACTTCACCCAGCGCGAAGAGACCCAGGAGGTCTACGACCCGGAGACCGTCGTGCGCAGCGAACAGGTCTCCGAGGACAGAAACAATGGCACGGGCTTTGCTGGCGGCATTCCCGGCGCGCTGAGCAACCAGCCACCGCCGCCCGCGGCCGTGACGGCGCCACCGGCAGCCGCTGCGGCCCCGGCAGTGCCGGCGGACGCGGCCAAGGCGGAAGCAGCTGCCACCGTGGCGCAGGCACCGGCGAACGAGTCGGTCCGGCGTACGCGGAACTTCGAGATGGATCGCACCATGAGCCACACCAAGCAGTCGACGGGCCAGGTCCAGCGGTTGTCCGTCGCCGTGCTCATCGATGAAAAGCGCGTGACGGCTGCCGACGGTACCGTGACCTCGGAAAAGATCGCGCCGGAGGAACTGGAGGCACTGCAGAAGCTGGTGCGGGACGCAGTCGGCTACGACGAGAAGCGTGGCGATACCGTCAGCGTCAGCAGCATGCCGTTCTACCAGAGCCCGCCGGTGGCAGACACGGAAGAGCCCGGCTTGCTCCAGAGCCCGACCGTGCAGTCGGTGGGCAAGCAGGGCCTCGCCGCCCTGCTCGTCCTGGTGGTCGCCCTCGTGCTGGTCCGGCCCCTGCTCCGGGCCCTCAGCACGGGTACTGGTAGTGGCGGCGCGCCGGGACTGCCCGCCTACGCCGGCGCGTCTTCCGGGGGTGGCGGCGGGATGCCCGTCGAGCAGCGCGGACCGCTCAGCTACGACGACAAGATCAGCGTGGCTCGCCAGCTGGCCGACAAGAATCCCGAGCGCGTGGCACAGATCGTAAGGTCATGGGTGCAGTCCGATGGCTGACAAGCAGGCAGACCTCTCCGGCAGCGAGCGCGCTGCGATCTTCCTGATGTCCCTCAGCGAGAAGGAAGCTGCTGATGTCATGAAACACATGCCGGTCAGCGAGGTGCAGCGCCTCGGTAAGGCCATGGCCTCGCTTCGCAAGGTCAGCCGCGGCCAGGCGGACTCGGTGCTCACGCAGTTCACGAACAACGTGGAGGGCGACGCGCCGATGGTGAGCCGCTCGCCCACGTTCCTGAAGCGCCTGCTCACCAGTTCGCTTGGCGAGGAAAAGGCGGCAAAGGTCCTCGACCGGATTGTGGACGACGAGCCCCGGGGGCTCGATTCGCTGCAGCTGATGGAGGCGAAGGAGGTTACCGAGGTTATTCATCGTGAACATCCGCAGGTGATTGCGGTCGTCCTGGCGGGGCTCGACGCCAAGAAAGCCGCGGAAGTGATTTCGCAACTGCCGGTCCGCCTCTCCACGGAGGTGGTGACGCGGATCGCGCGCATGGACGAGATCCCCCAGCACACCATCGAGGAACTCGACGAGGTCATGCAGCAGCGCTTTTCCCAGGCGTCGGGCTTTAAAGTGACTGCCATGGGCGGCATCCGCAGTGCTGCCGAGATCCTCAACATGGTCCATAAGGATATCGAGAACCAGATCCTCGAAAACCTGAACCAGCAAAACTCGGTCCTGAGCCAGGAGATCCAGGACAACATGTTCGTCTTTGACAACCTGCTCGCGGTCGATGACCGGGGTATCCAGGCGCTGGTGCGCGAAGTCACCACCGATATCCTGGTCATTGCGCTGAAGGGTGCCGATCAGGCGCTACAGGAGAAGATCTTCAAGAACATGTCGAAGCGGGCCGGCGAGATGCTGAAGTCCGATCTCGAGGCCAAGGGGCCCGTCCGCATCGCCGAAGTGGAGGCCGCCCAGAAGGAGATCGTGACGACCGCCCGCCGGCTGGCCGACGAAGGCACCATCATTCTCGGCGGCGGTGGCGATGACTTCGTCTAGGCTGATCCGCGGGGACGGCGATTCCCATGTCGTTGCCTGGCGTGCGCCCGAAGTCCAGAACCCGGGCGGCCCGGGCAGCTACCGGCGCAGCAACGACCAGGACGTCACGGCCATCCAGCAGCGCGCCTGGCAGCAGGGCTTCGACCAGGGCCGGCAGGCCGGCCTGGACGCCGGCAGCCGCGAGCTCGCGGCCCGCATGGAGGCCGTCGAAAAGATCCTGGACACACTTGCCCGTCCCCTCGAGGAGCTGGATCACCGGGTCGAAGCGGAACTGCTGGCCCTCGTTCAGGCCGTGGTCCGCCAACTCGTTCGCCGCGAGATGCACCAGGACCCGGGCCACCTGATCGGGGTGATCCGGGAGTGCCTCGCCGCGCTGCCACTCGCGTCCGGCGACGTGGTCGTGCGCATGCACCCGGCTGACGCCGAGGCCATCCGGGAAAAACTGGCGGCGACCGAGGGCGATCGCGCCTGGCGGCTCGAGTCCGACCCGTTGCTCGAGCGCGGCGGCTGCCTCGTCACTTCGCCCCGGTCTACCATCGATGCCCGCCTGGACGCGCGGCTGACGCGGGTCATCGCCCGGCTCCTGGAGGACGAACGTGACGAGCCAGATCAGCAACCTGAATAAGCACCCGGCCATCCGGCTGGCCAGTGAACGCAGCGAGCGCTGGGCCCGGCGCCTCGCGGCGCACCAGGCGAGTGCCCGGGACCCGGGCGTCGTCGTCGAGGGCAAGCTGGCCCGCGTCGCCGGGATGACCCTGGAGGCTGTCGGCTGTGAAGCGGCGCTCGGGGCCCGCTGCCTGATCGAGGGCACCGGCGGCAACTCGGTCGAGGCGGAAGTCGTCGGCTTTTCCGGCGACCGGCTGTTCCTGATGCCCACCAGCACGCTCGCCGGCGTGATGCCGAACGCGCGCGTCGTTCCAAAACGCTCCGCGGCCCGCGTCGGCGTGGGCGACGGCCTGCTCGGCCGCGTCATCGACGGGGCCGGGAACCCGCTCGACGGCCGCGGCCCGCTGAACTGCGAGGCCCGGACCCGCCTTGAGGCCGAGCCGATCAATCCACTGCAACGCCAGCCAATCCACCAGCCCCTGGACGTGGGCGTGCGCTCGATCAACGCGCTGTTTACCGCCGGTCGCGGCCAGCGACTCGGCCTCTTTGCCGGCAGCGGCGTCGGCAAGAGCACGCTGCTCGGGATGATGACCCGGTACACCCGCGCCGATGTGATCGTGGTGGGCCTCATCGGCGAGCGCGGCCGCGAGGTGAAGGAATTCGTCGAGGACAACCTCGGCCAGGCGGGCCTCGCCAGGTCCGTTGTCGTCGCGACACCGGCCGACTGCTCGCCCCTGCTGCGCATCCACGGCGCGTGGCGGGCCACCGCTATCGCCGAGTACTTCCGCGCCCGCGGCAGCCAGGTATTACTGCTGATGGATTCGCTGACCCGCTTTGCCCAGGCACAGCGCGAGATCGGCCTCGCTATCGGCGAGCCACCCGCGACCAAGGGCTATCCGCCCTCCGTGTTCGGCCGGCTGCCGCAACTCGTGGAGCGGGCGGGCACGGGTGATGTGGGCGGCGGCTCCATCACCGCGTTCTACACGGTGCTGGCGGAAGGCGATGACGAGAACGATCCGATCGTCGATGCCGCCCGCGCCATCCTCGACGGTCACATCATGCTGTCACGGGACATGGCGGAAAGCGGCATCTACCCACCGATCAACGTGGAGTCCTCCGTGAGTCGGTCCATGAGCCGGATCGCCTCGCCCCAGCACCTGGCGGCGGCCCAGAAATTCCGCGAGGTCGTCGCCTGCTACATGCGCAACCGGGACCTGATCACCGTGGGCGCCTATCGCCCCGGCGCCGATCCACAGCTCGACCGGGCCGTGCGCCTCTGGCCCCGCATCGAAGCCTTCCTGCGCCAGCCCACCGAGCTGCCCGTGAGCTTCGAGGAGAGCATCGCCCAGCTCGAGACGCTGGTGAACTCGGACCCGCCTGACGGACGCCCGCGTGGCTAGGCGCAGCCGCATCCAGACACTGCAGCGGCTCGCGGGCCATACGGAAGCGGACCATGCGCGGCGGCTCGCCGAGCGGCTGCGGGCACTGGACGTGGAGGAACGTCGCCTGCAGCAGATCCGCGGCTACCTGGCCGAGTACACGCAGGCTCCAGGCCACGGCAGCGGCAGTGGCCACGGAATTGGCCAGGCCAGCGCACCACCGGCAAAGAGCATGACCATCAGCAGCCTGCGCAGCGGCCGGGGATTCCTGGAACGGCTCCGGGGCGCCGTCGACGAACAGCGGGGCACCGTCGAGACCCAGCGCCAGCAGGTGGAACAGCAGACGCTGCAGTGGCGCTCCGCCCGGGCCCGGACCCGCTCGCTGGAAAAGCTCGACGAGCGGCTGGAACATCAGGAACGGGACCAGCGGGACCGGAAGGAACAGGGGCGCCTGGACGAGATCGCGACCACCCGGACCTACCCCGGCCGGAAAGTGTGAACTCGGGTGGCACGGAGGTTGCTTGAACCTTCAGTGTGAGTACAACCAGCTTCAACCAAAGCCCGCCGCCGGACCTGCTGAACGCTGCGCTGAACGGTGCGGCCCAGCGTCCTGGCGGCCCCTCTTCCCCGTCCCGGAAGGCACCGGAGAGCGCCCCCGCCAATCCCTTTGCGGCCCTGCTTTCCGGCGTCCTGCAGGGCTCTCAGCCCCCGGCTCCGGCGACCGCCGATAGCGACGCTCCCGATACTCCGGCCGACGGGGACAGCAATTTCATCCAGCTGCTGGCGCTGCCCGGGAGCGCCACCCCGTCGCCGGCGCCGTCCGGCGGCACGCCGGACGCGGCCGTGGTTGCCGGCAACAGCCTGCCAGACGGCGGCAAGAGCTTGCCGGTCGCACTGCCCGGCACCGCGGCCCCGATACCGGATGCCGATACTGGCCTCACTGCGGCGCTCGCTCCTGCTCTCGATGCTGGCCAGGAGTCTGGCCTCAATCCTGGCCTCGAGACTGGCCTCGAGACTGGCCTCAATCCTGGCCAGGCGCCCGACACCCGGCCTGGGGCAACGGGATCTCCCCCGCCGCGCATCAGTCTCGCGGACCTGGCGTTCAGCCGGCAGCCGGCAGGTTCGCCCCTGCTCGACGTGAACCCGGATCTGACAGCCGCGGCCGGCGCCTCTCCGGTGCTCGCCGGCCGGGCCATCAACCCCGGCAAGCCGGGCGGTGGCATGACTGGCGGGTCCCGGGACAGCGCGGGCGTCTCCGACGCGCGCCCCGCGCTCCCGACCATTGCCAGCGGGGCACTCCGCGCAGACGCCGTGCCGTCCGCGAACGTGCTCGACCTCCTGCGCATGCGGCTCTCGGGAGCCGACACGCTGCCGGCTGGCGACGCGACCCCCGGCAACAATCCCGGCCTGGCCACGGGCAGCCCTCTCGCCGCCTTTGCCCTGGGCAGTGACGGCGGCAGTGGCAGGAGCGGCGACACGGCCAGCGCCCTGCCCGCCAACAGCACGCTGACCGCGGGCCTGGCCAGCGGCACCACCCTGGCCGGCCAGGCTCCGGGAGGCGGCCTGCCCGCGCTGCAGACCATCGGTCCGCCGGGCGCCTTCGCCGGCGGCCTGGCGGACCGGCTGCTGACCCTGGGCGGACCCGGCACCCACTCGGCCCGACTCAAGCTGCACCCGGAAAGCCTTGGCGAACTCGATGTGGAAATCCGCATCGACGACGGCAGGGCCCAGGTGTGGTTCGGCACGTCCACGAGCCAGGCCCGGGACGCCATCGAAGGCTCACTGCCCCGGCTCCGGGAGCTCTTCGCGGACCAGGGCCTGCAGCTGACCCGGACCCAGGTGGATACGGGCTCCAGCCAGGCGGGCCAGGGTGGCTTCGGCGAGCAGCGCCGCACGGCCAGCGACGGCTACGCACCGGCCGACAACCGCTGGCGCAGCGGGCCCGGTCCCCGCCAGATCAGCGCCCTCCCGGCGCTGGCGCGGTCCGCGGCCCCGAACCGGCTGCTCGACGTCTGGGCCTGACCGGGCGGCAGCGGGCCAACGCCTTGGCAGGCCCCGCCGGTCCGCCGCCAAGACCTTGGCGCCGGCCCCGGCCCGGGCTCCGGTTGAGTCACAAGACACTGATCTAATTGATGTTTTAAGCCTACTCTGGCATGGCACGGGTCTTGCTTTGAGTCCTCCGGGATATTCACGGACTCAATGCCATGGCCACTGAAGATATCGACACCGCCGCCCCGGAGGCCGCCGCCGTCGCGTCAAGGAGCAGCAGCCTGCTGAAGGCGGTTGGTACCGTCATCGGCCTGTTCCTGCTGCTGATCACGACCCAGCTGGCCGCCCCGATCATCGGCTGCAAGCTGCTCAACTCCATGACGCCGAACTGCCCCGCCCCCGAGGTGGTGGTGACCAAGTCCGGCAAGACCGTCGAGAAGCCCAAGGGACCGCCGCTCTACCTGCCGCTCGATCCGCCGCTGGTGGTGAGCCTGGAAGACAAGGGCTCGATCCGCTTCCTGCAGGTCACCGTCGAACTCATGTCGCGGGATGAGCACGTCATCACCGCGCTCAAGACCCACATGCCGGTCATCCGGAACAACCTGCTGATGCTGCTCGGGGGCCAAGCCATCCCGTCGCTGACCAACCGGGAGGACAAGGAGACGCTGCGCCACCAGGCGCTGACGGAAGTGCAGAAGATCCTGGCGGCAAACCCCGTCGAGGACGAGGACCACCCGGGCAGCGTCGAAGAACTGTACTTCACCAGTTTCGTCGTCCAGTAGGCGGAGCTTCCGGTCCATGAACACCAGGGAGATCCTCTCGGAGGACGAATCGCAGGCGCTGCGCGCGCCGTCAGCCGCCGGCGACCCGCAGGGCCGCGCGCCGGAAGGCCAGGTTGTCGACCTCCACGCGGACCACTGGGAGCGCATCGCGTCCGACAAGGTGCCCGCGCTGGAATCGATCTCCGAGCGCATGACCAGCCTGCTCAAGCTGACGGCCCGCAAGTTCTTCCGGCAGTCCGTAGAGGTCAGCCCGCGGCCGTGGCGCGAGGAGCGCTGGGGCCTCTACTCCCGGCGCCTGCCCGTCCCGACCAGCCTCAATGTCATCGAGGTACGGGCACAGAACCTGAAGGGCGTGATCACCCTCGACTCCGGCTTTGTCTTCACGCTGGTGGACATCTTCTTTGGCGGCGACGGCAAGGGCCGGCGCACCGAAGGCACTGCCGAGTTCACTCCCATGGAGATCCGGCTGGTGCGCAAGTTCGTCACCCTGATCACCCAGGACATGCGCGATGCCTGGAAGCCCTTCGTCAATATCGATTTCCAGCTTGGCGCGTCAGAGATCAACCCGATCTTCGCCGCGGTTGCGGCCACCTCGGAGGCCATGACCGTTACCGGCTTTGACCTGACCCTGAGCGGCCAGGACTTCCGCTTCGAGATTGCACTGCCCGATGTACTGATGGAGCCGATCCGTCACCTCCGGGACGCCGGCCAGCCCGACCAGGCGGAGGCCGACTCCCGCCGCTGGAGTTCGCGACTGAAGGCCGACGTGCAGGATGCCCAGGTCTCGCTGCGCGCGGTCGTCGCCCGCACGGAGATCAGCCTGCGGGACCTGGTCGAGGCGAGACCGGGGGACATCATTCCCACCGACCTGCTGCCGGCCGTGATCCTGTACGCCGGAGACACGCCCCTCGTCGAGGGGACCTTCGGCGCCTTCCAGGGCCGTAATGCCGTGCGCATCACGAAGCCCGCCAACCGCATCACCGTAGGAGAGAAATATGGACGAGATGAAAACGCCTGAGGGCGGCGCCGTCAGCGCGCCCAGGGCCCAGGCGTACCAGGCGCCCGCCCTCGACGCACTGGATGTACCCGCCGGCACCGGCGGCACCGACCTGCGGGCGAACATCGAGGTGATCCTCGACGTGCCGGTCACGCTGTCGCTGGAAGTCGGCCGGGCGCAGATGAGCGTGGGCAAGCTGCTCCGCCTGACCCAGGGCTCGGTGGTCGAACTGGACCGTAATGCCGGTGAACCGCTGGACGTGTTCGTCAACGGCGCGCTGGTGGCCCACGGCGAGATCGTCATCGTCAATGACAAGTTCGGCATTCGCCTGACCGACGTGCTGCCGCCCGCCAAGCGCGGACCTTCCCAGGGATAGTCAACGGACAGCACCGGTAATGCGCCTCCATTCCCTCACCACCCTGCTGCTGACCGCCGGCCCGGTGCTCGCCGCTGACAAGCCGGCGAGCCTTGCCACCGGCGGCCTGCCAACCAGCGATATCACGTCGGCCGCGATCCGCATGGTGCTGGGCCTCGTGGTCGTCCTGGCGCTGCTGGCGGCCACAGCCTGGCTGTCCCGCCGCTTCCGTGTCGGGTCCGGAATGCGCGGCGGAATGATCGAGGTCGTCAGCGGTATGTCACTGGGCACCCGCGAACGGGTCGTCCTGCTGCGCGTCGGTGGCGATCAGGTGCTGGTGGGCCTCAGCCCGACCGGCATGCGCACCCTGCACGTTCTGACACAGGGCCAGGCAAACGACCACCCCTCGGAATTCTCCAACCTGATGGATCGCAAACCATGACTTCCCGGACTGCCGCCGGCCGCACGGGCCTGTTGCTGCTGCTGACCCTGGCGCCGCTGCTGGCGCCCCTGGCAGCGCTGGCCGAGCCGGTGATCCCCGCGTTGTCGCTGGTCGACAATGCCAACGGCGGCAAGACCTGGTCGGTCAGCATCCAGATCCTGATGCTGATGACGGCACTGACGCTGCTGCCGTCGCTGCTGCTGGCTGCCACCTCATTCACCCGTATCGTGATCGTTCTCGCCATCCTCCGGCAGGCAATCGGCATGCCGCAAACACCGCCGAACCAGGTTCTCGTGGGCCTCGCCCTCTTCCTTACCTACTTCATCATGGCGCCCGTCATCGACCGGGTGAACCAGGATGCCCTGCAACCGTACCTTGCAGGCACTATCGAGCTGTCCGCCGCGGCGGACAAGGCCCAGGGGCCGATGCGCGAGTTCATGCTGAGCCAGACCCGGGAGCCGGACCTCGAGCTGTTCGCGGGCCTGTCCGGCAAGGAAGGCTTTGCGAAGCCGGAAGACGTACCGCTGTCGGTGCTGCTGCCCAGCTTTCTCACGAGCGAGCTGAAGACCGCATTCCAGATCGGGTTCCTTACCTTCATTCCGTTCCTGGTTATCGATCTCGTCGTCTCCAGCGTCCTGATGTCGATGGGCATGATGATGCTGTCGCCCATGCTCATCTCGCTGCCGTTCAAGATCATGCTGTTCGTGCTGGTGGATGGCTGGGGACTCATCGTCGGCACCCTCGCCTCCAGCTTCACACCGCACAACTGACGGGACCAGCCATGACACCCGAAACCGTACTGACGATTGCGAGCGAGTCGCTGACCCTGACCGCCCTGCTGGCGGCGCCGCTGCTGCTCGTCACGCTGATCACTGGCGTACTCGTTGGCGTCCTGCAGGCCGCGACGCAGATCAATGAAATGACCCTGTCGTTCATTCCAAAGCTCCTGGCCCTCGTGCTCACGCTGCTGTTCACCGGCCCCTGGATGCTGCAGATGATCACCGGCTACACCCGGACGCTGTTCACCAACATCCCCGGCATGCTCGGCTAATTGCCCATGGAGACCACGGCACAACTCGCTGACGTCCTGTTCGCAATCCTGTGGACGGTCCTGCGCGTCGGCGGCGTCGTGATGCTGGCGCCCCTGCTGGGCGCCGTCTTCGTACCCCGCCGGATGCGGCTCGCCATGTCGCTCGTGCTGGCGCTGGCGCTGGTGCCTTCCGCCGGCCCGCCGCCGGACCTCCAGCCGCTGAGCGGGCCCGGCCTGCTCGCCATTGCCCAGGAACTCATCGTTGGCCTCGCCATCGGCTTTGTCCTGCGGCTGGCCACGGAAGCCGCGCTGCTGGCAGGCCAGCTGATCTCGACGGGCATGGGCCTGTCCTTCGCCAGCGTGGTTGATCCCCAGAACGGAAGCATGCCTCTGCTGGGGCGCTTCTATATCGTGGTGTCATCGCTCGTTCTGCTCGCCACCAACGCGCACCTGTCGCTGATTGCCCTGCTCGCGCAGAGCTATGCGGCAGTCCCCATCGGCTCCGGCGGCATCAGCCCCGAGGATGCACGGATCATTGCGGACTTTGGCGCGGCCATGTTTGCGGGGGCCGTGCAGCTGGCTCTGCCGGCAGTCGTGGCGATCCTCATGGTCAACGTCGCCTTCGGCGTGATCAGCCGCGCCGCACCCACGCTTAACCTGTTCGCCGTGGGTTTCCCCATAACGATCATGCTCGGCCTGTTCATCCTGGTGATGTCCATCCGCACCCAGGGCCCGGTGTGGGAAAGCCAGATGATGGAAGCCTTCAGCCTGCTCACGAAGATCCTGGGGAACTAGCCGGCCATGGCGGAGACCCAGCAACAGGACCGGACGGAACAGGCCACAGCGAAGCGCCTCGACGAGGCGCGCCAGAAGGGCCAGATTCCCCGCTCCCGCGAACTCAGCATGGCCGCCGTGCTGATGACCGGCGCACTCGTGCTGTACGCCAACGGCGCCCAACTGGGCAGCAACCTCAAGGACATGATGCGCGACGCCTTCACCTGGGACCGGGCGGCGCTCGATGACCCCGGCTACATGACGGAGGCCCTTAGCCAGGCAGTTTTTGCGGCGCTGGACGCCTGCACGCCACTGCTCGCCTCCCTCGCGGTCGCTGCCTTCCTCGGCACCATTGCCATCGGCGGCTGGATCTTCACGCCGGCGCCGATGGCCTTCAAGTTTGACCGCCTCGATCCCGTCGCCGGCATCGGCCGGATGTTCAGCCTCAACAGCCTGGTGGAAGTCCTGAAGGCGCTGGCGAAGGCTACCCTGATCGTGGTGGCGGCCGTGGCCCTCCTGATGGGCACGATGGACAGCCTGCTGGGTCTTTCCGACCAGCCGCTCGTCGAGGCCATGGGCAGCGCCTTGTCCCTGACCCTGCTGACACTCGCCGTCTGCAGCGGCGCCCTGCTGCTGATCGCTGCCGTCGACGCACCGTACCAGCTCTGGTCGCACGCCCGCCAGATGCGCATGACGCGCCAGGAAATCCAGGACGAGATGAAGGAGTCCGAGGGCCGCCCGGAAGTCCGCAGCCGTATCCGGCAGATGCAGCAGGACGTCGCCCGGCGCCGGATGCTGGAGCGGGTTCCGACCGCCGACGTGGTAATTACCAATCCGACCCACTTCGCCGTGGCGCTGCGCTACGACGACAACCGCATGCGGGCGCCCGTGGTGCTCGCCAAGGGCGCCGACGAGACCGCGGCGCGGATCCGGGCCATCGCCACCGAGAACAAGGTGGCGCTCTTCGAGTCGCCACTGCTCGCGCGGGCCCTCTACTGGACAACCGACCTGGGCCAGGAAATCCCGGCCCCGCTGTACCTCGCCGTTGCGCAGGTCCTGACCTACGTTTACCGGCTGAAGGTCGTGCGCACGAGCGGCGGTCCGTGGCCGGAGCGGCCGACGGTGGACGTGGACGAGAAACTGGCCAGCGGCCCGCAGCGCCGCCGGCGACGCAGATAGGAACCTGAACGATGGCAGCCCGCGGAAATAGCGCGACAGACTGGCTCGGCACGATACGCAACACGGCGGCATTGGCCGCGGGCCTGCCGCTCGTGGTCCTCGCCATGCTCGCGATGATCGTGCTGCCCATGCCGCCGCTGGTGCTGGATATTCTCTTCACGTTCAATATCTGCGTCTCGCTGGTGGTCATCCTGGCCGTGGTCTATGTGCTGCGCCCGCTTGACCTCGCAGCCTTCCCCACAGTCCTGCTGCTGGCCACCCTGCTGCGGCTGGCGCTCAACGTGGCGTCCACCCGGGTGGTGCTCCTGCATGGCCACACGGGCGCCGACGCGGCCGGCAAGGTGATCGAGGCCTTCGGCCAGTTTGTCATCGGCGGTAACTACGCAGTCGGCATCGTGGTCTTCGCGATCCTCGTCATCGTCAACTTCGTCGTGGTGACCAAGGGTGCCGGCCGGGTCTCGGAAGTCAGCGCCCGCTTCACCCTGGACTCCATGCCCGGCAAGCAGATGGCGATCGACGCCGACCTGAACGCGGGCATCATCACCCAGCAGGAGGCCGTGCTCCGCCGGAGTGAGGTCCGGATGGAAGCGGACTTCTACGGCTCCATGGACGGCGCCAGCAAGTTCGTCCGGGGCGACGCCGTGGCCGGCCTGCTGATCCTCTTCATCAACCTGATCGGCGGCATCCTGATCGGCGTCATGCAGCACGACATGAACGTCGGCCAGGCTGCCGAGACCTATGCCCTGCTGACGATCGGCGACGGCCTCGTCGCGCAGATTCCCTCACTGCTGCTGGCAATCGCAGTCGCCGTGATCGTCACCCGCATGTCCCGTTCCGAGGACATGGGCACGCAGTTGTTCTCCCAGCTCCTTGGCGACAAGCGCGTGCTGCGCGTCGTCGCTGTGCTGCTCGGCATCCTCGGCATCGTACCGGGCATGCCGAACGTGGCCTTCCTGATGATGGCCGGTATTTGTGCCGGCGGCGCCTGGCTCATCGAACGACGCCGGGAAGCCGAAGCCCTGGTCACCGAGAACCTGGTGGCACCTGACGTGGTTGAAAAGGAAGCCAACCGGGACCTGTCCTGGAGCGACGTCGGCGAGACGGACGCGATTGCACTCGACGTCGGCTACCGCCTGATACCGCTCGTCGACCGGCAGCAGGATGGAGAACTCATGCGCCGGATCAAGGGCGTGCGGAAGCGCCTGTCGGACGAACTGGGCTTCCTCGTCTCGCCGGTCCGGATCCGCGACGACCTGGACCTCCCCGCGAACGGCTACCGCCTGTCGGTGATGGGCTCGGCCGTCGCGACGGGCGAGGTCCAGCTTGACCGGGAGCTGGCGATCAATCCCGGCCACATCGAGCAGCGCATTCCCGGCGTGCAGACCCGGGACCCCGCCTACGGCCTCGAAGCGGTCTGGATCGAGCCGGGCCAGCGGGAAGAGGCCCAGTCCCGGGGCTACACCGTGGTGGACGTGCCGACGGTGATCGCGACGCACCTGTCGAAAGTCCTGCACGAGAACGCCCACGAGATCTTCGGTCACCAGGAGGCGCAGGAGCTGCTCGACCGGCTGGGCAAGCAGGCGCCGAAGCTGATTGAGGAGCTGGTCCCGAAGACGCTGCCCCTGTCGGTGGTCGTCCGGGTGCTCCAGGAGCTGCTACGGGAACAGATTCCCGTCACGAACATGCGCGCCATCTGCCAGTCGCTGGCCGAGCACGGCCGGACCACCCAGGAGCCAGAGGCCCTGACCAGCGCGGTCCGGGTGGCTCTCGGCCGCACCATCGTCCAGCGGGTCAGTGCCGGCAACGACGAGTTGCCGGTCATCACCCTGGACCCCAGGCTGGAACAGATCTTGCAAGACGCTCTCAAGGGTGGCGCGGAGACGGCCGGAATCGAGCCAACGCTGGCCGAACGGCTCCAGACGCAGCTTGCGGAGACGGCCCACCGTCAGGAGGCCGCCGGCCAGCCGGCGGTGCTGCTGGTGGCGCCAACGCTCCGGCCCTGGCTGGCGAGGTTTTTGCGCTTTGCGGTCCCGACGCTGCGGGTACTGGCCTACAACGAAGTGCCCGACAGCAAGCGGGTACGCCTGATTGCCGCTGTCGGCACCTGATGCAGGGAGAGAAGGATGAAGATCAGAAGGTTCACGGGCACGGACATGCGGGACGCGATGCGCCAGGTGCGCGAGGCGCTGGGCCCGGATGCCGTCATTCTTGAATCGGCGCGCCAGGCGCATGGCGTCGAGATATCGGCGGCCGTCGACCGGGGCGGCGGCGAGGCCGCGCCAGACCATCGCGAAACGACCTACACGGAGCGGGGCTACGCGAGCCGGCCAGCCGGCGAGGCGCCCGAAGGCCCGGCGGTCCGCATCGATGCCGGGGTGGCCGGCCAGGCTGGCTGGTACCAGCCACCGCGCTCCGCGGCCACGGCCAGCGAACTGGACGAGATGCGGGAGGAGATGCGCTCCATCCGCTCATTGCTCGAGGCGCAACTGGGGCGCCTGCTCTGGGATGAACAATCCCGGCAGTCCCCGGCCACCGCCACCCTGCTGAAGAATTTCATCCAGCTGGGACTGGATGCCGACATCGCCCGGCGGCTGGCGACAGTCGCGGCCACGGCCCACCCGGTCGGCGGCTGGACCGCCGGCCTGCGCACGCTCGTCGAGCAGGTCCCCGTCGCTACCTTCGACGTGGTCGCCGAGGGGGGCGTGTACGCGGTCATCGGCCCCACCGGCGTCGGCAAGACGACCACCATCGCCAAGCTCGCGGCCCGGGCTGCCCAGCAGTTTGGCCCCGACGCCGTCGGCCTCGTGACCACCGATACCTTCCGGGTCGCCGCCCGGGAGCAGCTCGAGACCTTCGGCCAGATCATGGGGGTCAGCGTGGCCTCGGCCAGCGACGCCCAGAGCCTGACCGAGGCCCTGGCCGCGCTGGAGCGCCGCAAGCTGGTCCTCGTCGACACGGCCGGCATGAGCCAGCGGGACCCGCGGCTGCCCGAGCAGCTGGCCCGGCTGGCGGCCGCCGACACGGGCATCGCCACCCTCCTCGCGCTGCCGGCCAACACGGCTTCCAGTGCGATGCAGGAAATTGTGGACGTGTTCCGGACGGCGCGGCCGGTCGGGTGCATCCTGACCAAGACCGATGAGGCCACGTCGCTTGGGGGCGCCCTCTCGGTACTCATCCGGAGCGCGCTGCCGCTGGCCTACGTCGCCAACGGCCAGCGGGTCCCGGAGGACCTGCACCTGATGCATAACCGGCAATCCTGGCTCGCCAAGATGGCGGTCGAGCTCATGCGACGCGAGGCCCGGGTGATCGATACCGACACCCTGGCGCGGAGTTTTTCGGAGGTGACGACTCATGCTTACGCCTGAAGGCCGGAACGGGACGGACCAGGCCGAGGGCCTGCGCCGCCTGCGGAACCCGAAACCCGTCAAAGTCATTGCCGTCACCGGCGGCAAGGGCGGCGTGGGCAAGACCAATATCTGCGCCAACCTGGCCATTGCCATGAGCATGCTCGGCCGCCGCGTGCTGCTGCTCGACGCCGACCTCGGTCTCGCCAACGTCGACGTGCTGCTTGGCCTGCAACCCGAGCACTCGCTGGCCGACGTGGTCAAGGGCGAGCGCCGTCTCGATGAAGTGATCGTGACGGGCCCGGCCGGGGTCCGCGTGATCCCCGGGGCCTCGGGGCTGGCCAGCATGGCAAACCTCAACCCCGCCCAGCACGCCGGCATCATCCATGCCTTCAGCGAGCTGACGGAGGATCTCGACGCCCTGCTCATAGACACGGCCGCCGGCATCTCCGAAGGGGTGCTGCGCTTCTGCGAGGCTGCCAACGAAGTACTCGTTGTGGTCTGCGACGAACCAACCTCCATCACGGACGCCTACGCCCTGATCAAGGTCCTCAGCACGGAGCGCCACGTGTCCCGCTTCCGGATCATCACGAACATGACCCACCAGGGCGGCGACGGGCGGAGCCTGTTCGAGAAGCTGCTTCGGGTCTCCGAGCGCTTCCTGCAGGTCACTCTCGACCACGCCGGCAGCATTCCCTACGACGACCGGGTGTGGCGCGCGGTGCAGCTGCAGACCCCGTTTGTGACGGCGTTCCCAACCAGCCTGGCGGCGGGAGCCCTCAAGAAGCTGGCCCACCGTGCCGATAACTGGGAGGGACCCAAGGCGGCTCGCGGCAATATCGAGTTCTTCGTGGAACGCCTGCTCCGTGCGGCAAGTCCAGCGCAGGGCGGGGAGCACGCCACGGCATGACGCCCGCAAACCGCTATGCGGTCGCCGCCGGGCACTCGCCCGACGCGCTCGTGCAGGAGTACGCGCCGCTGGTGAAGCGGATAGCGAACCACCTGCGCGGACGGCTGCCGGCTGGCGTGGACCAGGATGACCTGATCCAGGTCGGGCTGATTGCGCTGCTCGACGCCGCGCGCCAGTACTCGCCGGCGAAGGGTGCAAGTTTTGAGACGTACGCGGGGATCCGTGTGCGGGGCGCGATGCTCGACGAGGTCCGGAACACCGACTGGACGCCTCGCTCGGTCTATCGCAGGCAACGGGAACTGACAGCGGCGATTCAGGCAGTGGAAAACAGGACTGGAAAGCCGGCGGATGCCCGGCAAATCGCCAGCGAAATGGGGGTCTCCCTGGAGGAGTACTTCCGCCTCGTGACGTCGGCGGCCGCCCATCGCCTCTTCAGCCTGGACCAGGAAAGCGACGACGGCGAGATGCCGGCGCAGCAGATCGCGGACCCGGGCATCGATCCCTCGTCCGAACTGGAGTCGGACGAGTTCCGCCAGGCGCTGGCGGAGGCGATCCGCGGACTGCCCGAGCGGGAGGCACTCGTGATGTCTCTCTACTACGAGGAGGAACTGAACCTCAAGGAAATCGGCGAAGTGCTGGGGGTCACCGAGTCACGCGTCTGCCAGATCCACGGCCAGGCGCTGGCCCGGGTGCGCGCCCGGGTCCGTGACGTTACCGAAGGCATCACAGCGAGCAACTGACGCCATCATGCCCCACAAGCACAATAACAACGTGAAGCGAAAGGCAGGCCAATGGACGCGCTGACAATCGGCGGCGTCGCACTGGCCTTTTTTGCGATCATCGTCGGCTCCATCCTCAAGGGCGCGGGCGTCGAGTCGCTGCTGAATCCCGCGGCCTTCGTCATCGTGTTCCTGGGCACGTTCGCGTCGATCCTGATCCAGACTCCGAAGGCCACGTTCATGCGGGCCTGGAAGATCGTCCCCTGGATCTTCAAGCCGCCACTCGAGGACCACGAGAAGCTGATCGCCAAGATGGTGGAATGGAGCGAAACCGCTCGCAAGCAGGGCCTGCTCGGCCTGGAGCCGGCGCTGGAGAACGAGCCGGATGGCTTCGCGAAGAAGGCCCTACAGATGCTCGTGGACGGCACGGAACCCGCGAAGATCCGCGAGGCACTGGAAGTCGAACTAGAGGCCAAGGAGAAGTCCGAGACCGCCAGCGCCAAGGTCTTCGAGGGCCTCGGCATCTACGCACCGACCCTCGGCATCATCGGCGCCGTGCTCGGCCTGATCGCGGTCATGAAGAACCTGGCCGATCCCAGCAAGCTCGGCCACGGCATCGCGGCCGCGTTCACGGCCACGATCTACGGCATCGGTCTCGCCAACCTGTTCTTCCTGCCAACGGCCAACAAGCTGAAGGACATCATCAAGAAGCAGACACACTCCAAGGAAATGATCATCGAGGGGATCATCGCGATCGCCGAGGGCGAAAACCCGCGGAACCTTGAGGCCAAGCTGAAGGGATTCATGGGCTGACGCCCGGGAAGCAGCCATGGCGCGCAAACACGAACACGAGGATCACGTCAACCACGAGGCCTGGGCAATCCCCTACGGCGACCTCGTGACGCTGCTGCTCGCCTTCTTCGTGGTGATGTACGCCGTGTCCTCCGTCAACGAGGGCAAGTACCGGGTACTGTCCGACTCTCTGACGGCGGCCTTCCGCGGCACTCCCCGCACGATGGAACCGGTAGCCATCGGCGACAAGCCCGCCAAGGCGAAGGCCGACGACACCGTGGCCGGAATCAAGCCGGGCCAGGCGATCAAGTTCGCGGAGAAGGCTGCCAGCGAGCAGAAGACCGCTGAAGACGCGGGCCTGCAGTTGCAACTCCGGAAGATGACGGACGACCTGACCGCCTCCATGCAGACGCTGATCGACAAGGACATGATCCGCATCCAGCGCGCGCCCTCCTGGGTCGAGGTGGAGATCAAGACCGACATCCTGTTCCCGAGCGGCAGCGCCGAGATCGAGTCCGCCGCCGTCGAGATCCTGCAGAAGCTGGCGACGATCCTGGCCGAACGCCCGTACCCGATACGGATCGAGGGTCACACGGACGACCGGCCGATCCGCACGGCCCAGTTCCCGTCCAACTGGGAACTGTCCGCGGCGCGAGCCGCCCGCATCGTCCGTCTCTTCGAGGAACGGGGCATCCAGAGCACGCGCATGGTGGTGGCGGGCATGGGCGAGAACCGGCCCCTGGCCGACAACGCCACGGCGGAGGGCCGCAATCGCAACCGCCGCGTGGCGCTCGTGATCCTCGGCGCACCGCCCGACGCCACGGACCCCCGTCCGGCCGGCATTGCCACACCGACCGACGATCCGGCGCCCGCATCAGCCGCGCTGCCGGGCCCGGTCAGTACCGTCCCGGCCGCGGCAACGCAACCCGGCAGCACCGGGGAGGTGACCGGATGAAGCCCATCGACCAGGTCAACCCGCTGCTGCCCGTAAACCCGCTGCGGCGCGTGGCGGAGAAGCAGCGCGGCCGCGAACGGCCGAAGCAGCAGGATCCGCACGACGACCAGAAGCCAAGACCGGCCCCGGATCCGGACGGCCGCACGCACATCATCGACGAACTTGCCTGAAGGACACTCTTAATGAACGCTCTTGACGCCCTGAACCTGCCAGCCCTCGATGTGGTACTCGCCCGCGCCGCCGGTTTCATTAACAGCATCTACCTGCCGGAGGCATCGGCGGAATCAGTAGGCGCCGCGCTCGCGGCCGTACCGGTCCTGCTGGCGCTGGCCTGGCTCGCACGGCGGCTGACCGCACGGCCGGCTGAAGGCAGCGACACGGCCCGGCGCCTGGACGAGCTCAGCCAGCGGCTGCAGACCACCGAGCTGCTGCTGGCGGATGCCAACGGCGCCGCCAGCCTGCTCCGCCAGCGCGTCGACGAGCTGACGTCCCGCCAGGAGAGCACCACGTCCACCAATAACCGCAACGGCCTCCGGCAGGCGATCGCGCTGTCGAAGCACGGGGCGACCACGCGCCAGCTGATCGACACCTGCGGCCTGAGCCAGGGCGAAGCGCACCTGATCCAGACACTCTACGGCCGTTCGCCGGGCGCCGCCCAGGGGCCGGAACTGCATTGACTTCAACACACTCAATAAAAAGCACCGCGGGAGCGACGACGATGAGCCAGATACCGGATCCGATCCTGCAGCGTCTGCGGACCTGCACCTCTTTCCCGACCCCGCCTCCCGTGGCGATGCGGGTGCTGCAGCTTGCGCAGAATCCCGAAATCGACCTCGGCAAGGTCGCGGAAGCCGTCAGCGCGGACCCGGCCATCGCCGCCAAGGTGATGCGGATCGCCAATTCCGCGATGTACGCGCGGCGCAGGCAGAGTTCCAACCTGCGCCAGGCCCTGATCACGCTCGGCCTCAATGCCACACTGACGCTGGCCCTGAGCTTCACGCTGGTCAACACACTGCGGCGGACCTCGACCGGCGGCTTCGATTTCCCGGCCTACTGGCGGCGCACGGTGCTGTCGGCGGCCTGGGGCAAGCTGCTGGCCAGCGAGCTGGGCCGCCGCGACGCCGAGGAGGTGTTCCTGGCGTCGCTGCTGCAGGACCTCGGCATGCTGGTCGTCGACAAGCTCTGGCCGGAAGTCTATGAGGGCATCGCGCCGTTCAAGATCGAGCACGCGCGGATCTGCCAGCACGAGCAGAACTGCATCGCCACCGACCATCGCTCCATCGGCGCCTCCCTGCTGGGGATCTGGAACATGCCGGCCAGCCTCGTTCAGGCGGTCCAGCACAGCCACGACCCGAGCGCGGCCGGTGTCGACGCCGATATCAAGCCCTTCGTCAGGTGCGTGGCCATGTCCGGCGAGCTGAGCGATGTCTGGCTCGGCGCCCGCAACGAGGTGGCGCTGCGCCGGGTTGGCCAGACGGCCTACAAGTACCTTGGGATCCACCCCAGCCGGCTCGGAGAAATGTTCGACATGGTCCGGGAGCAGCTGCCGGTGGCGGAGGAACTCTTCCAGATGGAGCTGTACGACGCGGCCCAGCTGCAGGACATCACTGAAGCGGCCCGGGAAACGCTCGTGGTACGGAACCTGCACCAGATCAACGAAGCCCAGGACCTGCAGCGGCGCACGAACAGGCTGGAGGAGGAGAACAGCGAACTCAAGACCGAGAACGTGCGCGACCCGCTGACCAACGCCCACAACCGCCGGTACTTCGAGGAACAACTCGCCAGGGAGTTCGAGACCGCGGCTTCACACGGCTGGCCGCTCTCGGTGGTCTTCGTGGACCTGGACAAGTTCAAGCAGATCAACGACACCTACGGACACCAGGCGGGCGACACGGTCCTGCAGATGGTGGCCAAGCTGCTTGGCAAGAGTCTCCGGGATTCCGACATCGTGGCCCGCTACGGCGGCGACGAGTTCGTCCTGCTGCTGCCCGGCGTCGACGTCGACAAGGCCATCAGCGTGGGTGAGCGGATCTGCTCGGACGTCCGTGAACAGACGACCCAGGCGACGGATGGCCAGCGGGTCAGGGTCACCCTGTCGCTCGGCATCGCCACTTGCGACTCCCACAGCCGCTTCGACAGTCCGAAGGCGCTGCTGGCGGCCGCGGATGCGGCCCTTTACCACTCCAAGCGCGAGGGCCGGGACCGGTCCACTACCTACGCGAAAATCGAAGCCGCCTAGCAGGAAAAAAAAGGGACATCCCTGATCTTTTTCTAGATGCCGTAGCGTTTCATTTTTTCGGCGAGCGTGGTGCGCCGGACCTGGAGCTTCTCGGCGGCGTGGGCGATGACACCGCTCGCGTCATGGAGCGCGCGACGGATCAGGGCCACCTCGATCTTCTCCAGGTAGTCCTTGAGCGGCAGGCCGTCCGCGGGGAACTCGATGTCCTGGGGCTGGGGCCCGGAGGCCCGGGTGGCCGCCACTTCCTGCCGGTCGGTCTCGCGCAGCGGCGCGGTGGCCGTGTAGCGCGTGGGCAGCTGCGGAATGTCGACGGCGCCGTCCGGGTACAGCACGCAGAGGCGCTCCAGCAGGTTGGCCAGTTCCCGGATGTTGCCCGGCCAGCCGTAGTGCTTGAGGATCCGCACCGCACCCGGCGTCATGCTCACCGGTGACAACCCGGAAGCCTTGCAGCGCTCGAGGATGTTCCCGATCAGGTCCGACAGGTCCTCGAGCCGGTCCTTGAGCGGCGGCAACTCGATAGGAAACACGTTCAGCCGGTAATAAAGGTCCTCGCGGAAGCTGCCGTCCCGGATCGCCGCCTCCAGGTTCCGGTGGGTCGCCGCGATGATCCGGACGTCGCAATGGCGGGCGCGATTGCTGCCAACCCGCTCATAGATGCGTTCCTGCAGGACACGCAGCAGCTTGACCTGCATGGGCAGGCTCATGTCGCCGATCTCGTCCAGGAACAGTGTGCCGCCCTCCGCCGCCTCGAAGCGGCCGATGCGGGTGGCGATCGCCCCCGTGAAGGCACCCTTCTCGTGACCGAAGAGCTCGCTTTCGAGCAGTTCCGCGGGGATCGCCCCGCAGTTCACCGGGACGAAGGCCTTGTCGGCCCGGGGCGACTGGCCGTGGACATAGCGCGCCGCCCATTCCTTGCCGGTGCCCGACTCGCCGGTAATCAGCACGCTGGTATTGAAAGCCGCCACCTGCTCGATGAGCCGGCGGACGTTGGTCATCCGGGTGCTGTGGCCCGTCGGGAAGTAGCCAATGGCCATAGGGGCGGCGGGAGCCGGGGCCGGGGACGCAGGAGGAAGTGCATCTACACTGGAATTCATGCGTCTTGAATCGGGTGACCCGTAAAAGTTGGCGCTATGATCGGGGTCCGGCAAGACCGAAGTCAAACAAAACGCCAATTTCCCGTCGCAGGACCGTTGTCGCAGGACCGATGCCGCCGCCCTCCACCGCCCCCCGATCCACCTCGGTCCCCGACCTTGCCCTGGCGAGCAGGCTGCCGGACGTGGGCACCACGATCTTCACGGTGATGACCGAGCTGGCGGCCGAACACGGCGCGCTCAACCTTTCCCAGGGCTTCCCCGACTTTCCGGCCCCGGCGGGCCTGCTCGACCGGGTCAGCCACCACCTGTACGCCGGCCACAACCAGTACGCGCCCATGGCCGGCCTGCCCGTGCTTCGGGAGCAGATCGCCCACAAGACCCTCGCCCTCTATGGCCATGCCGTGAACCCGGACACGGAGGTCACGGTGACCTCCGGGGCGACGGAGGCCCTGTTCTGCGCCATCGAGGCGGTCGTGCAGCCGGGCGACGAAGTGCTGTGCCTGGACCCGGCCTACGACTCCTACGACCCGGCGATCCGCCTCGCCGGCGGCCGGCCCGTGCACATTCCCCTCCAACCGCCGGACTTCAGCGTGGACTGGGACCGGGTGCGCGCCGCGGTCACACCCCGGACCCGCCTGCTCATCCTGAACACGCCCCACAACCCCACGGGCGCGGTGCTGGCGGCGGCTGACATCGCCGCGCTCACGGAACTCGTGCGCGGCACCCGGCTGTTGCTCCTTGGCGACGAGGTCTACGAGCACATCATCTTCGACGGCCGGCGGCACGAGAGCCTGCTGCGCTACCCGGAGCTGGCGGAGCGGAGCCTCGTGGTGTCCTCCTTCGGCAAGACCTATCACGCCACCGGCTGGAAGATCGGCTACTGCGTGGCGCCCGCGGCGCTCACCCGGGAGTTCCGCCGGGTCCACCAGTTTGTGCAGTTCTGCGTGGTCACGCCCATGCAGTGGGCGCTGGCCGACTTCCTGGAGAGCGACCCCGGCCACTACCTGGATCTGCCCGCCTTTTACCAGGCAAAGCGCGATCACTTCTGCGCGCTGCTCGAACCCTCGCGCTTCCGCTACACCCCGTCGGCCGGCACGTATTTCCAGCTGCTCGACTACGGGGCCATCACCAGCGAGCCCGACGTGGCCTACGCGCGCCGGCTCACCAGCGAGGCCGGCGTGGCCTGCATTCCCGTGTCGGTGTTCTGCGCCGAGCCCCCCGCCACACCCCTGCTGCGCTTCTGCTTCGCGAAGGACCCGGCCACGCTGGAGCGGGCGGCGGAGATCCTGTGCAGGATCTGAGCGTCACGCTGCTCCAGTCGGGCCTCGCCTGGCACGACCCGGCCACCAACCGGGCGCATTTCGAGGGCATGATCGGCACGCTCGCCGGACCCACGGACCTCATCGTGCTGCCCGAGATGTTCAGCACGGGCTTCACGATGGACGTACAGGGCCAGGCCGAGACCCTGTCAGGGCCCACCGTCCGCTGGCTCGCGGAGATGGCCCGCCGCTCCGGCGCCGTGGTCTGCGGCAGCCTCGTGATCGAGGACGGCGGGCGCTACTACAACCGCTGCCTGTGGGCCGCCCCGGACGGCAGCCAGCAGCACTACGACAAGCGGCACCTGTTCCGCATGGCCCGGGAGCACGAGCACTACGCCGCGGGCGAGGCCCGCCTGATCGTGGAACTCAAGGGCTGGCGCGTCTGCCCGCTCGTCTGCTACGACCTGCGCTTCCCGGTGTGGAGCCGGGGCGCCAACGCCTTCGACCTGCTCCTTTACGTCGCCAACTGGCCTGCGGCCCGCCGCAGCGCCTGGCAGTTGCTGCGCCCCGCCCGTGCCGTCGAGAACCAGTGCTACGTGGCGGGTGTCAACCGGCTCGGCAGCGACGGCCAGGGTGTCGACTACGCGGGCGACAGCGGCGTCCACGACTACCTCGGGAACCCGCTGGCCGACCTCGGCGGCACGCCCGGCGCCCACACCGCGCAACTCGACGGCGCCGGCCTCGTGCGCTACCGGGAAAAGTTTCCCGCCTGGCAGGATGCCGACGGGTTCCGGCTGGCCCCTCAGTGACCGGCCCGCCCTGCGTCCTCCACGAGGACCCGGACCTGCTCGCCGTGCACAAGCCGGCCGGCTGGAACACCCACGCGCCGTCGCCCTTTGCCGGCGAAGGCATCTACGACTGGCTGCGCCACCGGGAGCCCCACTGGGCGGACCTCGCGATCCTGCACCGGCTCGACAAGGACACGAGCGGGGTGCTGGTGTTCGGCAAGACCACCCTCGCCAACCGCTCGCTGGCCGAGCAGTTTGCTGGCCGCACCGTCCGCAAGCGCTACCTGCTGCTCACGGACCGGGAGCCCCGCGAGGCCCACTTCACCGTCGAGTCCCGGATCAGCCGCGACGGCGAACGCTACGCAAGTGGAACCCGGGGTGATGCGGCCGAGACCCGCTTCGCGCTGGTCGAGGGTCCGTCTGCCTTGCCCGGCATCCTGGCAGGCACCTGGCTGCTGTCCGCCGAGCCGGTCACCGGCCGTACGCACCAGATCCGGGTGCACGCCGCGGACCATGGCCTGCCGATCCTCGGCGACACGCTCTACGGCGGCACGGCGTTTCCCCGCGTGTGCCTGCACGCCGCCGAACTCGCGCTGGACCAGCCCGGCAGCGGCGAGCGGGTGACCTTCACCGCACCCGCCGACTTCGCGGCCGATGCACGCGCCGCCCTGCGCCGCGCCATCATTGACCCGGCCGCAACGGACTGCCACCGCGTCATCCACGGGGCGAGTGACGGCTGGCCCGGCTGGTACCTGGACCGGCTCGGGGACTTCCACCTGTCCCAGTCGGAAGTGGCGCTGACGGCCGCCCAGCGCGCGCACCTGGATGCAGGCCCGGCCGGCAGCACGCTGCGCCTCTACCACAAGACGCTCTCGCGGCAGGTCCGCGCCACGGCGCCCGCCGCCGCCTCGCCCCTGTACGTGTCGGGGGCCGAGGCACCGGAGCGTTTCCCGGTCCGGGAGAATGGCGTCAGCTACGAACTGGGCTTCAGCGAGGGCTATTCCG
>JBBQSA010000023.1:0-51011 GCA_038214295.1 Gammaproteobacteria bacterium
GGTGTGTGCACGTCCAGAAGGAGCCTGCCCGATGTCCGACAACCCACAGCCAGACCAGGAGGGCACGGCCCCGGCAGGCGCCGGCGAGAACCGGGCCCCGGACCAGCTTGCCGAGCTGCGCGCCGCGCTGGAAAAGGCCGAGGCGACGGGGACCGAGAACTGGAACCGCTACCTGCGGGCCGTCGCCGAACTGGACAATGTGCGCAAGCGCGCTGCCCGGGACGTCGAGGCTGCCCGGCGCTCGGGCGTCGAGAAGCTGGCCGGCGAACTGCTGGACATCGTTGACAGTCTCGAGATGGGCCTGGAGACGGCGGGCAAAGCCTCGGCCGAGAGCCTGCTCGAGGGCAAGGAGGCCACCCTGCGCCTGCTGCGCTCGGCCTTCGAGAAATTTGGCATCGAGGCCGTGGACCCCGTGGGTCACCCCTTCGACCCCCAGCTGCACGAGGCCATGAGCATGCAGCCCTCCGCCACGGCGGTCCCGGGCTCCGTGCTGCTGGTCCTGCAGAAGGGCTACCGGCTGGGCGAGCGCCTGCTGCGTCCCGCCAGGGTCATCGTGGCGGGGGAGCCCGTGGTCTCCGGGAGCACCCGACCGGGCGGGGAGATGCCACCGGACCAGGACTGACAAGGCAGGCCGCCAGGGCCACCGGCCCGGCGGCCGCCCTTGAAACCGGGCAGGGCGGTCCCATTTCAGGTTGCAGTACGAGAACGACGGGCGTTCTCAGATTTAAAGTCACCGATTTAGTTGATGGAGCGGCGCATGAGCAAGGTTATCGGCATCGATCTGGGCACCACGAATTCCTGCGTGGCCGTCATGGAAGGCGGCAAGCCGAAGGTCATTGAGAACAGCGAGGGTGATCGCACCACCCCGTCCATCGTGGCATTCACGAAAGACGACGAGGTGCTCGTGGGGCAGTCCGCCAAGCGGCAGGCCGTCACCAACCCGGCGAACACCCTGTTTGCCGTCAAGCGGCTGATCGGCCGCAAGTTCAAGGACGAGGTGGTCCAGCGGGACATCAATATGGTGTCCTACAAGATCGCTGGCGCGGACAACGGCGACGCGTGGGTCGAGGTTAACGGCAAGAAGATGTCGCCGCCGGAGATCTCCGCCCGCGTCCTCATGAAGATGAAGAAGACGGCAGAGGACTACCTCGGCGAGCCCGTCACGGAAGCCGTCATCACGGTCCCCGCCTATTTCAACGATTCCCAGCGCCAGGCGACCAAGGACGCAGGCCGCATTGCCGGCCTCGACGTGAAGCGCATCATCAATGAGCCAACCGCGGCCGCCCTTGCCTACGGCATGGACAAGCAGCGCGGCGACCGCAAGATTGCCGTCTACGACCTGGGCGGCGGCACGTTCGACATCTCCGTCATCGAGATCGCCGAGATCGACGGCGAGCACCAGTTCGAGGTGCTGGCCACGAACGGTGACACCTTCCTCGGTGGCGAAGACTTTGACCTGCGGGTAATCGAGTACCTGTCCGGCGAGTTCCAGAAGGAGAGCGGCATCGACATCCGTCGGGACCCGCTCGCCATGCAGCGCCTGAAGGAAGCGGCCGAGAAGGCCAAGATCGAGCTGTCTTCCCAGCAGCAGACCGAGGTCAACCTGCCGTACATCACGGCGGACGCCAGCGGGCCGAAGCACCTCAATATCCGCCTGACGCGGGCCAAGCTGGAGTCGCTGGTCGAGGAACTGATTGAGCGGACCATCGGGCCTTCCCGGACGGCAGTCAGCGATGCGGGCCTCAAGGTTGGCGATATCGACGACGTCATCCTCGTGGGCGGCCAGACGCGCATGCCCAAGGTCCAGGAGGCAGTCCGCAACTTCTTCGGCAAGGAGCCGCGCAAGGACGTCAACCCCGACGAGGCGGTGGCCGTGGGCGCAGCCATCCAGGCTGGCGTGCTGTCGGGCCAGGTGAAGGACGTGCTGCTGCTCGACGTTACCCCGCTGTCGCTCGGCATCGAGACCCTCGGTGGCGTGATGACCAAGCTGATCGAGAAAAACACCACTATCCCGACCCGGGCCAACCAGACCTTCTCCACGGCTGATGACAACCAGACGGCCGTGACCATTCACGTGCTACAGGGTGAGCGCGAACAGGCCCGGCACAACAAGTCGCTGGGGCGCTTCGATCTCACCGACCTGCCGCCGGCGCGGCGGGGTATGCCCCAGGTCGAGGTCACCTTTGACATCGACGCCAACGGCATCCTGAACGTGTCGGCCAAGGACAAGGCCACCGGCAAGGAGCAGAAGATCGTCATCAAGGCCTCCAGCGGCCTGTCGGAAGACGAGATCAAGCGCATGGTCGGCGAGGCCGAGACCCACGCGGAGGAGGACCGGCAGTTCCGGGAACTCGTCGAGATCCGCAACCAGGCGGACGCGCTGGTGCACGGTACCGAACGCTCGCTGCGTGACCTGGGCGACAAGGTGGACGCCGCGGAGCGCGGCCGGATCGAGTCGGCCCTCTCCGAGCTAAAGGACGTGATCAAGGGCGATGACAAGGCCAAGATCGAGCTGAAGAGCAAGGCGCTTTCCGAGGCTTCCGCCGGCCTTGCCCAGCAAGCCTTCGAGCAGTCCCAGGCTGGCGCCGGCGCGGCCGGCGGGCAGGCACCTCCGGGTGGCGGCGCGCAGGCGGGCGGCAGCGACGACAGCGTCGTGGACGCGGAGTTCGAGGAAGTGAAAGACGGCAAGGGCGGGCAGGCGGGCTGAGGCCCGCGTCCCGGGTGGCGAACTAGCCGCCTGTTCTCGACAACCCGACGGCCCGGTGCGCTGCACCGGGCCGTCATTGCATTGGTTTGACGCATGGCGAAGCGTGACTATTACGAAGTTCTCGGGGTCAGCCGCGATGCCAGTGAGGCCGATATCAAGAAGGCCTTTCGCCGGCTCGCGATGAAGCTGCACCCGGACCGCAATCCGGATGACCCGAAGGCGGAAGCCTCCTTCAAGGAAGCGAAGGAGGCCTACGAGGTCCTGACGGACGACCAGAAGCGTGCGATCTACAACCAGCACGGCCACGCGGGCGTGGAAGCCTCCCAGGGCGGTGGCCGGGGCGGTCCGGGCTTTAGCCCCGGTGATGCCTTTGGCGACATCTTCGGTGACGTCTTCGGTGACATCTTTGGCGGCGGCGGCGGCCGCCGTGGCCGGTCGACCGTTTTTCGTGGCGCCGACCTGCGTTACGAGCTCGCCTTGACGCTGGAGCAGGCGGTGTTCGGCGACACGATCAACCTGACTCTGCCGACTCTCGTGAACTGCGAGACCTGCAGTGGTTCGGGCGCCAAGCCGGGCACGAAGCCCGTGACCTGCAAGACCTGCGAGGGCGCGGGCCAGGTGCGCATGGCCCAGGGCTTCTTTTCCATCCAGCAGACCTGTCCGACCTGCCGGGGCAGCGGCCAGCAGATCGAGCAGGCCTGCGCGGGCTGCCAGGGCCGCGGGCGCGTCCAGAAGAACAAGACCCTTGCGGTCAAGGTGCCGGCCGGCGTGGACAATGGCGACCGGATAAGGCTGACCGGTGAAGGCGAGTCGGGCCAGAACGGTGGGCCGCCGGGCGACCTGTACGTGGAGATCCGGACCCAGCCCCACGATATCTTCGAGCGGGACGGGGCAGACCTGTCCTGCGCGATCCCGGTGAATTTCGCCGTGGCGGCGCTGGGTGGCGCCCTGCAGGTGCCAACCCTCGCTGGTGAAGTGACCCTCAAGATCCCGGCGGAGACCCAATCCGGGCGCGTCTTCCGCCTGCGGGGCAAGGGGGTCCGGCCGGTCCGGGGCAGCGGCCCGGGCGACCTGTTCTGCCGGGTCGAGGTCGAGACGCCGGTCAACCTGACGGCCGAGCAGAAACGCCTGCTCGAAACCTTCAACGAGGCGCTGGTCGACGGCGGCGACCGGCATCGGCCGCGCAGTCGCTCCTGGCTCGACGGCGTACGCCAGTTTTTTGAGAAGATGACGCCCTGACGGGCAATCGGGGTTGGTGATCCATGGCGCGCGTGACAGTACTTGGCGCAAGCGGCCGGATGGGCACCGCCCTGATCCGCCTGATCACGGGCAGTGGCGAGCACCAGCTGGTGGGCGCGCTCGCCGAAACCGGCGACCCGGCGCTCGGCCGGGACGCGGGCCAGTTCGCCGGGGTCGATCCGCTCGGCGTGCAGATCGTCGCCGACCTGGTCGGCGCGCTCCGGAATTGCGAAGTGGCTATCGATTTCACGGCGCCGCAAGCCGCGGAGCGCCACGCGGCCGCCTGCGCGGCCGGTGGTCATGCCCTGGTGCTGGGCACGACGGGGCTGCAGGAGGCCCAGGTCGCGGCGCTGCGTGCCGCCGCCGGGCGCATACCCGTGCTCCACGCCCGCAACATGAGCCTCGGCATCACGGTCCTCACGGAACTCGTGCGCCAGGCCGTCACGCTGCTGGGTCCGGAGTTCGACGTGGAGATCACCGAGGCCCACCACCGGCTGAAGAAGGACACGCCCTCCGGCACCGCCCTGCAGCTCGGCGAGTCGGCCGCCGCGGCCCGCGGCCGGCAGCTCGCGGAGGTGGCGGTCTATGCCCGACCGGCGCTCGCCGACGAAGCGCGGACGCCCGGAGCCATCGGCTTTGCCGCCGTCCGGGCTGGCACCATTGTGGGGGACCACACCGTCCTGCTGGCCGGCGCCGAGGAGGTGCTGGAATTGACCCACCGGGCGACCGACCGGGCCCTGTTTGCCCGCGGCGCGCTGCGGGCGGCGGGCTGGCTTGCGGGCAGGGCGCCGGGGCTGTATTCGCTGCGCGAGGTACTCGGCCTTCCGGCCTGAGGTGCCGCAGCGAGGGGTGTCCTCGGTGCGTCCCGTCGTTTAGAATGCGGCGGGTTCCCGGAGAGATCAATTGAGCGCGGGTTCGGCACCGGAGCTGGTGGTGGCTGATTCCTGCGGTGCACACATGCGCCCTTCAACCGCAGACAGATTACCGACCTGGCAAGGCCCCAACGGCATGGAAAGAGCGTGATGGAACCGGCATTGCTCGCCCTGCAGGACGGCACCTTGTTCCGTGGCATTTCCGTCGGCGCGCCGGGCCGCACGATCGGGGAAGTGGTCTTCAATACCTCGATGACCGGGTACCAGGAAATCCTCACGGACCCATCCTATTGCCGGCAGATCGTCGCGCTGACGTATCCGCACATCGGCAACACGGCCACCAACAGCGAAGACATGGAGAGCGAGCGGGTCTTTGCAGCCGGCCTCGTCATCCGCGACCTGCCAGCCGTCTCGAGCAGCTGGCGCGGCGAAGTGGAGCTGGGCGAGTTCCTGCGGCGGGCGGGCGTCGTGGCCATCGCCGAGATCGACACCCGGAAGCTGACCCGCATCCTGCGCGACAAGGGTGCCCTGTCCGGTTGCATCATGACCGGCGCGGCAGACGTCAAGACCGCCATCGAGCACGCCCGGCGTTTCCCGGGACTGACCGGCATGGACCTCGCCAGGATCGTCAGCGCCAAGGACGCCTACCAGTGGAACCTGGGCGCCATCTGGCCCGGTCCGGCGCCCATCCGGCCGAAGCGCAGTGGCATCTTCGACGTGGTGGCTTACGACTTCGGTATCAAGCGCAGTAGTCTCCGCCTGCTGGTGGATCACGACTGCCGGGTGACCGTCGTGCCCGCGGAAACCCCGGCGGAGAAGGTCCTGGCCCTGCGTCCCGACGGTGTCTTCCTCTCCAACGGCCCCGGTGACCCGGAGCCCTGCACCTACGCCATCGATGCCATCCGCGACATCATTGCGGCCGGCATCCCGATCTTCGGCATTTGCCTCGGTCACCAGTTGCTTGGCCTCGCGAGCGGGGCCAGGACCGTCAAGATGAAATTCGGTCACCACGGCGCCAATCACCCGGTGCAGGACCTCGATACCGGCCAGGTGCTGATCACCAGCCAGAACCACGGCTTTGCGGTGGACGAGGCCAGCCTGCCGGACAACCTGCGGGCAACGCACCGTTCCCTGTTCGATAATTCACTTCAGGGTATTGAGCGAACTGATTGTCTGGCATTCAGTTTCCAGGGGCATCCGGAAGCCAGCCCCGGGCCGCACGACCTGCGTCCCCTGTTCGCCCGCTTCGCCGGCCTCATGCGCCGGCGCCTGCAGCAGGAGCCAGGCCTGGGCCCGATTCTCAAGACAGCCCAGAAGCTCAAGTAACCGCACGAGACCGGGCGCCGGAGAGCAAGCCGGGCCCCCCACCAACCGCGAGAGTCGTTCATGCCCCGGCGCACAGACCTGCACAGCATCCTCATCATCGGCGCGGGCCCGATTGTCATCGGGCAGGCCTGCGAGTTCGACTACTCCGGCGTCCAGGCCTGCAAGGCGCTGCGCCAGGAGGGCTACCGGGTCATCCTGGTCAACTCCAACCCGGCCACGATCATGACCGACCCGGAGATGGCCGATGCGATCTACATCGAGCCGGTCAACTGGCAGACCGTCGCCCGGATCATCGAGCGGGAACGGCCGGATGCCCTGCTACCGACGATGGGCGGCCAGACGGCGCTGAACTGCGCCCTGGATCTCGAGCGCGAAGGGGTGCTCGCCAAGTTCAATGTGGAAATGATTGGCGCCTCCCGCGACGCGATCGATACCGCGGAAGACCGCGAGCTGTTCCGGGAGGCCATGAAGGAAATCGGGCTGTCGGTAGCCCGCGCCGCGATCGCCCACAGCCTCGAACAGGCCATCGAGGTGCAGCCCACCATTGGCTTCCCGACGATCATTCGCCCGTCGTTCACCCTGGGCGGCAGCGGCAGTGGCATCGCCTACAACCGCGAGGAGTTCGAGGTCATGGCCGCCCACGGACTCGATCTCTCCCCGACGTCCGAGATCCTGCTCGAGGAGTCGGTGATCGGCTGGAAGGAATTCGAGATGGAGGTGGTCCGCGACAAGGCGGACAACTGCATCATCATCTGCTCGATCGAGAACGTCGACGCGATGGGCGTGCACACGGGCGATTCCATCACGGTCGCACCGGCGCAGACGCTCACCGACAAGGAGTACCAGCGGATGCGGGACGCGTCTATCGCGGTCCTGCGCCGCATTGGCGTCGACACCGGCGGTTCCAACGTGCAGTTCGCCATTTGCCCGGATGATGGCCGCATGATCGTCATCGAGATGAACCCCCGCGTCTCCCGTTCGTCGGCCCTGGCGTCCAAGGCCACGGGTTTTCCGATCGCCAAGGTGGCGGCCAAGCTGGCCGTCGGTTACACCCTCGACGAACTGCGCAACGACATCACCGGCGGGGCAACGCCTGCTTCCTTCGAGCCGACCATCGATTACGTCGTCACGAAGGTGCCGCGTTTCACGTTCGAGAAGTTCCCCGGCGCCAATGACCGCCTAACGACCCAGATGAAGTCCGTCGGTGAGGTCATGGCGATGGGTCGTACGTTCCAGGAGTCGCTGCAGAAGGCGCTGCGCGGGCTGGAGACCGGCATCAACGGCCTGACGGAAAAGCTGACCGCCACGCCGACGAGCGATGACATGGACGTCCTGCGGCGCGAACTGCGCATGCCCGGTGCTGACCGCCTGCTCTACGTGGGCGACGCCTTCCGGCACGGCCTGTCCCGTCAGGAGGTTGCCCAGCTTTCCGGCATCGACCCCTGGTTCCTCGCGCAGATCGAGGACCTCATCCGCTGGGAAGGGCGTGTGCGGACCGAGGGTCTGCCGCTTCTCCAGGGCGAAGCACTGCGCACACTCAAGCGCAAGGGTTTTTCCGACAGCCGCCTCGCGCAGCTGGTCGGCATCAAGGAGGACATCGTCCGCCAGACCCGCATCAAGGCCGGCGTGCGGCCGGTCTACAAGCGCGTCGACACCTGTGCCGCCGAGTTCGCGACGACCACGGCCTACCTGTACTCGACCTACGAGGAGGAGTGTGAGGCCGAGCCGACCGGGCGCGACAAGATCATGATCCTCGGGGGCGGGCCGAACCGCATCGGGCAGGGCATCGAGTTTGACTATTGCTGCGTACATGCCGCCTTCGCCCTGAGGGAGATCGGCTACGAGACGATCATGGTCAACTGTAATCCCGAGACAGTGTCCACTGACTACGACACGTCCGACAGGCTCTACTTCGAGCCGCTGACCTTCGAGGACGTCATGGAGGTCGTGGAACTCGAGCGGCCGAAGGGCGTGATCGTCCAGTTTGGCGGCCAGACACCGCTCAAGCTTGCCCGCCGCCTGGAGCTGGCGGGCGTGCCGATCATCGGCACCAGCCCCGAGTCCATCGACATAGCGGAAGACCGGGAGCTGTTTCAGAAGCTCGTCCAGAAACTCGGTCTCAGGCAGCCGCCGAATTGCACGGCCCGCACCCCGGATGAGGCTGTGCGGCTTTCCGCCGAGGTCGGGTTCCCGCTGGTGATCCGCCCGTCGTTCGTCCTGGGCGGCCGGGCGATGGAGGTCGTTCACACGGAGGAGGACCTGCGCCTCTACATGCGGGATGCGGTCAACGTCTCCAACGACAGCCCGGTGCTGCTCGACCGCTTCCTCGACCTCGCCGTCGAGGTCGACGTCGACATCGTGAGCGACGGCAAGGACGTTCTGATCGGCGGCATCATGGAGCACATCGAGCAGGCGGGAGTGCACTCCGGTGACTCGGGCTGTTCACTGCCGCCAGCGACCCTCAGCCAGGAAGTGCAGGCCGAACTCATCAGCCAGGTCACCAAGCTGGCAAAGGCCCTGAACGTGGTCGGCCTGATGAACACCCAGTTCGCAATCCAGAGCGGCGTCATCTACCTGCTCGAGGTGAATCCCCGCGCGTCGCGCACGGTCCCGTTCGTGTCCAAGGCCATCGGGCTGCCGCTGGCCAAGGTGGCCGCCAAGGTCATGGTCAACGTGTCCCTGGCGGAGCAGGGCGCGACGGAGCAGCGCATTCCAGGCTTCTATTCCGTCAAGGAAGCGGTCTTCCCCTTCGTCAAGTTTCCTGAGGCTGATCCCATACTTGGGCCGGAAATGAAATCCACTGGCGAGGTCATGGGCACGGGCCGCACCTTTGCCGAGGCCTATGCCAAGGCCCAGATTGCCTCCGGTGTGACCCTGCCCCGGCGGGGCACGGCCTTCCTGTCCGTCCGCGACCGGGACAAGCCGGCGGCCGTCAAGCTGGCCCAGATGCTGATCGACCGGGGCTTCGACATCATCGCCACGGGCGGCACTGCCGCATCCCTGGCGAAGGCGGGCGTGGCCTGCCGCCGCGTGAACAAGGTCCGCGAAGGCAGGCCCCACGTGGTCGACATGATCAAGAACGCGGAGATCAGCCTCATCGTCAACACCACCGAGGGCAAGCAGGCCATCCGGGAGTCCCACTCCATCCGGGGAGCTGCGGTCCACCGCAAGGTGACCTACTACACCACCATGCCGGCGGCGCTCGCGACGAGCTACGCGCTGGACCACCTGGACGGGGGCAGCGTGAACCGGCTCCAGGACCTGCACGCCGGGGTGGTGCTGTGAAGCGGGTTCCGCTGACGATTGCCGGCGCCGAGAAGATGCGGGACGAGATCCGTACCCTGAAATCGGAGGCGAGGCCCCGTGTGATCCAGGCCATTGCCGAGGCGCGCGGTCACGGCGATCTCAAGGAGAACGCCGAATATCATGCCGCGAAGGAGGAGCAGGGCTTCATCGAGGGCCGTATCCGGGAGCTGGAGAGCCAGCTGTCCAACGCAGAGATCATCGATGTGGCGCGGCTGCAGGGAAACAAGAAAGTGCTGTTCGGTGCCACCGTGAGCCTGGTCGATGAAGCCGACGGCAAGTCCAGCCGTTACCGGATCGTCGGCGAATACGAGGCCGATATGAAGCAGGGGCTGATCTCGATCTCGTCGCCGCTCGCCCGGGCGCTGATTGGCAAGGTGGAAGGCGACGTGGCCTCCTTTGTCGTGCCCGGAGGCGAGAAGAACATCGAGATCGTGAGCGTCGAATACTTTTGAGCGGCCCTGCAGGTCAGGCCCTTCAGGTCGGATTACCTTCAGGTCGGATCAGGCGTCCGGCAGCACCAGCCGGGGGGTCGTCGGGTTTGCCCGGTAGAGCACGGCAACATTGCCAATCTGCGCGATCAGGCTGGCGCCGGTCCCTTTCTTCAGCGTCTCGATCGCCGCATTGCGTTCGGCCCGGGTCGCCGCCGCCACCTTCACCTTGATGAGCTCGTGATGCGCGAGAGTTGCTTCCAGTTCGGCCAGGAATGCCTCCGTGATGCCCGCCGAACCCAGGCGGACCAGCGGCCGGAGGGCGTGGGCGAGGCCCCGCAGGTGCTTCTTCTGTCGCTCCGAGAGCGGTTTTTCCGTGGCTGGCATGGGCGGCGAGTATAGCGATGGCCAAGAAATCCTCCAGCGCCCGCTGGAAAGCCCGCCAGGCCCGCGACCCCTTCGTGAAGCAGGCCCAGGCGGAGGGCTGGCGCAGCAGGGCCGTATTCAAGCTGGCGGAGCTGCAGGAGCGGGAGAAGCTGATGAAGCCGGGCTCGGTGGTCGTCGATCTCGGCGCTGCTCCGGGTGCCTGGAGCCAGCTGGCGGCCCGCGTCGTTGGCGACAAGGGCAGGGTCATCGCGCTGGATCTGCTGCCCATGAGCCCGCTGGCCGGCGTCGACATCCTTCAGGGCGATTTCCGCGAAGAGTCGGTTATGGAGTCGGTAATGAACAGCCTGGCGGGGAGTCCGGTAGACCTTGTGCTCTCGGACATGGCCCCCAACATGAGCGGTACGCGGGTGGTGGATCAGCCCCGGGCCATGCATCTGGCCGAACTGGCCACCGAGTTTGCGAGCCAGGTCCTGCGTCCCGGCGGGAATATGGTGGTAAAGCTGTTCCAGGGCGAGGGCTTCCAGGAGTACGTGGCGGCCACCCGCGGCCGTTTCGAGTCCGTGCGGCTGCGCAAACCGTCCGCCTCGCGCTCGGGAAACCGGGAGACTTACCTTGTGGCGAGAAACTTTCGGTTGTAGTAGGGTCTAATCTAGTTCAGCGTCAGATTTTTGACGCTCTTTTTACCAGTGAGGCCGTAGCAAGTGCTGAATGACCTGGCCAAGAACATCATCCTCTGGATCGTCATAGCCATCGTGCTCCTGACGGTGTTCCAGAGCTTCGGCACTGGCAGCCGCCAGGCCGACACCATCGAATACTCCGAATTCCTCGACCTGGTCCAGACCGGCCAGATCGACCAGGTGATCTTCGAGGGTGACACCGTCAAGGGCGCCAAGGCGACGGGCGAGCGCTTCACCACCTACAGCCCGGAAACTGACAACACTGCCCTGATCGGCGAGCTCAAGAAGAACAACGTCCGCATCAGTGCCATGGCCCCGAAGGGCCAGAACATCCTGGTGAGCCTGTTCATCAACTCCTTCCCGGTTCTACTCCTGATCGGCGTCTGGGTGTACTTCATGCGCCAGATGCAGGGTGGAGCTGGCGGCCGCGGCGCCATGTCGTTTGGCAAGAGCCGGGCCCGCCTTCTCGGTGAGGACCAGGTCAAAGTCACCTTCCTCGATGTGGCCGGCGTGGAGGAGGCCAAGGAAGAGGTCTCCGAGATCGTCGACTTCCTGAAGGACCCCGCCAAGTTCCAGCGCCTCGGCGGCAAGATTCCCCGGGGCGTGCTCATGGTCGGTTCGCCGGGTACGGGCAAGACGCTGCTGGCACGCGCCATCGCGGGCGAAGCCAAGGTGCCGTTTTTCACGATTTCCGGTTCCGACTTCGTCGAGATGTTCGTCGGTGTTGGCGCCTCCCGGGTCCGCGACATGTTCGAGCAGGCCAAGAAGCACGCGCCCTGCATCATCTTCATCGACGAGATCGACGCCGTCGGACGGCACCGCGGTGCCGGACTCGGCGGCGGCCACGACGAGCGGGAGCAGACGCTCAACCAGCTGCTGGTCGAGATGGATGGTTTCGAGGGCAACGAGGGCATCATCGTCATCGCCGCGACCAACCGCCCCGACGTGCTCGATCCCGCACTTCTACGGCCCGGCCGCTTCGACCGCCAGGTCGTGGTGCCTCTGCCCGACGTGCGTGGCCGCGAGCAGATACTCAAGGTGCACATGCGCAAGGTGCCCCTGTCCGACGACGTCAAGCCATCAATTATTGCCCGTGGGACACCGGGTTTCTCGGGCGCCGACCTGGCCAACCTGGTGAACGAGGCTGCCCTGTTTGCAGCCCGGGCCAATCGCCGCACGGTCACGATGGAGGAGTTCGAGAAGGCCAAGGACAAGATCATGATGGGCGCCGAGCGGCGTTCCATGGTCATGAGCGAGTCCGAGCGCAAGCTGACCGCCTACCACGAGGCCGGGCACGCCATCGTTGGCTTGTCGGTGCCGGATCACGATCCTGTCTACAAGGTCACCATCATTCCGCGGGGTCGTGCCCTTGGTGTGACCATGTTCCTCCCGGAGGAGGACCGCTACAGCTACAGCAAGCGCCGCCTGAACAGCCAGATTGCCAGCCTGTTTGGTGGCCGGATCGCGGAGGAGCTCGTATTCGGCCGCGATGCCGTGACCACCGGTGCGTCGAATGACATCGAGCGCGCTACCGACATCGCACGCAACATGGTCACCAAGTGGGGCCTTTCCGATCGCCTTGGTCCGCTGACCTACACTGAGGAGGACGGCGAGGTTTTCCTGGGCCGCACGGTCACGCAGCACAAGCAGGTGTCGGACGTCACTATCCATGCCATCGACGAGGAGGTGCGCAAGATCATAGACATCAACTATGAGCTGGCGACCAACATTCTCACCACCTACCTCGACAAGCTGCATGTCATGGCCAGCGCCCTAGTAAAGTACGAGACCATCGACGAGGGCCAGATCCGCGACATCATGGCCGGCCGTGAGCCCCGGCCACCCGATGGTTGGGACAACACCGGCCCGGGTGCGCCCGCAACGGCTTTCGGTGCCGCCAAGCCGGCCGGCGAACCCGGCATCGGCGGACCTGCCAGCCAGCACCGTACGCAAACCTGACGACGGCCGCCCGACCTTCCCTGACGATCAGGCAGCGATCCACACCGGATCGCTGCCTTGTCATGGGCGTCATGAACGTCACGCCCGATTCCTTTTCGGATGGCGGGCGCCACGAGGATCCCGGTCTCGCGATTCAGCAGTGCCTCCGCATGGCTGGGGCTGGCGCCGACATCATCGACATCGGCGGCGAGTCGACACGGCCCGGCGCGGTGGCTCCGGGCGCCGCCGCGGAACTGGCGCGGGTGATACCCGTGATCCGCGGGCTGCGCGCCGCCTCGGGCATCCTCATCTCGGTGGACACCAGTGAGCCTGAGGTAATGCGAGCCGCGGTGGCTGCCGGGGCCGACGTCCTGAATGACGTACGGGCACTAAGGCAGCCAGGAGCTCTTGAGGCGGCAGCGGCCTGCGGCGTTCCCGTCTGCCTGATGCACATGCAGGGAACCCCGGCAACGATGCAGCGGGAGCCCCGCTACGAGGATGTCGCGGCCGAGGTGCTCGCGTTCCTGATGGAGCGGGTTGCGGAGTGCGTCGCAGCAGGCCTGGGCCGTGAGTCCCTTATAATCGATCCGGGTTTCGGCTTCGGCAAAACCCTGGAGCACAATGTGACCCTCCTGCGCCGCCTCGACGTGTTCGTGGCCACCGGTCTCCCGGTGCTGGCCGGTCTCTCGCGGAAGTCCCTGATCGGACAGCTGGCGGGTGAGCCGCAGGGAGCGGCCGCAGAACGCCTGGGCGGCAGCGTTGCGCTGGCCCTGGCGGCCCGGGCCCGGGGGGCCAGGATTGTGCGCGTGCATGACGTCGGGCCGACGGTGCAGGCGTTTCGGGTAATGGACGGCCTCGAAAGCAGGGCATGAGCAGGAAATTATTTGGCACCGACGGCATCCGGGGGCGGGTTGGCGAGCACCCGATGACCGCGGAATTCGCCCTGAAGCTGGCCAGCGCGGCCGGGCACGTCCTCGCGCCCGGCGGTGGCAAGGTCCTCATCGGTAAGGACACGCGGGTGTCTGGCTACATGTTCGAGTCGGCTCTCGAGGCTGGCTTTGTCGCCGCCGGCATGGACGTGCTGCTGGTGGGGCCATTGCCCACCCCGGGGATTGCCTACCTGACGCACAGCCTGGGCGCCGATGTCGGTGTCGTGATCAGCGCCTCGCACAATCTCTTCGAGGACAACGGCATCAAGTTCTTTGACGGTAACGGCAGCAAGCTGTCGGACGAGATCGAGGCCGCGATCGAGGCCCGGCTGTCCGAGCCCGCCGTGACCCGCGAGTCCAGCGCCCTGGGACGCGCGAAGCGCGTCGACAACGCGCTCGACGCCTACAAGGCGTTCTGCATTTCGACAGTCCCGGAGGATCTTCGCCTCGACGGCCTGAAGATCGTGATCGACTGCTCGCACGGTGCCGCCTACAAGGTTGCACCCCGCGTGCTTTCCGAGCTTGGCGCGGAAATCGTGCCGATCGGCTGCTCACCCAACGGCCGCAATATCAACGACGGCTGCGGCTCGACCCGGCCCGAGCTGCTGCAGCTGACCACCCAGGGCGTCAGGGCGGACCTTGGCATTGCACTCGATGGCGATGGCGACCGCGTACTGATGGTGGATCACCTCGGGCAGCTGATCGATGGGGATCAGCTGCTGTGGATACTCGCCAGCGCGTGGAAGAAATCGGGCCAGCTCGTTGGTCCGGTCGTTGGCACTCTGATGAGCAATCTCGGCCTGGAGAAGGGGCTGCAAGGCCTCGGTATCGATTTCCGGCGGGCCAGGGTCGGCGATCGTTACGTTCTCGAGATGCTCCGGCAAACCGGGGGCCGGCTCGGGGGCGAGACCTCTGGCCACCTGCTGTGCCTCGACAAGACCACGACCGGTGACGGGCTGGTGAGCGCCCTGCAGGTCCTCTGCGTCATCAAGCAATCGGGACGCCGGCTGGCCGACCTGGCTGGAGGCATGGCCCACTATCCCCAGACACTGGTCAATGTCCGTGTCCGGGACAGGATCGACCTGAAGACGGCCGGCCCCGTCCAGGCCGCAGTTACGCGGGCCGAGCAGCAACTTGGATCCCGGGGCCGGGTCGTCCTCCGCGCGTCCGGCACCGAGCCGGTTGTCCGGGTGATGGTGGAGGGCGAGGACGAGGCCGAGGTGCAGCGCCTGGCGGACGAGATTGCCGCCAGTGTGCGGGGCATGGCGCCCGCCTAGGCTGCCGGGACCGCCTGCGCGTTGCTTTCGCCGGGCCGGGACGCTAACCTGCCGCGTCTTTTTTCCCCGGCCGCGGGCCGTTATTCATGTCAATCAGGCGGCCTCTCGTCGCGGGCAACTGGAAGCTGAACGGCAGCCGCTCGGAGAATCGGGCGCTGCTTGCCGCGCTTGCGCACGGCCTGGTCCCGGCGGGCCTCGGCCCGGCGACCCTGAAGGGTGCCGATGCGCCCCTTGATGTGCTGGTTTGTCCGCCGTTCGTCTACCTGGCCGACCTGGCCGATCAAGCCGCGAAGATGCACGTGGGGGTCGGCGCGCAGGACGTTGCTGCGGAGGAGGCTGGCGCCTTCACCGGCGAAATCTCCGCCGCGATGCTGCGCGACGTCGGCTGCCGCCACGTCATCGTCGGCCACTCGGAGCGACGGGCCCTGTATGGCGACAGCGACGAGCGGGTGGCAGCCAAGGTGGTGGCCGCGCTTCGTGGCGGACTCGCGCCCATCCTGTGCGTCGGGGAAACCCTCGCCGAGCGGGACTCCGGCAGGACACTTGAGGTGGTCCGGCGCCAGCTCGCCGCGGTTTTCACCGCCCTGGATGCGGCCAGCCAGTCGCCGGCGGCTGCTCGCGAGCTGAGTGTGGCCTACGAGCCCGTCTGGGCAATCGGCACCGGCCGCACGGCCACGCCCGATCAGGCGCAGGAAGTGCATGCCGACATCCGGGCGACGGTTTTGCAGCGCGATGCTACAATGGCCGGTGCCCTCCGTATCCTGTACGGGGGCAGCGTCAAGGCGTCCAACGCGAGGGATCTCTTCGCGATGCAGGATATCGATGGCGGATTGATCGGCGGCGCGTCGCTGGTGGCCGCCGAATTTGTGAGTATTTGCAAGGCGGCTGCAGGCTGATGACTACGCTTCACACTCTGGTTCTGGTGGTTCACGTGCTGATCGGGGCCATGATCGTCGCGCTGGTGCTGCTCCAGCGCGGCAAGGGCGCTGACGCCGGCGCGGGCTTTGGTGCCGGGGCTTCCGGCACCGTGTTCGGTGCGCGGGGTTCGGCGAACTTCCTGTCCCGGTCCACGGCCATCCTGGCCCTGCTGTTTTTTGCCACCAGCCTCTCTCTGTCCTACCTTGGCACGCAGCGCCGGGCGCCACAGAGCCTGCTGGATACTGTTGTACCCGCCGCGACCGAACCAGTGGTCGGCACGACGGACAAGGGCCCCGATCCGGCTCTGCCAGCGCTGCCCGCGCCAACTGGGGGCGCCGGTCAGGCCGGTGGCGAGACCGGGAGCAAGAGTCCCTGAACGCCCTCAGGGCCGGCCCCCTCGGCCGTCCCGACACTTTGAGGAATCGATTGCCGACGTGGTGGAATTGGTAGACACACCGTCTTGAGGGGGCGGCGGCGCAAGCCGTGCGAGTTCGAGTCTCGCCGTCGGCACCAGGTTACGAGACTGCATGGTTACACTGCATGGTTACGTTGGGCAACAGCGACGACAGGACGTCGCCTGGCAGTGCCGGGTAGAAGGAGCACGCATGCTGACTAACTACGTACCCGTGCTTGTCTACCTGTGTGTGGCACTGGGCATCGGCCTGGTCCTGCTGGGCCTCGGTTTCCTGATCGGCAAGGGCCAGAAGTACCCCGATAAGCTGTCCGCCTACGAGTGCGGCTTCGAGGCTTTTGAGGACAGCCGCATGAAATTCGACGTGCGGTACTACCTGGTCGCGATACTGTTCATCGTCTTCGACCTGGAAATCGCCTTCCTGTTTCCCTGGGCCGTGACCCTCGACCAGATTGGCCTCACCGGCATCCTGGCCATGGGCGTGTTTCTCGCCATACTCGTCGTGGGCTTCATCTACGAGTGGAAGAAGGGGGCTCTCGAATGGGATTAATCACCGAACCGGCCGTAGACCGCGGATTGAGCCTGGCTGAGCCGCAGCCGGACATCCTGCAGCAGCGGGGTTTCGTCGTCACCAGGCTCGACAATCTCATCAACTGGGCCCGCACCGGCTCACTCTGGCCCATGACCTTCGGCCTGGCCTGCTGCGCGATCGAGATGATGCACGCTGGTGCCGCCCGCTACGACCTCGACCGCTTTGGCGTGATCTTCCGCCCGAGTCCCCGGCAGTCCGACGTCATGATTGTTGCCGGTACGCTGACCAACAAGATGGCGCCGGCCCTGCGCAAGGTCTACGACCAGATGGCAGAGCCGCGCTGGGTGATCTCCATGGGGTCCTGCGCCAACGGCGGAGGCTACTACCACTATTCCTACGCCGTCGTCCGGGGCTGCGACCGCATCGTTCCGGTGGATGTCTACGTCCCCGGTTGCCCGCCGACGGCAGAGGCGCTCCTCTACGGCATCATCCAGCTGCAGAACAAGATTCGCCGTACCAACACCATAGCCCGATGAGTCCCCGTCCATTCAGCCCGCGCCAGGAGGCATTGGTCGCCACCCTCGGTGAGCGGTTCGGCGAACTCCTGGTCCCCGTGCCCTCGCGTTGTGGGGAAGTTGGCTTCGAGACGGCCCCTGGCCAGTTGCTGGCCGTCGCCACGGCCCTCCGCGACGAGTTCGCCTTCGAGATGCTGGTGGACCTTTGTGGCGTGGACTATCTCAGCTATGGCCAGGGCGAATGGGAGACCGAGGAGGCCACCAGTGGCGGCTTCAGCAGGGCCGCCGAGCGCGGCACCATCCTGGCTGATCCCGGTCAGCAGTTCGATCCCCGGCGGTTTGCCGTCGTCTACCACCTGCTCTCGGTCAGTCGTAATCAGCGCCTGCGCCTGACTACCTACACCGGGGCAGACAACCCACCCGTGGTTCCGTCGGTCATTGGCATCTGGGCCGCCGCGAACTGGTACGAGCGCGAGGCCTTCGACCTCTTCGGCATCCTGTTCGACGGTCACCCGGACCTGCGCCGGCTGCTGACAGACTATGGTTTCATCGGGCACCCGTTCCGCAAGGATTTTCCGCTGTCCGGCAACCTGGAAGTTCGCTATGACCCGGAGCAGGGGCGAGTGGTCTACCAGCCGGTGACGATCGAGCCGCGCACGCTGGTGCCGAGGGTAATCCGCGACGACAACCGGTACTCGCCCGATCTCAAGGACGGCCATGGCTGAGTTCCATAATTTCACGCTCAACTTCGGGCCCCAGCACCCGGCCGCCCACGGCGTGCTTCGCCTCGTCCTGGAAATGGACGGCGAGACCGTGCAGAAGGCGGATCCGCACATCGGCCTGCTGCACCGGGGAACCGAAAAGCTGGCGGAGAGCAAGCCCTACAACCAGAGCATCGGCTACATGGACCGGCTCGACTACGTGTCCATGATGTGCAACGAGCACGGGTATGTGCTCGCCATAGAAAAGCTGCTGGGTATCGAGGTTCCGAAGCGCGCCCAGTACATCCGTGTGATGTTCGATGAGGTGACGCGGATCCTGAACCACCTGATGTGGCTGGGGGCGCACGGGCTCGATATCGGCGCGATGACCGTGTTCCTGTACTGCTTCCGCGAGCGCGAGGACCTGATGGACTGCTATGAGGCGGTCTCGGGTACCCGCATGCACGCGACCTATTACCGACCGGGCGGTGTCTACCGGGATCTGCCGGCGAAAATGCCCAAGTTCCAGGCATCCGGGTTCCGTTCCGGCAAGGAGATCAGCCGCCTCAATGCGGCGCGCGAGGGCTCGCTGCTCGACTTTCTCCAGGACTTTACCGACCGCTTTCCGAAGTGCGTGGACGACTACGAGACCCTCCTCACGGACAACCGCATCTGGAAGCAGCGCACCGTGAACATCGGTGTCGTCAGTCCCGAGAGGGCGCTGCAGCTCGGCTTCACCGGTCCGATGTTGCGCGGTTCCGGAGTGGAGTGGGATCTCCGCAAGAAGCAGCCCTACGAGGTCTACGCTGATCTCGACTTCGATATCCCGGTGGGCGTCAACGGGGACTGCTACGACCGCTACCTGGTTCGCGTCGAGGAATTGCGGCAGTCCAATCACATCGTCCGGCAATGCATTGACTGGTTGCGGCGCAATCCCGGACCGGTGATCGTTGACGATCGGAAGTTTGCTCCGCCCACCCGCGAGGAAATGAAGGACGACATGGAGTCGTTGATCCATCACTTCAAGCTCTTTACCGAGGGTTACTCCGTGCCTGTCGGAGAGGCCTACGCCGCAGTCGAACATCCGAAGGGCGAGTTTGGCGTGTACCTCGTCTCGGACGGAGCCAACAAGCCCTATCGGCTGAAGGTCCGCGCGCCGGGCTTTGCGCACCTCTCGGCGATGGCAGAAATGGTCGAGGGCCACATGCTCGCCGACGTGGTGGCTGTTATTGGAACCCAGGATATTGTTTTTGGCGAGATCGACCGCTGATGGAAACCGCCCAGACTGCCTCCCGGAACACGGCACTGTCTCCGCAGCTGCGGGCCGAGATCGATCGCTGGATCGCCCGCTTTCCCGAGGGGCGGCAGCGATCGGCGGTCATTGCGGCGCTGCACGCAGCCCAGCACGAGAACCACGGTTTCCTGACCCGGGAACTGATGGAAGGGGTGGCCGCCTACCTCGACCTGCCGGCAATCCAGGTGTTCGAGGTCGCGTCCTTTTATTCCATGTTCGAAACGAAGCCGGTCGGACGGCACAGCATCTCGGTATGCACCAACATCTCCTGCATGCTCCGTGATGGCGAACGGATTCTTGCCCACGTGGAACGCCGGCTAGGGATCAAGGTAGGAGAGAGCACGCCGGACGGCCGCTTCTATCTGAAGCGGGAAGAGGAGTGCCTTGCGGCCTGTTGCGGCGCGCCCATGATGATGGTCGATCACAAGTACTACGAGAATCTCACACCGGCACGGGTGGACGAGATCCTGGACGGCATGGAAGACGACGGGGGCCAGCATCATGACTGACGCCCGAACCTACGAGCAGAACCTCGTCTGTTTCCAGACCCTCGGCAAGCCGGATGCCGCCAGCCTGAAGACCTACCGGGAAACCGGCGGTTACGAAGTCTGGGAAAGGATCCTCGCGGGCGAACTGACCCGTGAGCAGGTGATCGATGGCGTGAAGGCGTCCGGCCTGCGCGGCCGGGGCGGCGCAGGCTTTCCCACCGGTGTGAAGTGGAGCTTCATGCCGAAGGACGCAGCGGGGCAGAAGTACGTCGTGTGCAACTCCGACGAGAGCGAGCCGGGCACGTGTCACGACCGGGAGATCCTGCGCTTCAATCCGCACTCGGTCATCGAGGGCATGGCCATTGGCGGCTTCGCGATGGGCGTGACCGTGGGCTACAACTACATTCGCGGCGAGTTCCTCGACGAGCCCGTGCCCGTGTTCGAGGCGGCCCTGAAGGAGGCCTACGGGGCCGGATTGCTCGGTCGGAACATTCGTGGCACCGGGATCGACTTTGACCTGTACACCTTCGTGGGTGCCGGCGCCTATATTTGCGGAGAGGAGACCGGGCTCCTGGAGTCCCTGGAAGGCAAGCCGGGCAAGCCCCGCTTCAAGCCGCCGTTTCCTGCCGCCTTTGGCCTGTACGGTCGGCCAACCACGATCAACAACACCCAGTCCTTCGCCTCTGTGCCCACCATTCTCCGGCGGGGCCCCAAGTGGTTCGCCGACCTCGGGCCCGAGGGCTCAGGCGGTACGGCGCTGTTCTCGGTCTCGGGACACGTGGAGAAGCCGGGCAACTTCGAGTTGCCGCTCGGCATTCCGTTCCGGGATCTCCTGGCAATTGCCGGCGGTGTCCGGCACGGAAGGGGCCTGAAGGCGGTCATCCCCGGCGGATCCTCGGTGCCCGTCGTGCCCGGCGCCGCGATCATGGACGCCACGATGGACTACAACGGCCTGAAGAAGATCGGCACGTCGCTCGGCACGGGCGCGGTCATCGTGATGGACGACAGCACCTGCATGGTCAGTGCTCTGCGACGCATCTCCCGCTTCTACTACGCCGAGTCCTGCGGGCAGTGCACGCCCTGCCGCGAGGGCACCGGCTGGCTCTACCGGATGCTGTGCCGGATCCTGGAGGGCCAGGGACGTCACGAGGACCTGAAGCTGCTGCTGGATGTCGCAAACCGCATTGAGGGCCACACCATCTGTGCCCTTGGCGATGCTGCGGCCTGGCCCGTGCAAAGCTTCCTCCGGCATTTCATGCCCGAGTTCGAGTACATGATCGAGCATCGCGGCCGGTCCATCGTTGATTCCCGGCCCGAGGCCGCCTGAGGCTGCATGAGCGACAACACCATCAAGGTCGAGATCAACGGGTCCGAATTCGACGCACGGCCCGGTGAGATGCTGATTGCCGTGACGGATCGCGCGGGCATCTATGTGCCGCGCTTCTGCTACCACGAGAAGCTCTCCATTGCCGCCAATTGCCGGATGTGCCTCGTCGAGGTGGTGAACGCCCCCAAGCCGCTGCCCGCCTGCGCCACGCCCGTGACCAACGGCATGAAGGTGGCCACGCGCTCCGTCAAGGCCATTGGCGCCCAGAAGGCGACGATGGAATTCCTGCTGATCAACCATCCCCTCGATTGCCCGATCTGCGACCAGGGTGGAGAGTGTGAGCTCCAGGATCTCGCGATGGGCTTCGGTCGTGACGTCTCCCGGTTCACCGAGCGCAAGCGCGTCGTGAAGGACAAGGACATCGGGCCACTGGTGTCCACGGACATGACCCGCTGTATCCACTGCACACGTTGCGTCCGGTTCGGCCAGGAAATCGCTGGTATCCAGGAGTTGGGCACCATCGGCCGCGGCGAGCGCATGCAGATCAGCACGTTTGTCGAACGCAGCGTCGACCACGAACTCTCCGGCAACATCATCGACCTGTGCCCGGTCGGTGCACTGAACAGCAAGCCTTACCGCTTCAGTGCCCGCGCCTGGGAGATGCAGGCTTTGCCCACCGTGGCCCCGCACGATTGCGTGGGCTCGAACCTGTCTGCCCACGTGTTGCTCGGCAAGGTGAAGCGGGTGGTCCCGCGCACGAACGAAGCCGTGAACGAGACCTGGCTCTCTGACCGGGACCGCTTCAGCTACGAGGGCATCTATTCCGGCCGCGTGGAGCAGCCCCACCTGCGGGAAGGCGGCGTACTGCGGCCTGTGACTTGGGAGCGCGCCCTGGCGGCCGCCTCGGCCGGCCTGGCGGCGGCTGCCCGGGAGCCCTCCGGGCTCGGTGCCTGGGCTGCCCCGACGTCGACCGTGGAAGAGGGCTTCCTCCTGCAGCGCGTGCTGCGGCACCTGGGCTCCGAGAACCTGGACCACCGCCTGCGGCGCCGGGACTTCCGCCTGCAGGACCGGGACCCCGTCTACCCCTGGCTCGGCATGTCGCTGGCAGAACTGGAGAGCGCGGACGTCATCGTCGTCGTGGGTTCCAACCTGCGCCGCGAGGCGCCGCTGCTTGCCCACCGGGTGCGCAAGGCGGCATTGCGGGGAGCCCAGGTCATTTTCGTAAACCCCGCGCGCTACGAGTACCTTCACCCGGTCGCGGGCTACATGGAAACCGGCCTGGACCTGGTGGCCGGCCTCCGTCGTCTGCTGGCTGACCCGCCCGACGCCGAAGCCGCCGCCATCCTCCGCAAGTTGCAGGGTGCCGGGCATCCCGTGCTGATCCTGGGGCAGATTGCCGGCAGGCATCCCCGCTTCGCCGACCTGCGCCAGGCCGCCGGGGAGTTTTCCCGGAAGCACGGCGCCCGGCTGGGCTATATGTCCGAGGGCGCCAACTCGGCGGGTCTCGCGCTGGCGGGTGTCCTGCCCCATCGCGGGCCGGGTGGTGCCGCAGTGGCGCGGGCTGGCAGGAATCTCGCCGAAATGTTTGTCCAGCCGCCCGCGGGGCTCCTCCTGCTCAATGTCGAGCCGGAACACGACTGCGTGGATGGCGCGCTGGCAGCCCGGGCGCTCGAGGCCGCGGGATTTGCGGTTGCACTGTCGCCCTATCTCAGTCCGGCGCTCGAGGCTCACGTCGATATCGTGTTGCCGGTGGGTACCTTCGCCGAAACCGCCGGCACGTTCGTCAACTGCGAGGGCCGCTGGCAGAGCTTCAACGGCGTTGCGTCCCCGGTCGGGGAGAGCAGGCCCGCCTGGAAGGTTCTGCGCGTGCTCGGCAACCTGCTCGGCGTGCCGGCTTTCGACTACGCCAGTGCGGACGAGGTCCGGGCCCAGGCACACAGCGTGGCGGGGGAAGTACAGCCGGACAATACCGTCGCGGTCACGGCGATCCCACCGGCGGTTGGCGGAGTGGTTACCGCACTCGCGGACCTGGACCTGCCCATGTATGGCACTGACGGAATTCTCCGGCGGGCGGGCGCCCTGCAGCTGACGAGAGATGCCCGTGGCTAGCATCCTCCAGGCATTCCAGGCCCAGTGGCTGTCGCTCCCCGACCTGGCACGGACGCTGCTGGTGATGGTGGGCCAGATACTGGCCCTCACCATCGTCGTCATCCTGTGTGTGGCCTTCCTGACCTACCTGGAACGCAAGGTCATCGGCTACATGCAGAACCGCATCGGCCCCAACCGGGTCGGGCCGGGCGGCTGGTTCCAGCCCTTCGCGGACGTCATCAAGCTGCTGCTGAAAGAGGTGGTGGTGCCGTCCAGCGCCAACCGCTTCCTGTTCATCGTGGCGCCGCTGCTGTCGATCGTCCCTGCCCTGGCCACCTGGGCCGTCATTCCCCTGTTTCCCGGTTTCGCGATTGCCGAGATCGATGCGGGGCTGCTCTACGTGCTCGCCCTGACGTCGCTCGGCGTCTACGGTGTAATCCTCGCCGGCTGGGCATCGAACTCGAAGTACGCGTTGCTGGGCGCGATGCGCTCGGCGGCGCAGATCGTCGCCTATGAAATCGCCATGGGCTTTGCTCTTGTTGGCGTCCTGATGGCCGGCGGCAGTCTCAACCTTGGCAAGCTGGTTGAGGCCCAGTCCGGCGGCTTCTTCAGCTGGTTCTGGCTGCCGTTGTTCCCGCTGTTCATCATCTACTTCGTCTCCGGCGTCGCCGAGACCAACCGGGCTCCCTTCGACGTAGCCGAGGGCGAGTCGGAAATCGTCGCCGGTTTCCATGTCGAATACTCCGGCGTCGCCTTTGCGGTGTTCTTTCTTGCCGAATACGCCAACATGATCCTCATCGCGGCGCTGACTGCCGTGATGTTCTGGGGCGGGTGGGAGTCACCCCTTGCCGGGCCACTGCTTGGCGGGCTGGATGGCACGCCGCTGGAAATCCTCCGGGCTCCCGGCATCCACTGGCTGGCAATCAAGATCGCCTTTTTCCTGTTCTGCTTCCTGTGGTTTCGCGCCACGTTCCCCCGGTATCGCTACGACCAGATCATGCGGCTCGGCTGGAAGGTGTTCATTCCCGTAACGATCGTCTGGATCGTCGTGGAGGGTGCCATGGCCGCACTCCGCGTTGGTCCCTGGAGCGCCTGATCCCCATGAATTCCGTAGCAAACATCCTCAAGACGTTTACCCTCTGGGAGTTGCTCAAGGGGTTGAAGCTGACGCTGGTCAACCTGTTTGTCCGGAAGGTCACCATCCAGTATCCGGAGGAAAAAACGCCGCAGTCGCCGAGGTTCCGCGGCCTGCACGCCCTCCGGCGTTATCCCAATGGCGAGGAGCGGTGCATCGCCTGCAAGCTCTGCCAGGCCGTGTGTCCTGCGGCCGCCATCACCATCGAGTCGGACATTGGCCCCGACGGCACCCGCCGTACGACCCGCTACGACATCGACCTATTCAAATGCATCTACTGCGGCTTCTGCGAGGAGTCCTGTCCCGTGGATGCCATCGTCGAGACGCGGATTTTCGAATATCACATGGAGAACCGGGGCGAGAACATCATGACCAAGGACAAGCTGCTCGCCGTAGGCGAGAAGTACGAGGCCGTGATCGCCGCCGACAGGACTTCTGACGCTCCCTACCGCTGATTGGGTCATTGCCAGCATGATGTTCACTACATTCCTGTTCTACGCCCTTTCCACCGTGCTGCTCGCGGCGGCGGTTGGCGTCATCACGGTGCGAAACCCGGTCTTTGCGGTCCTGTGCCTGATCCTGGCCTTCGTAACCAGCGCCGTGCTCTGGCTGCTGCTGGAGGCGGAGTTCCTGGCCGTCGTTCTCGTGCTGGTCTATGTCGGCGCAGTAATGGTGTTGTTCCTGTTCGTCGTGATGATGCTGGATATCAATACGACGACGCTCCGCGAGGGCTTCCTCCGCTATGCCCCGGTGGGCGCCGTTGTGGCGGGCGTGATCGTCCTGGAGCTGGCCTATGTCATCTGGTTCCAGACCGCGGGCCTGCCCGTCGGACGGCAGCTGGTGCCGAGGGATGCCACCTATTCCAGCACCGAGCAGCTCGGCCAGGTGCTCTACACCCAGTATCTTTATCCCTTTGAGCTCGCGGCCATGCTCCTGCTGCTGGCCATCGTCGCGGCGATCCTCCTGACCATGCGCAACCGGCCCGGCCTCAAGGTTCAGGATGTGTCCGCGCAAGTGAGGGTCCGGCGCGAAGATCGGGTCCGCATCGTGTCGATGAAGCCGGAGTCCGAGTGATGGTGACGCTATCGCATTACCTGACCCTGTCGGCGTTGCTGTTCACGATCAGCGTGGCTGGCATTTTCCTCAACCGGAAGAACGTCATTGTCCTGCTGATGTGCGTGGAACTGCTGCTGCTCGCGGTCAATTTCAACTTCATCGCCTTCTCGCGATATCTCGATGATCCGGCCGGGCAGGTGTTTGTCTTCTTCATCCTGACAGTCGCGGCGGCAGAGTCCGCCATCGGCCTGGCGATCCTCGTGGTGCTGTTCCGCAGCCGCCGCAGCATCAACGTCCAGGAACTGGACGTCCTGAAGGGTTGATGGGATGGAGCGTCTTTACCTCGCGATAGTCCTCTGCCCGTTGTTTGCCGCGCTGCTTGCCGGCCTGTTCGGCCGCCGCATCGGCCGGGCGGGGGCACATACCGTCACGATCCTCGGGGTTGGTGCGTCCTTCGTCATGTCGCTGCTGGTACTCAAGTCCCAGTGGTTCGATGGCGCCCCCGCCTACAACGGCGCGGTCTATACGTGGGCGGTCGTTGACGGCATCACCATGGACGTGGGCTTCCTGGTTGACCGGCTGACGGCGCTGATGATGGTCGTCGTTACCTCGGTCTCCCTGATGGTGCATATCTACACGATCGGCTACATGCACGACGACCCGGGGTACCAGCGGTTCTTCAGCTACATCTCGCTGTTCACCTTTGCCATGTTGACGCTGGTCATGGCCAACAATTTCATGCAGCTCTTTTTCGGCTGGGAGGCGGTTGGCGTGGTCTCCTACCTCCTGATCGGCTTCTGGTACACGCGACCCACGGCAATTTTTGCCAACCTCAAGGCGTTTCTGGTGAACAGGGTCGGTGACTTCGGCTTCCTGCTCGGCATCGCCCTGATCCTCAAGGCGACCGGCAGCGTGGATTACGCGACGGTCTTTGCCCGGGCACCGGAGATGAGCGGCCAGACCATCGAGCTGTGGGCCGGTTCGCCCTGGTCGGTCATGACGGTCGCCTGCATCCTGTTGTTCGTTGGTGCCATGGGCAAGTCGGCGCAGATGCCGCTGCATGTCTGGCTGCCGGACTCCATGGAGGGCCCGACGCCGATTTCCGCCCTCATTCACGCCGCGACGATGGTCACGGCGGGTGTGTTCATGGTGGCCCGCATGTCCCCGCTGTTCGAGTACTCGGACACTGCCCTGTCTGTCGTGCTGGTGATTGGCGCGACCACGGCGTTGTTTACAGGGTTCCTGGGTGTCGTCCAGAACGACATCAAGAGGGTGGTGGCCTATTCCACGCTATCCCAGCTCGGCTATATGATCGCCGCGCTTGGGGCCTCTGCCTATGCCGCCGGTGTCTTCCACCTGATGACCCACGCCTTCTTCAAGGCACTGCTGTTCCTGGCGGCGGGGTCCGTGATCATCGCCATGCACCACGAGCAGGATATCCGGAAGATGGGCGGGCTCCGGAAGTATCTGCCAGTCACCTGGCTCACCAGCCTGGTCGGCACACTGTCGCTGATCGGTTTCCCGGGCTTCGCCGGCTTCTTCTCCAAGGATGCACTGATCGAGGCTGTGGGCCACGCGGAGCGGGCAGGGGCTACCTATGCCTGGTGGTGCCTGATGATCGGCGTGTTTGTCACTGCCTTGTACTCATTCCGGATGTACTTCCTCGTGTTCCACGGCCCGGAACGGCTCGATGCGGAAACCAGGGCGCACATCCATGAGTCGCCGTTGGTGATCACGGTGCCCCTGGTCCTGCTGGCCATACCCTCGGTGATCATCGGTTGGCTCACGATTGGCCCCGTGGTCTTCGGCGACTACTTTGGATCGGCGATCGTCGTCACCGAGTCCCATAACGTACTCCGGGAGATGGCTGGCGAATTCCACGGCCCCATGGCTTACATACTGCACGCGTTTTCCGCGCCCGTTCCCTACCTGGCGCTGGCCGGAGCCGTTACGGCCTGGTACCTCTACCTGCGTAACCCGGGCCTTGCCGAGTCAATACGGTTGCGTTTCCGCTGGGTCTACACGCTGCTGATGAATAAGTACTACTTCGACGACTTCAACCAGCAGGTTTTTGCCCGGGGCAGCGTCGGCCTCGGCAACGCCCTCTGGCGGTTTGGTGACGTCATGCTCATAGACGGCGGCCTCGTGAATGGCAGTGCCCGCCTGGTTGGCTGGTTCGCGCAGGCGAGCCGGCAGCTGCAGAGCGGGTACCTGTATCACTACGCGTTTGCCATGATCATCGGCCTTGCGGTGCTGGTGGGCTGGCTCCTCCTGGGCGCCTGAGTCCGATTTGATGAGTGGTTCGATGATCGAGAGCATGACGGGCCTGGGCACCCTGAGCGTCCTGGTGTGGCTCCCCATCCTGGGGGGCTTGCTGCTGCTGGCGCTCGGGCGATCGGTAAGCGCAGGGTCTGGCCTGCGGGTCGACCGGATCCTGGCCCTCGCCATCTCCGGTCTGACCTTCCTGCTCAGCCTGCCCCTGTGGACGGATTTCGACTCGTCCACCGCCAGCATGCAGTTCGTCGAGCGGCTGCCGTGGATCCGCACCTTCAACGTGGAGTACTTCCTGGGCGTTGACGGATTCTCGATGCCGCTGATCATCCTCACGACCTTCCTGACACCGATTGTGGTGCTGGCCGGCTGGGAGGTCATCGAGATGCGCAGCGCGCAGTACTTCGCTGCCTTCCTGATCCTCGAGGGCTTGATGATCGGGGTCTTTGCTGCGCTGGATGGCCTGCTGTTCTATGTCTTCTGGGAAGCCATGCTGATTCCGATGTTCATCATCATCGGTGTCTGGGGTGGAGAGCGGCGCGTCTACGCTACCGTGAAGTTCTTTCTCTACACGTTCCTGGGCTCGGTATTCATGCTGGTGGCCCTGATCTACCTGTACCTCAAGTCCGGCAGCTACAGCATCCTGGACTTCCAGGCCTTGCCGCTGACGCTTACCGAGCAGACGTTGATCTTCCTGGCGTTCCTGTTTGCCTTCGCGGTGAAGGTGCCGATGTGGCCCGTGCATACATGGCTGCCAGATGCCCACGTCGAGGCCCCAACGGGGGGGTCGGTGATCCTCGCAGCCGTGCTTCTGAAAATGGGCGGCTACGGATTTATCCGCTTCAGTCTGCCGATTACCCCGGATGCCAGCAGTGAACTGGCCTGGCTGATGATCACGCTGTCGCTGGTGGCCGTCGTCTATATCAGCCTCGTTGCCCTCGTGCAGAGGGACATGAAGAAGCTCATTGCCTATTCATCTATTGCGCACATGGGCTTCGTGACGCTCGGCTTCTTCGTGGGCTGGTCAATCATCGACAGGACGGGTTCAACTGCCGGGGTGGCCATGGGGTTGTCTGGCGGCATGATCCAGATGATTTCCCACGGCTTTGTCTCGGGCGCCCTGTTCCTGTGCGTGGGCGTCATGTATGACCGCCTGCACAGCCGTCAAATCGACGACTACGGCGGTGTCGTCAACACCATGCCGCACTTCGCCGCGTTCATGGTGCTGTTTGCCCTGGCCAATGCCGGCCTGCCCGGTACCTCCGGCTTTGTAGGGGAGTTTCTCGTCATCCTTGCCGTCTTCAAGGCCGGTTTCTGGTATGCCTTCCTGGCGGCAACCACGCTGATACTTGGGGCGGCCTACACCTTGTGGCTGGTAAAGCGCGTGATCTTCGGCGCCGTGGCGAATGAGGGCGTCGCGGGCCTGCGGGACGCTTCCTCGCGGGAGCTCTTCATGCTGGGGCTGGTAGCCGCCGGTGTCCTCGCCCTGGGCCTCTGGCCGGCGCCACTCACCGACGTGATGGCGGCAAGCATCGATAATCTGGTCACCCAGATCACTCACTCCAAGCTGCAGGCGCCCCTATGAATCCACTGGCAACAGACCTGGCCACCCTCTGGCCCGAGGTTCTACTCGCCGGGGGCCTGTGCCTGGTTCTGGTCGTGGACATGTTCCTGCGGGACAGCTATCGCGACATTACCTACCTGCTGGCGATTCTTCTTCTGGCCGTGCTCGCCTGGTCGCTGCTCGGTACTGGCAGCGGCACCGGCGGCGGCGCTGTCATGGCCTTCGGCGCCTCCTACATCAGTGATTCGCTCGCCAGGGTGCTCAAGCTGTTTGCGGTTGCGGCAGTTGGCACGGTCTTCCTGTACTCGAGGCCATACCTCCGGGCCCGTGGCCTGCATCAGGGCGAGTATTACGTGCTCGGCCTCTTCGGGCTGCTGGGTATTTTCGTGCTTGCCTCCAGTTACAGCCTCCTGGTGAGCTACCTGGGCCTCGAGATCCTGTCGCTCAGCCTCTATGCCCTGGTGGCGTTCAACAGGGATTCGCCGGTGGCCGCTGAGGCCGCGATGAAATATTTCGTACTGGGGGCGATTGCTTCCGGGACGCTGCTGTACGGGATGTCCCTGGTCTACGGTGTAACCGGCAGCCTGAACATCGGCGATCTCAAGGCAACGATCGGCAGTGCGGAGGCGGTCTCCCCGAGCCTCTGGATTGGCCTTGCATTCCTGGTTGCCGGCATCGCCTTCAAGTTCGGCGCGGTGCCGTTCCACATGTGGGTCCCGGATGTCTACCAGGGTGCCCCGGCGCCGGTCACACTCTACGTGGGCACGGCGCCGAAGCTCGGTGCGCTTGCGCTTGCGATCCGCATTCTGGTTGAGGGGCTGCCGGCCGTAGGCGATCTCTGGCAGGTGATGCTCGCGGCCCTGGCGGTCCTTTCCCTGGTGCTGGGCAACGTGGCGGCAATCGCCCAGACCAACATCCGGCGCATGCTTGCCTATTCGACCATCGCCCACGTCGGTTTCATTCTGCTGGGCTTCGTTGCCGGCACGCCCCAGGGCATCCAGGCGGCGCTGTTCTATACGCTCGTCTACGTAATCATGGCGGCTGGCAGCTTCGGCTTCCTGGTGCTGCTCGGCTGCCGCGGGGACGAGGTGGAGGAGTTGGACGACCTCCGCGGCCTGTGGCAGCGGAGCCCCTGGTTTGCCCTCATGATGGTGCTGCTCATGATCAGCATGATCGGGGTGCCGCCGCTGGCCGGTTTTTATGCCAAGTGGTGGGTCCTGTCCGCATTGCTGGAGACGGGCCAGGTTGGCCTCGCGCTGGTGGCACTCCTGGCTTCGGTCGTGGGCGCCTATTACTACCTGCGGGTCATCCGGCTGATGGTGTTTGACAACGGCGGTACCGCCAGTGCAGCCGGAACACCCCTCGATATCCGGGTCGTCCTGAGCGTTAATGCACTGCTTCTCGTGCTTATCGGGCTGCTGCCAGACCGGCTGCTTGAGCTGTGTGCGAGGGCGGCGGCCCTGATCTGACGGGGCGCCCACCCCGGCCTCCGTTCCCGGGGTCGTAGCGTGGTTGCCACAGCCGGGGTAAGTGGCTACTATGCCGCCTGCGCGGATGCGGGGTGGAGCAGTCTGGCAGCTCGTCGGGCTCATAACCCGAAGGTCGCAGGTTCAAATCCTGCCCCCGCTACCAACTAACAGCTAGAAATAGCCCCGCACGGGGCTATTTTGTTTTTCGGCACGGGTGATTGCGGTCCACGGTGGTTGCCCCCATATTTCGGGGCAGCTGCCCGCACCCGGTGCGTCGCCAGGGAGAGCAGCAAGAGTGGGCCGATGGCCCATTTTTTGTTTTTGGCGGCCGGACCGGGTGGCGAGCAGGGCATGAGCAAGACGCGGGCGCAGTTGATTGCGTTGCTGGAGCCGTCGATCGAGGCGCTCGGCTATGAGCTCGTCGATCTCGAGCTCATTTTCGGCGGCCGACGGGGCGTTCTGCGTTTGTTTATCGACAAGCTCGTTCCGGCGGACCTGATGGCCGGGGCCAGTGAGCCGGGCGACGCAGGCGATGGCCCGCGGGTCGATGGAATCGGCATGGAGGATTGTGAAGCGGTCAGCAGGCAGGTCAGCGCCCTGCTGGACGTCGAAGATCCGATCGGGCGGGACTATGATCTGGAGGTTTCGTCCCCTGGACTGGATCGCAAGCTGGTCAAGCCGGCGCATTTTGACCGGTTTGCGGGCTGTGCGGTGCAAGGACGCTTTTGCAGAATGATGGACGGTCGGCGCCGGTTTTCGGGAACGCTGCTGGCGCGGAACGGGCCGATGGTAACGATGCGGGTCGGGAATTCCAACCTGACAGTGGCTCTGGAAGATCTGGAAGTCGTCCGGCTGGTGCCGGAGTACTGAAGGTGGACGGATTATGAACAAAGAAATTCTGATGGTCGCCGAAGCTGTCTCCAACGAGAAGGGCGTCGACCAGGAAATTATTTTTGACGCGCTCGAGTCGGCGCTGGCCTCTGCCTCGCGCAAGCGGTACGGAGAAGGGGTCGACGTGCGCGTCAGCATCAATCGCGAGACCGGCGAGTACGACACGTTCCGGCGCTGGAAGGTTTTCGCGGACGAGTCGACGGAACTCGAGAACCCCGAGCAGGAACTGCGCATGATCGATGCCGTCGACATCGATTCGAAGGCTCAGCCGGGTGAATTCGTGGAGGAGTTGATTCCTTCTGTGGAATTCGGCCGCATTGCCGCCCAGACGGCCAAGCAGGTCATCGTGCAGAAGGTGCGGGAGGCCGAGCGCAAGAAGGTTGTCGAGGAGTTCCAGGACCGGGTGGGCCAGCTGCTGTCCGGTGTCGTCAAGCGCGTGGACCGGAATGGCGTCTACGTCGACCTCGGCGCTAACGCCGAGGGCTTCATCCCCCGGGAAAGCATGATGCCGCGGGAGCCGGTTCGGCCCCAGGACCGGATCAAGGCTCTGTTGCGGGAGGTCCGTTCCGAGCCCCGCGGTCCGCAGCTGTTCCTCACGCGGACGTCGCCACAGTTCCTTCTGGAGTTGTTCAAGATAGAGGTTCCCGAGGTGGGCCAGGGTCTCATCGAGATCCTCGGTGCTGCCCGCGATCCCGGGCTCCGGGCCAAGATCGCCGTCAAGAGCAATGACCGGCGTATCGATCCGGTGGGCGCCTGCGTTGGCATGCGCGGATCCCGGGTCCAGGCCGTTTCCAATGAACTGGCCGGCGAGCGGGTTGACATCATTCTCTGGAACGAGAGCCCGGCGCAATTCGTCATCAATGCCATGTCGCCAGCTGATGTGAGCTCGATTGTCGTGGACGAGGAGCGCCACTGCATGGATCTCGCGGTGCAGGAGGACAAGCTTTCCCAGGCCATTGGCCGCGGGGGGCAGAATATCCGCCTCGCCAGCGAGCTGACGGGCTGGGAACTCAACGTGATGACCGAGGCCGCTGCCGAGGAAAAGAGCGAGAAGGAGTCCCGCACCCTGCTCGAATTGTTCATGCAGAAGCTGGACGTGGATGAGGAGGTTGCACTGATCCTCGTCCAGGAAGGCTTCTCCAGCATCGAGGAAGTGGCCTACGTACCCACTAACGAACTGCTTGGCATCGAGGAATTCGACCAGGGCATTGTCGACGAACTGCGTAACCGCGCCCGGGACGTCCTGATCACCCAGGCCATCCAGAGCGAAGAGAAGGCTGAAACCGCCCCCCCGGCCGAGGATCTCCTCTCCCTGGAGGGCATGGACCCGGCCCTGGCGTCGGTGCTCGCGGCGCGCGGCATCCGTACACGTGACGATCTGGCCGAACAGGCTGTCGACGACCTCGAAGGTGTTGAGGGCCTGGATAATGAGCGTTCGGCCAAGCTGATCATGGCGGCACGAGCGCATTGGTTCGACCAGCAGGAGGCCGCGGGTTGATCGCCCGTACCCTGGCAACTCGCGGAGCAGCTTTATGTCGGACGTGACTATTGGCCAGTTCGCTGACGTACTGAAGATTCCCGTCGAGAAGTTGTTGACGCAACTTGACGCTGCGGGAATCACAGTCAAGGGTGCTGATGACCTCATCAGCGATGACGCCAAGCGCGAACTGCTCACGCATCTTCGCCGTACACATGGGCACGAAGAGGGCGCCACTGCGGCGTCACCAAAAAAGATCACGCTTAGCCGCCGCTCCCAGTCTGAAATCAAGGTCGCGAGCGGTCAGGGCAGGGCCAAGACGGTCACTGTCGAGGTTCGGCGCAAGCGCACCTATGTCAGCCGTGATGTCCTCGAGCAGGAGAACAAGGCCCAGCAGGATGAGCTCGACAGGCAGCGGAAAGACGAGCAGGAGAAGCTCGACAAGGAGCGGGCCGACCGCGACGCTGTCGAGCGCGCCGAGAGCGAGAAGCGCGAAAAGGAAGTCGCCGAGGCGGAGGCACTCCGCAAGGCCGAGGAAGATGTACGCCGGGCCGCCGAACAGGCCGTCAAGGACGGCGAAAAGAACCGCGCCCAGGACGAGGTCCGCAAGCGGGATTCCGAGGCTCGGGCGCGGAAGGACGCTGCCAGCAAGCGGGATGTCCGCCGCGAGGTCGTGGAAGAGCTGGTCAGCGTTAGCGACGACGAGGTTGCGGAGGAGAAGCCGGCACTCGTTGGACGCCAGGAATTGCACGTTACGGCCGACATCAGCGGTCGCCGGAGAAAGAAGAAGACCCGGCGGCGTTCGGTCTCCGTCCAGGTCGATTCGACCCGGCACGGCTTCGAGAGGCCTACGGCTCCGGTGGTACACGAAGTGCCAATTCCCGAGACCATCAAGGTCAGCGAGCTGGCCCAGCGCATGGCGGTCAAGTCAAATGATGTAATCCGTTGCCTCATGAAGCTGGGGGTCATGGCCACGATCAATCAGGCTATTGATCAGGACACTGCCGCACTGGTAGTTGAGGAACTTGGCCACGTTGCCAAGCTCGTGCAGGAGTCGGATCTCGAGCAGTCCCTGATTCCCGCGGAGGAGGTTGGTGGCGAAGCCGTTCCGCGCCCACCCGTCGTGACCATCATGGGGCACGTCGACCACGGCAAGACCTCGCTGCTCGATTACATCCGGCGCACGAAGATCGCGGCCGGTGAGGCTGGCGGGATCACGCAGCATATTGGCGCCTACCACGTTGAGACCCCCAAAGGGCTCATTACCTTCCTGGACACGCCCGGCCATGCGGCTTTCACCGCCATGCGGGCCCGCGGTGCCCAGGTGACGGACATCGTGGTCCTGGTCGTGGCGGCGGACGATGGCGTCATGCCGCAGACCGAGGAGGCCATAGACCACGCCCGTGCGGCGAATGTGCCGGTCATAGTGGCGGTCAACAAGGTGGACAAGCCCGATGCCGACCTCGACCGCGTCCGGAATGGACTGAGCGCCAAGGGCGTCGTGCCGGAGGATTGGGGCGGAGAAAACCTCTTCGTGAACGTGTCGGCTCGAACCGGCCAGGGCATTGACCAGCTTCTGGACGCCATCCTGCTGCAGGCCGAATTGCTGGAGCTGCGGGCGGTGGCCGAGGGCAGGGCTTCGGGCGTGGTGCTGGAGTCCAGCCTTGAGAAGGGGCGTGGGGCCGTGTCGACGATCCTCGTTACGCGCGGCCGCCTCCGGCTTGGAGATGCCCTCCTGGCCGGCCACGAGTATGGCCGGGTGCGTGCAATGACCAATGAACTCGGTGTCGCGGTCACGGAGGCCTTACCCTCCCAGCCCGTGTCGGTCCTGGGCTTGTCCGGTACGCCGAATGCCGGTGATGACGCGCTGGTGCTTGAGGACGAGCGCAAGGCCCGCGAGCTGGCCCAGTTCCGGCTGAGTCGCACGCGCGACGTCAAGCTGGCCCAGCAGCAGTCGGCCAAGCTGGAGGATGTGTTCAGTCAGCTGGAGGCCTCCCAGGCGAAGACCCTGCAAATTCTTATCAAGGCCGATGTGCAGGGCAGCGCCGAGGCTCTCAAGGATGCGATGAGCAAGCTGGCTCACGAGGAAGTCAGCATCAAGGTAATCGGGGCAAGCGTGGGTGGCGTCACCGCGTCCGATGTCACGCTGGCGGCCGCGTCAAAGGCAATCATCATTGCCTTTAACGTCCGGGCCGACGGGCCCGGACGGGATGCGATCAAGGAAACCGGTGTCGACGTGCGCTACTACGGCGTGATCTACGAGGCGCTCGATGACGTGCGGAGCGCGATCACCGGCATGCTGTCGCCCATCATTCGTGACCAGATTGTCGGCCTTGCCGAGGTGCGCGATGTCTTTACGTCGCCCAAGTTCGGCAACATCGCCGGGTGCCTGGTTGTCGACGGCTTCGTCAAGCGGAACAATCGCATTCGCGTATTGCGCAACAACACGGTCATCTACGAGGGCGAGCTCGAGTCCTTGCGCCGGTTCAAGGATGACGTCAGTGAAGTCCGGGCCGGAACCGAATGTGGCATCGGCGTGAAGAACTACAACGACGTGAAGCCCGGCGACCAGATCGAGTGCTACGAGCGGGTGACTATTGAGCGTACGTCCTAGCGACGCGTCCCCGATGGTCGCCCTGAAATCCCCGAGGACCTGAATCGTGGCCCGTGAATTCAAACGTGGCCGCCGCGTGGAGGAGCAGATACAGAGGCTCCTTTCTGAGGCCTTGCGCTCGCAGGTGCGGGATCCCCGGGTTGGGGATGTCGTGATCACCGAGGTCCGGGTTGCCAGGGATCTCGGCGTTGCCTGGATCAGCTATTCCCTGCTGGGCACGGAGGACGCGCCCGCGGCGGACGCGCTGGCCGGCGCCAAGGCCGGCCTGGACAGTGCTGCCGGGTTCCTGAGAAGTCTTCTTGCCCGTGAGTTGTCCACCAGAGTCGTTCCGGAACTCCGCTTTGGCTATGACGAGGTGGCCCAGCATGGCCGCGACCTCGAACGCCTGATCGATGCCGCTGTCGCCCGTGACGAATCGGGGAGCGGACCGACGAGCACCGAAGAAGGATCGTGAGCGCGCTTACGGTCCGTCGCTCCCGCCGGGCCCTGGACGGACTCCTGCTGCTCGACAAACCCACCGGGATGACCTCCAACGCAGCCCTGCAGCGCACCAAGTGGCTGTTTCAGGCCCGTAAGGCCGGCCATACGGGCAGCCTCGATCCGCTGGCCAGCGGCATGCTCCCGATCTGCTTTGGGGAAGCCACCAAGTTCGCCGGCTATCTGTTGAACGCGGACAAGCTCTATCGGGTCCAGGCCCGGTTCGGTATCCGCACGGACACCGGTGATGCCGAGGGGCAGCCCGTCGAGAGCCACGTCCGGCCACCGGTCCTGCCCGAAGAGCTGGAGACTGCGGTAGCGACCCTGCGCGGCCCTATCGAGCAGGTGCCCCCGATGTACTCTGCCCTGAAGCAACAGGGCCAGCGCCTCTACGAGCTCGCCCGGGCCGGTCAGGAGGTGCACCGCGAGGCGCGTCCGGTGACGATTCGGGAATTCACGGTCGAGACCTACGACCCGCTGACGCCTGTCCTGTTGGTTCGATGCAGCAAGGGCACTTACGTGCGCACGCTCGTCGAGGACCTGGCAGCACGCCTGGGGACGGTGGCTCACGTCATCGCCCTGCGGCGCCTCGCCGTGGAGCCTTTTGGCGGGTACCCCATGTCGACGCTTGGCCAGTTGGAGGCGGCTGCCGGCCTGTCGCCGGAGCGCCCACAGGAGCCCCTGGATGCGCTGCTCCAGCCCCTGGCGTCACTGGTTCCACGGGACTGGCCCACGATTGAACTGGATGCCCCAGCGGCACTCAGGGTCCGGCGCGGGGGGGTGGTGCCGGCACCCCCGGGGCTGGCGGCAGGCCCCGTGGGACTCTTCGCCCCGGGCCGCAGGTTCCTTGGCGTCGGGGACCTGAGCACGGACGGATCCATCGCGCCTCGCCGGCTCGTTGCCCAGGATCCGGTGACAGTATCGGAGAGCCCTGTCAGCGGGCTGTAATTAAGGTCGACACTAAGGTTAGAATAGCGCCCGTTTTCATGGGCAAATCATAGAAATTGACAACAGGAGACGCCTTCAATGCCGCACACGGCTGAAGAAAAGAGCAAGATCGTGGTTGAACACAGCCGCGGTCCGGCCGACACGGGATCACCGGAAGTGCAGGTTGCGCTGCTGTCGGCTCGTATCAATGAACTGACCGATCACTTTTCCGTCCACAAGAAGGACCACCATTCCCGTCAGGGATTGCTTCGTCTCGTGAACCAGCGGCGCAAGCTTCTGGACTACCTGCGGACGAAGGACAGCAAGCGTTACCAGGGCTTGATCGAAAAGCTCGGTCTGCGTCGCTAGCCGGGGCTTCAGCCTCTAGAACCCGATTCGGGCGGTCGCATGGCCGTTCGATGCTTTGGCGGGGCAGATGCGCTGTGCGTCTGGCCCCGTACTCTATTCAGCTGATAATGACTGACAAGGACACCAACGTGGCTTCATTCAAGAAGACTTTTCCATACGGCGAACATCACGTCACCATCGAAACCGGCGAGATTGCGCGTCAGGCCGGTGGCGCTGTGGTGGTCACCATGTCGGATACCGTCGTGCTCGTGGCTGCTGTGGCCAAGACCGAGGCCAACGAACCCCGGGACTTTTTCCCCCTCACCGTCAACTACCAGGAAAAGACCTACGCGGCCGGCCGGATACCCGGCGGCTTCTTCAAGCGTGAAGGCAGGCCAAGCGAAAAGGAAACGTTGATATCCCGGCTCATCGACCGGCCGATCCGTCCGCTGTTTCCCAAGGGCTTTGTCAACGAAGTCCAGATCATTGCCACGGTCATTTCGCTTAATCCCGAAGTGGATTCCGACATACCGGCGATGCTGGGGGCTTCCGCGGCCATGGCGCTCACCGGCGCACCCTTTGCGGGCCCGATTGCCGGTGCCCGGGTTGGTTACATTGACGGCGCGTTCGTGCTGAACCCTTCCACGACCCAGCTCAAGGAGTCAAAGCTGGACCTCGTGGTGGCAGGCACCGCCAAGGCCGTCCTCATGGTCGAGTCCGCCGCCCAGCAGCTGCCCGAGAAAGTCATGCTTGATGCCGTGATCTTCGGTCACGAGCAGATGCAGGTCGCAATCGAGAACATTCGCGCGCTGGTAGCTGAGGCCGGCAAGCCCTCCTGGAACTGGTCGGCACCCGTTGCCGATCCGACCGTGGCCGACGCGGTTGCCAAGGCGGTCGGCGATCGCTTTGCGGAGGCCTACCGCATCCGCGACAAGCAGGAGCGTTACGGCAAGCTCGCCCAGCTGAAGCAGGACGTCATGGCCAGCCTAGCCTCGGGCAAAGAAGGTGCGCCGGGCAAGGAAGCCGTCGGCAGCGCGCTGTCGCGGCTGGAGAAGAAGGTTGTCCGGGGGCAAGTGCTGAACGGCGAGCCCCGGATTGATGGCCGTGACACCCGGACAGTCCGGCCGATTGCCATCCGCACCGGCGTGCTTCCCCGCACTCACGGGTCGTCCCTGTTCACGCGTGGAGAGACCCAGGCGCTGGTCGTGACCACCCTCGGCACCGGACGGGATGCCCAGATCATCGATGCGCTGACGGGCGAGTACCGCGACCGCTTCATGTTCCACTACAACTTCCCTCCATACTGCGTCAACGAGACCGCCTTCAATCTCGGTCCGAAGCGCCGGGAAATCGGCCACGGCCGGCTGGCCCGCCGGGGTGTCGAGGCGGTGCTGCCTGACATGCAGACCTTCCCATACGTCCTGCGCGTGGTCTCGGAAATCACCGAGTCCAACGGCTCAAGCTCGATGGCCAGTGTCTGTGGTGCCAGTCTGGCGCTGATGGATGCCGGTGTGCCGATCCTGGCGCCCGTTGCCGGTGTGGCCATGGGGCTCGTCAAGGAGGGCGATCGCTACCAGGTCCTCACCGACATCCTTGGCGACGAGGATCATCTGGGTGACATGGACTTCAAGGTGGCCGGCAGCGCCAACGGCATTACGGCCCTGCAGATGGACATCAAGATTGATGGCATCACGCGGGACATCATGGAGAACGCGCTCTCCCAGGCGAAAGAAGCTCGTCTGCATATCCTCCAGGAAATGAATAATGTTCTGTCCACCCACCGCCAGCAGATGTCTGAGTGGGCGCCGACCATTATCACGATGAAGATCGATCCCGAGAAGATTCGTGATGTCATCGGCAAGGGCGGTTCCGTCATCCGGGCGATCACCGAAGAGACCGGCGCCAGCATCGATATCGATAACGATGGCACCGTGAAGATTGCCTCGGTCAATGCGACGGCGGGCCGCGAAGCCCAGAACCGGATTGAGTTGATTACTGCAGACGTGGAAGTCGGCAGCATCTACGAGGGACGGGTTGCCCGCTTGATGGACTTCGGGGCCTTCGTCACGATCCTGCCGGGCCGCGACGGCCTGGTGCACATCTCCCAGATTTCCGACGAGCGCGTCGAGCGGGTGGGCGACAAGCTCGCCGAGGGCGATATCGTGCGTGTGAAGGTGCTGGAAGTGGATCGCCAGGGTAGGGTGCGCCTCAGCATGCGGGGACTGGACGCCGCCTGACGTCCAGCCCCCCGTTTCCGTATCGAACGTGCCTGCAGTGCCCCCGAAAGGGGGCACTTTGCTTTGGCTTGCCTAACCAGCCACCGAGGCGACACCGGTGCCCTGGGAGATAGCCGTTGCTCCTCCGCCACCTAGGGGAGACCGGGCCGGCACTGCCAGGGCAGCCCGGAGCGCCCGATCGAGGCGGCCAGGAAGCTCCGGGTCCCGCTCTGCCGCACCCAGCCGGATCATCCCGGCGAGGAACTCCGGCGAAAGCAGGGCAGCACCTGCCCGCTGGCCATCCGCAATGATCTGCAGCAGCACAGGCGTGGTGATGTCTGAGCCAGTGGCTTGCTCGACGACCTTGACCTGCGAACCCTTGGTGATGAGCTCGCGCAGATCATCGAGGTTCACATAGCGGCTCTGGGTGGTGTCGTATAGGCGTCGGTTGACGTACTTTCGAATCAATCGCTGTTCGCTCATGGCGGATCCTTCCTTAGTTTCTGAGTGTGGCGACCGAACCGTTTGTATGGCCCGGCATCCGTTTGCCCCCAACTGCTTTGTATAGACCTCTTCGCCGGGGAATTGGTTCGCGATGCAGCTGAACTGAAGGATATTTAATGATTGGAAGAGAACGCCTGTGAAAACAGGCTCTTCTGCAGCTTATGTGAAGTAATTTAGTGGCCGGCGAATGCGGCCACCAGGCGGAATGCGGCCTTAGCGGTAGCGGTCATCCCGCTCGCCGTACTGGCGTTCCGCCATTTCGCGTCGCTCCTGGGCCTCCAGGGAGAGGGTGGCGACCGGGCGCGCTTCCAGGCGCTTCAGACCAATCTCTTCGCCAGTCTCCTCGCAGTAGCCGTAGGAGCCGTCCTCGATGCGCTCCAGGGCGGAATCGATCTTTTTCAGCAGCTTGCGCTCGCGATCCCGGGTACGGAGCTCAAGCCCGAACTCGGACTCCTGGGTAGCACGGTCGTTCGGATCGGGAAAATTGCTGGCTTCGTCCTGCATGTGGTGGACGGTTCGATCCACTTCCTCCATCAGCTCCCGTTTCCACGCCGTCAGGATCTTCCGGAAATGGTCCTGCTGGGCGGAGCTCATGTATGCCTCGCCGACCTGCGCCTGATAAGGCCGGATACCGTGGATCAGGGCATCCGGGTCGTAAGTGTCGATGGGCCGGCGCGGGGCCTTGCGGCTCGCACCTGCGGGCTTATGGCCACTGGTCTTGACCAGGCCTGGCGTCGTGCGGACGACCATTTCCTTGGCGGCTGGTGGCTTGGCCTGGCTAGGCGCCGCCTTGGCAGGAGCTACCTTGGCTGGCTTTGCAGTCGCGACCTTGGGCGCCTTGGCTGCCTTGGCTGCCTTGGCTGCCTTGCTTCGGGCTGGCGCCTTGGCGGCTGCCTTTGCGGGGGCCTTGGCCGGGGCTGTCTTCGCCTTGGCGGCCTTGCGAGGGGCGGCGGGCTTGCGGGCAGCTTTGCCGGGCGCCGTCTTGGCTGAGCGCGCCTTGGCGGAGGAGGCGGATTTGGCCTTCCCCGTGGAGCTGGCTTTGCGGACGGGTCGCTTGGCTGACGGCATTTTCACTACCCTGCAAAAAAAATTGAAGCGCGGGATTATACATACGGCACCCCTCGCGGGAAGACTGCCGGATGGGTACTTGGTCGGGTCAGTGGTTTAGCGCGGTGCTTCCGCGGGGAGACTGACCGGCACCGGTGGCGACCAGCCGGCCTGCCGATGTTCCGCAACCACGGTGGTGTAGATGCCGCCCCGGACGTTGAATTCGGCCGTCAGTCGCATGAAGCAAGGCGATGCCGCCGTCACCAGGTCATTGAGAATGCGATTCGTGACGGCCTCGTGAAAAGCCCCCTGGTCCCGGTAAGACCAGATGTAGTTCTTCAATGACTTCAGTTCGATACAAAGACTATCCGGCACATATTCTAGGTACAGCACAGCAAAATCCGGCTGGCCGGTTTTCGGGCACAGGCAGGTGAACTCCGGGATGCGCATGCGAATCGTGAAACCGCGCGCGGGTTCGGGGTTCGGGAAGGTGTCCAGAGAATGGCTGGGCTTGGTGGCCATAGGCAGGGAGCCTGACTGATGCGGTTGCCTGGTGTGGTTCCGGGGAGCGGCGCGTGCTCCCGGAGGTTCGTGCGCAGGGCCGCGAACGTGTGCGCGGTGTCGAAATAATCTACACTAACGAGGCCGATCCCGTTAGCTTTGTTTCTCCTATTCCGGGCGCCAGAACCTTATGCGACTCAGCAAGATCAAGCTTGCGGGATTCAAGTCCTTTGTAGACCCGACAACCGTCCACTTCCCCAGCAACCTGGTGGGTGTCGTCGGTCCCAACGGCTGCGGCAAGTCCAACGTTATCGACGCGATTCGCTGGGTCATGGGCGAGACCTCGGCCCGCCACCTCCGCGGCGATTCGATGGAGGACGTCATTTTCAACGGCTCCAGTTCCCGCAAGCCGGTGGGCACGGCCGCCATTGAGCTGTATTTCGACAACTCGGACGGCACCCTCGGTGGGCAGTTTGCGAGCTACGCCGAGATCTCGATCCGGCGGACGGTGTCGCGGGACGGCACATCCCAGTACTTTCTGAACAACACCCGCTGTCGGCGCAAGGACATCACCGGACTCTTCATGGGTACCGGTCTTGGCCCGCGCAGCTACGCCATCATCGAACAAGGCATGGTGTCGCGGCTTGTCGACGCCAAGCCGGAAGAGATGCGCAGCTACATCGAGGAGGCTGCCGGGATCTCCAAGTACAAGGAGAGGCGGCGGGAGACCGAGACGCGGATGCAGCATACCCGGGAGAATCTCTCCCGGCTTGCGGACCTGCGGGATGAAGTTGAAAAGCAGATCAAGCATCTGCAGCGCCAGGCCCAGGTTGCCGAGAAGTATCGCAACCTGAAGCAGCAGGAGCGGCGGCTGGAGGCCGAGCTCCTGGCGATGAGGCTGGCGGAGCTGGACCGTGGTCTCGGCGAGCAGCGGCAGGAATTATCGTCCCGCCAGACGGCCATGGAAGCCGCGCTGGCCGGCCAGCGGCAGATGGAGCTCGACATCGAGACGGCCCGGGCTGAACACCAGGTCGCCAGCGATGCCTTCGCCACGATCCAGGCAACGTACTACGCCGTTCAGGGCGAGATCGCCCGCCTGGAGCAGGCACTGGCCCACGCGCGCGAGCTGCGCGACCGGGAGCTTCGTGACCTCGCCCAGGCTCGCGCCGAATTGTCGACCGTGGTTGCGGACCTGGAGCGCGACAGCCACCTGCTGCAGGAAATTGACACCGGCATCGCCGGTTTCGAGCCGGGCCTCGCTGCCGCCCGCCAGGTCGAGGTAGAGGCCATGGCGCAGCTACAGGCGGGCGAATCCTCGCTGGACGTGTGGCAGGAGGAGTGGCACGCGTTCAATCTGGACGTCAAGGAGCAGCAGCAGACGCGCCAGGTGGAGCAGACCCGACTTGAGCATCTCGAGGCTCATCAGGCGCGGCTGGAGCGTCAACTGCAATCAGTCGAGGGCGAGCGTCAGTCAATATCCGTGGTGGACCTGGAGGCGCGCCTGACCGCCCAGGACACGCTCCAGGCCGAGAACGAGCTCCTGCTGGCGTCCGAGGCCCGGACCCTGGAGGACGTCGGTGCTTCGCTCAGCGCCAGGCGCGACTCAGAGCAGCGCCTTGGCAGCGATATCGAACAGTTGCGTGGTGAACTGGAAGCCCGCCGGGGCCGGCTGGACGCGCTCAGGGTCATCCAGAACGCGGCATTGGGCAACGAGGAAGAAATTCTCGGAGGCTGGCTCGAGCATTCCGGCCTGGCTGATCGCCAGCGCCTGGTCCAGAGACTGGCGGCTGATTCGCGCTGGACCCGGGCCATCGAGACCGTTCTGGGTGATTTCCTGCAGGCCGTCTGCGTCGAGAATGCCGGGGTCCATGCAGCGACCCTGCCCGATGCGACACTGGCTCTCGTCGAGGACGCCGTCGGGGATTACCCGGTTCCGGCAGACACGCTTGCTGCCCGCGTTGAGCATGCGGGCCCGGTGCGCAGGCTGCTGGCCTCGGTCGTCTGCGCTGAATCAGTCGACGAGGCCCTCCGGCGCCGTGGCAGCCTGGCATCCGGGCAGTCCGTGATCACGCCCGACGGCGTCTGGCTCGGCGAGGGCTGGGTGCGGGTAAATCGTGGCCAGCGCTACGTTGGCATGATGGCCCGGGAACGGGAGATCCGTGAACTCGATGCAGCCCTCGCGGCCGATGAGACGCAGATCGCCATTCTCGGTCAGGCCCGTCTCGACCTGCGTGGTGAAATTGACGCCCTCGAGCGCGAGCGGGAACAGGTCCAGATCCGCCTCAACGAGGCGAACAGGCAGAGCCTCGAATCGGCCTCGCTGGTTGCGACGCTGCACCAGGACCTCGAGCGGGCCAGGCAGCGTCTCCAGGTCCTGGCCCATGACGGCGATTCGGTCCGTGACGAGCTGGCGGAGCTGCGCACCGTCATCGACGAGGCCCGCGAACGCCTCCAGGCCGCCGAAGGGCGCCTCTCCGAACTCGATCTCCAACGGCCTGGCAGGCGGGAGCAGCAGGAGGCCCTGCTGGCTGGCTATAACCAGGCGCGGGAGCGCGCGGAGCAACAGCGCGCGGCGGTCGCGCAAATCGTGATCGAATTCGAGAGTCGGCGCGCGGCCCAGGGGGCCGCTGCACAGGCCCTGGAGCGGGTGACCCAGCAGCGGAACCAGCTCGTCGAGCGCATCGGCCTACTGGAGACCCACACGCTCGACAGTAAGGCGCCGCTGCAGGCTTACCAGGTGGACCTCGACGGTCAGCTCGGCCGCCAGGTCGAGGTTCAGGCCGGCCTGTCCGGTCAGCGCGAGATACTGACCGAAGTGGAGCAGCGCGTGAAGGTCAGCGAGAGCCAGCGCCATGACCTCGAGAAGCGCGTGAATGCGGAGCGCGAGACCGTGGACGCACTCAGGATGCAGGTCCGCGAGATGGAAGTGCGTGGCGAATCGCTAAGCGAACGCTTTGCCACAACCGGCCTTGTGCTCGCCGAGGTCAGCGCCCAGGTATCCGCAGATGCTGATCCCGAGCAGTGGGATCTACGCCTGACGCAGGCCCGGAATTCCATCGAACGCCTCGGGCCCATCAATCTTGCAGCCATCGATGAGTTCTCCGAGCAGTCCGAGCGCAAGACCTACCTCGACTCACAGCATGCGGACCTGTCGGCCGCTCTCGAGACCCTCGATCATGCGATCCGCCGAATCGATCGCGAAAGCCGCACCCGGTTCCAGGAGACCTTCGACAACATCAACTCCGGTCTGAAGCGGCTGTTTCCCCGCCTCTTTGGCGGCGGTCATGCGTACCTCACGCTCGAAGGTGAGGACCTGCTGAGCGCGGGCGTTACCGTGATGGCCCGGCCGCCCGGCAAGCGGAACAGCCATATCCATCTGCTCTCTGGCGGGGAAAAGGCGTTGACCGCCGTTGCGCTTATCTTCTCGATATTCGAGTTGAATCCGGCACCATTCTGTCTCCTGGACGAGGTCGACGCGCCGCTCGACGAAGCCAACGTGGGCCGCTTCTGCGATATCGTCCGGGAAATGTCCAAGACGGTGCAGTTCATTGTCATCACGCATAACAAGACGACCATGGAGATGACGAGACAACTTACCGGCGTGACGATGAACGAACCGGGTGTTTCCCGGTTGGTGGCGGTGGATATTGATGAGGCTGTCAAGCTCGTCGCCAGTTGATCGCACATGACGGAGTTGCGCTGGGTCCTGCTGCTTGCCGCCCTGGTTACGCTGGTGGTGGTGTTTCTCTGGACACGCTATCAGCCGCGAATTGGCGACCGCTTCCGCCTGCCTGCGCGACGGGCTCGCACTGACCCCGGCGTGGCGGCGCCAGTTCGCCAGGAACCGAAACTGCCGGCGGGTGAGCCCTCAGCGGACCTGCCAGCCAAAATCGTCACCATAAGGATGCTGAGCCGTGGGGCAACGCCGTTCCCGGCCGAGGAACTGGTGCTGGCACTCCGGGAGGCCGGACTCCGTCACGGCCGCTATGGGATTTTTCACTATTTTCCGTCGGCTTCTGCCGACGACACGCCCGTCTTCAGCGTGGCCAGTCTCACGGAGCCCGGCTCCTTCGACCTGACGCGCCTGCGAACCGACGTCTACCAAGGTGTGAGCCTCTTCCTGGGCTTGCCGGGCCCGATTGAAGGCGTCGCCGCGTTTGACGCGATGGTGATCGCTGCCCGGGCGGTCGCCAAGCGGCTCGACGGCAACCTGGTGGACGAGCATGGGAGCACGCTGAGCGTTCAGCGCGAGCGTTACCTTCGCGAGGAAGTCATCCAGTTCCAGCACCGGCAGGCAAGGCCCTCCTGAAGCGGGCTGTCGCGGCATACTCATGGCCACGAAGACGACAGACAAGGCGCGAATCGCACAGCTGCGGGCCGAACTCGCCGACTACAACTACCGCTACCATGTGCTTGACGACCCGAGTGTGCCGGACGCCGTCTACGACCAGCTCTACCGTGAACTGGTGGAGCTGGAGGCCCGGCATCCTGATCTCATCGTTCCGGACTCTCCGACGCAGCGCGTAGGTGCTGCTCCCGTCAGTGGCTTTGCGGAAGTCCAGCACGGGACGCCGATGCTGTCCCTCGACAATGCCTTTACCGCCGAGGACATCGAGTCCTTCGACCGGCGAGTCCGGGAGCGGCTCAAGACCGAAGACGAACTGCAGTACTCGGCCGAGCCGAAACTGGACGGTGCGGCGATTAACCTCTGGTTCGAGAACGGCGAGCTGGTCCGGGCGGCGACCCGGGGTGACGGCACGATTGGAGAGGATGTGACCCACAACATTCGCACGATCCGATCCGTACCGCTGCGCCTGCGGGGTGGGTCTGCACCCGCCCGGCTCGAGGTGCGCGGCGAGATCTTTATGCCGCGCGAGGGCTTCCGGCGCCTCAACGAAGCGGCAGCGCGGGCAGGGGAGAAGCAGTTTGCGAACGCGCGGAACGCCGCGGCAGGTAGCCTGCGGCAACTGGACCCCCGACTGACGGCATCCCGACCGCTGGCCCTGTTCGCGTACGGCATCGGGACCCACTCCGGCGGCTCCGTGCCGGAGCGGCACAGTGAGGTGCTCTCGCAGCTGCGGGACTGGGGCTTCCCGGTGGCCCAGGAGACCGCGGTGGTAACGGGGGTGGCCGGGTGCCTGGCCTACTACGAAAAGATGCTGGAAAAGCGCTCTCGATTGGCCTACGACACCGACGGTGTGGTGTACAAGGTGGATGACCTTGGGCTCCAGTCCCGCCTGGGGACGGTGGCCCGGGCACCCCGCTGGGCAGTGGCCCACAAGTTCCCGGCAGAGGAGCAGTTGACGGTTGTGGAGGCCGTGGAATTCCAGGTGGGACGTACGGGCGTTCTCACTCCCGTAGCGCGCCTGCAACCCGTGTTCGTCGGCGGGGCGACGGTGAGCAATGCCACCCTGCACAACCTGGGTGAACTGCACCGCAAGGATGTGCGGCCTGGGGACACCGTGATAGTGCGGCGGGCCGGGGACGTCATTCCTGAGGTGGTCGCTGTCGTCATCGAGCGCCGGCCGAGCCGGACGTCCCCCGTCAAGGCGCCCGGAAAGTGCCCTGTGTGCGGTTCTGCAGTCTTGCGTGTGGAAGGCGAGGCGGCCCTCCGCTGCACCGGCGGGTTGGTCTGTCCCGCCCAGCGCAAGGAGTCTCTCCGCCACTTCGCGTCCCGTCGTGCAATGAACATCGATGGCCTGGGTAGCCAGCTCATCGAGCAACTGGTTGATCACTCACTCGTGACTACTCCTGGCGACCTGTTTAGGCTCGAAGCAACGCAACTGATGGAGCTGGATCGCATGGGCGAGCGCTCCGCGGCCAAGTTGCTGGCAGCCATCGAGAAGAGCAAGGCGACTACTCTCGAGCGCTTCCTGTATGGCCTGGGGATTCCGGAAGTGGGCGAGGCGACCAGCAAGGCGCTTACCCGGCACTTTGTGCGCCTGGACGCCCTGATGGCGGCCAAGGAGGACGAACTGGAGCAGATGGAGGACGTGGGGCCCGTCATGGCGGAGCAGATAACCGCCTTTTTCGGTGAACCCCACAACCGGAACGTCATTGGCGAACTGCGGAACCTGGGCGTCTCATGGGATGAAACCGCTGCGCCATCCGCGGCCGTTAGCGGTCCGCTCAGGGGCAAGACATTCGTGCTTACCGGTACCATGGCCACTATGACCCGCGATGAGGCGAAGGCCAGGATCGAGGCACTGGGCGGCAAGGTGACCAACAGCGTCACCGCCAAGACCAGCTATCTGGTTGTGGGCGACAGCCCTGGATCGAAGCTGGCCAAGGCTGAGAAGCTGGGGGTCGAGGCGGTGGATGAGGGGCAGTTTCAGCGGTTGCTCAAGGCGCAGTCGTGAAAGTACTCAAGCAGCCATTCGGGGGGGCAATGACGCTGCGTTGACCACAGCCGCGACGGTTAACTATAGTGAAAATATGTCGTTACCCGAGTCAAACGTACTGAAACTGGCGCTGATCGCAACGATTCGGCCAATTGCGGCAATGTTGTTAAAGTTTGGCGTCGGGTACAAGGAGTTTGCTGAAGCGGCCAAGATCGCATTCGTCGCTGTAGCCAGTGAGGACTTTGGCATGCAAGGTCGTCCGACAAACGTCTCGCGTGTAGCTCTGATGACCGGCCTTTCTCGTAAGGATGTCCGAGCCTTGAGGGAGAGGGGGGAGGTTAGCGACCAAGTTAAGGCGAGGCTGACGCATCTGCCTGCCCAGGTCTTAAGGATGTGGTTTACGGACCAACGCTACTGTGATGATTCTGGCGTGGCGGCAACTCTAACGTGGGATGAAGGGGAAGTTTCCTTTTCAGACCTGGTTCGAAATTGCGGGAGTAATCTCTCGCCAGTGGCTATGCGAGAGGAGTTACTGAGAGTGGGTGCGATTAAGCAAGATTCCTCTGGCATGCTTGTTCCGTTGCGTCGTTACTTCATAGCCGATTCGGCTAGGGATCGGCTCACCGAAGGAATACAGTTCGGACTCCGTCCATTAGCGCTAACGCTAGCTAAGAATGTATCGACGGATGGAATTAGGGGGCTTCGGTTCCAACGTGTCGTAGATAGTTACTCGGTACCCCTGGAGCGACGTGCTGCACTTGAAGCAGAAGTGACAGTGAGGCTTCGCCAGTTTTCCGAGGAGATAGACGACCTGCTTTCCGAAATCGGTGAGAGGTCTTCACCTGAGAATGGTTCGGCAGTTGGAGTGGGGCTCTTCTACTTCGAGGACTACGACGCCAAGTAGGTGGCTCGCCTCTGCTGGGGTTTCTTCGATTCGACTGGAGCTAGAACTGGTCCCCACCTAGCTCGCCGAATCCCCTGCAGTGCCCTTGAGGCCGGAGCCGTTGATACCCTTGAGGCCAGAGCCGGTGATGCCCTTGAGGCCGGAACCGTTGATACCCTTGAGGCCAGAGCCGGTGATGCCCTTGAGGCCGGAGCCGGTGATGCCCTTGAGGCCGGAGCCGGTGATGCCCTTGAGGCCGGAACCGTTGATACCCTTGAGGCCAGAGCCGGTGATGCCCTTGAGGCCGGAACCGTTGATACCCTTGAGTCCAGAGCCGGTGATGCCTGTCAGTTTGGAGCTTGCAGTTACGCTGCCTTCTAGGGAAGCGTATTGCGTGGCAACTACCGTGGCCGAATCGGCCTGATAGGCGAGCACCTCGACCATATCTCCCGTGTACAGTGCCGCGTTCGAAGGCGCGACACTAAGATCTAGCGCCATATTTCCTAGATAAGCTATGCCTTGAGCTTCGTCTATGTAGTCAACTGAGCCACGAATGTAAATTGGCACGGTGCCTGGTTTAGCTTCATTGTCTAAGCGGATGATGTGGGTTGCGAGTCCCTCGCCACCGCCGTAAGAGTCACCCACTACCGCGACATAGCTTCCTGAATGCAAGTACCAAATCAAATTATCTCGTGTCAGCGCACCGTCAATATCTCGTGGCGCATCGATGATTACAGCTTCATCAGCGAGGCTGGTGCGCTGCCCGGAGACAGTAACGACGCCAGATTGTGGGTCCCAGCTCTCAACGTGCCCAATCACGAGCAAGGTAGGGGCTGAACCTTCGACCTTCTCTGATCCCATGGCAAAACCCGCGCTAGCCCATGCGGTAAGACCGCTCGATGCGCCATCAAGTACCAGCGTACCGTCCACAGCCTGGCCAACAACCCGGATACCTGCCGGATCCTGGCTGGGATCGGCAATTGCTACTGCACAGAGCGCGGAGAGCGCAACTGAAGCGGTGAGTCCTCGGAGCTTGTTCATTTTAAAATTTTTCCCGAAGTAATCGCAGGTTCAAGACTGATTTTGCAGCGACGTCGTTAGTTCTTGGTGTTGTTGTCATCAAGCGTCTCGATGTAGTGATATATGCCTAGGCCGGTGCTGACCGAGCGATCTCCGCGGTCAGGATCAGGCCGATCACGCCCCGACAGCCAGTTGTCAATTTCCTCTAAGAGTCGCTGTCCGCGAGTCTTCACAAACGCTGACAATGCTGGCAAGTCCTCTTCCTTCAATCCGTAGTCAGCTAGTACCGTCCGCTCGAACAGCCGACTTTCTGGGTCGACTTGCTGTCGATTGAAATCAACTGTGTCTATTAACCTTGCCACTGTCTGACCGATGCGCTCCAAGCTATCTGGCGCGTCTGCATCCGGTAAGTAGGCTCTGGTCAGAACAGTTAGCCAGCCGTCGTCTGCTTGTCGAACTGCGCCGACTGCTAGAAGTTTTCGGAGCAGGTGAAGCGGATCCGCTTCAGGGCAGTAGGTGTTTACTAAGGCCACGAAAGAGGGTCTTTCGCTTTCCTCAAATGGCAGCTCTAGTGGCAGTCCATATGGACCAGTGAACGACACGTCCGTATGCCACCCAGCCAGCAAGGCTGAAATTTGGGCAAGTGTTGAATCGGGAGTCGTCGGTTCAGGCCACTCAAGAACTTCGTTAACTTCCCGCTGAGTCATCCCCGTTTGGATGGCAATGCGGGAGGACGACACTTCAAGTGCCTTGATCGTCAGTTCTTGAGCTGCTGTTGCTACAAACACCCGCTTGGCCGTTTCAGCGAATTCCGAGTAGGAGACGCCATTGCGTAACAGGATCTGGACTAGAGGCCTCAGAAGCCGCGCATACGCCGTCAGCAGCGCTGCTTTGAGATCGGCTTCCATA
>JBBQSA010000024.1:0-48876 GCA_038214295.1 Gammaproteobacteria bacterium
GGTGAGTTCAACCGGTCATCGCAACACTGGCTTGTAGTCTAGCGGCTGGGGTTTCGAAGCCCAAGGTCTTACGTGGCCGCTGATTGAGGCGCAGGGCAATGCGATTCAGGTCGGCTTGTGAGTAGCCGGACAGCGCAGTGCCCTTTGGGAAGTACTGGCGTAACAGGCGGTTGGTGTTCTCGTTCGTACCCCGCTGCCAAGGGCTCTGCGGATCACAGAAGTAGACCTGAACATCGGTCGCCACCGTGAAGTCCTTGTGCCGAGCCATCTCGCCGCCGCGATCCCAGGTCAGGGACCGACGCAGTGTGACTGGTAGATGCCGGACCTGGCGGGTCAAGGCGCTGACGACACTGTACGTGTCCTTGCCCGCGACCTTGACCAGCAGGGTGAAGCGCGAGTGCCGCTCGACCAGGGTCGCCAGATGCGTATTCCCCGCACCCGAGAGCAGGTCGCCCTCCCAATGACCTGGAATGGCGCGGTCCTCAACGTCCGCCGGTCGGTCCCGGATCGACACGGCATCGATGATCCGGCCACGGGGCTGACCTGCGGTACTGGCGAGCTTCGAGCGCCGCATCACGCGCCGCGAGCGCAGATGGTCGAGCAACTCCTTCTTGAGCACGCCCCGAGCCTGGATAAACAGGCTGCGGTAAATGGTTTCGTGGGACACGTGCAGGTCTGCTTGACCGGGGAACTCGCGTTTCAGCCAACCGGCGATTTGCTCCGGCGACCAGTCCAGGCTGAGTTTACCCGCGACCAGCGCCTGCAAGCGGGCATTGACGGCCAGGCGACACGGTTTGCGACGGCGCGCCCGGTCCCAAGCCGACCAATCGGCCTCGGCCGCGCGATACCGGCGGTGACCCTCGTGGCGGGCAATCTCTCGGCTGACGGTTGAGGGGGCCCGGCCGATGTCGGCCGCGATCTCCCGGATCGACCGGTCAGCGGCCAAGCCCCGTGAGATCTCTTCGCGTTCAGCCAACGTCAGTGCCAAACGCGAGCGCCGTCGGACCGCGGGCATGATACCGCCATTGGCCGCGACGATCCCGAATACGGACCCGGCATGCTTGCCGAGCGCCAGGCCAATCTCACTCAGTGATTGACCTGTCTTCCAGCGCTGCCACAACTCCGCTTTCTGGCCGGCCGACAGCCCAGGTCTTCCCATCTGTGCCATACACACCACCCTCCTGATCCAAATTAGAACAGATGGTGTTGCAGCGACCGGTTGAACTCACCGCCGCTTCCTTTAGGAAATCGAGCTCCCATGTCACGCGTCGCAACTCGTGCCGGAGCTGCTCCAGTTCCGCATCGCGGGCGGCGCCCTTGGCAGTGGGTACCGCATGTTCCGCAGTTGCCCGCTGCGAATCCTGGGCATGCGTCTTCTTGCGGTGATTTCCGAGGTTCTTCCCTACTCCCGTGTGACCCTGATTTTTTCTGCTTTTCATCACCAATTGGAACGTGCGTGCCAAATCAGCTGAGGGCCTTGAAATGTACCCGACCGGTGCTCCCTGTGTCGTCACCCATATGGGTGATATTTGACCCCGCCCCGGCCAAGGATTCTGGCTGGACACCGAGCTGGCACCGCTTACCCCCCAAAGCATGGATTCTTGCAACTTGCGAACGGAGGCCAGCGGATGTGGTTGGCGGGGCTTAGCCCGGTTTCGCGGCGCCGAGCCACGCGGCGCCCAGGATGAGTGCCCAACCGAGAACGATGGGCAGCGACAGCCGGGCGAGGCCGCTGGCCAGGCGCTCCGCCGCTGTGGCGTCGTCAGCCACGAGCCCGAGCAGCCGCAGTTCCCGGCGCAGTCCGAAGGAGCGGTGACGAACCGGAATGGATACGAGGATCAGTAAGCCGTAAAGCGTCAGCTTGCCGGCGAACCAGTCGTCCCCCACCGTGACGCTGCGACCCGCGAAGCCCAGCGCCCCGTCGTAGAGGTTGCCGAGGCCGAGCGCGAGCCGTACCAGAGTGTCGAGCCCTGCAAGCAGCCGTCCGCCGCCCGCGGTGCCCGTCGCCCGGTCCGCGGCCAGGGTTAGCGCGAGCCAGGCCCCGGTGACCACCCACGTGGCCGCGAGCCACGTGGGCAGGAGCATGCGGTAGGTACCGGAGGATGCGGCCAGGCTGACGCCGGCGGGCAGGATCAGGATGAGTGCCACGCTGTTCACCGTGCCCAGGAACAGTACGCCCCGCGCGGCCAGCAGGCGCGCGTCGGGACTCGCTCCGGGCGCGCCCCCCAGCCTCGCGAGGTATACCCGGCCGAGGTCCGCCCCGAGCAGGTAGACGACCACCAGTATGTGGGCGTAGAGGGAGATCGCGTAGGTGTTCAGCGCTGCTCCAGTGAGCCAACCGATATTGCTTACCGTGTCCGTCACATCTCCTATCATGCAGCAACTTCTGCATCACCCGCGACAGCAACATGCAACAACCTCCCAGCGTGGTCATTACCGGCGGCGCCAGCGGTATCGGCCTCGGTCTTGCCCGTGCCTTGCTCGCCACCGGCTGCCGCGTCCTGATAGCGGATCTGCCCGGCGACCGGCTCGACGCCGCTGCCGCAGATCTGGCAGACAGCGACCGGGCGCTGACCCATCCCTGCGATGTGCGCCGCTACGGAGACGTGGAACGGCTGTGGGCCACTTCGGTGGCCCGCCTGGGCCGCGTGGACTTCTGGCTCAACAACGCCGGCGTGGGCCCGCCCATGGTCCGCTACGACGAGGTGCCGCCCGAGTGGCTCGACCGGGCCCTCGACGTGAACCTGCGCGGGGTGATGTACGGCAGCCACGTCGCACTGGCCGGCATGCGCGCCCAGGGTGGCGGCACCATCTACAACACGGTGGGCTTCGGCTACGACGGGCGGAAGCAGGAGCACCTCACGGTCTACGGCACTACCAAGGCCGGCGTCCGCTACTTCACGGAGTCCCTCGCCCGGGAACTGGGCCGGGACTGTCCCGTCCGTGTCGGCTGGCTCAACCCCGGCTTCGTCCTGACCCCGATGACCATCGAGGAAAACCGGCGCGTGCGGGAGCGGGTTGGCGAGGCCCGCTGGCGCCAGTTCCGGCGCATCATGAACGCGGTCTCCGACCTGCCCGACGAAACCTGTCCCTGGCTCGCCACCCGGATCCTGCGTGGCGACCGGCCCATAGACCGGTTGCCGCCGGCGGTGTTTCTTCGCCGCCTCCTCGCCGCCGTGGTCACGCGTCCGGATCCGCTCGCGCGCTTCGGGCTCTAGTGAGCCGGCGCCGACTGGCGCTGCTGGGACGCAACCCTAGCGTCGCCCCGGCCACCGTCGGCCACGTCTCCCCGTCCGGGCGTCCTGACCGGAACGCCGAAACCTGGCCACAGCAAAGAAAAAGGGCGCCCCGGTCTGCACCGGGGCGCCCCCTGTCTCAACTCGCGCTTGAACGCGCTGTTACTTGCGCTTCTTCTTCCGCACCGTGCCACCGACCGGTTCGCCGTGCAGCATCCGGATCTGGGGTTCGTTGTGGTAATCCAGGTTCTCGAAGTCCGGCGGCCCGTGCGGGTGGTTGTGGCCGTCGGAGTCCACCCAGTTGTAGAGCGCAGGGCGCTTGCGGTACAGGTTCGCCGCCGCGCGCAGCTTGTTCTCGTCCGGGTTCGTCCACGGGTTGTAGTGGAAGTAGTTGAACAGGATCGAGTCGGTGCGGCCGAAGGCGATCGTGCCGTACTTGCAGCGGAAGGAGCCGTGGTTGATGTACGGCGGCCGCCAGAAGTAGCCACCGGTCGGCAGCTCGCCGAACTGCATCATCCAGGACGTGCCCCAGATGTGGTACGACTCCTCCGCGCTGTCGTGGTAGGAGATGTTGTCCTGGGCGAAGCGCGGGGTCATGCAGTACAGGAAGCTCAGCGCCTCGCTAAGCGGATCGTAGTGCAGCAGCTTGATCAGGCAGCCTGTAGCCACCGACGGCGACACGATGCTGCCACCACCCCACGGGCGATCCTCGTAGCTGTTGACCGACGAGAAGGCATCGGTGAGCGCCAACTGGTGGTTCTTGTCCGACTCGGCAAAGCTCGGCTCACTGTCGTTGAACATGAGCAGCGCCTCGGCCCCCTGCGGAACCTCGATGGCCCCCACGGCCATGCCTGCCGGAATGAAGGCGTAGTGCCCCTCAAGCCAGGTCTGCTTGCCGACCTTGATCTTGCCGTTCAGGACGAAGATCTCCATGTCGGAATAGCTGAGGCCCGGCTTGCGCTTGAAGCCGCCGTCGAAGCGCACCTTGAGGGTGCAGGCACCGGTGTCGGTGTCGAGGGACAGCACCTTGTAGGAACTGCCCTTGAAGCCGGAGACGCCGAATTTCTTGAACGGGTGGTCCAGTTCGACGTACGGCTCTATGTGCGGTCGTGCCACGATTTAACTCCTAAGAAAACTCGCCGGGCCCTAAAAGACGACCTGGTGCTTGCCCTTGGGCTTCTTGGCGATTTCGGAGGGCTTGATCACCCGCCGCGTGTCGCCATTTACGTTGAAGCCCTTGGTCTGGATGATCTGCAGGAACTCCTGAACCCACTTCTCGCGCTGGGGGGCCAGTTCGTCCTGCTCCTTCACGATTGCCGCATAGCGCTTCTTCTGCTCGGCGACATTGTCCTTGAACCAGGCGTCGGCCTCCTTGGAGCGGGCCGGCTTGGCATCCTGTACGCGTTTGGCCATGTGTCTTTCCTTACTTGTGGTTCTTGCGATACCAGTCGTTTACATCGTCGCCGGTGGTCATCCACACATCCTTGTGACTCGCGATGTGGGCAAACGCCCGCTTGAGATGCTTGAACTTGTTCGGCTGCCCCACCCAGAAGGTGTGCAGGCAGATCGGCATGCAGCGGGCGTTGTCGGCACCCTCATCGTACAACACATCGAACTGGTCGACGATCATGTCCCCAAACGCCTCGGAGCTGACGCCCACGTTGGCGAAGGCCGGGATGTCGTTCAACTCGACCGTGTAGGGCACGGAAATCAGGCTGCCCTTCTTCACATTGAACGGGAACGGGTGGTCGTCGGCGGTGTAGTCGCACAGGTACTCCACGCCCATTTCCGCGAGGATGCTGGGGGTGTTGTTGGTGTGCGTGAGGAACGGCGACAGCCAGCCCTTGGTCTTGCGGCCGATGGCCTTTTCCATCGTCTTGAGGACGCTGCCGATGATCTCGCGCTCCTTCTTCTCGTCGATGTTGGACAGGAAGTTGGCGGGCGCATTGTTGATGCCGTGGCCGATGAAGGCCCACTTGCGCTTGTTGGTCTCCTCGACGATCCGCGGGTACTCGCGGATGATTTCGGAGTTCAGGCAGACGGTACCCCGCATGCCGATCTGGTCCATCAGCTCGATCATCCTCCAGAGGCCAACCCGGTTGCCGTAGTCCCGCCAGCCGTAGTTGAGGGGATCGGGATTGAACTGCTGGGTGCCGGGGATGATGGCAGTGCCAGGAATGTTGTGCGGGAAGTGCTCGATGTTGATGTACGGGATCACCGCCACCCGCGCGCCTTTCGGCAGCTTGAACTTGGGCCGGTCGATGATCGGCACATAGTTGTAGTGCGGGCTCTGGGTGAGCTTGCTGCGGTCGACTTTCTCGGGCTTCTTGGCCATAAGGATCATTCCCTTCGCAATTGTCTGGTGTTCTACTTCTTGAGGCTCTTGATGTACTTCATGGCCTCGGCCTTGCTGATGACATCGCCGTATTTCGCGTTGATGTCGAAGAGATTGGCTTCGTGGGGGCCGTCGTGCCGGTCGCCCACGCAGTCGCGGATCACGATGGGCCGGAAGCCGTTCTGGACGGCATCGACGGCGGACGCCCGGATGCAACCTGACGTGGTGCAACCAGTGATCAGCACGGTATCGGCGCCCATCGCCGTCAGGGTGGCGGCGAGGGAGGTGCCGAAGAAACAGCTCGCGTAGTTCTTCACGATGACCAGCTCGCCCTTCTTCGGTTCGACGCCCTTGCAGAACTGGGCGTACTTGTTGCCCGGCACCAGGCTCTTCAGCACCGGGGCCTTCTTGATCCAGACACCACCGTCGGCAAAGTCACCCGGGTTGTACAGCACGCGGGTGTGGATGATCGGCATCTTCTTCGCGCGGGCGAGCTTGAGCAGCGGCGGCATTTCCGCCACGGCCTTGACCACGCCCGGGGCGAACAGCGGGGCACCCTTCAAGGTATAGCCCTGGAGGAGGTCGATGACGAGCAGCACGGTCTTCTTGCCGAAGCCGAGCTTGCCGTCCCATACCCCGGAGTAGTTCTTGGCAGCTGTCGCCTGAGACATCGCGGTCACTCCCTGGAAAAGATTCCCATAGTTCCACCTAAGCTCACGGCCCGCAAGCGTCGGCCGAGTCCCGCTGTTCCGACGACTTTCCAGTCGACTGCACGAGCGGCACGGCATCCAGCACATAGCCCTTGAAATTGCGGCGTTCCGGCCCGGGAATCACGTAGGCAACCCGGCCCCGGGTCCGGTTCAGCTCATCCATGTCAATGCGCCAGCCCCGTTGCTCCCACTCCTTCAGCTTGCGCCGGTAACGGAGGATCGGCTCGTCGGCCGGCACCATGAATTCCCGGGCATTCGTCGGCGGTGTCTGGCGGGGCTCGAGCTCGGAAAGCACCTTGATGTCCTGCTCAGCGATCATCCAGTTCATGTCGTTGACCTTCTTGTCCATCTCCGGCTCAAGGAAGGTCGAACGCATGTTCATGAAGAAGATGTTGGTCGTGTGCTCGTCGATCGGCGCTTCCCACATGTACTGGTGCATTTTCTTGTCTGGCGCGAAGCGGATGTAGGTCCAGATGTGGTTCGGCCCGATGGCGCCGGTGCCCGCCTCGCGGGAATCCGTCGCCTGCTTCATCCGGGCAAAGTCGCCGTCCTTCGACGCCGGCGACTTGAACTTCGTGAAGAAGCCCACACCCCATGCCGGGTCGCCCACCCAGCGCAGGTCATTGACCTTGTACTCGGCGTTATCGCCGGAAAAGCCGTGGGTCGGGTGCACGAACTCGTTGTGGGCCGGGTCCAGGCCATTTTCGACCGACCGCTCGTAGTGGTAGGGAATCCGGAAATTCATCCAGGAAGCCCGCCAGCCCTCGTGGCCGAACTCGGGAACCTCGAGCATCGGCGGCCGCTCGGCCTCTGGCAGGTCGCCGAGGAACGCGAACACGATCCCGTACTTCTCCACGACCGGGTAGGCATCGACCCGGGCCCGCGCCGGGATGCGCGCCCCGGCACCGAGTGACGGGATCTTGTGGCAGGTGCCGGCGCCGTCAAACTGCCACCCGTGGTACGGGCACTGCAGGTGGTCGCCCCTGATCTTGCCGCCGGCCAGGGAACCACCCCGGTGTGAACAGACGTTGGCCAGCACCCGGGCCTGGCCGCGGGTGTCCCGGAACACTGCAAAATCGAGGCTCAGGATCGTCACCTGCCGGGGCTCGTCAACGAGGTCCCGGCTCAGGATCACCGGGTACCAGAAATTGATGAACATCAGGGCCTCCAGGAGCCCGGCCAGGCCCAGTTTCAGTAAACAAAATACTGGCACACCCCGGAGGCTTAGTGGCAACCCGACGCTGGTCAGTTCGCACTGCGGCCGGCGCAGTCGTGCAACCGGACAGCCGGAGCGGACGAAGCCCACAATCCGGGCGTAGTATCGGCCCAGGCAGGGAGGCAGCTGCTGCTGTCCCGCACCCCGGTTCAATCAATTTGCCAAGGAGACCCGCGATGAACGCCCAGACCGCCGCCCAGACCGCCGATAAGCCCGCCGCTAAGCCCGTGATTGCCGAAGTTCCCCCCCACGCGCCGAAGGCCGCCGCGGGAGCGAACCAGTACAAGACCCTCAGCGGCTTCGAGGGGCGGGAGACCGAGCTCGGCCTGTCCATGTCGATCCTGCTGAAGATGCTCGGCAATCACGCCGGGTACGCCCACGAGATGAACGACCCCCTGGTCAAGGCCCACCTGCTCGCGATCCAGTTCGCCAAGAATAACGGCACGCTTGAGCAGTACATCGCCCACGACATCAAGACGATGGAGCCGATCAACCTGCGCATGAAGCAGGTGATCGAGAAGAGCGGCCTGCCGGAAATTGCCATGGTCGCCCTCTTCGACCGGACCGCCTGCCATTACGCCCTGGCCCTCACGACGACGGGCGACGGCCGCAGCCGCACCTGGAAGGACCCCTTCGGCTGGGTACTGACCCAGTGCCGCAAGATCGGCCAGTTCGACCTCACCCCCCGGGAGATCCACGAGACCTGGACGATCCCGCGGCTCATGGGTTACGGCGCGGCCATGGGCGTCAAGCTGAAGGTCTCCCCCTGGCGCGAAGACGGCATGATCACCTGCGAACTCGCGGACTGACCTGCGGCGTTTTTCCAACGCCCACGCGGGCCTCCTCCCGATCCGCTGCTCCCGCCGGGCACTCGGCCCGGTGGGAGCAGGCTTCTGCTAACATTCCCGACGCCGCGGCCTTGTGGCTTTTGGTCCACGGACCAGCGCCTGGCCGCGACTGTTTCCAGGGCAATCGGGGGAGTCTTAAAGCATGCGCACGCAGAGAAACTCGGCAGTGGCGAAGGGTCTGGTGTCGGGGGTGCTGGCAGCCCTGGGTCTGGGCGTCGCACCAGGCCCCGCGTCGGCTGATGTGGACGAGATCATCGTCACCGCGCAGCGCCGCGAGGAGAGCCTGCAGGACGTGCCGGTGGCCGTGAGCGCCTTCGGCGCCGAGCAGATCGCCAACCGCCAGATCGACGTCGTCAAGGACATCGGCCAGAACGTCCCGAACCTGCAGACCTACACGGTCACGGCCGGCGGCGAGGCAATCCAGATCCACTCCCGGGGGGCGAGCGTCCAGAACCCCGGCTTCAACCTCTCCGAATCGCCCGTTGGCATTTACGTGGACGACATCTACAACGGCCGCCTGGCCAGCGTTAACCTGGACCTGCTGGACGTGGAGCGGATTGAAGTCCTGCGCGGCCCCCAGGGCACCCTCTACGGGCGCAACACGATCGCCGGCGCCATCAAGGTCGTGACCCGGACGCCCGGCGACGAGAGCTGGCTCACGGGCTCCGTCGGCATCGGCAATTACGAGACCACCAAGGTCGGCCTGTCCGTCGGCGGCCCGATCGAGGAAGGGTCACTGGCAGGCTCGATCGCCGCGGTTTTCGACAAGCGCGGCCGGGGCTGGCAGCACAACCCGGTGACGGGCGACGATCCGGGCGAGTACGACAACAAGGCCGCCCGGGCCAAGCTGCACTGGTACGGCACCAGCGGCTTCGATGCGACGGTGACGGCCTGGGTCTCGGACGTGAAGAACGACGGCTACAACGGCGTGCCCTACGAGCCCTTCTGTAACAACGATGTCGACCCACCGAATTGTAACGATCCGGACTTCGGGCCCGCGCCCGCCGGCAGCGCACCCAAGGGTGGCTTCTACGATACGTTCAGCGCTCCCGGCGTCAACTACGGTGATTCCCGGCAGGGCGGTGCAAACCTGCATCTCAGCTTCGACATCGGCAACGCCACGCTCAAGTCCATCACGAGCTTCGCCAGCACGGACACCCGCTTCGGCTTCGACCTGGCGGGCGGCGGCGCGGATTTTGCGCCGGTACCGGCAGCCCAGTTCGGCCTGCGCATCCGCTCCGACGCCAGCTTTCAGCAGATCAGCCAGGAGCTCCAGCTGCTCGGCTCGGGCTTCAACGACAGCCTGCTCTGGCAGGTGGGCGCCTACTATCTCAATGAAGATGGCCAGCAGCAGTTCTCGGGCACCGTGCCGGGCATCGCCCCGACACCGGCCTTCGACGAGGCGATCGATAACACCACCGACAGCTACGCGGTCTACGGCCAGGCCACTTACAAGGTCACGGATGCCCTGTCGCTCACCGGCGGTGCCCGCTGGACCAAGGACGAGAAAGATTACGCCGACACTTGCGCCGGCTTCTTCTGCTTTGACGATGACGGTGGCGCCGCCGCCGTTGCCCTCAAGGACAGCTGGGACGAGGTCACCTTCAAGCTGGGGGCCGACTACCAGCTGAACGCTGACCAGCTGCTGTACCTGTCCTATGCAAGCGGCTTCCAGGCGGGCGGCTTCCGCACGCTGTGCTTCGGCAATCTCAGCAGTTCCTGTGGCGGCACGGCCTTCGACCCGCAGACCGTCGACAGCTTCGAACTGGGCTGGAAGAGCGACCTGTTCAACAAGACCCTGCGGCTCAACGCTGCCGCCTTCTATGCCATGTACGACGACATCCAGCAGATCGTCATCAACGGTGCCGGCGGCTTTCCCATCGACAACATTGGCAAGGTTGACGTCTACGGCCTGGAACTGGAAGTTGCCTGGGCGCCGATATCGGACCTGAACGTCTTTGCCAACCTGGGCGTCCAGGAGAGCGACTTTGGCAAGGTCGACCCGCTGTCACCGCCGGGCGGGCTGGACGGCAACGCGCCGCCCACCAAGGATCTGCCGTCCAATCCCCGCTGGCAGGGCAAGGTCGGCTTCGACTACTCGATACCGCTGGAGAACAGCCTGGCGTTCTTCTACGGACTGGACCTCTTTCACTCGGACAGCTACTACAGCGAATCCCGGAACCTGGTGAAGATCGACAGCTACAGCCGCCTGAACGGCTTCCTCGGCATCGGGGCGGACGATCGCAAGTGGCAGGCCGTCCTGGCGGTGAAGAACATCACCGACGAGGAAAACAACGTGTCCGGCATCTTCGCGAACGGCTTTGCCAACATCCGCACGCCGCTGCCGCCGACGGAGTACATGCTGTCGTTCAAGGTCAACTACTGAGGCCTCGGCGCTGACAGGCGGGGCTCTGTAGCTGGCGGCATTGCTGCACTCCGTAGCCCGCGGCATCCCGGTCGGGGATCCCTTTCGCCTACCGTGCGGCACGGTGTGCGGCGAAAGGGACCCCGCCCACGCTGCCGCTTCGGGGGCGCGGAATTGAGGGATGTCCCCACTTCGGCGCTGCACCCGAGCGGGCAGTGGCGGGTGCCTCGCCCGCGACAAGACGTGTACTCACGTCAGCGGGCGGGGTCTCCCGCCGATGGCCGCGGGATGTACCACTGATCCGAACGGGATCCCCGACCGGGGTACCGCGGGCTACGGAGTAAGGGCAGGGTCGGATACTGCTGGCGGCGGAGAGGTTCAGCTGACGGGCACGGTGGTCCCGATCGGCAGGGAGCGGATGCGCTGCCCCGTTGCCGCAAAGATAGCGTTCGCCAGCGCCGGCGCCACGCCGGGCACGCCCGGCTCCCCGACCCCGCCCGGTCGCCCGCCCTGGGGCAGCAACTCCACGACGATCTCCGGAATATCTGCCAGGCGTAGCCAGGGGTAATCGTCGAAATTGCCCTGCTCCACCGCGCCGTCACGGAGCGTGATGCGCCCCTGTAGCGCCGCGTTCAGGGCGTCGAGGATGCCGCCCGTGATCTGCGCCTCGACGGCATCCGGGTGGATCACGGTCCGGCAGTCCACGACGCAGGCGATGCGCTCGACCCGCAGGGCGCCGCCGGCGGCGACGCTGACCTCCACCACCTGGGCCACCAGGCTGTCGTGGCTCTCGTAGAAGGCCACCCCGCGGCCAAAACGGCGGCCGGGCACCTCGGGCAGCGGCTGGTCCCAGCGGCCGAGCCGGGCCGCGGCACGCAGCACCGCCTGCTCCGCCGGCAGGCCGGTAAGCTGGCGCAGCCGGAACTCCACGGGATCCACGCCCACGCTCGCGGCGAGCTCGTCCATAAAGCTTTCGAGGAGAAAGGGATTGATCGAGTTCGACACGCTGCGCCAGAAGCCGGTCGGGATGCCGTCCTCCCGGGGCAGGTAGGTCATGCGGGCCACGGGCAGCGCGTAACGGGGGGCAAACGCGCCCCCGAGCGCGGTCTTGTCCGTGGCCGCGTTGCCGCCCCGGGCGGAAGGCGTGCGCTGGAAATTGCTGGCCACGACGGATTCTGAAACCAGGGCGTAGTCGAGGGCGGCCAGCCGGCCGTCGCTGCCGACCGCACCGCGCACGCGGCCCGTCGCCGCCGGCCGGTACATGTCGTGGCGGATATCCTCTTCCCGGGACCAGGTGAGCTTCACGGGACGCCCCGGCACGGCTACCGCCGCGTGCACCGCCTCGATGACAAAGTCCATCTCGGCGCGCCGGCCAAAGCCCCCGCCCATAAGCGTGGAGCGGATCTCGACGCGCTCCGGCGCGATGCCGGCGACTTTCGCGGCTTCGTCCCGGGCGATGCTGGGCGCCTGCGTGGGTGCCCAGACGGTCAGTTGCCCGTCCGCGTACAGCGCCGCGCAGTTCATCGGCTCCATGCAGGCGTGCGCGAGGAAGGGCACGTCATAGTCAGCGGTGACCGGCGCGGCGCCCAGCGCAGTGGCTACGCCGTCGTCGTCGCGAAACACCGAGGCGCCGGTACCTGTATGCAGCGCCGCATCGAGCGCCTCCGCGTAGGACGTCGCGAGAGCCGCCGAATCAGGCTGGACCCGCTCACCAGGCACGGGCCCGATAACGAGCTGAGCGGCGGCACGCCAGGCCGTCCAGGTGTCACTGGCCAGCACCGCCACCGCCCGGTCCCCGAGCGGGACGACCTTCACGACGCCGGGAAACGCGAGAGCGGCCCGTGCGTCCAGGCTGCCGATGCGCCCGCCCGCGTGGGGCCCGTGGCGCACCGCGCCGAAGAGCATGCCCGGCAGCAGCGTGTCGATGGCGTAGCGCGCCGTGCCCGCCACCTTCGCCGGCACGTCGAGCCGGGGCAGCGAGCGGCCCAGGAGGCGAAACTGCTCCGGTGACTTGAGCACGGGCTTGCCCGTGGGCCGCTGCCGGGCTGCGTCGGCGGCCAGGTCGCCGTAGGTCGCCGTCCGACCGGTTTCGGGGTCGGTGACGACGCTCGCGGCGGTCCGCAGCCGGGCGGCCGGCACGGCCCAGCGCGCCGCGGCGGCCGCGATGAGCAGCGCGCGGGCTTCAGCGCCGGCAAGACGCAGCGTGTCCCACGCGTCGATCGTGCTGGAGCTGCTGATCGTCAGTCCCATGCCCAGCTGGTGAAAGACTTCGCGGATGGCGCCAGTGCCAACGCCGGCCCAGAAATGCCCTTCCGTGGGGCCGAGGGGCCGACCGCGCAGGAGGATGCCGAAGTTGTAGTAGTCCCGGTCCACCGGCGTGAACTCGTAGCTTACCTGGCCCCAATCCGCGTCCAGCTCCTCGGCGAGCAGCATCGGCAGCGAGGTCGTCACACCCTGGCCCATCTCGGCCCGGTGCACGCCACAGACGATACGGCCATCGGTGCCGATCCGGAGCCAGGCATTGAGGGCGGTCGCGCCGGGATCGCCGGCCCCGAATTTCGCCACGGCGTCGCCATCGTCCAGGCGGCGGCGCACGTAGACGAGCCCGAGGCCACCGCCCGCGGCGAGCCCCGAGAGAATCCCGGTGCCGATCAGTTGCCGGCGCGTCAGGGCCATGGGCACCTCCCTCTCGAGTGTCGTGAGTATACTCAGCCAGGAATTTCGACTGGCCCCGATCCATGGATGTGCACAGGAAGATTACCCTGGTGTCGATGGTTGCCTGCGCCACCGTTGCCGGCTGCACCCGGCCGCTGCCGACCGCTGACGTCATTGTCGTGGGCGGCGGCATCGCCGGGCTGTCGGCAGCCCTGGAGGCCGGCGCCGCGGGCCGCAACGTGCTCGTCGTCGACGCCAATTCCGTGGGCGGCGGCCACGCGGTCAAGGCTGGCGGTTTCGCGCTCGTCGGCACACCGCTGCAGGAAAAGAAGGGCTACAAGGACAGCCCGGACATCGCGGCCCGCGACCTGCTGGCCTGGGGCGAGGACGCGGACCCCGTGTGGGTGCGCCGCTACGTCACTGCCTCGCGGGCCGACGTCTACGACTGGCTGACGGCCTACGGCGTCCGCTGGGGTTTCATCCTCGATACGCCCGAGCACTCGGTGCCCCGCTTCCATTTCGCAAACGGCCCGGCACTCAACGTGGTGGTGCCGCTGATGCGCGCCGCGTTTGCCGACGCCAACGTCGCCTTCCGCTGGAACACCGAAGCCGTCAGCCTCATTCGCTCGGAAGGCGGCGTACGTGGCGTGCGTGTGCGGGATCTGCGGACGGGCGTTACGAGCGACCTGCTGGCGCCGGCCGTGATCATCGCCACGGGCGGCTGGCAGGGCGATCTCGAGTTCGTGCGCCGAGAATGGCGAGCCGGGTTGCCCGCACCGGAAAAGCTGTACGCGGGCGCGGGCTACTTCGCGACGGGCTCAGGCATCGGCCTCGGCCGCGCCGCTGGCGCGGCCACGAACCGCATGGACCACCAGGTCACCTTCACCACGGGGCTCCCGGATCCCCGGGATCCCACGGGCAGGCGGGCGCTTCTCAGCCAGAATCCCGCGGCCATCTGGGTAAACGCGGCGGGCAGCCGCTTCATCAGCGAGACCGCGCCGACCAAGCTCGCCGACCAGACCGTGCTCCGGCAGTCGCCGGCCACGCACTGGCTCATCTTCGACGCGGACGGCCTGTCGTCCCTGCGGATCCGTGACGCGGTGTGGCTCGGCAACCCGGAGGGGCTGGAGCCGCTGAAGCAGGCGGGCCTGATCCGGCAGGCGGACTCGATCGAGGCCATCGCGCTGGCCGCCGGCCTGCCGCCGGACGCGCTGGCGGCCACGGTCGCCCGCTGGAACACCGCAGTGCAGTCGGGTACCGATGCCGATTTCGGCCGCTTCGCGCCCGGCAAGCCGGACCCGGCGGCCCACGTCCTGCAGAAGGCGCCCTTCTATGCCATGCAGCTGTTCCCCATGACCCGCAAGAGCATGGGCGGGCTCGCGATCGACGAAGACACCCGGGTGCTCGACGCCGGCGGCCGGCCCATTCGCGGCCTCTACGCCGTGGGTGAAGTCACGGGCGTTGCGGGTATCAACGGCAGCTACGGTGGCGAAGGCACCTTCCTCGGGCCGTCGGTGTTCCTCGGCCGGATTGCCGGGCAGGCCGTGGCCCGCGCCGCCCGGAGCACCGTGCAGCCGGCACCCGCGCCAATCGCCGCGCCGCCCGCGGTGAAGCGCTCGGACGACCCCACCTCCCGCGCCCGGGCCGTGACCGTGCCGGAAGCCCTGCTGCCGTCCCTGATCGAGGCGAAGCGGCCCGGTTACTGGCACTTCGAGGCCGCCCACCGCATCGTCCTCGAGAGGCGCCTCGACTGCACCAGCTGTCACTCGCCGCTCTGGCCGACGACCGCCGCGACCACCGCGCCCCAGCGGCAGTTGCAGCTGAACGCGTGCGCCACATGTCACTGACAGCCGACCCGGACTCCGGCTATCCGAACCCGCGTTACGCCTGGTACGTGGTCGGCATCCTGACCATCGCCTACCTGCTCTCGTTTCTCGATCGCCAGATCCTCGCCCTGCTCGTCCAGCCCATCCGCCGGGACCTGGGGATATCGGACTTCCAGGTGAGCCTGCTCGGCAACCTGGCCTTCGGCATCTTCTACACGCTGCTGGGCCTGCCCCTCGGCCGGGCGGCCGACCGCTTCAGCCGCCGCGGCATCATTGCCGCCGGCGTGGCCACCTGGTGCCTGATGACGGCCTTCTGCGGCCTCGCCCGGAACTTCGTCCAGCTGTTCCTGGCCCGGGTCGGCGTCGGTGTCGGCGAAGCGGCCCTGAACCCGGCGGCGCTCTCGATGATCAGCGACTACTTTCCCCGGCGCACCCGCGGCCGCGCCCTCACCTTCTACAACATGGGCGTCTCGCTGGGCGTCGGGGTGGCGCTGATCTTCGGTGGCCAGGTCATTGCCTGGGTGGCCGGCGCGCCGCCCGTGGAACTGCCCGGCATCGGCGTGCTGCGCAGCTGGCAGACGGTGTTCATCCTGGTCGGGATGCCCGGGCTGCTTGTCGCCCTGCTGATGCTGACCGTCCGTGAGCCCGTGCGCCGGGACCGGCTGCAGATCCGCCAGGCCGACGGCACGGTCACCGAGAACCTCAGCGTCGGCGCGACGGTGGCGTACCTCTGGGAGCGGCGGCGCACCTACCTCACCCACTTCATCGGCATGACCGTGGTCACGATTCTCGGCTACAGCTACTTCTTCTGGACCCCCACGCTGTTCCTACGGACCTGGAACTGGACCATCCCGGAGATCAGCCTCGCCTACGGCCTCGTCACGATCACCGGGGGCCCGCTCGGCATCCTGCTTGGCGGCTGGATCGCCGAGTACCTCGCCCGTCGCGGCTACAAGGACGCGCTGATGCGCACCTGCCTCGGCGGCGCCGTCGTGCTCCTGGTCCCGGGGTCGGTGCTGACGCCGTTGATGCCCGGCCCGTTACTGGCTGTCGCGATGCTGGTGCCCGTGTCCATCGGCGGCGCGATGGTAACGGCCACGGGCGCCGCCGCGCTCCAGATGATCACGCCGAACCAGATGCGGGCCCAGACGACGGCGGTGTACTACTTCGTGATCAACATCTTCGGTTTGCTGGGGCCGACGGCGGTCGCCTCGGTGACCGACTTCGGCTTCGGGGACGACAACGCGCTGCGCTGGTCACTCGCCATCGTCTCCGCCATATCAAGCGTGATCGGGCTGGTCTTCCTGTCCGCGCACCTGCCTCACTACCGGACCAGCGTCCGGGAAGCCGAGACCTGGGCAGGCAGCGCGCCTTCGGCCCCGACTTCAGCCTGAACCGAAGGCGCGCCGCACCACTTCCTCGGCGGCGCTCCGCACGTCCCAGAGCGACCGTGCCGCCGTCAGCTGGCTGGCGGCGCGGGCCTGGTTGTGCGCGCTGCGGCTTGGGAAACGCGTCGAGTCCCAGCCGAAGTAACTCTCGCGGAGGGCATCCGCGCAGAAGCGCGCGGCAAGCTCCACGTAGATCGTGAGCGTCCCGGCGACCACGGCCCCGGACTCCGCCGGCGTGATCCAGCCGGCGGTGGCCGCCGCGTAACCGTCGATGGCGGCGGTGAACAGGTCGAGGGCGAAGGCGCCGTCACGGCGGTCTTCGCCGACCGGGTTGCACCAGGAGCGGAAGGCGTCACCGAGCTCCAGTGGCAGCGGCATCGGTCCCAGGGTGTCGAGATCAATGAAGCAGAGCGCCTGGTTCGTCTCCGCGTCGAACAGGAGATTGTTGATCTTGGGGTCACCGTGGACGATCCGGTCGCGCACCACGGGAAGCGGCGGCAACGCGGCGGCAAGCTGCAGGATCTCGTCGGCGATTGGCCGGATGGCCGCGAAATCCCGGTGCGCCCGGTGCTCTTCCAGGGCCTGGCGAAGCACGCCCAGGTGGCGGGCGGTGTCGTGAACCCCCGGCCGCCCGTTGCGAAACTCGTGCCGCAGGCCGTCGAGCGCCCTGTGAAAGTGGCCGAGCAGGTCGCCCGCCTCGCGGGCCTCCGCAGCGTTGGCGAGACGGTCCCGGCTGACCCCGGCCACGTGGGTCATGAGCCGGTACGCGCCGCCCGGGTCGGGGAGCCACAGCCGCCCGTCCCGGGTGGGCAGCAGCTCCGGCGCCGTCAGGCCCCGGGATCGCAGGTGCGCCGCCACGACCTGGATATCCTCGTTGACCTCCGGGGGAAAGATGGGATTCACCTGCTGCAGGACATAACGGCGGCTGCCGGGGCCGGTCCCGGCGGTCACCAGCCAGGTGCGGTTGATCAGGCCGCTGCCGAGCGGCGAGGTGTTGCTGCCGTCCAGCCCCCAGGCACTGAGGACGGATTCCGGGACTTCAAGGCCTTGCATGCCCGGGATTCTGCCGTCAGACTTTTCAAATGGATACACAAATCTCAGCCGGCGCCCCGACCCTGAATTTCTCCAACTCCGCCGCCGCCAAGGTGGCCGAGCTGATCGCCGAGGAAGGCAACCCGAACCTCAAGCTGCGGGTGTTCATCTCCGGCGGCGGCTGCTCGGGCTTCCAGTACGGCTTCACCTTCGACGAGAAGCTGGAGGACGGCGACACGCAGGTCCGGAACGACGGGGTCACGCTGCTCATCGATCCCATGAGCATCCAGTACCTGGCAGGTGCCGAGATCGACTACAAGAGCGACCTGGAAGGCGCACGCTTCGTCATCCGGAACCCCAACGCCGCCACCACCTGTGGCTGCGGCTCCAGCTTCTCGGTATGAATACCGCAGCCATGGACCAGGAAACCCGCGACGCGATCGACGGCCTGCTCCGCGACAACCGGGTCGTGCTCTTCATGAAGGGTAACCGGGCCCAGCCCCAGTGCGGTTTCTCCGCAAAGACCGTCGCGGCGCTCGACATGGTGCTGCCCGACTACGTCGCCATCGACGTGTTGCAGAATCCGGATATCCGGGACGGCATCAAGGCCTACGGCAACTGGCCGACGATTCCCCAGCTCTACGTGGCGGGCGAACTGGTGGGCGGCAGTGACATCGTCGTGGAGATGTTCGAGACCGGCGAGCTCGGCAACGTGCTCGGTGTGTCCGAGCCAACCGGGCAGCCGCCCCGCATCGAGATTGACCCTGCCGCTGCCGGGATCATGGTCAACGCCGTCCAGGGCCGCCCCGGCACCACCATTCACCTGAAAATCGACGCAGGCTTCGAGCACAGCATGTCGCTTGGGCCGCCCCGCTCCGGCAGCATCGACGTGACGAGTGGCCCGGTGTCCCTGCAGCTCGACCGGTGGAGTGCGGCGCGCGCCGGTGGCCTCCATATCCGCGTCCGGGAGGACCTCCAGGGCCAGGGCTTCAGCTTCGAAAACCCCAATGCGCCACCGCCAATCCGGCAGATGACGGTGCAGGAACTCAAGGCGATTCTTGACCGGGGCGAGAAGCCCTGGCTCTTCGACGTACGCCCCGATGACGAACGGGCCCTGGCTGCGCTGCCGGCCGCACGGCCCTGGGACGACGAGGCTCTAGGCACCATCGACGGCCTGCCTGGCGACACGCCGCTCATCTTCATGTGCCGCAGCGGTAGCCGGAGTCAGGCCACCGCGGAACGCTATCGCCGGCGTGGCTACACCAATCTCTGCAACCTGGCCGGCGGCATCAACGCCTGGTCCCGGGAAATCGACAGCAGCGTCCCGACCTACTGATCGGCGCTACGGGGGCTCTTCCCGCTGGCCATCCCTGCTTATTGGCCTGCTTACTGGCCGGCAAGGTCATCCAGCACCAGCACGGACGGCGGCTTGCCGTCGCTGCCCACATCCACCCGTGCCGCATCGACCAGGATCAACGTCTGGACGGTGCCGGCCGTTGCCGGCACGACCGCGGACGCCACCACAGTCTTGTTGCCCGACTCGGTGAACGTCACCGCGTAAGTCGTGGGCGCAAACGCCGCGTGGCCCGCCCTGCCCAGGAACCCGAGTCGTGCCTCGGGATCCACGGTGGCGATATCCGTGCCCGGATCCGTCGGCTGGATGTAAACGTCCACTGTGCCGCTGCCCGGCGCGGCATTCACGATGCGCAGCTTGGCCACGGCGAATACCGGGCGGACGTTGTCGTCCTGCAGTACGAGGCTCCCGATGGAGCTGAGCAGGCCGGCTGCCAGCAGCGTTGCCCGCTTGCCCGCGACCAGGTTGCCGATGGAGCTAAGCAGCGCGGGAGTCACATCGGGCTCCGCGGTCTTCACGCCGGTGATCGTGTACAGGTCCGGGGGAGCGGCCACGTAGCCTGTAAACCCGAGGTAGGTCAGTCCGGATGCAAAGGTGATGTCGATGTTGGTATCAGCGTCTGAATTTTCGCCGCGGACATCCAGCGCCGGTGCGTCCGGCGACAGGTGTACCACCCGGAACGCCGAGACGGAATTCTTGTCGAGTGCCTCGCTCGTACTGAAGCGGTTGTTGACCAGCATGGAGACGGGAGCCGGCCCGGCTGCCGTGTTGTCGACGGCGACCAGCAGCAGGTCATCCCGGTTGTTGAGCTGGAACGCAGTCGATTCGTAGAGGATCTCCGTCTTCACACCGGCCGGTGTGATGCGGACGACGCACAGGTTCCGGGTTTCCGGCGCCACCGCCGGGCAGAAGTCCACTGGCAGCAGCAGTCGACCGGGTGGCACCTGCCCATAGGGCGCGGCCAGCACAAGGGGATTCTCGGCGAGCAGATCGGCGCCGGGCACCGTCAGGTAGACGTCCACGGATGCCGGGGCGTCGGGCGCCGCGTGGACGACCTCTAGCCGGGCGCTGCCGTCAGGAATTTCCTCGATCGGGTTGTCGATGACCACTGTCCCGACGGAGTCGGTCTCCGCCTTGCCAATGGCCACAAAGGAGTATTCCCGCCCCGCGACGAGGGACCGGGCCTCAGCAGTGCCGATCAGGGCATTGCCACCCGGCAGGATCTCCTGCAGGGAGAACGCATAGCTGCGCGGTGTCGCGAAAATGAACCGGGTGCCGGTCTTGTAGTCCGCCGGGGTGCTGGTGATGGCGGTGCCATCCACGAGGAAATTCACCGCTGGCAGGTCTGGCGACGCGTGGATCACGCGAAGCGCCAGCTCGTTTTTTACATCACCGCCACCGCCGCAACTGACCAGCATCACGCTGGCAGCAAACAGCAGGGCGAACCGGAACGTCCTCGGGAACTTCAGCATGAAAATCTACCTTTGCAGAAACAGTCCGACCTGCCGGGCGAGCAGTGTACCCATCCGGCGGTCGTCATTCGGGGGGCGCCACAGGGCCCAGGTGCCACGATACTGGCCCTGGACCGGCGCCTTGTCGTTGGGCGGGCCCAGGGCCGGGTCGAAACCCAGGTGCCCCCAGGCGGGGATATCAAAGGCCAGGGAGGGGTCGATGTCCTCCCGGGGCTCGTCGAACGGGGTCTGGCGCGGCGGCGGATAGGGTCGGCCGTCGCCGCAACCGCCGAGGGTCAGGCAGCAGGGCCCCGTCCCGGACCCGCCATCGACCCGGCAGGCGGTGTCTACCCACACCCCCCAGTAGTCAGCGAAGGGGTGTCCCGTCCCGGGATAACGGCGCCGGTCAAGGCTGCGCGCATAGAGCCAGCTCCGGGAGCCGATTTCCTTCGCGACCTGATTGGGCACCTCGACGAGGTTCAGGGCGCTGTCAATCACGATCTGGGAAAAGATGACGACGATGTGCCGGACGCCCCGCTGGCGCAGCAGGTCCAGCGCGTCCCAGTACCGGTAGGCATGATCACCGCCGGGCAGCTGCTTGTCGCTCTCGTAGAGCCAGGCACTGCCCAGGTCCTCGCCCCGCATAGCTCGCGTACGCTCCCGGTTGCTGCGCACCGGGCCGCCGACCCGGATGGCGGGGTTCGGCTCACGGATGCCCATCCACGAGCCGATGACGTTATCCGGCTTCAGCCGGCGGTAACGCCGGAGCAGCTCCTGCTTGACGAGGCCGTCCAGGACGAGCGTGTCGTTGATCTTTGGATCGTAGGTCTCGTTGCCGTCCCGGGTCGCGTGATTGATGAACAGCACGGCGGTGTCCGCCGGGCTGACCGCGGGATTGAACGCCGCCACGATGCCGTCCACCTGCATGTCGACCAGCAGCGGGTCCGTGACCACGGGGTTCGGGTGGCCCGCGAGCGGCACACGGCTGTCAGCTTTCGGAGGCCCGAGGGAGCGGGTCCAGTCCGGCGGATCCGACGGATAGCTGGCCCGCATCAGGTCCGCTGGATCGTTGACCCAGTAAACAGGCACGCTGGTGCCCTCGCGCCGGTTCCAGTCGGCCACGACCCGGCGGGTCATGCTGACCACGTCGTAGGTCTTCCAGAAACGCGGGCCACCCACGGTCATGTCGATCATGACGATCTCGGTGGCGCCCTGCTTCAGGAGGCGCTCGGCGGGGCCATCCACGTTGTAACGTTCGGGATTGCAGCCGGGCCAGGGCCCGCCATCGACGGCACTGCCGCAGTAGGTCAGGCGGCTGCCGCCTGGTACTTGCGGCTCGTAAAGGTAGCGGGGCCAGGGCAGCCGGTACGCCTGGTCCTGCGTGCCAATCCACTGGGCCATGTCCGACACGAAGTGGACGCGGTGGCGCCGGCCCTCAGCCTCCAGGGCGCGCTGCATGCTGGCGAACTGCAGATCTGCCAGCCGGGGGGCAGGATCCTGGCCCCCGATCCGGGACTGGGCGAACGCGTACTTCCTGAGTTGCGAGGCGGCGTTGGCATAGCTCTGGGAATCACCCGACCGCACGACCGTGGGCCAGGCGACGGCGTCCCAGATCAGGTTCCGGAAGATGCTGTTGTTGGGGTCGTACTGGAAGAATTGCAGGGTGCTGTCGAAGGTTTCCGCGACCCCCTGGTCAGCGGAGCCCCCGTGCACCACGAAGAGCACGCCGACGGTGCGCGTGTTGTCCCGGGCCACCGCGGGGGTGGCGGCCACGAAAAGGCAGGACAACAGCAGGGCAAGGGTGCGCGACGGCATCGTTCCGGGCGGCCTTCGTGGCTCCCGGAGTCTGGCGCCGGGCAGCCGCATTATAGCGACGGAAAGTCGATGACCACGTCGCCCGCGAGCGCCTGCAGCAGCGGCGGATCACGGCCGTACTCGTCCGGCAGGAAGCGTACGCCACCCTCCCCGTCCAGTTCCGCGGTCCAGTAGAGCACCAGCACCGGCCAGGGCTTCGGCAGTGGGACCTTCTGCGTCGTGCCCGTCTCGATGGCTGCCTCGAGCGTGCGGCGGTTCCAGCGCTCCGGATTGCCGAGCACGATCTCGGCGAGCGACAACGGGTCCTCGACCCGGATGCACCCCGAGCTGAAATTCCGCCGGGCCTCGTCGAACAGTCCCCGGGCCGGCGTGTCGTGCAGGTAGACAGAGTACTGGTTGGGCAGCATGAACTTGATGCGGCCGAGGGCGTTATGCGGACCCGGGTCCTGCCGGAACGTGTAGGGCAACCGGCTGCCCACCGCCTGCCAGTCGATGGTGGCGGGATCGATGGTGCGGCCGCGGTTGTCCAGCACCCGGATGTTCTGGCTGGCCAGGTAACCCGGATTGCGCCGGACCTTTGGGAGCACGTCCTCCCGCAGGATCGTGGGTGGCACGGTCCAGGTCGGGTTCAGCTCCAGGTAGGTCATCAAGCCCTTGAAGATGGGCGTCTCCCGGGCCTCAGTCCCGACGACAGCCCGCCGGCGCCAGAAAGACTCACCGTTCCGGTCGGCGAACACCTCGTACCCGGCCACGTTCACGACGATCACGCTGCCGGCGGTGTCATCGAGCACCCACCGGGCCCGCTCCAGGGAAAGACGGATCTGGTCGATGCGGGCGCTGACGGGCACATTCATCGCGGCAAGCGTGCGCGGGCCAAGGACACCGTCGGCATCGAGGGCGTGACGCTTCTGGAAGTGGCGGACGCCGGCGACCAGTTCGTCCGAGTAGACGTCAGCGGCCGTGGACGTCCGCGGCAGGTCGCCGGTGATCAGCAGGCGTTCCCGGAGGAGCGGCAGCCGGGGATCCGCGTCACCCGGCTTCAGCACGGGCCCATCAGGCAGCGCCGGCCAGCCGCCGGTCAGGGCGAGTCCGCGGTAGTCGGCGAGTTTCTCCTGGAGCATCCGGTACAAGGGCGCCCGGTCCAGCCACTGGCCAAGAAACGTCGCCAGGGACGGCGCCTCGATGGCGGCCAGCAGCGTCGTCAGGGGATCCTGGCCTGGCCGGAACTGCCGGGTGAAGTTCCAGGCCGACACCATCTTCGCGGGATTCACCTTGCCAAAGCGCTGGTGGTAGCCGAAGCGGATGAGGCTCTCGGTCAGCAGCAGGTCCAGCGATGCCGCAAGCGCGGGATCATTACTCCGCAACGTGCGCTCCCGCAGGGCCTTCAGCTGGGGGAGGTAGTAATCCCGACTGTCGAGGCCATGGGTTTCCGCCGTCGAGAGCAGGTCCAGAACCTCGGCGATGCGGGCGGGCCGCGTCCAGACCGGCGCAAACTGCCGCGCCGCATAGAAATCCGGTAGCAGGCTGCCCGAGGCGAGGGCCAGCCCCTGCACATAGAGGCCGCCGCTCGCCCGGAGACGACCGGCCTGGTTCGCGAGTTCCTGCTGCACCGCCGCTGGCGAGGGCGTGGCACCCGCCAGCAGCGGCACCAGGCCGAGGCAGGCGAGCACCAACAGGCCCGCCAGGCGGCGGTGCCGTGGCTGGTATTGCCTGGTGTGCTGGCGGTGGCGTTCTGCGCGTCTGATGGATTTGACCTTAAGTGGTACTGGATTGGGACTGCGTCAAGGAAATGCAACTCCGGGCCCGGGCAGGGTTGCCCCGGACCACGGCGTTGGGGACAATCCCCACATGCCGTCGTCCACCCCCACGCCCGGTTTGTCACGCCGCCGCCTGCTGCGCGCCGCAGCCGGCCTGGCACCCCTTGTCGCCTGGCCGGGCCTGCTCCGCGCGCTACCGCTGCGGGGCGATCAGCCCGGGGACGCCGCTGACCCGCGCCGGCTTGCTTTTTATCACACTCACACCGGCGAGACGCTTGATGTCGTTTACCGGGAGCGCGGCGCCTACCTGCCCGACGCCCTCGCCGAGATCCACCACCTGTGCCGGGATTTCCGGACCGGCGATGTCCACCCGATCGACCCGGGGCTGCTGGACCTCCTGCACGATGTCCGGCAGGCGACGGGCCACACCGGCCGCTTCGAGATCATCTCGGCTTACCGGTCGCCGGTGACCAACCGGATGCTTGCGAGTCGCAGCAACGGCGTCGCCGACCACAGCCTCCACCTGCAGGGCCAGGCCATGGACGTGCGCCTGCCCGGCGTGGCGACCGCCGACCTGCGCCGCGTGGCTCTCAGGCGCGCCGGCGGCGGCGTCGGCTATTACCCCGAGTCGGACTTCGTGCACATCGACACCGGTCGCGTCCGCACCTGGTAGCCTCCCGCGCCGGTGTACACTCGCACCGTGCCCAATCGCTCCCTCGCCTCCCTCCTGCTCGCCGGCATTGCCCTGGCGCCCCTGGTCTCCCTCGCGGGAGACTGCCGCACGCTGCTGCACCCGCTCCTCCTCTCGTCGGCTCCGGAGACCGCGGAACTCGCCCGGGTGCGGGCCGTCTGCGCCACCGAAGCGGACCAGGGCGACGCGGAGGCAACCTACCAGCTCGCGCTCTTCTCGCTCGGCCTCGGCGGTCACTGGCAGCCTGACGAGGCGGTTCCCCTGATTCGCGCTGCCGCGGACCGGGGTGTCAGCGAGGCCCAGTACTGGCTGGCCTGGCAGTCCGAGTCGGGCCCGGTCCTGCCGCACGATCCGGCGGTCGCGCGGGATTGGTACCAGAAGGCCGCGGCCGGCCGGCACCGGCTGGCCCTCCAGCGTCTCGCGGAAGCCGCCGAGCGCGGCGAACTCGGGCTACCCGTGGACTCGCGCAAGGCCATGGAGTACCGGGCGCAGATCCGGCGCTGCGACGAGGAAAATTCCCGCCCGGGAAGCTGATCTGCCGGACCTGGGAACTGGTTCCCTCAAGTTCTTCGCCAATTTGCCGACCATTCTCCCGCAAGGGTCTGGATGTGGTTCGGAATGGGTTGGCCAGAGCCGTTAACGTGGCTGCTGCTGGTAGTGCTCGGGTACGCACTGACGCGGGTGGTGGACCTGGCGATCGAGTGGCAACGCTACCGGCTACACGGGTCGGGCGGGCCGGCGGCCGGCCTTGCCGGTACCCCGCTGTCCGCCACGGGCCGGCAGCGTCTCCTTGAGCGGCGGGCGGTGTATGCGCGTTTTCGCCAGAGCGTGACCGACGCGGTAGCCGCCGCGGTCAACCAGGGTCATGGCTCCTACGGCATGCTCTACCAGATCCGGGACCATTACGGGGACCTGCTGCGCCAGGCTCCGGTCAGCGTCAGCCAGGCCGCTGACAGCGTAATCCGCTGCGTGACCCTGCTCGTGAATCTCGGCCCCTCGGACCAGCGCTACGCGATGTTCACCCGGGCACTGAAGCACTTCGACGAGGAGTGCGCCGTCGACGAAGGCCAGCCCGCCGGATTCGGGGTTGCGCGCCAGGAATTCTCGGTGATCGGCGGCAGCACAACGTTGCTTGCGGGCGGGCATGACCTGCCCGCCGGGCCGCGTCCGCAGGCTAGCGCCCTGGCCGATCCACCGCCAGAAAGCGACTCGGCGTCGGCCCGCGCCCGGACGTAACCCAGCCCTTGACGCCGGGCGCCACCAGGTAGCGGCGCACGTACTCGTAGACGGGAATGATCGGGGCGTCCCGCATCAGCAGCGTCTCCGCCTGCTCCAGCAGCTTCCGTCGCACCCCGGGATCCGCCGCCGTGTTCGACTCCGCCAGCAAGCGGTCGTAGTCCGCGTTGCGGTAGCCCGCGTAGTTGTTGGTGTTGTCGCCGGCATACAGCTGCAGGAGGGCGATCGGGTCGTCGTAGCCGGCAAAGTAGCTCCAGCGGGCCACGTCGAAGCCACCGGTACGGATCTGCCGGTTCAGCTGGCCGAAGTCCACGTTCACTGGCCGCGCCTGCACGCCAATGGCCTGCCACATGGCGGCCAGCGCGACGGCGATCTTGCGATTCTCCTCGTTGGTGTCGTAGACGTACTCGAAGCCGAGCGGTGAGCCCGGCCCGAAACCGGCAGCCGCCAGCAGGCGGCGCGCTTCGGCCTGGCGCTCGGGAACCGGCCGCGAGAATTCCGGCAAGCGGAGCGGCTTGTGGTTCCGGAACTCCGAGCCGACAAACCCGACCGCCGGCTTCACCCCCGTGCGCAGCAGCTTGCCGGTCAGGCCCTCCCGGTCGATCGCCAGGGACAACGCCCGCCGCACCCGGGGATCAGCGAACTGCGGCTTCTTTAGGTTGATCACGAGAAAGTAGACGCCGAGGCTCGGTGCCACTTTCAGGGCGCCGGGCATTTCCTTCCGCAGTCGGTCGATCTCGTCCGGTGGAAAGTTCAGTACCTGGTCGAGTTCGCCGGCACGGAAGCGGCGCAGGGAAGTCGCGAGGTCCTGCGTCGGGTACCACTCGACTTCCGCCATCCGGACGGTGGCGGCGGCGTGGTAGCGGGGATTCTTGCGCAGCCGGGTCAGCGTCTGGGGAACCCGCTCGGCCAGCGTGTAGGCGCCATTGGTCACCATGTTTTCCGGGCGGGTCCAGTCCTTGCCGTACTTCTCGATGACGTGGCGCGGCGACGGCACCACGTTCAGGCTGCCAACGAGATCGAGGAACCAGGGCGCGGGTGACTCCAGCCGGATCACGACCGTGCGTGCATCCGGGGCGCTGACCCCGAGCTTTTCCGGCGGCAGCTTGCCCGCCACGATGTCGCGGGCATTCTCGACCGGGTAGAACTGGCCGGCGATCGGCGACCCGGTGGCGGGCGTCACCAACCGCTGGTAGCCGTAGACAAAGTCATTCGCCGTCAGCGGTGCCCCGTCCGACCACTGGAGACCCGCGCGGAGCCGGAACGTGTAGACGAGCCCGTCCGGGCTGACCGTCCAGCTGTCCGCCGAGCCTGGGATGGGTTTCAGGGCCGGGTCCTTGCCGAGCAGGCCCTCGAAGAGGTCGTTGATGATCGGCGCCGACAGCGTGCCCGCGGCGATGACCGGGTCGAGCGTCGGCGCGTCGGCCGAGGTGCCCCGGCGCAGGACCGGCTCCGCACCGGTGCTGCCGGCCGCGAGCACGCCCGCGGCGGCCGCCCCCAGCAGGACGGCGCTAACCCGCCCGCGCATCGCCCGTCGCGGCGGTCCGGCTGGCTGGCAGCAGGGGCACGCTGTCGAGGACCCAGCCCCGAGGCTGCTCCCGGCGCGCGGGGCCTGGAATCGCCCGGGCCACTCGCTGGCCATCGCGCCCAAGGGCCTCCTCATCGATGCGCCAGCCACGGGACTCCCAGTCCTGCAGCAGTTCCCGGTAGCGGGCCACCGCCCGGTCCGACGGCATCAGGAGCTCGTGGCTGTTGGTCTCTGGCGTGAAGAATGGTTCAAGTGCGGTGAGCACGACCTGGTCCTGCCCGCGCACGAAGGCATTGCGCTCGCTGAAGCGCCCGTCGTGCTGCGGCTCCAGCAGGAAGCTGCGGGTCTGCACGAGGAATGTCCGGACCGTCGTCGCGTCAACGGGGGTCTTGAACACGTTCTGGTTGATCGCGTACCCCGGGCCGGGATTGATGTAGGTGGTCATACAGGTGGGGCCGTGATGGAAGGTGCCCGCCGTCACAACGGCGTCCGCCTTGCGACCCGCTGCCGCCTTCATCTTTTCGTCCTGCAGCGGCGGCGAGAAGTAGGTGGTCATGAAGCCGCAGCCCCAGGGGCGCTCCTCGATGGTCAGGTCGGGAACCCGGGTATCGCCCTCGGTGCCGGAGAAACCGTGGGTGGTGTGCACGAACTCGTTGTGGGCGGGGTCCAGGCCGTTCTCGATGGTGCGGCGGTAGTCGGCCGTGCTCGCGTACTCGTCGATCGTCGCGTGCCAGCCAGGCTCGCCGTACTCCGGGATAGGCATGATCGTGGGCCGCTCGGCCTCCGGCAGGTCGCCGAGGAAGACGTGCACCAGGCCGTACTTCTCGTCCACCGGGTACGCATCGACCCGCGCCCGCGCGGGGATCTTCGCCGCGGCACCCAGCGACGGGATGCGGGTGCACTGGCCGGCGCCGTTGAACTGCCAGCCGTGGTAGGGGCACTCGACGTGGTCGCCCTTCAGCTTGCCGCCCGCGAGCGAGCCGCCCCGATGGACGCAGACATTGGCCAGGCAGCGGGCGCCGCCCGAGGTGTCGCGGAAGAGGACGAAGTTCTGGCCCAGCATCCGCACCTTGACCGGCTGATCAGCCAGCTGGTCACTGCGGAGCGCCGCGTACCAGAAGTTGATGAACACCCCTAGGGGGTCTCCATCTTCTTTCCCCACGAGGAATCGAAGGGCACGTAATTTTCCTTCCCCAGGTTCAGCGAGGAGACGTCCATCACGAAGGTCCGTATCCCCGACATGAAGCCGTCGCCCGTGGCTCGGCCCCAGTTCATCTTTTTCCCGTCCGGAGATATGTGCGCCAGGATATCCAGCTTGTCGTAGTAGGTCAGCTGGCGCGGCTCGCCGCCGGCCAGGTCGCCCAGCATGATCTCCCAGTTGTTCGCGGTTACCGCCCGGACATAGACGTAGTGGCGGCCATCCGGCGCCGGCGTCGGGTGCCAGTTCATTCCCTCGTCGAAGGTGTGACGGCGCCAGTCGGTACCGTCCCGCCGAATCGTGAAGATAGTCATCGGCGTCGGCTTGATCTTCTTGTAGTCGGAGCGCTTCCAGGCCCGGAAAATGATGGTCTGGTTGTCGGGCAGGAAGAACGGGGCGCCTTCCTGCCAGTCATCAGTGCGCGTGACCTGGAATTCCTCCCCCGTGGTCACCCGCTGGATCCAGATGTCCATCTTGCCGTCGATCTGGCGGCCGAAGGCCAGCCACTGGCCATCCGGCGACACTGAGACCTCGGCTTCGTAGTACTTGTTGTTGGTCATCCGCCGGATGTTCTGGCCGCGCCAGTCGGACAGGTAGATCTCGCCACCCTGCGGGTAATCGTCCGAGTCGGACCAGTTGCCCACCGGCATGTCCATGTTATCCCGCGTGGACGTCCAGACGATCGTCTGGCCGTCGGGGAAGAAAAACGAACAGGCGTCCTGGCCCCGGTCGTTGACGGGCCAGAAATCCTTGCCGTCTTCGGAGAAGATCCAGGTCAGCGCGCCGTTGCTCCCCTGCAGGGTCTTCAGCGCCCGGGGATCCCGCGTCTGGGCAATCAGGTGCCGCGAATCGGGCGCCCAGTAGGCCTCCGCCGCTTCCGCGGGAATGGGCACCATGAAGTAGGGCAACTCCCGCGGATCCGGCGGCGGCAGCTTCGGCAGGGCGGCCGCTGGTGACGCCGGCTTCGTGCCGGCAGGGGCTGCGACGGCCGGCAGGCCGGCCGTCGCAAGAATCAGTGCCAGGACAACTCTCTTCACAGTGACCTCCCCCGGTCTACTTGGCGGCAACCTTGTCGTTGGCGGCAACCTTCTCGGCAGGCAGGGTCCAGCCCGGCGGGGGCGAGGACTTCGCCGGCACGCCCTTGTAGTTTGCCGGGCCGACGTTCAGCGAGGAGATGTCCATCACGTAGGTGTACAGGTCGGACATGAAACGCTGGCCCTTGCTCCGGGTGAACAGCAGCTTCTTGCCGTCCGGCGAGATGGACGGGAAGCCGTCGAAGCTGGGGCTGAACGTCAGCCGCTTCGGGGGCTCGACGCCGGCCAGGTCGCCCATGTAGACGTCCCAGTTGTTGCCCTCATCGATCCGGACATAGACGAAGTGCCGGCCATCCGGCGCGGGGAACGGCGCCCAGTTCATGTCGTTCGTGAAGGTGCGCGGCGTGACGTTCGAGCCATCCATGTTCATCGTGAAGATGGTCATCGGCGTCTGGTTGCGCTGGCCGGTCTCTTCGCGGATGCGCTTGAGTTCCTGCGTCACGCTGTGCTGCCAGGCGCGGAAAATGATCGTCTTGTTGTCCGGCAGGAAATAGGGAGCGCCCTCCTGCCAGTCGGGCGTGAAAGTCAGCTGCTTCTCGCCCGAGCCGTCGGACTTCATGATCCAGATGTCCATGTTGCCCTTGATCTGGCGGCCGAAGACGATCCACTTGCCGTCCGGGGATACGGTGACTTCCGCCTCGTAGTACATGTTGTTGGTGAGGCGCTTGATGTTCTTGCCCTTCAGGTCCGAGGTATAGAGTTCGGCGCCCTGGGGATACTCGCTGTCGTCGGACCAGTTGCCGGTGGGCAAATCCATATGGTCCCGAGTGGACGTCCAGACGATGCGCTTCTGGTCCGGGAAGAACCAGGAGCAGGCGTCCTGGCCGCGATCGTTCACGCGCCAGGCCTCGGAACCATCATCCGTAAAGATCCAGGTCAGCGCGCCGCCCGCGGACTTCTCGTCCTGGGCGCGACGGGCCTTGGGATCCTGGGTCTGGGCGATCACGTGCAGGCTGTCGGGTGCGTAGTAGGCCTCAGCCGTTTCCGGGATGTTCGGAATGATGCGGCTCGGCAACTCCTTGGCAGCCCAGTCGGCCGGGGCGCTGTCGGCACCGGCACGCGTGCTGGCGCCCGCCTTCGCGTCATACGCGGGCTTGTCAGCCGGAGCGGCCGGATCAGCGGCCATGGCGAGGCCCGGGAGAGCAGTCAGGGCAGCAGCAAGCATCGTGACGACGACGTTAGTCCGTTGCATGGATATCCCCATCGCAGTGATTCAGTAAGTGTGCGGCCGATCATAGCGCATGGTTCATGACCTGCGGTCCGGCTGGCGGTCTGCCTGGCAGTCGGGCGGCGATGTACGCCGCGGCAGTTTGTCGCACAGTAGCCAGACGCCGTGAGTCAGCGCCGGCCACGCTGCTCCCGGTACTGGAAGAACAGGTTGGTAAAGCCTTCCCAGGGAACTGGCCGGTTGAACCAGACCGGGTGCAGGCGCCGGAGAGCGGCGAGCGAGTCTGCCGGCAGCTCGTTCAGGCTGAAGAGCTTCTTGCCGTTCTCGTGCCAGACGAGGAAGCCCGGGCGCTGTGCGAGCTTCATCCAGGGCAGCCAGTCCGACGTGGCCTGGTAGGAATAGCCAGTGGGCACCGAGGACAAGAGCGGATCAAGGACGTCGGACAGCCGGGACTCCATGACGGCGACCGACGACACGGTAAGCGGCGTGGCCGGAGTCTCCTCAGGAAACTCCTTGATATCCAGCCACTGGGGACGGCCGTATATATAGAAGGCCTTGGTCATCCACAGCGTGTCGCCGGCAACCCGCCAGGGCTGGCGGAAGGGCTCGTCCTTCTCGGGAAAGGGCGTCTTCATGCCCACCAGCCGGGGCTGGCGTTCAGCCGTGTACTCGAAGGTCACCGGACCTTCCCGGTAGTGAAGCGGCTGCACCATCTGCCCGGTCACGGGATTGCGGAGCTCGTCCACGACGGCACCCGTGTCGGGATGCCGATAGAACGAGGCCTCCCAGTCCGTCACGTGGAAGGATCCCTCGCCGATACGCTGGGTCCTGCGCAGGATCAGTGACTCGACGGTCACGAAGGGCCGGATCGGCTCGCCGGGAATGGCCACGTCGAGGATGCCCGTGAACCAGAAGTAGACGTCCTGCCCCTCGAGGCTGCCACGCATCTTCATCCACGCCGTCAGGTTGTCGGCAGGCGTGTCGAGATCGAGTCGCAGCGGCGTGGGCGCAAGCTCCGACCGCAGTTTCGGCGGCGAGGTGGCCGCGGAACCTGTCGCCGGTGCCGCGACGGCGGCGGCCCCCATCAGGCCCAGCAGCGAGCGGCGATCCATGCATCGTCTCCCAAAAGTTGGACGCCTGCGATTGTAGCGGTAGCATTCGGTCCCCGGGACCATTCGCCCGTTCATTCGCAGGATCCCACCATGCCCGATTCGAGCACCCTGAGCCGCCGGAACCTGAGCCGCCGGACCCTCGTGAAGGGGATGGGGGCGCTGCCGCTCGCCGCCGCCCTCGGCAACTCCGGGGCGGCCCGCGCGGCGAACCGGGCGAAGGTGCTCGTCATCGGCGCCGGTTTGTCCGGGCTGAACGCGGCGCTCCTGCTCGAGGAGCAGGGCGTCGACGTGCAGGTGCTCGAGGGGCGGCAGCGGGTCGGCGGCCGCGTGCTCTCCCACCGGGACATCCCCGGCAACCCGGAATCCGGCGGCACGTCCTTCGGCGCCGGCTATGCCCGGCTGATGGATGCCTGCAAGAAGTTCGGCGTCGGCACGATTGACGTCACGCCCATCGTGCCTTTCTTCAACGACCGGGAACTGGTCCTGGACGGCAAGCTGATCCCGAAAGACCAGTGGCCGACGCACCCGCAGAACCCCTTCCCCGCCGCTTTCAGGCAGAGCATGCCCTGGTCGTACCTGAACCCGGTCATCGGCAAGAACAACCCGCTGAAGTCTGCCGACGGCTGGCTCGACCCGGCCAATGCAAAGTACGACGTGTCGCTGCACCAGTGGCTCACGAGTCTCGGCATGTCCGACCAGGTCATAGATCTCTGCTGGAACACCAACCCGAATTACGGCACGAGCGCCTACGACGTGTCGGCGATGATGGTGCTCTTCGGCACCACCTTCGCCATGATGCAGGCCCAGCTCGGCGGCAAGACCTTCGGCTACACCGCCGTCGGCGGCAACCAGGCGATCCCCGAGGCCATGGCGAAGGGGCTGAAGAAGCCCGTCGCCTTCGGCTGCAACGTCGTCGGCGTCCGCTCGACCAGCAGCGGCACTGAAGTCCACTGCGCCGGCGGCACGGTGTACAAGGCCGACTACGTGATCTGCTCGCTGCCGATGTCCGTGCTCAGGCGCGTGCACCTGGACCCGCTGCCCACCGGCGCCAAGGGGCTTGCCATCAACACCCTCGCCTCGCAGCCCGTCAACATGCTGCATCTCGTCGTGAAGAAGCCGTTCTGGGAGGACGATGGCCGCAACCCCAACATCTTCAGCAATGGTCTGGCCGGCATGGTGGTGGCTGAACGCAAGGGCAAGACGCCCCAGGACATCACCAGCCTGACCATCTGGGTGCGTGGCCGCAACGCCACGTGGATGGACACGCTGGAGCCGAAAGACGCCATCGCGGCGATCATGGACGACTTCTACAGCGTCCGGCCGGCTGCCAAGGGCAAGGTAGAGCCCAGGGTTTACCACTCCTGGTACCGTGACCAGTTCTCGGCCGGCGACTGGGCAGTGTGGGCGCCGGGCCAGGTCACGGCCTTCGCCGGCGAAGTGGGCAAGCCGCTCGACCGGATCCACTTCTGCGGCGAGCACACGGCAGTATCCAACCGCGGCATGGAAGGCGCGATGGAATCCGGCGAACGCGCGGCCTTCGAAGTTCTCAGTCTCACCTAGAATCGGAATCATGCACACACTCATCAAGCCATTCCGGGCGCTCCGCCCCGCGCCCGGCCAGGCAGCGGCCGTGGCGGCGCCCCCCTACGATGTCCTGAACACTGCGGAAGCCCGCCAGCGCGCCCACGGGCGTCCCGCCAGCTTCCTGCACATCTCCAAGTCGGAGATCGACCTGCCGGAAGGGACCGACCCCGGCTCCCCGGTTGTCTACGAGACCGGCGCGGCCAATCTGCGCAAGCTGGTGGACGACGGCGTGCTGATCCGGGACGAGAAGCCCCACTACTACATCTACCAGCTCCGCATGGGCGAGCACCTGCAGGCCGGGATTGCCTGCATCGGCAGCGTGACCGAGTACGACCGGAACCGGATCCGGAAGCACGAGTTCACCCGGCCCGACAAGGAGGACGACCGGGTCCGCCAGATCACGGCGCTCAATGCCCAGACGGGGCCCGTGCTGCTCGCCTATCGCAGCGACCCGGAACTGCACCTCATCATCCGGAATAACTCCAGGGGCATTCCCACCTACGAGGTCAAGACCGAAGACGGTGTCGTGCACACGGTGTGGACGGTGACGGACGCGGAGCAGATCAGCGCGATCACCCGTACCGTCGATGCGATGGACTCCCTGTACATCGCCGATGGCCACCACCGCTCGGCCGCCGCGGCCCGCGTGGCCGCGGCCCGTGGCGCCGGGAACCCGCACCATACTGGTGACCTGGACTACAACTACTTCCTGTGCGTGGCCTTTCCCCACGACGAGATGCGCATACTGGATTACAACCGCGTCGTCAGGGATCTGAACGGCCTGACCCCCAGCGACTTCCTGCTGCGCATCGCCCACCAGTTCCGCGTGACGCCGCTAAAGGACCGGGCGAAGCCCACCTCAGCGGGCCAGTTCGGCCTGTACCTCGGTGGCCAGTGGTACCGGCTGGACATCCAGCCGGGCCTGGTTCCCGGGGACCCGGTAGCGAGCCTGGACGTGAGCCTCCTGCAGGATCACCTGCTGGCCCCCGTACTCGGCATCGGCGACCCGCGGCGGGACAAGCGTATCGATTTCGTCGGCGGGGTCCGCGGCCTGGTCGAACTCGAGAAGCGCGTGGACAGCGGCGAGATGGCCGTCGCCTTCGCCATGTTCCCCACCAGCCTCGAAGCGCTGATGGCGGTGGCCGACGCGAACGAGGTGATGCCGCCCAAGTCCACCTGGTTCGAACCGAAACTGGCGGACGGGCTGCTTTCCCACGTCCTCGACTGACAGCCCCGGCTAGCGGTATTTCGCTAGAGGTATTTCTCCAGGGGAAACAGGCGATACACCCGTGAGGTGAATCGCCGCCAGGTACTGGTCATCGGCTCCCGGCTTTCCTGCACGGTCCTGCCGTCGACTGCCGTTGTCCACAGCAGGCCGCCCGCCGGTGCCCGGGTCACCCGCCAGCTGCTATCCGGCTGCAGCAGCTCATCGACCGAGGCAGACAGTTGTAATGCCAGTTCGGGACTGCTCACGATCAGCGCCGTTTCCGAGTTCAGGTAGGCAGACCGGAGGTTCAGGTTGAAGGAGCCGATGTAGACCACGCGGCGGTCGAGCACCAGCGACTTCGCGTGCAGCGAGAAGGCGGGACCGTGGTCGCAGGCGCGGGAAAGAGTGATCAGGCGGCGGCACGCGGCCGCATCAGGCCGCAGCTCGTACAGCTCGATGCCCGCATCGAGCATGGCCGGCCGGCGGCGGGCGTAGCCCGAGTGGTTGGTCACGAGGTCGTTGGATGCCAGGGAGTTCGTGAGCACCCGCAGCCTGACGCCAGCGGCGTGGAGCCGCGCTGCCTCGGCCAGGCTCTGATCGCCGAGGATGAAGTAGGCCGACTCCACCAGGATGTCCTGGCGGGCGGTGGCGATCAGGCTGCGAAGCTCCCGGGCCACGCGCTGCTCCTCGCCGGAGTCGCTGATCTGCTCACGGGTCGGCGGCGGGTCGTAGACCAGGCGCGCCGGCGCCCATAAGAGGCCGGCCAGGGCCTCCGGCCCCACGTCGTTCGCCAGCGTGGCGGGCGCCATGTAGCCCTGCGCGGCCAGCGCCGCGGTGGTGGCGGCGAGCAGCGCGGGCGCATCAATCGGGCCGTCCGGCGCCGCGAGGGACGCGACGGCCCTGGACCAGGGGCTGGTCCAGAACGCCTCGAAGCACTCCGTAACCGGGGCGACCACCGGCCCGGCGACCAGCAACTCGCGATCCCGGAAATTCTCCTCCGGGTCCAGGTCGAAATACTCATCACCCACGTTGCGGCCGCCGACGATGCTCACCGCGCCGTCGACTGTGAACGACTTGTTGTGCATGCGGCGATTGGTCCGGGAGAAATCCGCGATGAAACTCAACAACTGCAGGAAGCCGCTGCGCGCCGCCGACGGGTTGTAGATGCGGATCTGGACGTTGGGGTGGGCGGCAAGCGCGGCAAAGACCGCGTCCCGGCCCGCCACGTTCATGTCATCCAGCAGGACACGCACCTGCACGCCCCGGTCCGCGGCTGCCAGCAGCCGCGCGGCCAGGTAGCGGCCGGAGTCGTCGGAATTCCAGATGTAGTACTGGGCATCGATGCTGCGCGCGGCGGCCGAGATCAGTGCGTCCCGGTAGTGGAGGGCCTGGCCACCGGTATCCAGCAGGAGCAGGCCGGACTGGCCCGGGTGCCCGGCCGACAGGCGGGCGACTGACTCCCCGAGTCCCGCGGCGCCGGCGGGACCGTTGACCAGGGTGATGGCCAGCAGGACCAGTCTTGTAATACTGTGTACGTGGCTGCCCCCCCCGGCGAACCGGGGTACGGAAGCTCCAACCTTGGTCCGAAAGCAGGAACGTGCAATGTCGTTTATGAAGAATCTGGGCCAGTACGTCGAAGTGGCCATCGTGGCGGTGCTGGCTCTGGCGGCCCTGGCGGGCATCATTCGCTTCATCATCCTCGCGGATATCTTCTAAAGTATTCCCGCGGCATCACAGCAGGACCGTCCGGTCCGGCAACTCGTTGCGATCACCGTCGCGCGCCGGGAAGTGCCGGCGGGCCAGTACGCCGATGCGGTCGATGGCCGCCACGGTGCCGGCCGCGTATTCGCCTGCCCCAAACGCGCACTCCAGGGCGGCGCAGACCTCCGCCCATTCTGCCGCTGACACCCGGCCTGCGTAGCCCCGGTCGGGGACGATCTCGATCTTGCGCTCTGCCAGCAGCACGTAGAGCAGCACGCCGTTGTTTTCCGCGGTGTCCCACACGTGCAGGCGGGCAAACACCTCCGTAGCGCGGGCCGCGCTCGTCATGCCACGGAAAAGCCGGCCGGCCGGTAGCACGGACTCGACGGCGCAGCGGATCTCCGCCCGGTGCTCCTGCTCCGATGCGGTGATCGCTGCCTCGATCGCTGCCAGGGCCGGTGCCGGAAAACGCCTCCGCAGGGCGAGCGGCGTCGTGGTCAGGTGTTGCAGCCAGCGTCGCAGCACGGGGATTACCAGCGGCCGGAGGCGCCGCCACCTCCAAACCCGCCGCCACCGCCACGAAAACCTCCGCCTCCGCCGCCGCCCCCGAGCCCTCCACCAAAGCCGCCGCGCCCGGGACTGGACCAGCGGCCGCCGGCGCCACCCGTCAGGCCGACCACAAAGCCCACCGCCACCATGAACAGGGTCAGGCCAAGGACGCCGGCCAGCAGCCAGGTCGCGGCACCCGCCAGTGCACCGGTGGCCGCTGCCCCCGGGACCTGGCCCAGCAGTCGCCGCAGCACGCTGCCCGCGACGAGTGACAGCACGAAGACGACCGGCAGGACGTTCTCCAGCGAGGAGCCCGCAGGCGTTCCCGTTGCCGGCTCGGGCAGCGGCTCGCCGTCGACGAGCCCGATCAGCCGGTCCACGCCAGCGCTGATGCCGCCGGCATACTCACCCTCGCGAAAGCGCGGCAGGATGAATTCGTCGATGACCCGGTTGGCCGTAGCATCCGGAATCGCGCCTTCCAGGCCATAGCCGACCTCGATACGGACGTCCCGGTCATCCTTTGCGACGATCAGGAGGACGCCATCGTCCACGCCCTTGCGGCCCAGCTTCCAGTTTTCAACAACACGCAGGGCGTACGGCGCGATACCCTCGGGACCCGCCGTCGGAAGCACCAGTACGGCGATCTGGCTGCCCTTGCGGGCTTCCAGCGCGGCAAGACGGCTGTCCAGCGAGGCAATCTCGGGGCCGGTGAGGGTGCCGGTCTGGTCCGTTACGCGCGCCTTGAGCGGCGGGACCGGGAGATCCGCCTCTGCTGTCAGCGCACTCGCCCACAGCAGCAGCACGGCGGCTGCCGGGGCCAGCAACCGCGACCAGACCGGTGGCACCTCAGCCCCGGACGGTCAGCCGGTCTTGCCGAAGTTCACTTCGGGCGGCTTGCTGATCTCAGCCTCGTTCTCGACCGTGAAGGTGGGCTTCACCTTGTAGCCGAACGCCATGGCCGTGAGGTTGTTCGGGAACGAACGCACCAGGGTGTTGTACTGGCGGGTGGCCTCGATGAAGCGGTTGCGCGCCACCGTGATGCGGTTCTCGGTGCCCTCGAGCTGGGCCTGGAGGTCGCGGAAGTTCTGGTCGGACTTCAGCTCCGGGTAGTTCTCGACGACGACCAGCAGCCGCGACAGGGCACTCGAGAGCTGGCCCTGGGCTTCCTGGAACTGCTGGAAGGCGGCCGGGTCGTTCAGAGTCTCCGGCGTCGCCTGCACCGCGCCCACCCGGGCGCGGGCCTCAGTGACCGAGATCAGGACCGTGCGCTCCTGCTGGGCGAAGCCCTCGACGGTCTTCACAAGATTCGGGATGAGATCGGCCCGGCGTTTGTACTGGTTCAGCACTTCGGCCCAGGACGCCTTCACGCCCTCGTCGCTTCCCTGGATGGCGTTGTAGCCGCAGCCGGACAGCAGCAGCGTGCCAAGCACGAGGACCGGAGCGAGCATCAGTCTGGAACGGATACGGGCCATGACAATGGTTCCTAACGAGGTCAGTGACGGAAGCAGAGTGGGAGTATAGGTCCTAACACAACGGTCAACAGCCGGGCCCTGATTTGCTCTTGGCCCGTCAAACTGGTACAATAATCCATTAAATTCAATGGGTTCCCCGACCCCCATCGGCATCGCCGGCCCGGGGAACCCCGCACCGCCACCCGGTGCGCATCGTCAACCGCAAACAACTCGTCAAAAACCTGCAGGACACCCACTAGATGGTCCCCTTCGCGATTGCCGGCGTGCAGATGCACGTCCCCACACCGCACGACAACCTTCCGGCGATGCTCCACCGCATTGACCTCACCATGGCGCGCTTCCCCTGGGTGCAGATGATCATGTTCAGCGAGCTGGCAGCCTGCGGCCCGATACCGCTGGCACCCCAGACGCTGCCGGGCCCGGCGGAGCAACTGCTCCAGCAGGCGGCGGTACGGCACGGAGTGTGGCTGCTCACCGGGTCAATCTACGAGAAGGATGCCAGCGGCAAGCTGTACAACACGGCCGCCGTCATCAATCCGGCCGGGGCGATCGTCACGCGCTACCGGAAGATGTTTCCGTTCCGTCCCTACGAGCGCGACGTGACCGCCGGCACGGCACCCTGCGTGTTCGACGTCCCCGGGATTGGCCGCTTCGGGGTTTCGATCTGCTACGACATCTGGTTTCCCGAAACCACGCGCACGCTCACGTCCATGGGCGCCGAAGTCCTGTTGCATCCGGTGCTGACCGGCACGATCGACCGCGACATCGAACTGGCCATTGCCAAGGCCACGGCCGCCCAGTTCCAGTGCTACGTCTTCGACATCAACGGGCTCGGGCCTGGCGGCGTCGGCCGTTCCTGCGTTGTCGGGCCATCGGGCGCGGTGCTGTACCAGGCGGCAGGCCAGGAGGAGATCATTCCGCTGGAGATAGATCTCGCCCAGGTCCGTCGCCAGCGGGAAACGGGCATTCGCGGCCTCGGCCAGACGCTCAAGAGTTTCCGCGACCGGGATGCTGACTTCCCTGTCTATGATCGCAAGTCCGGCGTGGATGCCTACCTGCATACCCTGGGCCCCCTCGCCATGCCCGTGCGCGGCAACCGGGCGGGCGTCGATGCCGGTCCGCCCGGCGCTCTTGTGCCAAAACCCTAGCTCAACAGGAGACCCGTTTGACGACAGCTGACAAGACCACCGTTACGGCGCAGAACGAGGCCTTCGCCGACTACTACAGCGCCACGCAACTCAGAAGCGACCGCTGGTCCGTGCTGAAAGGCGTCGCCACCCAGCTGGCCGGCGCACAGGACAAGAAGGCCGGCCTCCAGCAGGCCCACAATCTGCTCAACGCCCTGCGCCCGATGGAAATGTTCTGGGCATTCCCCAGCCGGCACGGGCTCGATTACCTGACCCGCAAGCTCGTCGAGGGCAACTACGCCGAGTTCAGCCGGACGGTCACGCGCATCGTCCGCGCGCTGCTGACGGGGTCCTACCGCCGCAACTTCACGTACTTTGGCCACGACGACCAGGACGTAGACTTCGAAGCCGAGGCGGAAGTCGGCGACTCTGTCCGCGAGCGCGGCCGGCCGTACTTCGAGGTTCTGGTGGTGGACGCAATCGGGCCAGAGCAGGAGGAATTACAGCGGCAGGCACTGCACGAAGTCCGGCGCCACGAGGACCAGTTCATCTACGAGCCGGTGGTCGTGCCCAGCTTCGAAGACGCCCTGATCGCCATCCTCTTCAATCACAACATCCAGTCGGTCGTCGTCCGCTACGACTTCCTGCTGCAGTCGGCCATCAGCAGCGACCTGCTGCAGCGTTACCTGAAGCCTGTGGATTCAAACCTTTCGGCCATCGCACCGGAGGACTACGGCCCCGAGCTCTGCCGGCAGTTGCGCAACATGCGGCCCGAGCTCGACGTGTTCCTGGTGACGGACCGCTCGGTGGAGGATATCGCCGGCCGTGACCTTGGCGGCTGCCGGCGGGTGTTCTACAACCAGGACGACTACATGGAGCTGCACCTCAATATCCTGAGAGGGGTCGCCGCCCGCTACGAAACGCCGTTCTTCAGCGCCCTGAAGGAATACTCGCGGAAGCCGACGGGTGTCTTCCATGCCATGCCGATCAGCCGCGGCAAGTCCATCACCCGTTCCAACTGGATACGGGACATGGGCGAGTTCTATGGCATGAACATCTTCATGGCCGAGACGTCGGCGACGTCCGGGGGCCTCGACTCCCTGCTCGATCCCCACGGCCCGATAAAGCGCGCCCAGGAACTGGCATCGCGGGCCTTCGGCTCCAAGCTGACGGTGTTCGCAACGAACGGCACGTCCACCTGCAACAAGATCGTGGTCCAGGCCGTGATCCGGCCTGGCGACATCGTGCTGGTGGACCGGGACTGCCACAAGTCGCACCACTACGGGATGGTGCTCAGCGGGGCGAAGGTCATCTACCTCGACAGCTACCCGCTGAGCGAGTACTCGATGTACGGGGCTGTGCCCCTCCGCGAGATCAAGCATCGCCTGCTGGAACTGAAGAAGGCCGGGAAGCTGCACCGGGTCCGCATGCTGCTGCTGACCAACTGCACCTTCGACGGCATCGTCTACAACGTCCAGCAGGTCATGGAGGAATGCCTCGCCATCAAGCCGGACCTCGTGTTCCTGTGGGACGAGGCCTGGTTCGCCTTTGCGCGCTTCACGCCCACCTACCGGCAGCGCACCGGCATGGAGGCCGCCCGGGTGCTCCGCGAGCGTTATCGCAGCAAGGCCTACAGGGCCGAATACGCCCGCTACGCCGAGGAGACCGCCGGGCTAACCGACGAGCAGCTGCTCGACCGGCGCCTGCTGCCGGACCCGGAGCGGGTGCGCGTGCGCGTCTACACGACCCAGTCCACCCACAAGACGCTCACGTCCCTGCGCCAGGGATCAATGATTCATGTTCATGACCAGGACTTCCGGGGCGAGGTGGAGCAGGCCTTCCGGGAGGCCTATATGACCCACACCTCCACCTCACCCAATTACCAGATCATTGCGTCGCTGGACGTCGGGCGCCGGCAGGTGGAGCTCGAGGGCTTTGAGCTGGTGCAGAAGCAGATCGAGGCCGCCATGGCCATGCGCAAGGCCATCGACTCGCACCCGCTGCTGAAAAAGTACTTCACCGTATTGACGGTTCGGGACATGATCCCGGCCCGGTTCCGGACCTCCGGCATCGAGAGCTACTGGGAAGCGGAGCGCGGCTGGTCCGATATCTGGGACGCCTGGTCCACTGACGAGTTTGCGCTGGACGCCACCCGCCTCACCCTGGCCGTCGGCAAGACCGGCTACGACGGCGACACCTTCAAGAATGACGTGCTCATGGACCAGCACGGCATCCAGATCAACAAGACCTCCCGCAACACCGTGCTGTTCATGACCAATATCGGCACGACCCGTTCGTCGGTGGCCTACCTGATCGAGGTACTGGTGAAGATTGCCAGCACGCTGGACGCGGACCGGGAGGACTCGAGCCCGATGGAGACGCGGGCCTTCGAGAAACGCGTGCAGTCGCTCACCCGGGACCTGCCGCCACTGCCGGACTTCTCGCGCTTTCATGCCGCCTTCCTCCCCACGGACGGCCTCGGCACCGGCGAGGGCGACATCCGCTCGGCCTACTTCCTGGCCTATGACGAGTCCAAGTGCGAGTACTTCCCCCTCGAGGACGGCTCGATGGAGGCCGCTATCGATACCGGCAGGGACCTCGTCTCGACCTCCTTCATCATCCCCTACCCGCCCGGCTTCCCGATCCTCGTGCCCGGCCAGGTCATCTCCCGCGAAATCCTGACCTTCATGCGCGCGCTGGACGTCAAGGAAATTCACGGCTACCGCCCCGAACTGGGCATGCGCGTCTTCAGCGAGGCGGCGCTGGCAACCGATCAGGAGTAACCATGGCATCCACGACCCGACTCAAGAACATCTCCGAGATCCGGCGCTACTTCCACCGGAACGAGCAGCCGATCTATTTCATCAGCGCGACCAACTTCAATCTGCTGGGTTTGGATGAGTGGGTCCGAAACTTCAAGTACATCAACTACCTGGACTGCTACGACGGGCACCACCCGAACGTCTTCTGCCCCGGGGAAATGCCGCACGACGAATTCCAGTCCATCGAGGACATCAACAACTACCTGCTCCAGCACAAGGAAGTCATCGACTACCTGGACGGCCGGGGCGGCAAGCCGAAGCTGGTCTTCCTGATGTTCGACGAGAAGACCGAAAAGCTGGCCAAGAAGCTCGGCTGCGAGGTCTGGTTCCCACCGGCCGAGCTGCGCAACCGCGTGGACAACAAGATCGAGACGGTCCGCATCGGCAACAAGGCCGGCGTACCGAGTGTGCCAAACACGCTCGCCACGATCGGCAGCTACGAGGAGCTGACCGAGGTCGCCACGGATGCCGGGCTCGGCCGCGACCTCGTGCTGCAGTCCGCGTTTGGTGATTCCGGCCACACGACGTTCTTCATAAAGTCCGCCGCTGACTTCCGCAGGCACGCCGACGAGATCATCGGCCAGGGCGAGATCAAGGTCATGAAGCGCATCACCTGCCGCGGCTCGGCCATCGAGGCCTGCGCCACGAAGCGCGGCACCATCGTCGGCCCGCTGATGACGGAACTCGTGGGGTTCCCGGAGCTGACCCCCTACCGCGGCGGCTGGTGCGGCAACGAGATCTTCGCGAATGCGTTTTCAGCGCGGGTCCGCAAGCAGGCCCGTGAATACACCGAGAAGTTCGGCAACCAGCTGCGTAAGGAGAAATACCGCGGGTACTTCGAGCTGGACTTCCTGATCGACCAGAAGACCCGGAACCTGTACCTCGGGGAGCTCAATCCGCGCATCACGGGCGCCAGTTCGATGACCAATCACGCGGCCTTTGCCCACGCCGACGCGCCGCTGTTCCTGTTCCACCTGCTCGAGTTCTCCGGCATTCCGTTCAGCCTGGACATCGAGGAGCTCAACCGGCGCTGGGCCGACTCGGCCAACATCGACTCCTGGTGCCAGCTGATCATCAAGCACACGGAGGACTCGGTTGACCTGGTCACCGCTGCCCCGGAAACAGGCATCTGGCGGATGCACGAGGACGGTTCCATCGAGTACGACCGCTTCGACTATCATCGGCGGGCGGTGGACAGCGAGCGCGAGGCCTTCTTCCTGCGCATCATGAATACCGGGGACTATCGCTACAAAGGCGCGGACCTGGGGATACTCGTCACCCGCGGCCGGGCGATGGACGGCAAATTCAGGCTGACGCAGAGGTCGAAGCAGTGGATTGCCGGTATCAGGGCGCACTACGAGTCGAAGCCACTGACCCGCGCGGCCCGGGCCGAGACGACTACGCCGGCGTTCAAGCTGCTCTGAGAACCAGCACCCGCGCCACGCCAGCCGGCGGCAGCGCCCCGCCACGCGGGCGGGGTTCCGCCTGATGCAACTTCGCTTCACGGCGCTGGCTGATGACGGCGGCAATGGGCGCTGGAAGACGCTCTTCGACCGTCTCTGGCCCGCCTATCGGGCCTGGTACCTGCGGGAGGGCCACCTCGCCCGGCCCACCTACCTGGAATGCCGGGACGCCCTGCGCACCCACATGCCGGCCATGGTGCCCGTCTGGGAGCAACTGGTGGGCCTCGCCGGGGGCGGCGATGTGGCCGCCCGCTTCCTGAGCCTCTACTGCCCGCCGCAGTACCTGTCCGGCTGCTCCCAGGCCGTCTGGCCCGGCCGCGAGCCGCTCCTGGTACGGAATTACGATTACGATCCGAATGCCTTCGAAGCGGTGGTCCTGCGCACGGCCTGGGGCAAGCGCGCTGTCCTCGGCACCAGCGACTGCCTGGTCGGGCTGGTGGATGGCATCAACGATGCCGGGCTGGCCCTGTCGCTGACCTTCGGCGGCCGGCGCGTCGTCGGCCCGGGCTTCGGCATGCCGATCCTGCTCCGGCATGTCCTGCAGACCTGTGCCACGACGCCCGAGGCCGTCCGCGTCCTGTCAGCTCTGCCCACCCACATGGCCTACAACGTCACGATCGTCGACGAGCGGCGGCGCGTGAAGACCCTGCAGCTGTCGCCCGACCGTCCGCCCATCGTGCTGGACGCGGCGGTGGCAACCAATCACCAGGAAAGCGTCGAGTGGCACAGCCACGCACGGGAAACCGCCACCCTCGAGCGGGAGCAGTTCCTGCTCGCAAGGCTGCTGCTGCAGCACGACCCGGCGGAGGAATTCATCGGCGCTTTCCTGCGCCCGCCCCTGTACTCGATTCACTTCGACCGGGGCTTCGGGACGCTCTACACGGCAGCTCTCTGGCCCGAAAGGCGGGCGATGGCCTATGCGTGGCCGGGGGCCACGTGGCAGCTCTCGCTGACGGACTTTCGCGAGGACAGTCGCCTGATCGAGTACGCCGGGGCTGCCGGACGGTAAGCTGCTGGCCATGGGGGAAACGGCAAGCGCCCCCGCCCTTCGGCCGATGCTCGCGCTGGTGGGCGGCGCCATCGCGATCGGCTTCGCGCCAATCTTCGTGCGCTGGAGCGAAGTGGGCCCGAACGCCACCGCCTTCTGGCGGCTGCTCCTTGCCCTGCCGCTGCTCTGGCTCCTGTGCCGGCGCACGGCTGGCGCCCCGATACCGAAGCGAGACCGAGGACTGCTGGCTCTGGCCGGGTTCTTTTTCGCGATGGACCTCTGCTTCTGGCACGCCTCTATCGGGCTCACGTCGGTCGCAAACGCGACGCTGCTCGCCAACCTGACCCCAATCCCCGTGGTGCTGTTTTCCTGGCTCGTCCTGCGACGACCGCCGACACTGCGTTTCTCCATCGGCACCGCGCTGGCACTGGCAGGAGCGGCCGGCCTCGCCCTCGGCAGCGGGTCTGCTTCGGGCCTGGCAGGCGCCGGTGGCAGTGCACTGCTCGGCGACCTCTACGGGGTAATCACCGCGATCGCGTACGCCGGTTACCTGCTGTCCGTGGAGCGGGCCCGCGCCACCGCCAGGGGCCTGCAGGTGATGCTCGCAAGCACCGGCGTGGCGATGCTGGTGACCGGGGCCGTGACGCTCGGCTCCGGTGAAGCCTTCTGGCCCTCGTCCGGCACGGGCTGGGCGGTGCTGGCGGGCCTCGCCGTAGTTGTGCACACCGTCGGCCAGGGCGGCATCGTGTGGGCCGTGGGGCAACTCCCCGCCTCCCTGTCCTCGGTCGTGATCCTGATCCAGCCGGTGGTGGCCGCCGCCCTCGGCTGGCTGTGGCTCGGCGAAGCCCTGGGGCCGCTGGACGCCCTGTGCGGGGCGCTGGTGCTGGGTGGTGTGCTGATCTGCCGGCGCCGGTAGAATCGATGCATGCTGAAGGGCTTCCACCACGCCGCCATCTCCACGCCGGACCTGGACCGCTCGCTGCGCTTTTACCAGGACTTGTTCGGCTGCAGCGTGGTCCGGGAATTCGGCTGGCCGGCGGGCATCCCGGAGGCCGACGCCCTCACGGGACTCAAGGATTCCGCCGCCCGGGCCGTCATGCTGAAGCTCGGCGACAGTTACCTGGAGATCTTTGAATTCAGCTCCCCGATTCCGCGGCCCGGGGACCCGGACCGCCCCGCCTGCGACCACGGGATCACCCACATCTGCCTGGAGGTCCGGGACAGCCGGGCCGAGTATGCCCGCCTCAAGGCGGCGGGCATGCGCTTCCACGCGCCGCCCCAGCCCCAGGACGGGGGCTTCGTCACCTACGGCCGGGACCCGGACGGCAACATCGTGGAATTGCTGGAGTTCGGCCACGCGTAATCGCCCACCCGCCGGCCCGCCCGCCTACAGTCCCTGTTCAGTAGCCGGTGCTACCATGCCGGCCTCTTCCTTCATGGGTGGATGACGGCGTTTGGCACGCAAGTCCCGGCGCGGGTTGCGCCAGTACCTCACGCGACGCGTGCTGGCCGGCATCGGCGCGGCCACCGCGATCCTGCTTGCCGGCTTCGCCCTGTACGTCGGGTTGCTGGACCGGCAGATCGTCCACCAGTTTGAAGGCCGGCGGTGGGACCTGCCCGCCCAGGTCTACGCCCGACCGCTCGAGATCTACGCCGGCCTCCGGCTCGGCCCGGGCGACCTGCAGCGCGAGCTGGCGGCCCTTGGCTACTCCGCCACGAAATCCGCGAAGACCCAGGGCACCTACACCCGGGGCGCCCAGCAGATGGGCATCTACAGCCGCCCCTTCCAGTTCTGGGACGGCCCGGAACCCGCCCGGCAGGCCACGATCCGCTTCAGCGGCGGCACGGTCGAGAGCCTGACGGACAGCGGCGGCGGCGACGTCCCCCTGCTGCGCCTGGACCCGCCATTCATCGGCAACATCTTCACGACCCACGGCGAGGACCGCATCGTGCTTGGTCCCGACGCCGTGCCGGCCATCTTGCTCGACACGCTCAAGGTGGTCGAGGACCGGGACTTTGACACCCACGGCGGCGTGTCGCTGCGGGCCATCGCCCGGGCCATGTGGGCGAACGTCCGGGCCGGCGGCATTGAGCAGGGCGGCAGCACGCTTACGCAGCAGCTCGTACGCAGCTACTTCCTCGACAACAGCCGGACGCTCACCCGCAAGCTGCGGGAAGCGCTCATGTCCGTGCTGCTGGAACTGCACTTCGAGAAGCCGGACATCCTCAACGCCTACGTCAACGAGATTTACCTGGGCCAGGCCGGCGACCGGGCTATCCACGGCTTCGGGCTTGCCAGCCAGTTCTACTTCGGCAAGCCGCTCGCCGAACTGCAGCCCCAGGAAATCGCCCTGCTGATTGCTGTGGTCCGCGGCCCCTCGTACTACGATCCCCGCCGCAACCCGGTCCGCGCCCAGGCACGCCGCGACATGGTTCTCGACCTGATGGCCGAGTTCGGCGTGATCGATGCCGACGCGGCGGCCCGGGCCAAGCGCCGGGACCTGGGCGTGAAGGGGACGGCCTCCGGCTTCGCCAGCTACAACCCCACCTTCATGGACCTGGTGCGGCGGGAACTCCGGGCCGACTACAAGGAAGAGGACCTGCAGAACGCGGGTCTCCGGATCATGACTACACTGGACCCGAGCATCCAGGCGCTGGCCGAACGGCGCCTCACCGAGGGGCTGGCGGAACTGGAGAAGGTCCGCCGCAAGAAGGGTGCGCCGCTGGACGGTGCGATCGTCGTTACCGGCATCCAGACCCCGGACGTGGTCGCCATCGTCGGTGGCCGCAACGCGCGGCTCAAGGGCTTCAACCGGGCGCTCGACGCGAAGCGCCCTATCGGCTCGCTGGTCAAGCCGGTGGTCTACCTGGCGGGCTTCGAGTCGGGCCGCTACACGCCGGCGACCGTTCTCGAGGACGCGCCGCTTGCCATCAAGCTCGACACCGGCAAGATCTGGGCGCCCCAGAACTACGACCGCCTCTACAGGGGCCCGGTACCGGCGGTGCGGGCGCTCGCCGAGTCGCTGAACACGCCCACCGTGCGGCTTGGCATGGACGTGGGGCCAAAAAAGGTCTCGGCGCTTCTGAAGGGACTCGGCCTCGAGACCGCACCGTCGCCCCTGCCGTCCATGCTGCTTGGCGCCGTCGAGATGACGCCCATCGAGGTGGCTCAGGTCTACAACAGCCTCGCGAACGGCGGCTTCCGCGCGCGGCTGAAGGCAGTGCGCGCCGTACTGGACACAGACGGCAAGCCCCTGGAGCGCTACCAGCTGAAAATCAGCCGTGCGGCGGACCCCGCGGCCGTCCAGGAATTGAACGCGAGCCTTACCCAGGTCTTCGCCCGGGGCACGGCGCGGGGCGCCCGCGCCTGGCTGCCGCCCGGCCTCGTGGTGGCCGGCAAGACTGGCACCTCGGACGACCTCCGGGACAGCTGGTTCGCCGGCTTCACCAACGACCACGTCGCCGTCGTCTGGATCGGGGCAGACGACAACTCGCCCACGGGCCTCACCGGCGCCTCGGGCGCGCTGCCAGTCTGGGCACGGATGGTGGCGGGCTTTGGCGACGCCACCTACGAACCGACGCCGGCGGCCGGCCTGCAGAATGTGTCTTTCGATTTCGCGACTGGCATGATGGCCGACGAGGGTTGCGGCGACCCCGTGTGGCTGCCGCTGCCCGTCGGGACTATCGTGCCGCCCAATCCCCTGTGCGGCACGGGCGTCGACAGCGGGGATGGGATCGCGGAACGGGGCGTCGAATGGTTGAAGAACTTGCTGCGCTGAGACGGCCGACGGCTGACGGGCTGGCCGGCGGGCTCGCCGGCGGCCTGGTCAGCGCGCTGGCCACCGCTTTGGCCGGCACGCTGCTGCTGAGCGCCTGCGTGCCGCCCGACATGGGCCGGCCGGAACCCCCGGCGCGCACGCCGGTGCCCGCACCGGCCCCGCCACCGCC
>JBBQSA010000025.1:0-48568 GCA_038214295.1 Gammaproteobacteria bacterium
AATGGTGGCCAGGGGCGGGATCGAACCACCGACACGCGGATTTTCAATCCGCTGCTCTACCAACTGAGCTACCTGGCCATTCTGGGGCTGGGAGGGAACCCTCCCGAGGACGACGCATTTTACGGTGTCGGGGCGGAGGGACGTCAAGCACGAACGGAGGCCCTGGCCCATTTCCTGTGCAGGTCAGCGGATTCGCGGCTGGCCCTGGGTTGGCAAGCTCGGCTAGGCTCCTCGCGACGTGTGACAGGTTCTGGAGACATATGTATGTCTCTGGCTTATCCTAGGGGCATGAGGACCACCGTGCGGCTTCGCGACGAACTACTGAAAAGGGCCCGGGAAAGGGCTGCCGCCGACGGGCGGACGTTGACCTCGCTGATCGAGGAGGGGCTGGTCCTGGTTCTGGACCAGCCGCAGTCCGCCCGGTCCCGGAAGATCGTGCTGCCTGTTTCCCGCGCCCGGGGCGGTGTGTTGCCAGGGGTGGACCTCAGCCGCTCGGGCGAGCTCGAAGACCTGATGAACTCCAGGTGATCCTTGCCGACGTCAACGTGCTGGTAAATGCGTTCCGCGCGGATGCGGACCAGCACGAGACCTGCCGTAACTGGCTGCTCTCAGTGGTCAATGGTCAAAGCCGCTTCGGAGTGTCTCCCCAGGTGCTGGCGAGCGTCGTCAGGATAGTGACCCACCCGAAGATCTTCCGCGCACCGAGCCCGGCAAGGGAAGTACTGGGTTTCTGCGAGCGCCTGCTGGGGGCGCCCCAGTGCACTACGGTGTCCCCGCGGGAGAATCACTGGGGAATTTTTAACAGGCTCTGCCTGGAAACCAGGGCACGCGGCAACCTGGTGAGTGACGCCTGGTTCGCCGCGCTAGCCATCGAGTCCGGTTGCGTCTGGATCACACTCGACACGGACTACCGGCAGTTCGCAGGCCTTCGCACCCAGGCGCCGGGCTAGCCGGCGCCAGCCCCCTACCCGCCCCTTAGCCTCCTATCCCCCCTTGAAGTCCGGCGGCTTGGCCGACCCTCCCCCGAAGAAGAACTTTTCCATCTCCTCCTCCAGGTACTTGCGGGCCTTGGGCTCGATCGGGCTCAGGCGGTACTCGTTGATGAGCATGGTCTGGTGGGCAAGCCACTGCTGCCAGGCCTGTTTCGAGACATTCTCGTAGACGCGCTTGCCGAGCTCGCCGGGATAGGGCTGGTAGTCCAGGCCATCAGCGGGGATGCGGAGCAGCGCGCAGTTGACGGTACGGGTCATCCTTCGTTTATAACAGACACCCTGTCCCGCCACCAAGGCGCCGTCTCGCCATGCGCACCGTACTGAGGATCGCCGCCACACTGCTCGTCCTTGCCATCGGGGGTGCGCTGGCCTTTATCTACGGCGTGCTGCCCCGTCAGCGGCCGGCGCCCGACTTCCGGGTGGAGGCCACGCCGGCGGTGCTGGCGCGGGGCGAGTACCTGGTGAAGCACGTTCTCCTCTGCAACGACTGCCACTCGGAGCGGGACTGGACGCTCTACAGTGGCCCGGCAAAGCCGCCACTCGGCGCCGGCCGGCCCTGCATGGACAAGGACACGAAGGCCGTCGGCATCAATTTCGGCACGGGCGGGTTCCCGGGCCGGCTCTGCATCCGCAACATCACCCCGGACGTGGATTCCGGCATCGGTGGCTGGACGGACGGCGAGATTGTGCGGGCGATGCGCGAGGGCGTGAGCCGGGACGGCGAGGCGCTGTTCCCGATCATGCCCTGGTTCATGTACCACTACATGGCGGACGAGGACGCGGCGGCGGTGATCGCCTACCTGCGGGCCCAGCCGCCGGTGAAGTCCTTCCGGCCCGACCGGGTGCTGGATTTCCCGCTGAACATCGTCTTCCGCTTCTACCCGCAGCCACTCGCCGGCCCGGTGACGGCACCGGCGCGCAGCGACAGCGTGGCCTACGGCGGGTACCTCACGAAGATCGCCCGCTGCGAGTTCTGCCACACGGCGCGGGTGCGCGGGCAGCTCGAGCCGCTGCCGGACCGGCTGTTCTCCGGCGGCGTGCCCTTCGTTATGGGCACGCGCACCCAGTACTCGAAAAACCTCACGCCCCACAAGGACGGGCTCGGGGGCTGGACGAAGGAGGCCTTCGTCGCGCGCTTCCGGGCCCATACCGAGCCCTACCCGGTGACGGAGGAAGAGAACTCCGAGATGGACTGGGTGGCCTTCTCCGGCATGACCGACGAAGACCTGGGCTCGATCTGGGATTTCCTGCACTCGCTGCCACCGCTCCCGACGAAGCTGCTCGAGCGGGCGGACTGAGGCAGAAGCTCAGCTAGAGGGCGGCGAGCAGCTTGGCGATCGGCGCGGCGAGGCCGACCGCGGCCGGCGCGTCGGTCCGGTACCAGAGCCAGCGATCGCCCTCCATGACCGCACCGGGCAGCGCCGGCACGCGCAGCTCGACCGGCGTCATGTCGAGATCGAAGTGGCTGAAGCCGTGCTGGAGCACGGGCCGCACGTGTTGCTCGAGCGGTGCGGCGCCAAAGGCGGTGGCACACCAGCCGGCTGCGCCGTCGACAGACGCGGTCTCGGGCAGGCCCCAGAGGCCGCCCCAGATGCCGGCATCGGGGCGGCGCTCCAGCAGCACGGCGCCGTCGGGGCGCACGCAGATCAGCACCACGGTCGCCTTGCGGGGCCGGGCCTTCGGCGGCTTGCGGTGGGGCAGGTCGGCGGCGACGCCGGCCTCGTGCGCCGCGCAGCCCTCCGCCAACGGACAGAGCGGGCAGGCCGGTTTCCGCCGGGCACAGAGCGACGCACCGAGGTCCATGATCGCCTGGGTGTAGTTCGCCACGCGCCCGGCCGGCGTGCACTGCTCCGCCAGGGACCAGAGCTGCCGGGCCACGGCGGTCTCGCCAGGATAGCCCTCCACGCGGAAGACCCGGGCGAGAACCCGCTTCACGTTGCCGTCCAGGATCGCGTGCCGCTGCTGGTCCGCCAGCGAGAGGATGGCGCCGGCCGTGGAGCGACCGATACCGGGCAGGCTGGCGAGCGTGTCGAAGGCCGTGGGCACCCGGCCGCCGTGCTCGTCGCGCACCAGCCGGGCCGCCCGGTGCAGATTCCGGGCCCGGGCGTAGTAGCCGAGGCCGGACCAGCGGTGCAGGACCGCGTCCGGCTCCGCGTCGGCGAGGGCGCGGACGTCGGGGAAGGCGGCGATAAAGGTGCCGTAATAGCGCAGCACGGTCGCCACCTGGGTCTGCTGCAGCATGATCTCGGAGACCCAGACCCGGTACGGCGTCGGGTCCTGCTGCCAGGGCAGATCCTTGCGGCCGTGGAGGTCCCACCAGGCCAGCAGGGCGGGGGCTAGCCGAAGGGCAAAGTCGGGGTTCATGCCGGCTAGGGTACCGGTCTTGCGGGCCACCGGCAGCAGGCGCAGAATTCGCGCGCCGCGGCGACCCGCCGCGGGTGACGCCAACCCAGCACACACCCCCAGACCCCCGCAAATGTCGCATTCCCGCCTACGGGCGTCGGCCGCCATCGGCGCCATCGGTGTCGTGTACGGCGACATCGGCACCAGCCCGCTCTACGCGGTCGGCGCGTCGATCAGGGCCGCCGGCAACCTGCCGCTGCCGCTCGCCGTACTGGGCGCCCTGTCACTGATCTTCTGGAGCCTCGTCGTCGTCGTCAGCGTCAAGTACCTGATCGTCGTGGTGCAGGCGGACAACGAGGGCGAAGGCGGCATCCTGGCGCTGCTTGCCAGGCTCGAGCAGCACTCCTTCCGCTGGGGTCGCCGCTCCCGTTACCTGCTGCTGGCGGGCGCGCTCGGCGCCGCGCTCTTCTATTGTGACGCGGCTATCTCCCCCGCCGTCTCGGTACTGAGCGCCGTCGAGGGGCTTGAGGTGCTGAGCCCCCACCTGGAGCAGTACGTGCTGCCGGTGGCCTGCGGGATCCTGCTGGGTCTGTTCCTGATCCAGCGCCGGGGCACCGCGGCAGTCAGCCGCTACTTCGGGCCGGTCATGGTGCTCTGGTTCGGCTCGCTGGCCGTCACGGGTGTGCAGTCAATCCTCAAGACTCCGGCCATCCTGCACGGGCTGAACCCGCTCTACGCGCTGGGCCTGCTAACGCAGGAAACCAGCCTGGCGCTGGCAATCGTTGGCGCAGTGTTCCTCGCCGTGACGGGCGCCGAGGCGCTGTACGCGGACATGGGCCACTTTGGCAAACCCGCGATTCGCGCGGCCTGGTTCGGCTTCGTGTGGCCGGCCCTGGTGCTCAACTACTTTGGCCAGGGCGCCCTGGTGTTCCGCGATGCGGGCAACATCGACAGCCCGTTCTTCCGCCTGGTTCCGGAGTCGATGCTGGCAGCGCTGATCGTCCTGGCCACGGCGGCGACGATCATCGCGTCCCAGGCGACGATCTCGGGCGCGTTCTCCATCACCCGGCAGGCGGTCCAGCTCGACCTGATGCCCCGTGTGGAGATCATCCAGACGTCGTCCCGCGAGCGCGGCCAGATCTACGTGCCGATGGCGAACTGGGTGATGCTCGCGTTCGTGCTGGCGATCGCGGTGGGCTTTGGTTCGTCTGTGGCGCTGTCGTCGGCGTACGGCGCCGCCGTGGCGGGCACGATGCTGATCGACACCTGCCTCGCGGCGATCCTTGCAAGGCTGGACTGGAAGTGGCCCTGGATCGCGGTGGTACTGGTCTTCGGCAGCTTCTTCGCGGTCGATGCGCTGTTCTTCGCGGGCAACCTGACGAAGGTCGCCGATGGCGCGTGGGTACCGCTCACCATGGCGACGGGAATCTTCCTGGTCTTTACCGTGTGGCACGACGGACGCGAGCGGCTTGGCGCCCAGCTGGATGCCAACGCAGTCAGCGTCACCGAGCTCCCCCGGCTGCTGGAAGGCGTCACCGAGGTTAGCGGCACGGCGATCTTCCTCGCGAGCCGGCCGGGCTCGGTGCCCAGCGCCTTCCTGCGGAACCTCGAGCACAACCGGGTGATCCACGAGCATGTGGTCTTCCTGCACATCGACTTCAGGCGCGTGCCCAAGGTCGGCGAGGGCGGTCGCCTGGAGATAGAGCAGCTGACGCCCTCCATCTACACAGTGAAGGCGCACTACGGGTTTATGGAGGATCCGGACGTGATGCAGATCATCCAGCTGTGCAACCGGCAGGGGCTGCGGATCTTTGCGCGGGACTACACGCTGTTCCTCGGGCAGCACATCGTGATGCCGCTGGAGCAGCGGCGGACCCAGCGCTGGCAGCGGCAATTCTTCGCCTGGCTGCAGCGTCGCTCCGTCGGCGCCGCCGAGTTCTTCGGCATGCCCCTGCGCCGCGTCGTTGTCCTCAGCACCATCGTCGAGATCTGAAAAGATCTGAAAAGGTACCGGACACCGGTTTTGTTTAGTTTCGTTAGTTATTCCAACAACTAACGAAACTAAACAAAACCGGTGTCCGGTACCTTTTTAACGCTTGAAGAGGCGGTCCAGGGCTTTCTTGACGGGGTCGGCCTGTGGTGCGGGCTCGGCGGGAGCAGCCTGCTCGCCGTCGGCGGGCGGGGCTTCCTGGGCGGGCTGGCCGAGGCCCAGCCGGTCGCGAAGCTTGTCCTTCAGGGTCTCCCGCAGGGTTTCCTTGAGCGCGCCCTTGACCATGTTGCTGATGTCCACCCGCACCTTCGGCTTGGCAACCGGGCCGCTGACGCTGAACGGGATGCGCGCATTCTCGAGATCGGCCAGGCTGGTGTCGTCCCCGAACACCGGCTTTTCGAAGACCAGCGCGCTCAGCTTGCTGTCGAGCGTGCTCTTCACCAGGTTGACCGTGGCGGCGCCTGACACCCGCAGGAAGGGGATCTCCGCCGTGAAGCTGTCCGTGCGCAGCTCGCCGTTGGTCAGCTTGCCCGCCAGGTCGAGCCGCTTGATCGGCGTCTCCTCCGAGCCGGTCCGGGCCGGGGGCTCGGTGCGACGAATAAGCGCGCGAGCCCGCCGGATCTCGTACCAGACATCCATGCCCCGGTAAATACCATCGGCCAGCGAGAAAGACAGGTTGCCGCCGAGGGTGGCGAGCAGCTCGTCGTCGGTGGCGCCCAAACCGGTGCCGGCGATCTTCAGGTTCATCGTGCCAGCGATGTTCTTCACGTCGGCAAAATCCCTGAGCAACGCACCCAAGTCGACGCCGCTGAAGCTCTGGTCGAGAGCCAGCCGCGCCTTCGGGCCCGACGCGTCCAGGCGCAGGCCACCGCGGACCATCCCACCGTAGAGCCCGGCCGCCAGGGGCTCGAGACGCAGGCGGCCACCACTGGCGCTCGCCGTCACGTCCACGTCCGCCAGGCGCACTTTGTCGACGGTGAGCCGGCCAAGCCGCGCCCGCCCCTCCAGGTTGAGTCCGCGGATCGTCCCGGACGGGATCGCCGTGGGCTTCTTCGCCGCGGGCGCGCCATCGGCAGTCTTCTCCACGGGCGCCTCGGGTTCCAGGTAGCGGTCCGCGTCCAGCGCGTCCAGCGTCAGGTCGAAGCGCGTGCGGGCCGTCGCCTTGCTGCCGGCGGGCAGCAGTTCCCGGGACAGGGAACCCTTGATCTGCGTGTCGTCCAGCCTGAAGGCCAGCCCATCAAGGCCCGCCACCTTCTCGGTCAGGAACCAGCCGGCGGAGCCGGACAGCGCCGTCAGCACCTTGGGATCGGCGGTAACCGGTACCGGCTGCTTCAGCTTCGGCAGGACCTCCCGCGGGGAGAACACCGGGACGCGCAGCGTGCCTCGCAGGTCGTTCGCCGCGCCGAACGCGCCCTTGCCGTCGATATCGAGCGCCACACCGCCCACAGTTGCCGTGGCAGTCAGCCCCGCGAGCGTGCCGGCGCCGGCATCCACCGCGTAGTCCAGGCCCTGCAACGTGACCCGTACCGGCAAGGCGCCGCCCGGCAGGTCCGGGCCCACGAGCTTGAGGTCGGCCGTCAGCTCCGGCACACGAACGAGCGTGTCGCTGTCGAGCCGGACGTCGAGCTCCGGCGCCTGGAACGTCCCGCCGAGCGAGGTCAGGCCGCCGAGACCGCGGGTGTCTGCCTCGCCTCGCAGCCCGGCGAAACTGATCGTGGTGGCCTCACCGTCCAGCGCCAGCCGGGTGCTGGCCTTCAGCTGGAAGCTGCCACCGGAGTTGTCGGTGAGATCAGCCAGGCGGAAGCTGGTGCCGAGGTCGAAGGGTTCCGCGCCGCTGATCACACCGGTCGTGAGCTGCAGCTGGTCCACCCGGTAGCGGCTGCCGTCGGCCTCGTCGCTGTAGTCGACGCGCGCGTCCCGGAGCTCGATGCCGGCGAGGTTGAAGCCGGAAACACTGGTATCGGCGCTCCCGGCCGCGTCCGCGCCGTCGCCGGCGCTGGCCTCGCTGAACTTCCAGTTGTTGCTGCCGTCCTTGCGGCCCAGCAGGCTGGCTTCGAGCCCGTCGATGCGCACGGTGCCGATCTGCACCTCCCGGCGGATCAGCAGCGGCCAGAGGCGGATTGCCAGCCGGGCCGACCCGACCCGCAGGAAGGGCTCGGCGGGAAAGCCCGGCGGGTTGCCGAGCGTCGCCTGCTTGAGCTCGATGGCGCAACAGGGCAGCAGCTTCAGCCCGACGTCACCCTCCAGCGTGAGCGTACGGCCGGTGGAGCGCTGGACCGCGTCGACCACTACCGTCCGGTACCGGGCGGGATCCACCAGGGTGACGACGGCGATGACGGCGGCAACCGCCAGCACGAGCAGCGCGGCAAGCGCGATCAGCAACCATTTGAGCAGCGGCCTCATGGACCGCATTCTACGCGGACCGCGCCTAGCGGGGCGCGGCGGTGGCGGCGGCTACCGTCTCCGACACCCACTGGGCAAATTTCGGGTGGCCGATCATGCCCTGGTCCACCAGAGTGTAGTCGAGGCCCTCCAGGTCCTTCCGGATCTTCTGCGTGACCCGGCCACTGGCCGTCAGCAGCACCGGTTCCACCAGCACGGTCTTGCCCGAGGCGCTGGCGCGCTCGATCCACTCGCGCATGCGCTGGACGTTGGCCGCGCGCACCGGGGCCGGCGCGTCGTCCTGCAGGGAACCATAGGACACGTCCTGGATACCGGACACCTCCTTCACGATCGCAGCCAGCCTGGCGAGGTTGCGCAGCTCGTCGTCGTTCTCTTCGGGCCTCTCGGGGCCGTGCATGATGAGCAGGGCCGCCTCCTTGGCCGGCTCGCGGCTCTCGGCCTTGAGATTCAGACCGAGGATGTCGCCAATGATGGGGCTGCGGGTCGGCGACTTGGCCATGATGATCCTGGCGCTCGTCTTTACTCGCGGCACCTCCAGGTAACCGGAGTTGTCGGTGAGACCGAAGACGTACTGCCACTGACGGACCAGCGAGCTGGTCTCGCTGGTCTCGCTCGGCAGCACGACGATGGTGGTAGCCCCGGCCGCTTCGAGCCGGTCCACCGCGGCCTGGATATGCCCCGAGCCCATCATCGACATGCCGAGCCCGACCGCGGTCGGGTGCACGACCGCGACGGGCGCATAGCCCGCCTCGAACTGCTGGTTGCCATTGCCGGCATACCCGTGGCCGAGACCAAGCACGCCGACCTTGTCCCGCAGGGTGTCGCTGCTGAGATAGACCTGCGAGTCCGGGACCATCCGGCCCATGTTCTCGTTGATCTGATCGTCGGTGAACCCCGCGTACAGCGGCACCTTCTTGCGCAGCAGGGCCAGCTGCTCGGGGGTCATCTGGTGGCCAGCGTTCCCCTGGTGCATGGAGTGGTCCATGCCCTCCTCGTCAGCCGTGGCCGGCAGCGCTGCCGCCAGCAGCGGCAGGAGGCCGAGGACAACGGCGGCCCGGCGCCAGGAAAAACGGTGTTCGATGCTCATGCTGATTCCTCCGCGGCCCGGCACTGGTGCAATTGCCGGGAAGTGTGCGCAACAGCAACGGGTCGATGGACCCGAGTGTGACCCCAGTCTCGGTGACTTCACATAGTCTCGCCGTAGATTAACCGAAGCAAGCCTCCGGGATGAGGCCTGATCGCGGCCGGCTGGAGCAGTGGGTCGTTCGGCGTGGGTCTGTGACAGGTTTCCGCACAAAATGAAGCTCCTGCTGGTCGAGGACAATCCTGCCGACGTGGAATTCCTGTCGGCTTCGTTGCGCCGGCAACAGCCCGGTCAGGTCCACATGGTGCATGTCCCCACCCTGGCGCTCGCCACCGAGCAACTCGGCCTCGACAAGTTCGACGTGGTGCTGCTCGATCTTCATCTGCCCGACGGCTCCGGCATGCAGTGTCTCGACGCCATCCAGGCCGTGGACAACGAGATCCCCATCGTCGTGCTGAGCGGCCAGGACAACGAGGAATTCGCCGTCGGCATCCTGAACAAGGGTGCCCAGGACTACCTGGTCAAGTGGGAGGGCCAGGGGCGCACGATCCTGCGTTCGATCCGCTATGCCATCGAGCGCAAGAAATCCGACCTGCGCCTGAACTACCTGGCCCAGTATGACCCGCTCACGGGCATCCCCAACCGCCAGTTTTTCCATGACCAGCTGAACCGGGCCACCGCCCGGGCGCGGCGGGACGGCCGGAAAGTAACCCTGCTGTTCCTCGACCTCGACGAGTTCAAGGTCGTCAACGACACGCTGGGCCACGATGCGGGCGACCGGCTGCTGCAAGAGGTCACCAATCGCATCCGGAGATCCGTACGGACAGGGGACGTGGTGGCCCGCCTCGGGGGCGACGAGTTCGCAGTGCTGGTGGAAGGCCTCTCCGGTCCGCGCGACGTGGAAGCGCTGGCAACCGGTCTGCTGGAGGTGATTGCCCAGCCCTATCACATCGCTGACCGCCAGCTCCGGATCACCACCAGCATCGGCATCACCATGTACCCGAGTGACAACTCGGATACGCAGATGCTGCTGAAAAACGCAGACATCGCCATGTACCAGGCCAAGGAAAACGGCCGGAACAACTTCAAGTTTTTCCACGAGCGCATGCACGCCGAGCTGGTCGAATACCACGAGCTGGAGCGCGACATCCGGGAGGGACTGCAGCTGGGCCAGTTTCACCTGGCCTACCAGCCGAAGGTGAATGTCCGGAGCGGCCGCCTCCAGGGCCTGGAGGCGCTCCTGCGCTGGACCAGCCCGGGACGCGGCGAGGTGAGCCCGAACCGCTTCATTCCCGTCGCGGAGGAGAGCGGCCACATCATCCCGCTCGGCTACTGGGTGCTGAACGAGGTCTGCCAGACCCTGCGCTCCTGGCAGGACAAGCAGCTCGACCCGGTTCCCGTCTCCGTGAACGTCTCGGCGCGGCAGTTCCAGCAGGCGGACTTCCTCACGCGGGTGGCGGAGGTGATCAGCAGGTACGGAGTGGATCCTGCACTGATCGAGATCGAGCTGACGGAGGGCCTCGTGATGGAGAACACGGAGAACGCCCAGCGTGAACTGACCAAGCTGAAGGAGATCGGGCTGCGGATCTCCATTGATGACTTTGGCACCGGCTACTCGTGCCTCAGCTACCTGCGGCGATTTCCCCTCGACGTCCTCAAGATCGACCGGTCCTTCGTCCAGGAGATCGGCCACAGCCGGGATGGCGAGAGCATCATCGACGCCATCATTTCCCTGGCGCGCAGCCTCCGGCTGGAAACCGTTGCCGAGGGCGTCGAGACCGTCGCCCAGCAAGCCTATCTCATGGAGCGGGGCTGCCATGTGATGCAGGGCTATCTCTTTGGCAAGCCCATGGGCGTCCACCTCATCGAGCCGCTGCTCTGCGCGCTGGCCGTCGGCGGCACCGATACGACAGCGGTACGCCGGGCCCTGAAGGGCGGCGGATGAGCAGGCGTGCCGACCCGCTGGCGGCGCTCAGCCCGGAACTGCAGCGCACCCTCGAAGCCAGCGGGGTAGGCGTCTACTCGTTCGATGGTGCAACCAGCACCTTCGAGATCGACGCCACCTGCCGGCGGCTGTTCGACATCGACCTGGATACCGATTTGTCGCCGGCAACGATGACCGCCCGGATTCACCCCGAGGATATCGGCCGCTACTGGGCGGCGGCGGCGGCCAGCGCGGAGACCGGGGCCTTCGCCTGCGACTATCGCGTCGTGCACCGGAACGGCGCGGTCCGTTTCGTGAGTGGCCGGGGTCACCTGCAGCCGGGGCCCCGGGGCGGACTACCGCGGATGCAGGGCGTGTGCATCGACATGACAGCGCAGCGGGCGCTCGAATCCCGCCTGCAGGCCACGGAATCCCGCATGCAGGAATTCGCCGACAACGTTCCCGGCCTCTTCGCCTACCTGGACCAGGATCTTCGGCTGCGCTTCATGAGTGGCCAGTACGACCTCTGGTACGGGCACTCGCGGGGCCGGTACCTCGGCCGGCACATCAGTGAGGTCATCCCCGCCCCGTCCTGGGCCCGGCGCGAACCGCTCTACCAGCGGTGCCTGGCGGGCGAGGTGGTGCGCTTCGAGGAGGCGCGCACGATGGCCAACGGCGAGGAGCGCTACTACGCGGTGACCTACCAGCCGCACCGCTCGGCCAGTGGCGAGGTCGTCGGAATCCTGACACTGGCGATGGACGACACCGAGCGCCGTACCGCGCAGCAGGCACTGGAAGCCAAGTCCGCCGAGCTGGCCCGCTCCAACCAGGACCTGGAACAGTTCGCCTACGTGGCCTCGCACGACCTCAAGGCGCCGTTGCGCGCCATCGGGATCCTTGCCGACTGGCTGGCCGAGGACCTCTCGGGCTACACCGGCGGCGAGGTCCAGCAGAACCTCGGCCTGCTGAAGCAGCGGACTGCCCGCCTGCACCGGCTTCTCGACGACCTTCTCGCCTACTCCCGGGCCGGCACGAAGCCCGGGGAATCCGGCGAGCTCGACGCGCGCCTGATGGTGGAAGATCTCTTTGTGCTGCTCGGCCCTCCGGAATCGATGCGGCTGACAGCCGACAGCTCGTTGCCCGTGCTGCACACCCGGCCTGGGCCGCTCGAGCAGGTGCTTCGCAACCTGATCAACAACGCGATCAAGCACCACCCGACAGGCCACGGCACGGTGCGCGTCTACGCGCAGGACCGGGGCGAGGAGGTGCTGTTCGCGGTCGAGGATGACGGCGCTGGCATTCCGCAGGCCTTCGCGGCAAAAGTGTTCCAGATGTTCCAGACACTGAAGCCCAGGGACGAGATCGAGGGCAGCGGCATGGGCCTTGCGATCGTGAAGCGGATCGTGGAATGGCAGGGCGGCCGGATCTGGTTCCACGGCGGTCCGGCCGGCCTAGGCACCGTCTTCAAGTTCACCTGGAAAAAAGTCCCCCGCGAAGGGGCCAACGAGACCCCGGAGGAGATTGCCGATGATCGACACAAACAAGACCGTGCACATCTTGCTGGCTGAGGACGACCAGATCGACGAGCGGGCATTCCTGCGCGCCATCGGCAAGCTGCGCATCACGAACCCGGTGACTGTGGCACGCGACGGCCAGGAGGCCTGGGAGATCCTGACGGGCGCCAACGGCAGGCAGCGCCTGCCCCGGCCCAACCTGCTCGTCCTGGATATCAACATGCCCCGGCTGAATGGCCTGGAGCTGCTCGAGCGGATCCGGGATGACGCGGAACTGCATGACTCGATCGTCTTCATGCTGACCACCTCGGATGACGAGGAGGACAAGATCGAGGCTTTCAACCTGAACGTGGCCGGCTACATGCTGAAGTCGGACGTGGGCAACAGCTTCGTCAAGGCAGTGGAGCTGGTCGACAACTACTGGCGGGTCGTGGAATTCCCTTCAGCGCCTGCCGGCAGCACCGCCGGCAAGCCCGGGGATCGCCGCGACTACGTGCGGCACCCGGATTCCCGCGGCGTACTCTGAGAAAAGCGGCGCCGCTACTTCTTCTCGCAGGCGTCCTCGGCCTCGATCACAAGGGCGCCCGTCTCCGAGGCCAGCGCGTCCTTCCGCTTGTCGTTGGCACTGCTCTTGTCCAGAGCCTGGTCCGCCTTCTTGGCGGTGTCCGCATCCCTGGAGCTCGAGGCCACGAGGATCATTGCGAGCCTGAGGTCGCCGGCAGAGAGCTTGCCCGATACAAACGTCCAGGCGCAGTCGCACTGGCTGGCCGTCAACCCGTCGACCTTGCAGATCTCCGCGTTGAATGTCTGGCGCGAGGCGTCGCCGGACTCCGCATCCTGAGCCAGAGCGAGGCTGCCCGCGAAGCCGAGGACGACAGCGGCCGAGAGGCCGATGACGAGCCGGGTAGTGGGGTCTGGGAGCACGCGCATTCGCTTATCTCCGGTCTGGGCTTCCATTGATCTTCGCCTATCCGCCGACTCCCGTCACCTTTGCCGTCCAGTCCCAGATGCGTTGGCGGGGCACGGGGTCCAGCGCCAGGGGCGAAGGCTTCGCCTCCTTGCAGTAGGCGTAGTACTTGCCGCTCGCGCCCTCGACCTCCGGCGACGATGCGACATAAATATGGGTCCGTGCGCCCTTCTCCGGCGTGTTCAGCCCCAGTAGCGAACCCAGGCCAAACACCAGGAAGGAACCCCACTTGAAGATGCCGGTGAGGTTCCGGTAGATCGTCGTGTTGACGAAGTAGCCCGGCGAGACGGCGTTGATCGTGACGCCGGTACCCCGCAGGCGTTCGGCCAGCTCCAGCGTGAAATACACGTTGCAGAGCTTGGCCCGGTGGTAGGCGGCGAAGGACGCGCCGTTCGAGAACTCCCCGCCCTTCCAGATCTTCTCGTTGTTGAGGTCGTCGAAGTCGAGGCCCGGGCCCGCCTTGTGAGCGTCCGATGAGATCGAGACGATGCGCGCCGGGGCACTCTGCTTCAGCAGGTCGAGCAGAAGGTGGGTGAGCAGGAAATGCGCCAGGTGGCAGGTGGCCAGGTGCATTTCCCAGCCGTCCACGCTGAGCCGGCGGACAGGGTCGGTGATGCCCGCGTTGCATACCAGGATGTGCAGGGCCGGCTCCCGGGCCCGGACGTCGGCGGCAAGCGCGCGGACCTGCTCCAGGGAGGAAAGGTCGCAGTAGATGAATTCCGCGGCCTGCCGCCCGGTCAGGCGGTTGATGTAGTCGCGGGTGCGAGTGCCCTCCTCCCCTTCCCAGTCCACGATGAGCACCCGGGCGCCCATCTTCGCGAGTTCGATGGCGGACACACGGCCCATGCCGCGGGCGCCGCCGGTGATCAGGGCCGTCTTGTCGGTGAGATTTGCCATGGGTGCCTATACAGGATCATTTCCGCTTGATTGTTGACCGGCGCGGCCGGGCCGGGCAAGCAGGCCGCGCGTCACCAGCCAGGCGACAGCCTCGTCCGCATCCTCCTCGAACCACCGGCGTGTGCTGCCGAGGCGGAAGCTGTAACCCCAGGCGTCCATGTCGGCAAACAGCCGCTCCCTGGTCCAGCACTCGTCCCCGCATGACCGGGCGCTGAGTTCGTCGCCGAGCAGAATCTGCAGGTAGCAGACTGCGTCCTCCTCCGCCACGTCGCCGCCGGCATCCCGATGCAGCACGGCGCGGCGCTCGGGCGGCAGGCAGATGAAGTGGGCCGCCTCGTGCAGGGCCGAGTGCACGGGCGTGTCGGGCCGCACGAAGAGCTGGTCGCCGGAGAGCCCGGCTTCCGGCGCGCCCCAGTAGGTGCCGGGGATGTCCGCGCCGGCGGGCAGCAGCTCGAGCCGGAGACCGGAGCGGGCCAGCAACGCAAACAGCGCCGCCAGGTCGATCTCCTGCAAGGTCATCACGCCGGTCATGTTGGCATTCCGCAGTCGCTCACCGTAGGCTTCCGGTCGCATCATGAGCGGCCAGAAAATAATCAGAAGTGGAGCGCCGGGCTGGCCGTCGTTCCCGCCAAAGCCCACCCTGCCCGGATTGCTCGACGGTCTCAAGGTGTCCCAGTGGTGGCTGCCAGAGGACCTCACGCAGGCCCAGCAGCCCCAGCTGGCCTTTCTGGCCCAGTGGGCCGCCACGCAGGTGCCCTGGTACGAGGGCACCGACTGGGCGCGGCCCGCGGCGCGGGCCCTAGACGCCGCGCAGGCCGCAGCCACGGCCGGGGAGCCGGAGGCCTTCTGGTCTGCCTGGCGCAGCCTGCCGCTGCTGACGAAGCCGGAGCTCCGCGCGCTCGGCGGCAAGCTGAACGCCCGCTCCGTGCCGCCCGGACACGCACCGCTCGGTACGCTACGGACGTCCGGCTCTACCGGCATCGCGGTCGAGGTCCGGACCACTGCGGCCACCCGGCAGTTGTGGGACGCGCTCACTGTCCGCGAGCACCTGTGGTTCCGGCGGGACTTCACGCGGCGCGCCGGCTTCATCCGCTTTCGCAAACGCGACGAGCGCGAAACCGACGGCGTGGTCCGGCCCAGCTGGGGTCCGCCGGTGGCTCTCCTCTACCGCAGCGGCCCGTCGTCGGCCATGCACATTGGCAAGCCCCTGGAGCAGCTGGCCGCCTGGCTCACAAGCTTCGACCCCACCTACCTGCTGGCCTACCCGAGCATCATGGGGCCCCTGATGGATGCGGTGGCCGCAGGCGGCGGCCGCCCGCGGTCCCTGGAGGAAGTCCGGCTGATCTCCGAACCGCTGGACCCGGAGCTGCAGGCAAGGCTGGCCACCGAGTGGCAGGTGCGCAGCACCGATCTCTACTCCGCCAACGAGGTCGGCTATATCGCGTTCCGCTGCCGTGAGCAGGGCAAGCTGCACGTGCAGTCGGAATCCCTGCTGGTGGAAGTGCTGGACGACGCGGGCAACCCCTGCGCCCCCGGCGAGACCGGGCGCGTGGTCGTGACCTCGCTGCACAACCTGGCCACCCCGCTGCTCCGCTACGAGATCGGCGACTACGCCGAGGTCGGCGCGCCCTGCTCCTGCGGCCGGGGACTGCCGGTCCTCGCCCGCGTCATGGGCCGGGTCCGGAACCTGATCCGCACACCTGACGGCCGCCACTACTGGCCGGTGGCTCTCGGCCGCATCCGGACGGTACTGCCGATCATCCAGACCCAGTTCGTGCAGACGGCGCTCGACGCGGTGGAGTTGCGGGTGGTGCTGAACCGGGCGCTCAGCCCCGCGGAAACGGCAGACGCGGTGGAGAAGGCGCGCCAGTGCCTCGGTTACCCGTTTACGATCACGCTGGTGCCCGTGGCCGAAATTCCGCGGGGACCCACGGGCAAGTTCGAGGAATTCCTGTCCCTGGTGGAACCGGCGCAATAGATGGAGCGGGTGATGGGAATCGAACCCACGTTAGCAGCTTGGGAAGCTGCAGTTCTACCATTGAACTACACCCGCTTCTGATCGGGATTCTAGAACATGATGCGACCGAGTTTCACTGTCCGCCGGGGCGCCCGTTGAACGACGCCACCCCCGAGCGGCGGATCCGCAGCTACGTCCGCCGGGCCGGGCGCCAGACCCGGGCCCAGGACCGGGCCCTCGCTGAACTCCTGCCCCGGTACGGACTGCCGTCACCCGACACGGCGCCCGGTGCCCTGCTGGACCTCACGGCGGGCTTCGGACGCTGCGCGCCCTGCGTGCTCGAAATCGGCTTTGGCAACGGCGATGCGCTGGTGCGCATGGCTGCGGCGGCGCCGGAGCTCAATTTCCTTGGCGTGGAGGTCCATGCGCCGGGAGCCGGCCACTGCCTGCTGGAAATCGAACGGCTCGGCATCGACAACGTGCGAGTGCTGATGCAGGACGCCGTGGAAGTCCTCCGCGACCGGCTCCCGGAGCGCAGCCTGCTGGGCGTCCACCTGTACTTCCCGGACCCCTGGCACAAGAAGCGCCACCACAAGCGGCGGCTCGTGCAGCCCGGCTTCGTGGCGCTGCTCGCAACGCGGCTCGAGCCCGGCGGGTATTTCCACGTGGCCACGGACTGGCCGGATTACGCCGCGCACATCCAGGAGGCAATGGCCGGTAGCCCCGCGTTCCGCCCGCTGGATGATGCAGCGCCATCCCGCGCCCTGGCTGACCGGCCCCGGACGCGCTTCGAGGCGCGCGGCGAGCGCCTCGGCCACCCGATCTGGGAAGCCGTCTACGAACGCTGTTCCTGAATATTACAGGTGCTTTCCCACGGTACCCATCGCCGGCCAAATGCGCTATAAAAACTTCAGCCCCATAGACAAAACGTGAGCGCAGCAGTCATGAGCGAACGAGCGATCGCCACCATCCTTGGCCTGCCGGAGGTCGGCAGCTGGTTCAGCATGGGCGAGGGCCGGACCTTCGAGGTCGTGGCCGTGGACGACAAGGACCGCACGGTGGAGATCCAGCACTTCGACGGCACGATCGAGGAATTCGATGTGGAAGGCTGGCGGGAGATGGCCGCGCTGCCCGTCGAGGCGCCGGAAGACTGGTCCGGCTCGATGGACGTGGACGGCGAAGACCTGCCCGAGAACGAGGAAAAGCACCAGGGCTTCGACGACCCCCTGGATTTCGTGGACGGCTACGACTCCTGACCCGCCTGCCCGCCCGGGTCCACCGGGATCCGCAGGGATTCCGGCGCGCGGACGAGGATTTCGCCCGCCTCGACCCAGCACTCGAGCGGCGTCAGGTGGCGGCCGGCGCAGGGGCCGAAGACGCACAGCCCCGTTTCCGGCTCGAACAGCGCGTTGTGGGACATGCAGCGCAGCAACTTCTGCCCCGGCACCAGGAACTCGTCGTCAGAGAGGTTGAGCGGGTGCTGCTTGTGGGGGCACACGTTGGCGTAGGCCCGCAGCGCGCCATCCACCCGTACGACGAAGCCGCGAAAGGGCCAGTCGCCATCTCCCACGAAAAATTCCCGGGCCCCGGGATCGCTTAGGTCAGCAAGCCGGGCGGCGGCGACCACGCCTGGCTCCCGCGTCTTCGCGTCGTCACTCATCCCGTCAGTCTACTTGCCGCCACGGCAGCATCACCTCTGATCGGCTAACGTGGAGACTCGACTCCATAACAGCAACATCAGAAGTACCGCCGGAATCACCGCCAGCGTGGCGATGACGAAATAGGTACCGTAACTGGTCGCTTCCACGATACCGCCGGCGAAGATGCCGAGCACCTTGCCGGGCAGGTTGACCATCGAGCTGAGCAAGGCATATTGCGTGGCGGTGTGCTCGCGGTTAACCAGCGACGACAGGAAGGCTACCGCCACCGTGCCGAGGAACCCGAGGGCAAAGTTTTCGATCGAGATCACCCCGGTCAGCACCAGCAGATTCCCGGGGTGCGCGATCAACCAGAAATAGGTGAGATTGCACAGCGCGGTGAGCAACACCGCCCAGAACAGCGGTCCGCGTACGCCCCAGCGCGCCACCGCCATACCGCCGGCAAAAACGCCGGCGATGCCGATCCATACCCCGTACAGTTTGGTGATGGCGCCGATCTGGGTCTTGCTAAAGCCCATGTCGATGTAGAACGGGCTCATGATGCCGCCGACCAGGGCCTGCTCGGGTACCTTGAACAGCAGTATGAACAGCAGAAACAGCAATGCCGTGCGCCAGCCATAGCGGCGGAAGAAGTCGGCGAAGGGATCGATCACGCTTATCCGCATGGTCCGGCGCCAGGTCGTCGGCGCGGGCCGCGTGAACTCAGGCTCTTTCGCACGCAGGTTGACCACGATCGGCACCAGCATCAGGACCGCCAGCATCTGGTAGATGGCGGACCAGGCGATATGGTCGGCAAGGATCAATGCAGCCATGCCGGTGACGATAAGCGCGATGCGGTAGCCAAGCGAATAGACCGCGGTCAGCGCACCCTGGTCGGATACCGGCGCGATTTCAATCCGGTAGGCATCGACCGCAATATCCTGGGTGGCACCGGCAATCGCCACGAGCAGCGTGGCGGCGATGAACAGTTGCAGTTGCGCGGGCGTGACCAGTGACATCGCCAGCAGCCCTGTCACCACGCCAATCTGCGCCAGCAACAACCAGCTGCGGCGGCGGCCCATACCGGCAATGAAGGGTACTTCGGCGTGATCGAGCAGCGGCGCCCACAGGAATTTCAGGGCATAGGCCAGGCCGGCGCTGGCGATGATGGTGATTTCCTTCAGCTCGACGCCGTTGTCTTTCAACCAGTACGCCAGGGTGCCCGCCACCAGCAGAAAAGGCAGGCCTGAAGCGAAGCCGAAAAAGAACATGGTCCACGCCGCCGGCTGGGTGAAGGATTTCCAGACCGAAGGCCGGATGGGCTTTTCCGCTGCGTTGTCGCTCACGGTTAGTAGTCCAGGTCGAAATCCATGCGCAGCGGGGCGTGATCGGAGAAGCGGTTGTCCTTGTAGATATCCGCCCGGTGGGCCGCGCCCTTCAGGCCCGGCGTGCCGATCTGGTAGTCGATGCGCCAGCCGACGTTCTTGGCCCAGGCCTGCCCGCGGTTGGACCACCAGGTGTACTGGTCCGGGTCCGGGTTGACCTCGCGAAAGGTATCGGTGAAACCGAGCGGGCCGAAGAGCTCGTCGAGCCAGCGACGCTCCTCGGGCAGGAAGCCGGAGTTCTTCTGGTTGGCGCGCCAGTTCTTCAGGTCGATCTCCTTGTGGGCGATGTTCCAGTCCCCGCAGAGCAGGTACTGCCGCCCATCCTCCCTGAGCCGGGCCAGGTGCACACTGAACTCCGTCATGAAGCGGAACTTGGCCTGCTGGCGCTCCTCGCTGGAGGACCCGGACGGGAGGTACAGGGAGATGACGCTCAGGAGGCCGAAGCGGGCCTCCAGGTAGCGTCCCTCCGCGTCAAATTCCGCCGAGCCGAAACCGCGTAGCAGCTCGTCGGGCTCCCGGCGGCTGAACAGGCCGACGCCACTGTAGCCCTTGCGTTCAGCGGACTCGTAGTAGCAGTGGTATGCAGCGGGATGAAATTCGGGTGCGGAGATCTGGTCGGCCTGCGCGCGGACTTCCTGCAGGCAGACGACGTCCGCCCGCTCCCCGTCGAGCCAGTCGAAGAGGCCTTTGCGGGCAGCGGCGCGAATGCCATTGACGTTGAGCGTGACGATGCGCATGCAGGACTTGAGTGTACGATATCGCCGTCAGTGGAGGACCGGCGGCATGCGGGGCTACAAGCAGGAATTCATCGAGCTCGCCCTGGAGGTCGGCGTGCTGCGCTTCGGGCAGTTCAAGCTGAAGTCGGGACGCAACAGCCCCTACTTTTTCAATTCCGGTTTGTTCAACACGGGTTATTCCGCCGCGAAGCTCGGCCGCACCTACGCCGCGGCCGTGATGGAGTCCCGGATCAGGTTCGACATGCTCTTCGGCCCGGCCTACAAGGGCATTCCGCTGGTGTCGTTGACGGCCGCCGCGCTGGCCGAGCACCACGGCCGCGACCTGCCGTTCTGCTTCAACCGGAAGGAAATCAAGGACCACGGCGAGGGCGGCGCCATCGTGGGCGCGCCGGTCTCCGGCCGGGTGCTGATCCTCGACGACGTGATCACTGCCGGCACTGCCATCCGGGAAACCGTCACCCTGATCCGGCAGGCCGGGGGCGAGCCCGCCGGCGTGGTCCTCGCGCTGGACCGCCAGGAGCGGGGCAACGGCGACCTGTCCGCCATCCAGGAAGTGGAACAGAATTTCGGCATCCCGGTAGCCAGCATCATCCGGCTGGACGACCTGGTGGAGCACCTGGAGAGCAGCCAGGAGCACCGTCAGTTCCTGCCGCTGGTGCAAGATTACCGCGAGCGGTACGGTGTAGCGGCCGGCTAGGCTGGCAAAAGGGCGATTCCGGTCACTGTTTTCGGTTAAATGGCGGCGTGATAATCGCTGGGTACGCGGGTCTTGGGGGCCTGCAGCTGATGGGTGCATATATGGCTTCTCGGGGCGGTCGTGGAGTCCACCGGAGTGCGCGCCCGCTGGGTGTGTTGCTGGCAGTGACGCTGGCGTTCGGCGTGATCGACTCCGGTGCGGCGGAGAAGAGCAAGTCCCGCCGGGCCACCCGCACGGGCGATCCGTCGGGCAAGTTGTATCGCTGGGTCGACGACCAGGGCCTGGTGCACTTCGGCGACACGGTGCCGCCGGAATACGCCCCGATCGACCGGGAAGTACTGAACCAGTACGGCATCGCTGTCCGCACCGAGCAGGGCGCGCTGACGGAAGAGGAAATCGCGGCGGAGCGCAAGGCCGCCGAGGAGAAGAAGGCAGCCCTGGCAGCCACCCGCAGGGACGAGGTGTTGCTGAACACCTACCTGTCGGTGGAGGAAATCGAGGCGCTGCGCAACCGGCGCATCGAGCTGATCGACGGGCAGATCTCGGTCACCGCCAATTATCTGCAAAGCCTGAAGGACCGGCTGAAGCTGCTGCAGTCCGAAGTCAGTGCTTTCAAGCCATACAGCAAGGATCCGGACGCAGCGCCGCTCGACGAGACCCTCGCCAAGGAACTCTCGGATACCGCCGACTCGGTCGCGCTCTACGAAAAGACGCTGACAGAAGCGAAAACGCGCCAGGGGCGCGTGGTCCTCGCTTTTGACGCCGACATCGCCCGCTTCAAGGAACTGAAGGGGCTCTAGCCGCGGCCTGTGTGGCCGAAGCCGCCGGCACCCCGCTGGCTGGCGTGGAACTCCTCCACCACCTCGAAGCCCACCTGCACGACGGGCACGAACACCATCTGCGCAAGGCGCGCCCCGGGCTCCAGCTCGAAGGTTTCGCTGCCCCGGTTCCAGCAGGACACCATCAGCTGCCCCTGGTAGTCCGAGTCGATCAGCCCCACCAGGTTGCCGAGGACGATGCCGTGCTTGTGGCCCAGTCCCGAGCGAGGGAGGATCACCGCGGCCAGGCCGGGATCACCGATATGTATGGCCATGCCCGTGGGCACCAGCACGGTCTGTCCGGGCAGGATGGTCAGCGTCTCCGGCACCAGGGCCCGCAGATCCACACCGGCCGAGCCGGCGGTGGCATGGTCCGGCAATGGAAAGTCCCTGCCGAGACGCGGGTCGAGGATGCGCAGCTGGATCTTCTGCATCGGCTGGCGCTCAGCCCGGACGACGGAGCGGCGTGACCCGGCGGTCCCGGGCCACACTGAACCGGGTGGCGACAGTGGCGATGATCCGGCGGGCCAGCTCGCACTTGGGCATCCGGGAGAAATCCGCCTGCCCGTCCTGCCAGAGGATCAGCGCGCTGTTGTCATCCTCGTCGAAGCCGAGTCGCGCTCCCACCTGGTTGGCAACGATCATGTCCAGCCGCTTGCCCGTAAGTTTCTGGCGGGCGTACTCCTCGAGGCGCTCCGTCTCCGCGGCAAAGCCGACCGTGAACGGCGGGTTGGGCCGCGCCGCGATGCTCGCGAGCAGGTCCGGCGACTTCACCATGTCGAGCACGAGCCGCTCGGCGCGTTTCTTGATCTTCTGGGGGGCGGGCTCGGGCCGGTAGTCGGAAATCGCGGCGGCGCCGATGTAGATGTCCATCCCGGCGACCCGGTCGAGCGTAGCAGCGCACATCTCGGCGGCCGTCTCCACGTCGATCCGCCGGGTGCCCGGCGGCGTCGGCAGGTTCACCGGCCCCGCGACCAGCGTGACATCCGCGCCGGCCTCGGCGGCGGCCCGGGCCACCGCAAAGCCCATCTTGCCGGAGCTCCGGTTGCTGACGAAACGCACCGGGTCGATCGGCTCCCGGGTTGGCCCCGCGGTGACCAGCACCCGCAGGCCCTGCAGCAGGCCGGCAAGTTCGTTCGGCGGGGCGGTGTCGAGGGCCGCGACGATGTCGGTCGGCTCCACCATGCGGCCGGGGCCCACGTCGCCGCAGGCCTGGCTCCCCGAGCCGGGGCCGATGCAGCGGACACCCCGGGACTCGAGCGAGGCGCGATTCGCCTGGGTGGCGGCATGGCGCCACATGGCCTGGTTCATGGCCGGTGCGATCACGACAGGCGCGCTGGTCGCCAGACAGACCGTCGTCAGCAGGTTGCCTGCGGAGCCGCTGGCCAGCTGGGACATGAGGTGCGCTGTGGCCGGGGCAATGAGCACGAGGGTGGCCCAGCGGGCCAGCTCGATGTGGCCCATGGCGGCCTCGGCAGCCTCGTCCCACAACTCGGAACGCACCGGGTGGCCGGAAACGGCCTGGAAGACGGTGGGCGATACCAGCCGCGCGGCGCTCGGCGTCATCACGACGCGCACTTCCGCGCCCGCATCCTGCAGGCGCCGGACCAGGTCCGGGCTCTTGTAGGCGGCGATACCGCCGGTGACGCCTAGCAAGACGCGCTGTTGGTCCAAGGCGCCCACGCATTGCACTCGTGATGGAATGCCAAAAGCTTAACGCAACGACCGGCGTCCAGCCGCGCTTTGTCTGCAAAACCGGCAGATTCGCGCCTTGGCCCGGGCCGGCGCGCTGCGCAGAATACGGCCCGTGCCGCAGCCCCTTGCCAAGTCCAGCCTCATCAAGGACTGGCCAGCCGCCGAAAGGCCCCGGGAGCGCCTGGCGCGCTCCGGGCCGGGCCACCTGACCGACGCGGAACTGCTCGCCATCCTGCTGGGCCGGGGCGTGGCCGGGGTATCGGGGCTCGACCTGGCCCGGCACCTGCTCGCCCGCTTTGGCGGCATGCGGGGTGTGCTGAACGCCCGGCCGGCGGACCTCGAGGCCCTGCACGGCCTGGGCCCGGGCAAGTCCGCGGTGCTGACGGCCGTCCGGGAGTGCTGCTGCCGCTACATGGGGGAAAAACTGGCGCCCGGCAGGACCATCGGCTCCCCGGCGGACAGCCAGGAATTCCTGCTGGCCCGCCTCAGGGACCGGCCCCACGAGGTCTTCTGCTGCATCTTCCTGGACAACCGGCACCGCGTTCTGGCCTTCGAGGAGCTGTTCCGAGGCACGATTGACAGCACCACGGTCTATCCGCGGGAAGTGCTCCGGCAGACCCTGCACCGCAACGCCGCGGCCGTGATCCTCGCCCACAATCACCCCTCCGGGGTGCCCGAACCCAGCGACGCGGACCGGCTGATCACCCGTCGGATCCGGGATGCCCTGGAGCTGGTGGACGTGCGCCTGCTGGATCACTTCGTCGTGGGAGACGGCAATTGCGTGTCACTGGCCAGCCGGGGGTTGCTGTAGCCCCCGCCCGGCTGGTATAAAGTGCGGCCGTCCGACGTCTGGACGGATTGATAACTTACTTACCAAGCAATCATTTACGTCGAGGTTTGATATGTCCCGGGTCTGTCAGGTCACCGGCAAACGGCCGACTTACGGCAACACCGTTTCCCACGCCAACAACAAGAAGCGCCGGCGGTTCCTGCCCAACCTGCACACGCACCGTTTCTGGCTGGAGGGCGAGAAGCGCTTCGTCAGCCTGCGCGTGTCCACCCGCGGGCTGCGCACCATCGACAAGCTCGGCATCGAGAAGGTGCTCGAGAAACTGCGCGCCTCCGGCGACGCGGCCTGATCCGGAGATAGACGAACATGGCGAAGAGCATCCGCGACAAGATCAAGCTGGTATCCACGGCTGATACCGGCCACTACTACACCACCACCAAGAACAAGCGTACTCACCCCGAGAAGCTGCAGGCCAACAAGTACGACCCCGTCGTGCGCAAGCACGTGGCGTACAAGGAAGCCAAGATCAAGTAGGCGCGCCAGTTCGCGCGGCCCTCTGCGCTTTATCCGGCCGAAAAAAAACCCGCCTTCCGGCGGGTTTTTTCTTGCTCGCGTTCAGCGAACCCGGGAGCGTCCGGCCCCCTAGGCTGCGGCGTAGCCCGGCGTCGGCAGGTAGCCCCGCAGCCTGGCGGAGAACTCCTGCAAGGCCTCGATGCCACTGGCCTCGGCTTCCGTGCACCACTCGCGCAGCTGGCGGACCAGCGCCTCGTTGCTCACGTTGGCCTGCTCCCAGACGGCCACCAGCTTCAGGCGGAACTCGTGCACGGTGCGCAGCGCGTGGTTGCGGTCGAGCAGGCTCGCCAGGCGGGCGCGGGCTGCCGCATCCAGCAACTGCGGGCGGCGGATCAGCAGGCGGGGCGATACCTTCCGGGCCGCCACGTCGCGCTGGGCCTCCCGGTGGAACACGGGCAGCGTGACCTTCGAGGAGTAGTCCCGGAGCACGTGCATGCGGTTCACCAGCACGGCCTTCAGGGTCTCGATGTCCACGGGCCGCGGCGCCGGGGCGAACTGGGGTTCCGGCGCCACGCGCCGGACCTTGCACAGGCCCAGGGCCTTGAAGATCGTGATGTACATCCAGCCGATGTCGAACTCCCAGGGCTGCACGGAGAACTTGGCGGAAGACGGGAAGGCGTGGTGGTTGTTGTGCAGCTCCTCGCCACCGATGAACAAGCCGATCGGGTAGAGGTTGGTGGCCGCGTCGTCCGACTCGAAGTTGCGGTAGCCGCGGGCATGGCCCAGGCCGTTGATCACGCCGGCGGAGAAGATCGGCATGGCGGCCATCTGGAAGGCAAAGATCGTGATGCCGATGACACCGAACAGCAGGACGTTGAGCACCAGCAGGCTGTAGATGCCGCCGGTGGTGAACGGCAGGTAGACATTATTTTCGAGCCAGTCGTCCGGAGTGCCGCGACTGTACTTGGCCACGACTTCCGGCTTGCGCGCGTCAGCCCGGTAGAGTTCGGCGCCCTCCAGCAGGACCTTCTTGAGGCCGAAGACGACGGGGCTGTGGGGGTCGCCGGGCTTCTCGCACAGGGCGTGGTGCTTACGATGGACGGCGACCCACTCGCGGGTCACCATGCCGGACGTCACCCACATCCAGAAACGGAAGAAGTGGCGAAGTGCGGGGTGGAGATCGATGGCCCGGTGGGCCTGGTCCCGGTGCAGGTAGAGGGTGGTCGCCATCATCGAGATCTGCAGCATGACGAAGGTGACCAGCACCTTCTCCCAGCCGCTCAAGCCCAGGACGCCGTTCTGCAACAGATCTAGAAAATTCATGTCCACCTCTGGGGAAAGAAATTACCGGGCGAATCCTGCGGTTACACCGCGATCAACCACTATAACGACCTGCCCGGGGGAATGAAATGCGGCCGCCCGGAGGTGTTTACAAGACCGCGGCGGCGGCAGCTGTCGCCTCAACGCCGCATTTGCGCTACCTAACGCTAGCCCCGCTTGCGCTGCGGGGTCGCGGGACTGCGTCCCAGTGCGGAGAATTGGCCCGCTGGGGAGCCAATCATGCCTGAATTGCCGGAGGTCGAGATCACCCGGCGGGGCCTGGCACCCTCGCTGGAAGGGCAGCGGATCGCGCAGGTGGTGGTCCGCACCCCGAAACTGCGCTGGCCGATTCCCCCTGAGTTCAGCCTCCAGCTGCCCGGGGCTTTCGTGGCGGCACTGGAGCGCCGGGCCAAGTGGCTGCTGCTTCGGACCGACCGGGGCACGGCTCTGCTGCACCTCGGCATGACCGGCAGCTTCCGCGTCCTGCGGCAATCGGTCGCAGCGGGCGTCCACGATCACCTGGACATCGTCACGGGCGCTGGCGTGACGATCCGGTTCAACGACCCGCGGCGCTTTGGGGCCGTGCTATGGACCAATGATGACCCATTACTACACCCGCTGATCGCGCCGCTCGGGCCGGAGCCACTGGGGAACGAGTTCACAGCCCGCTATCTCTTTGACCGAAGCCGCCGGCGCTCTGTGGCGATCAAGCCGCACCTGATGAACGCGCGCATCGTGGTCGGGGTGGGCAACATCTACGCCAGCGAGGCGCTGTTCCGGGCGCGGATACATCCGGCCCGGGCGGCGGGCCGGGTGGCACTGCCGCGCTTCGAGGCGCTGGTCACCGCGGTACGGGACGTACTGACCGAGTCGATCCACGTCGGGGGCACGACGCTGCGGGACTTCCACGACGGTGACGGCCAGCCCGGCTACTTCGCCCAGCGCCTGCTGGTCTACGACCGCGCCGGCCGGCCCTGCCCGGCGTGCGCGGCGCCAGTGCGCCAGATGGTGCTGGGCCAGCGCTCCAGCTACTACTGCCCCCGCTGCCAGCACTGAAAAGGTACCTTTTCAGTAGATGGTGACGTCGCCGCCGCCGCGGGGGTCGGATGCGGCAGCGACGCGGCCAGTGGCCCGGTCCCAGGTGACGACCTGCATATTGCCGTAGCTGCGCTCGCTCAGCTCCAGCTTGTGGCCCTTCGCCTCGAGCCCGGCCTTCTCGTCGGGCGTGAAGGCGCCAGCCTCGTAGGCCACGACGTCCGGGAAATACTGGTGGTGATAGCGCTTGAGCGCGACCATCTGCGTGGCGTCGGCACCATCCGACCAGGCGAGCGACGCCAGCAGGACCATGCTGATGATGCGGCTGCCGCCAGGCGTCCCGAGGATCGCCACGCCCCGGTCACTCTCCAGGAATGTCGGCGACATGCTGGAGAGCATTCGTTTGCCCGGCGCGATCGAGTTTGCCTCCGAACCAATCAGCTCGAAGCCGTTCGGCACGCCCGTCTTCACCGAGAAATCATCCATCTCGTTGTTCAGGATCACGCCGGTCCCGGGCGGCATGAACGCAGCGCCGAACCAGGTGTTGATGCTGAGTGTGCCCGCCACCCGGTTGCCGGCCCGGTCGAGCACCGAAAAATGCGTCGTGTTGGTTCCGGCGGCGGGCGCCGGCAGGATCCCCGATAGCGCGGTGCTCGGCGTGGCCCGGTCCGGCAGGATCGATATGCGCTGACCGTCAGCGTAGAACGGGCTCAGCAGGCGCGTAAGCGGCATCGTGACGAAGGCCGGATCGCCCAGGTAGATTGCCCGGTCACGATAGGCCCGCCGCATCGCTTCGATGGTCAGGTGCTCCCGGTCCACGGGCGCCAGCCGCGGGAGGTCGTAGCCCGCCAGGATGTTGAGGATATTGGCCAGCGCGACGCCACCCGCGGACGGCGGCGGCGCCGATACGATCGTCATGCCCCGGTACCGGGACCGTATGGGCTCGCGCTCGATGACCGAGTAGCGGGCCAGGTCGTCCAGCGTCCAGATGCCGCCGCCGGCACGCACGCCATCCACCAGCTGCCGGGCCACCGGCCCGCGGTAGAAACCGTCGTGGCCGTTCGCCGCCAGCTGTCGCAGCGTGCGGGCGAGATCCGGGTTGCGCAGCAGGTCACCCGCCACCACGGGCTTGCCACCGGGCAGGTAGAGAGCCGCCAGCGCCGGCGACTTCCGGACCGTGGCCAGGCGAAAGCGCAGACCAAGCTCCATGCCGCGCGTGACCTCGACGCCGTCTTCCGCGTAACGGATCGCGGGGGCAAGGGATTTTGCGAGCGGCAGACGGCCGTAGCGCCGGGCGAGGTGCACGAGACCGGCGGGCTGGCCCGGAATGCCGGCGGCGAGCGGTCCGTTCAGCGTGAGATCGGGCCGGGGGTTGCCCTTGTCGTCCAGGTACATGTCGTGGTTTGCGGCACCGGGTGCCACCTCCCGCGCATCAACGAACACCTGCCGGCCGTTCTTCGCCTCGTGCAGCAGCCAGAACGCGCCACCGCCAAGACCGGACGCGAAGGGCTCGACCACGGCCAGCGCGGCGCTAATGGCCACCGCCGCGTCGAAGGCATTGCCACCCGCAGCGAGGATCTCTTCGCCCGCCCGCGTCGCAAGCGGGTGCGCTGTGGCGATGCCGGCCTGGGCGGCCGGGGTCGTTGTACGCGCCGGGGCCGGCAGGGCCCAGGCAAGCGCCAGTACGAATAGCAGGACGAGGCGGGCCCGCTCAGCCACTGCGCGCATCCCGCTTGCGGGCCAGGGCCTTCGCCACGCCGGGCGGCACGAAGGGCGCGATGTCACCGCCCAGCAAGCCGATCTCCCGCACGAAGGTGGACGAGACGAAGGTGTACTCCTCCGCCGGCGTGAGAAAGATGGTCTCGACCTCCGGGCGCAGGTGCCGGTTCATTGTGGCGAGCTGGAACTCGTACTCGAAGTCGGACACCGCCCGCAGCCCCCGGATGATCACCTGGAGGCCGTGCTCCCGCACGTAGTCCACCGTCAGCCCGTTGTAGCCATCCACCGTGATGTTGGACGCGCCAACGAGCGCGTCGCGGGCCATCGCGATGCGCTCCTCCAGGCTGAACATGGGCGTCTTGTTCGGGCTCGCGGCGATGGCCACGACAACCCGGTCGAAGAGCTTCGCGGACCGGCGTACCAGGTCGAGGTGGCCGTTCGTGATGGGGTCGAAAGTCCCCGGGTACATGGCGCCGGCGCTCACGATGCTTCAACTCCTGACAGTGGCCAGCGCGAACCTGACGTCGCCAGCCTGGGACTCCCGGTGCAGCTGCCAGCCCCCGGGCAGCGCCGGCAGTGACTGGCTGCGGCCCGTTTCCAGGTAAATCCAGGCCGGCGGGGCGAGCCAGCCGCGCGCGAGGAGTGTACACAACTCGGCGAGATTGTCGGCTGCGTAAGGCGGGTCGAGAAACACCACGTTGAAGGTGGCCGTTGGTACCTGCTTGAGCCAGCGGCGCGCATCGGTCACCAGCACGCGACCGTGGCCGGCTGCCTGGCCGGCCGTCTGGCCGCCCCGAAAGCGCAGCAGGGTGGCTTCCAGCGCCGCGGCGGCCCTGGCGTCCCGTTCCACGAACCAGCAGTCGGCGGCGGCACGGGACAGGGCCTCGAGGCCCAGAGCGCCGGTGCCCGCGTACAGGTCCAGGCAACGCGCTCCGGGCAGCACCGGCATGAGCCAGTTGAACAGCGTTTCGCGGACGCGGTCCGGGGTCGGCCGCACCTCGCTGCCGACCACGACCTCGATGCGCCGGCCGCGCCAGGCGCCGCCGATGATGCGGACGCTGCCCGGCGGACCGCGCCGGCTTGGAGAGGTGGGTTGTCTGCGCGGCATCGGCAAAGTTTAGCTAACATGACCGCATGCCAGCGGACACGAATTCCGGGACCCGGTCCCGGCCGGGCTTCTTCGCACGCCTCAAGGAGCGCCTGCTCGGGCCGGAGGCCCCGGCGGAGGGCCTGGCCGATGCCACGCCGCCTCCAGCACAGCCCTCGGCCCAGCCCTCGCCCGCCCCTTCTCCTGCCCCTTCTCCTGCCCCTTCGACAGCGGCCAGGCCGGCGCGCTTCCGGCTCGGTGCGGCGCTGGACTGGCTCGTCGGCCGGAAGTTCGACGAGCAGACTGTCGAGGAGCTCGAGATGCACCTGCTGGGAGCGGACGTCAGCATGGCGACGGCGACCGACATCATCCGGCGGGTGAAGAAGAAAGCCAGCGGGCGCAATGTCACGACGGTGGCCGAGGCGCGCGAAGTGCTCCGGGAGGCGCTGACCGAGATCCTCGAGCCGCGGGCCGTCCCGCTCGTGATTCCATTCAGCCCGAGACCTTTCGTTATTCTCATGGTTGGCGTCAACGGCGCGGGCAAGACCACGACCATCGGCAAGCTCGCCCGCCGCCTCAAGGACGATGGCCTGAAAGTCATGCTCGCGGCGGGAGACACCTACCGGGCGGCAGCCATCGAGCAGCTGCAGGTCTGGGGCGAGCGCAACGACGTGCCCGTCGTTGCCCAGCAGCCTGGCGCAGACCCGGCCGCTGTGATCTTCGATGCCTTCGAGGCCGCCCGGGCGCGGGGCATCGATGTGCTGCTGGCGGACACCGCCGGGCGGCTGCAGAACAAGGCCCACCTCATGCAGGAGCTGCAGAAGGTGGTGCGCGTCATCCGGCGCCTGGATCCCTCTGCGCCCCACGAGACGATGATCGTGCTGGACGCCAGCCTCGGCCAGAACGCGGTGGAGCAGGCGAAGCAGTTTCACGCCGCGATCGGCCTGACGGGCATCACGATGACCAAGCTCGACGCGGGCGGCAAGGGCGGCGTGCTGCTCACCCTCGCCGGCGAGTTGCCCGTGCCCGTACGCTTCATCGGTATCGGCGAGAAGGCCGAGGACATGGACGTGTTTGACGCCGGGGAGTTCGCAGCGGCTCTCACCGGGACGGCGCTTCCCTCATGAGAGCCACACCGCAATGATCCGCTTCGACAACGTCACCAAGCGCTACGACGGGGCGCGGGAGGCCCTGAAGGGCGTCTCCCTGCAGGTAGCGCCGGGGGAACTGGTCTTCATCACCGGGCGCTCCGGTGCCGGGAAGAGCACGGTGCTGAAGCTGATCGCGCTCATCGAACACCCGACCCGGGGCACGGTGACGGTGGACGGCCGGAACCTGGGCAAGCTGCCGGACCGGCAGATCCCGGCGCACCGACGTCAGATCGGCATGGTCTTCCAGGACAACAAGTTACTGGGCGACCGCAGCGCCTACGAGAACGTGGCCCTGCCACTCATTATCAATGGCACCGGCGAGCGCGAGATCGGCCGCCGCGTCCGGGCGGCGCTCGACCAGGTGGGCCTGCTCGACCGGGAGCGCTACCCGCCCAGGGCGCTATCGGCCGGTGAGCAGCAGCGGCTGGGGATCGCGCGGGCCATTGTGAGCCGGCCGAAGGTGCTTATAGCTGACGAGCCCACCGGCAACCTGGACGCGGACCTCGCGCTCGAAGTGATGACGCTGTTCAAGCGCCTCAACGAGGTGGGCACTACGATGCTGATCGCGAGCCACGACCAGCACCTGGTCGAGCGCTTCGCCAGCCGGCGCATCTTCCTCCACGACGGCCAGGTTCAGGACGGCGACGGGGCGCAGGCCGCATGAGCCTGTCGAACTGGCTCACCCGGCACGCCCAGGCCGGCATCGGCGCCCTCGGCACGCTGGCGCGGAGCCCGGTCGCGTCGGCGCTCACCGTGGCGGTAATCGGCATCGCGCTGGCATTGCCCGCGGCCCTCGGTGTGCTGGTCCAGTCGGGCCGTGCGCTCGCCGGCGGCTGGGCCGACGTGCGGGACTTCTCGGTCTACATGGCGCCCGGCATCGGGCTGGACCGGGCCGAGGCCCTGGCGCGTACCGTGCGGGGCAAACCGGGCATCGAGTCGGTCCGGGTGATACCGGCGGACGCGGCCGTGGCGGAGCTTGCCCGGGACCCGGGCTTCGCCGGCGCACTCGCGGCCCTCGACTCCAACCCGCTGCCGCACACGCTGGTAGTCCGGCCCGACCCCGACATCGACCGCGCCAGCCTGGAGCAGCTCGGTGCGGAACTGCAGAAGGCGCCGGGCGTCGACCTCGTAAAGCTCGACCTGCTGTGGGTGGAGCGCCTGAACGCGGCGCTCGATTTCCTGCGCCGGCTCGGGCTGATCACGGGGGGCCTGCTGATCGCCGCGGTCGTGATCGTCGTCGGTAACACGATCCGGCTGGACATCCAGAACCGCTCAGCGGAGATCGAGGTGGCCAAGCTGCTGGGCGCCACCGACGGCTTCGTCCGACGGCCGTTCCTGTACCTGGGAATCTGGTACGGGGTGCTCGGGGGCCTCGTGGCGGTACTGATCCTGGTGGCGGCTCTCTGGGGCCTCGGCGGGCCGATCTCCCGGCTGGCGGGGCTCTATGGCAGCAGTTTCGAGCTCGGCGGCGCCGGTTTCGGGGGCCTGCTGGCCGTCCTGGCCGGCGGGGTGCTGGCGGGCTGGGCCGGAGCCTGGACGGCCGTGGCACGCCATCTTGCTGCGATACAGCCCAGGGTGGATTAGGGCTTTCCGGGAACCAGCCAGCCGGTTAGCACTCTAACTAGTCGAGTGCTAAACTTTGGTCTGCTCCAGGAGGTTGATGATGACTGCTGCCGCCCTGATCCCCGGTTCCCTGTCGAATGCCCGCGCGCTGGCTCTGGCCGGTCCGCTCGGCAGCCTCGACGCCTATATCTCGGCCGTCAGCCAGGTCCCGGTGATCAGCCAGGCCGAAGAGGTGGCGCTCGCTCGCCGTCTGCGGGACGGCAACGATCTGGAAGCCGCCAGGGAACTCGTACTCTCCCAGCTGCGCTTCGTCGTGCACATCGCCCGGGGCTACATGGGCTACGGTCTGCCCCTGGGCGACCTGGTCCAGGAAGGCAACGTGGGCCTGATGAAGGCCGTGAAGCGCTTCGACCCGGAGATGGGCGTGCGCCTGGTGTCCTTTGCGGTGCACTGGATCCGCGCCGAGATTCACGAGTACGTGCTGCGCAACTGGCGGCTGGTAAAGATCGCCACCACCAAGGCCCAGCGGAAGCTGTTCTTCAACCTGCGCCGCGCCAAGAAGCACCTGGGCTGGCTCTCCACTGCCGAGCGGGAGGCGATTGCTCACGACCTGGGCGTGTCCGCCAGGGAAGTCGGCGAGATGGAGCAGCGCCTGTCCGGGCATGACGTGACCTTCGACCCCACGCCCGACGCGGACGAGGAAACCACCTTCGCGCCCTCCATGTACCTCACCGCTGAGGGCAGTGACCCGGCGGATGCCTTCGAGGCGGACGACTGGCGGGAACAGGGTGCTGACCGGCTGCACGCGGCGCTGGACGATCTCGATACCCGGAGCCGGGAGATCCTCGAGGCCCGCTGGCTCGCCGAGAAGAAGACGACCTTGCAGGTCCTCGCCAAGCACTACGGGGTGTCTGCCGAGCGCATCCGGCAGATCGAGCAGAACGCGCTGAAGACCCTTCGCGCGGCCGTCTGAATTGACGAAACAAAAACCAAGGTACCGGACACCGCAACGGTGTCCGGTACCTTTTTTCGCAACGGTGTCCGGTACCTTTTTTCGTTAGTTTCGTTAGTTATTGGGTGATGGGCTGGAGGGTGATCTCGACCCGCCGGTTCTGGGAGCGCCCTTCGGGCGTGTCGTTGCTCGCAACGGGCTGCGTCTCGCCATAACCCGTCGCGACGAGCCGTTGCGGATCGATGCCCTGGCCCCCCAGGTAAGAGCTGACGCTGCCAGCACGCCGCTGGGAAAGTTCCATGTTCTTGTCGTCCGGACCCACGCTGTCCGCGTGACCCGCCACGTCCACGACCGTCTTGTCGAACTCCTTCAGCACCAGGACCACCGAGTTCAGCACCGGGTAGAACGCGGCATTGATGTCGGCACTGTTGGTCTGGAAGGTCACGTTGCCGGGCATGTTCAGGATGATGTTGTCGCCAACCCGGGTCACGCTGACGCCCGTGCCCTCAAGTTGCGCCCGCAACTTGGCTTCCTGGCGATCCATGTAGTTGCCGACCGCACCGCCCGCGAGGCCGCCGGCCACGCCGAGCTGGATCATCCGACGCTTGCGCTCCCGGGAGCTGTCGCCCACCAGTACGCCCGCGAGGGCGCCCACACCGGCGCCAATCGCGGCACCCTTGGTCGTCTTGCTGACCTGCTTATCCCCCGAATAGGGGTCGTAAGTCATGCAGCTCGTCACCACCAGGCCGGCAACCAGCGCCAGCACCGCAGTCTTGCCCATCATCGAAGTGTTCATCCGCTACTCCTTCAGCAAATTGGTATCCCAATCCGGTTTTATCGCAGAAACAGGCCGGGCGGGCAATCGGCTCCGTCCCGGAACAGTGGCTTCAGGCTTGCCGCCGGGCGCTGAACGGGGTATGAACACAGCCGTGACTGCCCAGGCTACACAGCTGCTCGCTGAATACTCGGCGGACCATCAGCACCCGTTCAACCGGCTGTTGCACAGCATCTGCGTGCCGCTCATCCTGCTCTCGATCGTCGGGCTGCTCTGGGCGATCCCGGTGCCGGGTCAACCGGCCGCGGGGACCTCCTGGCTCAACTTCGGCTCTATCGCCCTCGCGGGGCTCGTCATCTACTACCTCCGTCTCGCCCCGCGCCTCGGCTTCGGCATGCTGCTGGCCGCCCTCGCGATGATCCCCCTGCTCGCCTTCGCCGCCGGACTCGCCGTACCCCTCTGGCTGACAGCGCTCGCTGTCTTCGTCGTGGGCTGGATCGGCCAGTTCATCGGTCACTACGTGGAAGGCCGCCGGCCCTCCTTCTTCCGGGACCTGCGCTTCCTTGCCATCGGTCCGCTGTGGGTACTCGCAAAGCTCTACGCCGCTCTCGGCATCCGCCCCTAGTTGGCGCGGGACCCCTACAGCCACCGGGCGATCTGGGCGATTGCCCTGCCGATGATCGTCTCGTCGGTATCCGTGCCGCTCGTGGGCCTGGTGGGTACCGGCGTCCTGGGCCACCTCGACGACGACGTCTACCTGGCCGCCGTCGCCGCCGCGGTGCAGGTGTTCAGCGTCCTGTTCGTCGGTCTCAATTTCCTGCGCATGGGCACCACCGGGATCACCGCCCAGGCCCACGGCTCCCTCGAGCGGGACCCGGCGGCCGTCACGGCGATCCGCCAGTCGCTGGGCGAAGCGACCATCATGGCTGTGGGCCTCGGCGTGCTGATCATCATCCTGCAGGTGCCGATCGCCCGCGGTGCCTTCGGCCTGATCGGCGCCGAACCCCATGTGACCGCCTACGCCCGGGAATACTTCGACATCCGGGTGTGGAGCGCACCCGCGGCGCTCTTCAACTTCGCGGCGCTCGGCTGGCTTCTCGGCATGCAGAATGCCCGGGGTCCGCTCGCCATCACGCTGGTGATCAATCTCACGAACGTGGTCCTCGACCTCTGGTTCGTGCTCGGCCTTGGCCTGAAGGTCCGGGGCGTGGCCACCGGCGCCCTGCTGGCCGAACTGGCTGGCGCCGCGGTGGCCGCGGGGCTACTGCGACTGGAACTGCAGCGCTATCCCGGCAGCTGGGCCGGCACGCGGCTGCTCGATCTGCAGGCCTACCGGGCCTTGTTGAAGATCAACGGTAATCTCTTCATCCGCACGCTCGCGCTGATGTTCACCTTCGCCTTCGTGACGGTGCAGGGCGCGCGACTCGGCAGCGTGTACCTGGCAGCCAACGCGCTGCTGATGAACTTCCAGTGGCTCACGTCCTACGCGCTGGACGGCGTCGCGAACGCGGCGGAGGCGCTGGTGGGCAAGGCCATCGGCGCCCGGGACCCGGCCGGGCTGCGGCGCGTGGTGCGCCGGACGCTGGGCTGGTCGCTGGCCTTCGGGGTGCTGTTCAGCGTTGCCTTCTGGCTCGCCGGGCCGGCGCTCGTGCGGCTGCTGACCAGCCTGCCGGAGATCCGCGCCACGGCCTTCGAGTACCTGCCGTGGCTGATTGCGCTGCCGCTGATTTCAGTGTGGAGTTTCTTCTACGATGGGGTGTACGTCGGCGCTACCCTGAGCCGGGAGATGCGGGTGGTGATGACCAGCTCGGCCTTGCTGGTGTTCCTGCCCGCCTGGTACCTGACGCGCGACCTGGGCAACCACGGGCTGTGGCTCGCGTTCACCGCGTTCATGATCCTCCGGGGCCTCGGCATGCACCTCTGGTTCAATCGACTGAAGGACACCCTCGCCCATGAACCGACCGCCTGATCCCGACGAGAGCAATCCCTGGCAGACGCTCTCGACCCGGCTCGAGTTTGAGAACCCGTGGTTCGCGGTGACGACCCACGCCACGATCGCGCCGGATGGCGCGCGGCCCACCTACGGCAAGATCAGCTTCAAGAACCGGGCGGTGGCGGTCCTGCCGCTGGACGGGGAGCAGCACACCTGGCTGGTCGGTCAGTGGCGCTTTCCCCTCGGCGAGTACCACTGGGAGCTGCCCATGGGCGGCGCGCCACGCAGCGAAACCCTGGAGGGAGCCGCGCACCGGGAACTCAAGGAGGAGACGGGCCTGACAGCCGCCCGCCTGACGCCGCTGCTGAAGATGCACCTGTCCAACTCGGTGACCGACGAGGAGGGCTACGTGTTCCTCGCGCAGGGCCTGACCGCCGGCGAGCCCGAGTTTGACACGACCGAGCAACTCGCCATCCACCGCCTGCCGTTCACCGAGGCCCTGGCCCTCGTGATGGACGGCCGGATCACCGACAGCCTCACCGTGGCCGGCATCCTCAAGCTCGCCCACCTGCTGGAAAAAGGGGACATCCCTTAAATTTGCAGTGCCAAAATGAGGGATGTCCCCTTTTCCGGCGGGTAGAATGCGGGGATGGGCAGGAAAGCAGCCAGGACGCCGATCGTGGGCGTGGTCATGGGTTCGGACTCGGACTGGCCGACGCTGCGGGCGGCCGCGGAAATCCTCCGGGAGTTCGACGTGCCCTTCGAGAAGCGGGTCGTCTCGGCCCACCGCACGCCACAACTGATGTTCGACTACGCCGAGTCCGCCCGGGACCGGGGCCTGAAGCTGATCATCGCCGGCGCCGGCGGAGCGGCCCACCTGCCAGGCATGCTCGCCGCCAAGACCACGCTGCCCGTGCTCGGCGTCCCCGTGCAAACCAAGGCGCTCGCGGGCCAGGACTCGCTGCTGTCCATCGTCCAGATGCCGAGGGGCGTGCCGGTAGCCACGTTTGCCATCGGCGAGGCCGGCGCGGCCAACGCGGCGTTGTTTGCGATCGCGGTGCTCGCCGCCGAGTACCCCGGACTCAACCAGAAGCTCACCGCCTTTCGCGGTCGCCAGGCCAAGGCCGTCATGGCCATGAAGCTCGCGGACTGAATGCCCGCCTCCCCGCGCGTCGAACCGACGGCGACGATTTCAGCCCCCGCCACCCTGGGCCTGCTGGGCGGTGGTCAGCTCGGCCGCTTCTTCGTGCAAGCCGCCCAGGAACTCGGCTACCGGGTCTGGGTGCTGGACCCGGACCCGGCGAGCCCCGCCGGCCACATCGCCGACCGGCACCTGGCCGCTGATTACAGCGACCGGGTCGCGCTGGACGCACTTGCCGCTGGCTGCGCGGCCGTCACCACCGAGTTCGAAAACGTCCCCGCGCCGTCCCTCGAGTACCTCGTGGCCTCGGTCCGCGTCCGGCCCGCCGCCACCGCAGTGGCCGTGTGCCAGGACCGCATCGCCGAGAAGACCTTCCTCCGCGACCAGGGCCTGCCCCACGGCCCCTTCGCCATCATCCGTGGCGAGCAGGACCTGGCGGCCGCGCCGGCCGGGCTGTTCCCCGGCGTCCTGAAAGTCGCGCGCTTCGGCTACGACGGCAAGGGCCAGGCCCGGGTCGCGACACCGGACGATGCACTCAACGCCTTCCGCCAGCTCGGCGGCGAGGCCTGCGTGCTGGAAGCGCTGCTGCCCCTCGACTGCGAGGTCTCTGTGGTGCTCGCCCGGGACGCGGCGGGCAACGCCGCCTGCTTTCCGGTCACAGAGAACAGTCACCGGCACGGGATCCTGGACGTGTCCATCGTTCCCGCACGCATCAGCCCCGCGCTTGCCGAAGCCGCGCGCCAGTGCGCCCTGCGCATCGCCGCGGCGCTCGACTACATCGGCACCCTCGGCGTCGAGTTCTTCGTGAGCCGGGGCGTGCTCCACGTGAACGAGATGGCGCCCCGCCCCCACAACAGCGGCCACTACACCCTCGACGCCTGCGCCACCAGCCAGTACGAGCAGCAGGTCCGGGCCCTCTGCGGGCTGCCGCTCGGCAGCCCGGCGCTGACCAACCCCGCGGTGATGGTGAACCTGCTCGGCGACCTCTGGTCAACCGGCGAGCCCCCGTGGGCCGACCTGCTGTCCCGCGCCAACCTGCGGCTGCACCTTTACGGAAAGCACGAGGCACGGCCGGGCCGAAAGATGGGACACTTCACCGTCACGGGCCCGGACCTCGAGCAGGTGCTCAGCACCGCGCTGGAAGCCCGGGCTGCCATCGGCATCCGCGACTAGCAAGGGAACACCCACGCCATGCGATTCCAAGTCAAAGCCGCCATCCTCGCGACGCTGCTGGTGCTCGGGGCCACCGGGCCGGCCAGCGCGCAGGCCACCGACGGCGCCAGCAATCTCCGGGTCGTTGCCACCAACGTGAAGTCCGACAAGGGCAAGATCTACGTCTGGGTCTACGACAAGAAGGACGACTGGCTGAGCGACCGCTACCGCACGTGGAAGAGCGTGCCCGTGGCTGGCAACCGCAGCGGCGACCGGGTGACCCTGGAACTGGTCCTCCCCGCCGGCGAGTACGCGCTGTCGGTCTTCCAGGATGTCAACGACGACGGCAAGCTCCAGCGCAACTTCATCGGGATCCCAAAGGAGCCCGCGGGCCTGTCCAACAACCTGCGGCCGAAATTCGGTCCACCCCGGTACAAAGACGCCCTGTTCAGCGTCACAGAGGGCGCCGTGACTGAGCAGAAGATCGCGCTCGAATAGCGGCTGCAGTAACCTTGACCCCCATGGCCAGCACCGACAAGACCGACCCTGACATTCGCCGCGTACTCGACTTCTGGTTCCAGGCAGGGTCGATGGACCAGCCGACCATCGACAGCCGGATGGACCGCTGGTTCACGTCCGACGCCGTCACAGACGCCGTGATCCGGACGGAGTTCGGCCCACTGGTCGAGACGGCCTCGAAGGGCACGCTGGACGGCTGGGCCACCACGCCCGAGGGGCGGCTCGCCCTGATCCTGCTGCTCGACCAGTTCCGCCGCAGCATTTACCGGGGCACGCCGAAGGCCTTCTCCCGGGATGCCCACGCGCTGAAGCTGTGTGTGGAAGGGGCGATGAAGGGCGACTACAAGTCCTTGAGCCCCTTCCAGCAGGCTTTCTACTTCATGCCGCTGCAGCACGCGGAGTCGCTGAAGATCCAGGAGCGGTCCGTCAAGATCTACCAAGGTCTCGTCAGCGGCGTGTCTGACACGCTGAAGGCCACCTTCGCCACCTTCGCCCAGTTCGCCGAACTGCACCACGACATCGTGGAGTCCTTCGGCCGGTTTCCTCATCGCAACAAGACCCTCGGCCGGCCCAACACGGCCGAGGAAGCAGAGTACCTGGAGACCGGCGCCCCCTCCTTCGGGCAATAGCGCGCGGGCTTCGCCACCGGAGGGTTTTCCATGCACTACCAGGCACCACGGCGCGTCGCGATCATCGGCGGCCGGCGCATTCCCTTCTGCCGCGCCAACACCAACTACGCGCACCAGTCCAACCAGGACCTGATGACCGCCACTCTTAAGGCACTGGTGGACGCCTACAACCTGAAGGGCGAGCGCCTCGGCGACGTTTCCTTAGGCGCGGTGATGAAGCACTCCCGGGACTGGAATCTGGCGCGGGAGTCCGTGCTCGGCACCACGCTGGCGCCGGAGACGCCCGCCTTCGACCTGCAGCGCGCCTGCGGTACGAGCCTCGAAGCCGCGATCCTGATCGGCAACAAGATCGCGCTCGGCCAGATCGACTCCGGGATTGCCGCCGGCACCGACACGATCAGCGACGTGCCGATCGTCTACCCCGACGAGTACGCGCAGATCCTGCTGGACAGCGCCCGGGGCAAGAGCCTCGGCGCGCGCCTCAAGCCCTGGCTCGGCCTGCGCCCGTCGATGTTCAAGCCCGTCGCGCCCGGTGTAACGGAGCCCCGCACGAAGCTGTCCATGGGCCAGAGCACCGAGATCACCGCGAAACAGTGGCACATCTCCCGCGCCGACCAGGACCAGTTGGCCTTCGAGAGCCACCAGAAAGCAGCGAAGGCCTGGTCGGACGGCTTCTACAAGGATCTGGTCATCCCCTTCCAGGGCGCAACAGTCGACAACAACATCCGCCCGGACACGACGGTTGAAAAGCTGGCCAAGCTGAAGCCCGTGTTCGATCGCGGCCCCGGCGGCACGATGACCGCCGGCAACAGCACCCCGCTCACCGACGGCGCTGCCTCGGTGCTGCTGGCCTCGGAGGAGTGGGCCAAGGCCCGTGGCCTGCCGATCCAGGCGTACCTGCGCTATGGCAAGGTGGCCGCCGTCGACTTCGTGAAGAAGGAAGGCCTGCTGCTCGCCCCCGCCTACGCCGTGTCCGCCATGCTCACCGACGCCGGCCTGGGCCTTAAGGACTTCGACTTCTACGAAATCCACGAGGCTTTCGCCGCCCAGACGCTCGCGACACTCAAGGCCTGGGAGTCAGCGGCGTTCTGCCGGGACAAGCTGGGACGGAATCAGCCGCTCGGTTCGATCGATCGCGCGAAGATGAACGTGAAGGGTGGGAGTATTGCGATCGGGCACCCGTTTGCGGCGACCGGCGCGCGGATCGTGAGTGCGCTCGCGAAACTCCTGGAGCAGAAGGGTTCGGGGCGGGGACTAATCTCGGTGTGTACGGCGGGGGGGATGGGGGTTACGGCGATTCTGGAGCGCTAAGCCGCGCCTTCAGCGCCGTCGCGGCGGTCCGCCACTGCTCTTCCGCCGAAGCTCTTCCCGCAGCACCCGCCGCAGTGTTTCCTCCAGCGGCTCACGGCTGTTCGCCATGTGTTCGCGTAGCGCTGCATTGATCAGGGACTGGTAGTTTCCGCCGCCCGCCCGGTGGACCTGGTCCTTGAAGCAGCTGAGGATGTCCTCGTCGAGACGGATGGTGATTCGCTGCTTGCCGCCTGGCGCCGGCACGATGGCGCCGCGCCGGCCCTTCGAAAAGTCGTATTCCTTGCGCATCATAGTTGCTCCCGGTAGCGGGCTCTCTCACTCCGGCTGGCGAGGCGCGACGAGATGATCCGGATGGTCACCCCGCGCCACGTGAATATGGTGACCAGTACACTGCCCGACGCAGCGGTACCCAGGCCGATGAACCGCTCCTCGCCGCTGGCATCCGGATCACGTATGACCACGGAACCGGAATCCTCGAAGGCCGTGACGGCATCCGCAAAATCGACCCGGTGCTTGCGCAGATTGGCGGCTGCCTTCGCAGGGTCCCACTCGAAGTCTGACATTTGGAGTGTATGTACGGATGTACATATTTGTCAAGGGAGCGACGCACAGGATAGCGAGCCGGCTACGGCGAGTCCCTTGGGGATTCCTACGTCTTTGTCGAGTTTTGCGCAGTTATTAAGCCAATGCACAACCCACCCCGGTGAGATTCTCCGCGAACTCTGCTTCGACCCGCTCGGCCTGACGGTGACGGAGGCAGCCGCCGCGCTTGGGGTCGCCCGGAAGACGCTGTCGGCGATCCTCAATGGAAGGGCCGGGATTGCTGTCGAGATGGCGCTTCGGCTGGTCCTGGCCTTCAACACCACGCCGGAGAGCTGGCTGCATCACCAGGCCCAGCACTTCCTGTGGCTTGTCAGGAAGTCGAAGAAGAAGCTGAAGGTGCGGAAGCTGGCGGCGTGATGCGGCGACCCGGATTAGCCGCTCAATTTGATTGATCAACCAAATACGAATGTTGGCCGCCGGAGCTTATAGCCTACCCAATTTCGACCATAACCATTCCTTACTCAAGGTTGGTCACCAAAGGTCGCTATCGTGCACGACGTCGTATCGATCGTATGTGCGTTGTCCGCCTTGCCTAGGACTCCCATCGGGCTTCCATCGCAATCTTTGATCTTGGTGTTGGACCAATAGAGTATCGCGCCACACTCGTTGCAACCATCCCGGTACATGATCGACTTCCAGAAACCGCATCCGGGTTGGCTGCCAGGCTGATAGGCGTGGCTCTCCAAGAAGGCACCGCTTCCGTCGGACCTGTGCCCTGCGCCGAAGAGGTGTCCGAGTTCATGCGTAAAGAGATCAAATGCAAGGAGCGACTTCACCGGAACGACCGCGTAGGCAGCCGTTGCGAAGGCTGTCTTGTTCAGGCTTGATCCGGGAAAAGGGCAGGCCGTCGGTCGGTAATCATCTCCACCAACTACGAGTACGACCAGGTCAGCGTGCGTCGAGTGTCGTAATTCGTGAACAACCTCCAGTCCGTCCGAACCGGAGGCGACTCGCTTCAGGTCTTCATTGGCTGAACCGGATTCCGTGTAGTTAATGAACTCCCGCCGTACCACTCGAATTCGACTGCGAGCCCCGCTCTGTATAAAAGAGCGATTTGTTCGCCTCTCGGCGACAAGCAGAGACGCCAGAAGTGGCTCAGATCCTCCGGCCCGATCGATGGCTTGCGACGTATAGACGATTAGCACATCTACCAAAGAATCGGAGGTGTCCGCGCAGGTAATCCCGGTCGGCGCAGGGTCGAGAGGGCACGCATCCTTGTCGGGCCCGGACTCAGACTCAAGCAAGTCGATCGATAAGAACGGGCTCAACTGCTCGAGCTGGGCGGAATCTGCAAATCCAGTGACTCGATAGTAGTCACCCGTGGACGTGGTTATTTCTCCTGCTACCGCAGTACCTAATATCGAAATGGTTAGGTTGCTGAACTCGTCTCCCTCTATCCGACCCTCCCACGTATCTGTTCTTTGATCATCCGGAAGTCTCCTTGCGCGCACAACGCGACCCTGGGTTCCTTCCCCGGGCAGGATCAGCCTCACGCGCTCCAGCGGTTGGGACAGCTTCTGGGAATCGCCCAGGGTCATTCGCATGCAGGCAATCGCAGGCGACGTCATCGGCAAATCACACTTTTCGGCGATGGACGTCCACAAATCATTCTCAATTTGACTACAGCTCGACAGACACACACTGAGAATTGCAACGGTAACCGGAAGGACTCGCCCGAGGCGGCCACAGAACGCTGATTCATCGGTCTGTGACGGCGCAATACTCCCGGTATGTCGCATAGCTTTGTGGCAGGTATCGCTCGGGCAATTCGATCTTCGGTTTTCCCTTGCTTTCGCAAAGGCGGTCGCTGTTATTTCGCGCAGGGAGTACAGGAGTATGTGCTCTTGCTGCACCCGGCATACATGGTGCAAATTGGGCGCGAGTAGCACCCGGCAGGGGGATTACAGGCTGGCTCAGGAATGACGACAGGCGTCTTACTTCTTGCGAGTTTGACATTCCCAGTCTCTTCCTCCTCAAACCGGTTGTTGACCTCATTGGCCATCTGACGAAAGCCAGGCCAGTCGCTCTTGAATACCTGATAGGTAATTGAGCGCACTCTCTTCAACTTGTCAGACGTCTGGTCCGCTCTAGCCAGGTCGTCGCAGCTGACCACGTCAGGATCCACGTTCAAATTGGTGATGCAGCCAATCGTTGAAAGAAGCTGGGTGCGATCAACTTCCGCCATGTGAACCTGGATGACTTGAAGGTATCGCCACGTTTCTTGCACACCGGCCGGAGGGACCCCGTTGATCGACAATTTGACGTCAAAGCCATCGGCGGCGTGGGCAGCCATCGTGGTCATCAGCAAGAGGCCGACGGCTACGACGCGTCGGGCGAGTCCGTTAGAAGTATTCATACGACACTCCTCCACTTGTTGCGATCGTTAACTATGCGGCGACTGGAATCGCCGCAGATTGGCTAGTCGTCGCTCGAATTTGCTATCTCTAGAACGTCACACTCACTCTCCCCGAAACCAGCCGCTTCGTCGCATCCCTCGGACTCAGGGGATTCGTATCCACGAGATCGAGCTGGTTGTCGAAGATATTGCGCGCACCAAACGAGATCACGCCGAACCTCTTTGGCAGTCGGTATTCGAGGAAGGCATCCGTGATCCAGGCGTCCTGGTCAGTGGCGACGACCGGGTAACCGATATCGATCGACCGGTCGCCCTTCTGGTGCACGTAGCTCGTGACCAGGCGGAGGGACACGCCGTGGGGACCGAACAGGAACAGGCCGACCGGGACCCGCGTCGTGTCCAGGTCGAAGATGCCCTCCGGACCGGTGTAGTACTGGACGCGGCTCAGATTCTCGAACTCACTGGAAACCGAGAACGCGGCGTTCCAGCCTGCCGCACGTCCGGCCCGGCCACCGGCCGCGAACGCCTTGTAGAAATATGCCCGCGCGGATTTCTCGCGCCAGTTCTGGTCGTTTTGCTGGTAGACCAGTGGCACCTCGAGGTGGCGCAGGGCGCCCTCCACTCCGGCGAACGTAGTGTCGGTAAGCGTCTGGTCGACCGCCACCGCCACGCGGCGGGATATCGTGCCTTCGGGGTCGCCGTAGAACTGCTCCAGCCCGGTGAAGAACTGGTTGAAGCTGGCGACTTGGGTGGGCTCCAGGGTCTGGCTGGCAATGAAGGGCCGGCGGACAGCCGTGAATGCCGCCGCGCGCACAGTGGTCCGGTCGAAGGGTGACCACACTATGCCCAGCTTGGGACTGAGTTGCGTGCGCTCATTAGCCTGGGTAAATGCCGTGTATTTCTGTTCGAACAAGTCGAGGGCCAAACCGCCGATCAGGGTGAGGCGTCCATCGGACGTTCGCCATTGGCCGTAGGCATAGGCATTGGTATTGGTTGCGTCAACTGCCTCGCCCTCGATCGGGTAGTCCTCATTCTTGTCGATGTACCCGGCACCGATGATCAGCTGCAACGAACCGATGCGGGCGAGTCGCTGGAGTTCCGCCGTGTAGGTGTTTGCGTCCGTCGTCGTGACGAGAATGCTCTCAGGTTCGTAGATGGCATCCCGGGTCCGGTCCTCGTACCCGACAGTCCAGATCCAGTCGTTGGCCGGGTCGACGACGTGCCGACCGTTGAAGCGCACCGTATCGGATTTCTCAGCGATGATGACCGGGAAGAGGTTGTCCACATCGAAGGGATAGAAGGTGTAACCAAGCGTGAACTCGGAGTGCCGACCTTCGACCTGTAGCGACGTCGACGGTGTGACGTCGTACTGCAGGAAGCCACCGTAGATGTCCTTCTTGGCCGCGTTGTTGTCCGAGAACCCGTCCGTCTCGTAGTGAAGCTGGCTGAAGGCATACCCGACCGGGCCGTCCAGCCCGCTGGCCACGAACTGGTCCCCGTGGGTTCCGCGCGAGCCGACAATCACATCGGCCAGAATCCGGGTCTGGTCCCGGTTGAACATCGAGTTGTACTCGTTGGTGCCACCGCGGCTCGGGCCGGCATCGCGCAGGACTGTAAGATCCGCTGCGCTCTCAAGCAGGTTTACCGGCGGCACGGACAGGGGCTGACGAATCTGGGCCTGGAAGGCCTCGCTGACCCGAGAGATGTCGTACCGGGGCAGGCGTGCATAGGCGTTGGAGAGCAGCCTGTGCGCGGATGAATTGCCGAAGCTGTCGGCCAGCGCCTCGGTACCTTCCAGGACAGCGAGCGCCTCGAAACCTAGTTCGTCATAGATTGCGGAGACACTCGCGTTCCGCGCTGCCGAGTCGTCATCGAGCAGCAGTCCCGACCGATACACCGCCCGGTTGTCATTCAGCTCCGCCGACTTCCTGAGGTCCCCCAACGCATCTACCGGCCGGTTCACCGTCTGCTTCCGGATCGCGTCATAAAACCACGGCGTCGGGTCGTTCGGATCCAGCTCCTTCGCGATTGCCAATTGGGAGGCTGCCAGCTTGTCCCGCTTCTCCTCGTAATAAGCCTTGCCCATGTAGCTGCGCACGATGGAGTCGTTCGGGGCGAGGATCACGGCGGTCTCGATGTCCTCCCGGCCCGCCTCCAGGTCACCGCCGCGGATCTTCGCGAGGCCGAGACCGAGCCGGGGCAAGGGCACGTTCGACTCCAGCCGGATGGCGTCGCCGAAGTCGGCCTCTGCCGCCGCAAGGTTGAGCCGCGCGAGTTCGACAAAGCCGAGCACCGTGTGCGCGAGGCCGAGATCCGGATCGGCGGCCACGGCCGCGCGGGCACTGCGCTCGCTGCGCTTCACGTCGCCGGAGGCAAGCCAGAGCTCGGCAAGCCGGGCCTGGACGAGCGCGTTGCCGGGCTCGGCCCGTGCTGCGGTTTCGAGGCTCGCGATGGCACCGGGCAGGTCCCCCGCTGACTGGCGGGCGTAGGACTGGGCAAGCAACGCCGCGGTGGAGGTTGGTGCTGCCGCGACAGCCTGGTCAGCGAGCTGGCGGGCGGCGGCCTCGTCATTGCGGGTGAGCGCAATAACGGACTGGCGCGCCAGCACCTCGGCGCTGCCGGGCGCCAGCTTCAGCGCCGCGGCAAGATCGGCTTCAGCTTCGCCCACGCGGCCGACGGCAAGCCGCTGCTCGGCACGACCCGCGTAGAAGGCGGCCGATTCGGTCGTGGGCACGGCGTCGGCGGCCGGCAGTGCGCCAGCTGCCGTGGGCGGGTAGTACAGCGTCCACACGACCCGGTCCCGTGGCCGGACGACCTGCTGCAGCACGGGTGCGCTGCCTTCCCGCGCCACGACGCTCTCGCCGCTGCTCGCTGTTGCGGCGCCGAGCAGGTTCTCGACTTTCACCCGACCCTCGAAGACCAGCACCGTGGCGGAATCCGGCGCCACCTGCACGAGGAACTCGGTGCCCTCGATGCCGGCGTTCGCGAAGGGCGTCACCACGCGCAGCGCGCGGGGATCCCGGCTGATGATGTGGAGCGCGCCCTTCAGGATGTCGAGCCAGGTGCGCTTGTCGTCCTGGGGGGCCGCGAAGGTGACCACGGTGCCCTGGTCCAGGTTGACGACGGTCTGGTCCGGCAGCTGGAGTGCCGCCCGGCTGTAGCTGCCCACCTCGAGTACGTCGCCGACGCAGAAGCTGTCGTTGAGGCTGACCGTCTGCGCCCGCGGGCCGCCGGCCCGGCGGGAGGTGATGACCCCTTGCACCGAGATCAGGCGCGCTACGGGCACGTCGCAGGTCAGGGCGTCCGACCGGACGGGGTCCTGGGCGTGCGCCGGTGACCAGAGGATTACGACAGCTGCAAGCAGTGCTGCCCGCATCAGGGTCCGGGGTTGGCACATTGATGCCATAGGTCGCGGCCTCCCACCAGCCACAAGCCTTCTCAGGGTTTTCGGCGCGCCACCCCACGGGACGTGCCACCTGTTTTTCTTGTTCCGGAAACGCGGAACTGCGCTTGAGTCTACGGAGCAGCGCGGCGTTGCGCAATCACCCCGGGGTCTCCTTGCGGCGGCGACCTACTTGCCCGCAAGGCGCACTGCCCCGCTATCGAAGCTGTCGGGTCCTGTCGCCTGGTAACGCGCGCAGAGCTCCACGTAGTAGCGGGCCGGGCCATCGCCGGCGTGCCCGGCAAGCACCGTGGCGAAGCCCTCCGCGGCTGCAGCCCAGTCACCCGCCCGGAACTGGCGCAGGGCTTCAGCGAAGCGGGCGTGCCGCGCGAGGATCGCCGGCGTCACCTGCTCCGGCGTACCGACGAGTTCGTGAATATCCAGGGGCGTTGCTTTACCCGCCAGCAGGAAGGTGCCCAAGTCCCGCGTGATCACGCCATCCACACCCTCCAGGGTGTCCCCAGACACCAGCACCCGGGTGCCGAGGAGCTTGTTCAGGCCCTCGATACGGGAGGCGGTGTTCACGATGTCGCCGGTCGCGCGGAACTGCACGTGCCCGGCGCCGCCAATGTTGCCGAGACGGATGGATCCGGAGTGCAGGCCGATGCGCGTCGGCAAGGGCTGGTGACCGGGCTGGCCGTTGAAGCGCGCCACGGCGGCCGCGACGGCCAGCGCGCCGCGACAGGCCCGGCCCTTGAGCACGCTGTCCGGCGTGGCGGCGGCCCAGATCGCCATCATCGAGTCCCCCGCCACGTCGATCACCACGCCACCGGCCGCCTTCACCTCCGCGAAGAGCGCCGCGTAGTACTCGTTCATCAGCGTGGCCAGCGCCTCCGGGTCCAGCGCCTCGGACACCCGGGTGTACTGCTCCACGTCGGTCGCGAGACAGGTGCCGTGCAGGAGTTCGTGGTTGGCCCGCAGGTCGCCGATGTTTTCCATCAACTGGTCCACGGCAGATGCCGGCAGGTAGGCGCCTATGGCGTCGAGCACGCGCTTGCGCTGGTTCTGGGTCTCCCGGTACTGGGCCAGCAGTCCGAAGAGCAGTGCGGCCGGGAGTTGAATAGCGAGCGGCGTGACCAGCGGCAGCCAGTTGTTGGTGGCGTCGAAGACCCACCCGGCCCAGTAACCGTAGAGGGGTACCGCCACCAGGCAGAAGGCCACCGCGGTGAGGGGCAGCAGCAGGCGGCAAAAGGCGCCGATGAGCAGGCCCCAGAGGCCGATCACCAGCACCTGGGGCCCGAGGGTGAGCGGCTTCACCGCGGTGCCGTCCAGCAGGTTGGCAACGGCCGTGGCCGCGATTTCGACACCGCTCAGGTCGAGGCCGCTGTCGTCCGAGAACACGGAATAGAAGCCGTCCTTCTGTTCGGGCTGGAACTGCTCGGAGAAGCCGACGAACACGATCTTCCCGGCCATGTCGAGGCTGTCGCCCTTGAGGGCCCGGCTGTAGGGCACGGTGATCACCGTACGGGGCGGGCCGTAGTAGTTGAGGTAGCGGGTGTCGGCGCCCCAGTAGACCTCGAAGAGAGAGCGGAGCGCG
>JBBQSA010000026.1:0-48002 GCA_038214295.1 Gammaproteobacteria bacterium
CCTCGCGGCTTCCAGCCCGGAGGACCGGGCGGGCGCACCCCTCGGACCTCGGGAACGGTGCGTTCGGGTTGTCGGTGACGGCAATACCGGTGTCTTCGGCCCGGACGGCCTGCCCCAGGAGCCGGCAAGCCTCGCGGATGGTGATGAGGTCACGGTGGTGGGCCGGTTGCGGCCCAACCCGGCTGTCACGGGCGGCACGGCGGGAGGCACCGTTGCCGAGCGCTTCGTGCTGGATGCCTATGTCGTGGAAGAAGGGCCGCTAGGCACCTTCAGGCGGCTGCGTGGCGCCGTTGCCGAGGCTCTCGATCCGGGTACGGACCGCTTTGGACTTGCGCTGGCAACGGGCCAGGGCATTGTCGCGGACGGGCCTCTCGCAGCGCAGCTCTTTCCGCAGTCCCGGATCTTTTCCCGCCAGGGCCTGGAACTCGGCCGGCTGGACCTGGTGCCCGGCACCCCGGCACTCGTGGATGGCGTGCTGGCCCTGTCCGGCGTGAGTACCAGCCTGGTGCGCGCTGCACTGGTCGTGCTCGACCTGACCCCGGGCAGCGGCGAACTCGTGCTCAGTGGCTCCCTGCTGACCGTGGACCCGTTGAGCGGCCAGTTGCTGGTGGCCGGGCCGTCCGGCGACCGCTGCGTCGATGCCGGGAGTGCAGACGTCTTTCTCGTGGGCGAGGCGGGGAGCACCCTGTCGAGTACCCGCGGCACCCTCACGGACCTGGCGCCGGGACAGATCGTTAACGTGTTCGGCGTGAACGGCTCCGGCGGCTGCTTCGTGGCAGGGACGATCCTGGCGCGGCTCTAGCCCGCGCCTGGCCATTTTCCGCCCGTGCCCGAGTCGTGGCGGCCGGTCCGTTCCGGAGGTTAAGCTGCACGGCATGGCGGAAGAACTCCACTGCTGGCGCTGTGGCGCCTCCCTGGCGAGCCTCGCGTTGCCACTCGGCCGCACGGAGGAGTGCCCCAAATGCCGGAGCCCGCTCCACGTCTGCCGGTTGTGCCGGTCCTACGACCGTTCCCGGCCCCGGCAGTGCCGGGAAGAGGATGCCGAGGAAGTCCGGGACAAGGAGCGGCCTAATTTCTGCGATTGGTTCAAGCCACGCCCGGGAGCTTTTGATGCCGCGGGCGCTGCCGCCGAGTCGGCGGCGAAGGCGGCGGCCGACAGCCTGTTCGGTGGCGGGAAGCCCTGATCGACTGCTGGTCAGGCAGTGCTCGTGGCTTGTTCCTCGTCGAGGACCACCGGCTGGTTGAGTCGCTCACCATCGAGCCACGCCGCGCTGTCCCGCAGGGTGGCGCGGCCGGCGGCCAGCCAGGCGATGGCCCGCGGGTAGATCAGGTGCTCGCCGCGGCGGACGCGGGCCCGCAGTGAATCCTCGGTGTCACCGGGATTGATCCGGACCCGGTACTGGAGGATTGCAGGCCCGGCGTCCAGCTCCGGAATGACGAAGTGCACGGTGGTGCCGTGCTCACGATCGCCGGCAGCCAGGGCGCGCCGGTAGGTGTGCAGGCCCGGGTACCTGGGCAGGAGAGAAGGGTGCACGTTCAGCATCCGCCCGCGGTACTGCTCGACAAGGTCCTTGTTCAGAATCCGCATGAAGCCGGCGAGGACCACCAGGTCGGGCCGAAGATCGTGCAGGATCCCGGCGAGCGCGGCATCGAAGGCCTCCCGGCCGCCGGCTGCCGCGAAGTCCACCGTCAGCGACGGCACCGACGCCCGCGTGGCACGCTCCAGCGCGCGCACCCCGGGCCGGTCGCTGACGACGCCAGCGAGCACGATCTCGAGAGCCCCGCTGCGCACCTGGTCGATTATTGCCTGCAGGTTGCTGCCGTCGCCCGAGACGAGGACGACGGTGCGCGGCGCGTGGCTCACGCGCGCAGTTCCACCTTGCCGGTGCCGCTGGTCACCTCGCCAAGCAGGATGACGGTTTCACCGGCCTTCTCCAGCGCGGTCCGAGCCAGCACTGCGTCCTCGGGCCTGACGATGACCGTCATGCCGATGCCGCAGTTGAAGGTGCGCAGCAGATCGTCCTCGGGAATGTTGCCCGTGGTCTGCAGCCAGTCGAACAGCGCCGGCCGCTGCCAGGCGCTCTTGCGCAGGATTGCGTCCACTTCAGGCGGCAATACCCGTACCAGGTTGTCCGGCAGTCCGCCGCCGGTGATGTGGGCCAGTCCGCGCACCGTGCAGGTGGCCATCAGGGCCAGAAGGGAGCGCACGTAGATGCGGGTAGGAGCGAGCAGCGCGGCGCCGAGGGTGCCGCCCTCCCAGGGACTGTCGAGCGGAGTCCGGCTGGCCTCCAGCACGCGCCGTATCAGCGAGTAGCCGTTCGAGTGGGGGCCGGACGAAGCCAGGCCGAGGATCGCATCGCCCGGACGGATGCTGCTGCCGTCGATGAGTTCGTCGCGGTTCACGATGCCCACGCAGAAGCCGGCCAGGTCGAAGTCCTTGCCGCCGTACATGCCCGGCAGTTCAGCGGTTTCGCCGCCGAGGAGCGCGGCGCCGGCTTGCTGGCAGCCGGCGGCGATTCCACGGATCACGGCCGCTGCCGTGTCGACGGAGAGCTTCCCCGAGGCGTAGTAGTCGAGGAAGAAGAGCGGTTCGGCTCCTTGCACGATCACGTCGTTCGCGCACATGGCCACAAGGTCGATGCCGATGGTGTCGTAGCGATCCAGGTCGATGGCGAGCTTGAGCTTGGTGCCGACGCCGTCCGTGCCGGACACGAGCACGGGACGCGGCCAGCGCGCAAGATCGATCTCAAAGAGTCCGCCGAAGCCGCCGATGCCGCCCAGTACTCCCGGCCGGCTGGTAGCCCTGGCGAGGGGCTTGATGCGCTCGACCAGGTCCTCGCCGGCGTCGATATCGACGCCGGCGTCCTTGTACGTCAGGGGCTGTTTTGCAGTCATGATTTCCGGTTCGTGGTGCCGGCTGGCCGGCAGGCGGGTGGCTATAATAAGGAAATGTGGCGCACGCAGTCCAAGCTGGTCCTGTTGATGGTGGTCGTCCTGGCAGGCGGCGGGGGACTGCAGGCAGCGACGGTCTCCGAGCTGTACGTGGCCCAGGTGCCCGCCACCGCGCTGACCGGCCCGGCGCTGGACGAGGCCTTTGGCCTGGCGCTGGACGCGGTTCTGGTCAAGGTCACGGGCCAGCGGTATCCGCCGGCGGGCCCGGACCGGAGCCGGCTCAAGGGTGCCATTGCCGGCCTTATTCGCCAGTACCAGCCGGTGCCGGGCGGGCAGTTGCGGGTCAGCTTTGATCCCGTGGCCCTCCGCCAGCGGCTCGACGCGGCGAACCTGCCCGTCTGGGCCGACGAACGGCCCCTGGTCCTGGTCAGCCTCCCGCCCGAAGCTGACGCGGCCCCGACCGGTGCGCCGGAACCCGCGTTGCCGTCGGCCAGCGGTGCCCGCCAGCAGCTGCTCGCCACCGCGGCCATCCGCGGCTTGCCCCTCGTCATACCGCCGCCGTCGGCCGCCAGTGCCCGCACGGCCGTGGATCCCCTGCGCGACCCGGCTGCTGCTCTCGAAGCGGCGGGCGCGGACGTCCTGCTGGTGGGGCGCCGGGCCCCGACGGGTGGTTCCGCCCAGTGGCGCTGGACGCTTCTCCAGGACGGTGGACGCGCCGAATGGCAGGGTGACGCCACCGACGGCGCCCACGGGCTCGCGGATCGCCTCGCGGCCCGGTATGCCACCTCCGCCGCCGCCGGCCGGGTGCTTAGCCTCCGGATCGAGGACGTGGCCAGCTTCGATGCCTACGCCCGCGTCCAGAGTTACCTGCGGAGCGTGGACCTCATCCAGCGGATGGACCTGCAGCGGATAACCGGTGGCGCGCTCATCTACGAAGTCGCGGTGCGCGGCGACGTCCGGCAGCTGAACGATGCCTTCGCCCTGCAACGCGTTCTCGAGCCCCGTGCCGCCTCCGGGCCGGCCGCACCTGCCGGGGACCTGGCCTACGGGCTGGTGGCAACGCCGTGACGTCCGGGCCGGCGCCGCCCGCCCGCCCGCGCCTGCTCCGGGCGGCAAATATTCCCAACTTCATCTGCGTCCTGCGCATCCTGCTCGTCTGGCCCATTGTTGAAGCACTGGTTGCCGGCCGGTACCAGCTGGCCCTGGTCCTCGTTGGCGTCGCGGGCCTCTCGGATGGCCTCGACGGCTACCTGGCGAAACGCTTCAGCTGGCGCAGCCGGCTCGGGGGGCTCCTGGACCCGCTCGCCGACAAGCTGCTCCTCGTGTCCACCTTCGTCACGCTGACCTACACCTCGCTGGTCCCCGTGTGGCTGACGGCAGTGGTGATTGCCCGGGACTTCGTCATCGTCAGTGGCGGGTTGATCTACCAGGCCATCGTCGCTCCGGTGGAGCCCGAGCCCAGCCGGGCCAGCAAGCTGAACACCGGCGCGCAGCTGGTCTTCGTCGGCAGCGTGATCAGCAACCAGGCCTTCGGCCTGCCCGGCGCGGAGCTGCTGATCCCTGCCGGTGCGGCGGTCCTCGTGACGTCGACGGTGAGCGGCCTCGACTACGTGGTGCGCTGGTCAGTAAAGGCGGCGCGGGCTGCGCGCCGGGCCTGATGCAGCAGCTGGCCCTTGAGATCCGCCTGGCAGACCACGCGGTCTTCGACAATTTCGTGGCGGCGGGTAATGAACTGGCTATACACGAGCTGAAAGATGCCGCCGCGACGTCCGACCGTCCGATGGTGTGGCTCTGGGGCCCGCCGGAGTCCGGCCGCTCGCACCTGCTGCAGGCCTGCATCGCGGCTGCCGACGAACGCGGCCGCCGGGCGGTGTACCTGCCGCTGGTCCGCAGTCTCGGTGTGCCGGCCGAGGCCCTCGACGGTCTCGGCACCTTTGCCGTGGTGGCGCTGGATGACATTGATGCGATTGCCGGTGACCCGCGCTTCGAGCAGGCGCTGTTCGGCCTGTTCGAGCAGTTGCGCCAGTCGGGCGGGCGGCTGGTGGTGGCGGCGTCGACACCGCCCGTCGACGTCCACTTCGGACTGCCGGACCTTGCGTCCCGGCTGACGTCCGGCGGCGTCTATCGGGTGCTGCCCCTGGATGACGCCGGACGTCTTGAGGCACTGCAGGTGCGGGCCCACTTTCGCGGCCTCGAATTGCCGGATGACACCGGGCATTACCTGCTGCAGCGGGCCCCCCGAGGCGCGGCGAGCCTCTTCAGGCTGCTGGATACGCTCGACCAGGCCTCCCTGGTCGCCCGCAAGCGCCTGACGATTCCCTTTGTGCGCGAGGTGCTCGGCACCTGACGCCAGGCTGGTCCCGGTCAGGCCGGCTTGCGGCTGGCGGCGATTCCGCTGAAGAACACGACCGCTATCAGCGTGGCGAACGCGGCTCCCTCGAGGCGTTGGCCCGGTGCCACCAGCAGGGCTCCGACGCTGAGGGTGAAGTAGGGGATCAGCACGATAGCCACCCAGGCACCCCACAAGCGGACTGCGCGGAGGCCTGCCACGACGAGGGCCAGCAGCGGCAGGGCGCAGAGCGCTCCAATGAGCAGCCGGGTTTCTGGCGGGGTGCCCGGACCTGCCGGCGGGGCCAGCAGCAGCCAGGCACTGAGCAGCAGCAGTCCCGCCAGGGTGCCGCGCGTTGCCGTCACCGCTCCCAGCCCTCCAGGCGCAGCGCCGCTTCCGCCACGCGGCGCCCGAGGTGCTGGGCGATCCGCGTTTCATCCTGGCTCAGCGTGGTGTCGGTGGTCCCTGGCGCGAAATGCGTTGCCCCGTACGGCGAGCCGCCGGTGCGCGTGGCCGAGATTGCCGGTTCGCCATAGGGCACGCCCACCAGCACCATGCCGTGGTGGAGCAGCGGCAGGGCCATGGACAGCAGTGTCGACTCCTGGCCGCCGTGGAGCGAGCTGGTGGAGGTGAAGACGCCGGCGGGTTTGCCGCGGAGGGACCCGGCCAGCCACTCGGTGCCCGTGCCGTCGAGGAAGTGCTTGAGCGGCGCCGCCATGTTGCCAAAACGCGTCGGACTGCCGAGCACCAGGCCGGCGCAGGCCACGAGGTCCACGTTCGTCGCGTAGGGTGGGCCTTCGCCGGGCACGTCCGGGATTCGCGGGACGTTTTCCGCGGTAACCGGGGGCACGGTGCGCAGACGCGCCGTCGCGCCCGCCACACTGTTGATGCCACGGCAGACCTGGGCGGCGAGATTCGCCACGGACCCGTGGCGGGAGTAATACAGGACGAGGATGTCGGGCATCGGGCAAGCGCCAGTGTTTCGGGGGCTAACAGTTTACCGTGCGGGGCGAGCGCCGCTTGACCGCTGGCAGGCGGGTGGCTAGCGTGCCCCCCATGACGTCGTCAAAAACCCTGCTGCGCTTGCTGGTACTCGCCGGACTGCTGGCCATCACCGCCTGCGCGACTACGGGACCCCCGGTACAGGAAATGAGCGATGCGCGCCAGGCCATCGCGGCCGCCCGGGAGGCGGGCGCGGCCAATCTTGCTGCGGACGGCTTGCGGACGGCGGAAGCGCGCCTCGACGCCGCAGAGGCCCAGCTCAATCAGCGCATGTACTGGGACGCACGCAAGCTGGCGCTGGGAGCCAAGGAGTCAGCGATCGCCGCGCTGCTGCGGAGCCGGTCGTTGCGGGACGCCGATCCCGCCGCGGATGGCACGCCGCACTGAGATAAGGGGCGATGGCGATGGTCGCAGCCCGGCGCTTCGTCGTCAGAGGCAGGGTCCAGGGAGTGTTCTTTCGCGCCAGTGCCGCGCGCCGCGCGGACGAACTCGGCCTGCGTGGTTTCGCAAGGAACCTTCCCGACGGGACCGTCGAGGTCCTCGGGCTCGGTGAGGCAGCGGCCCTGGACGCGCTCGCCGGCTGGCTGCGTCAGGGGCCGCCCCTTGCGAACGTTCTGGAAGTCGCCGAGTACCCGGAGGATCCCTGCGGTCACCCTGACCTGACGGATTTCCGGACCGGCTGAACTGCCTACTGCCGGAACCAGCGGGTGCGCAGCCGCTCGAACACCAGGTCCGGATAGGCGCGGCTGCCGACGCTGCCGTTGTAGCGTGCGAGCGCCCGTGACCAGTTGCCGTTCTCCTTATCGTAGTAATACCGCAGGATCGTGCAGCCCATGCGCACGTTGTCGCGGACGTCGAGCAGGGCGTGGCCTGGCATCCCGAGCTCTGCCAGCCAGAAACGCATGACCTGCATCAATCCCTGGGCGTTCGCCCGCGAAACAGCGTAAGGCTGGAAGCCGCTTTCCACGTCAATCACCGCGAGGATCATTTCCGGTGGCAGCGCCACGCGGCTGGCCTCCCGGTGGACGGTGGTCAGGATCTCGAGACGTTCCGCGGGATCTGGGACCTTGTGGGCCAGACGGCCCGCCATATCGGTGAGCCAGACCTCCGCCTCGAAGCGGTCCTCGAAATTCGAGGGTTCCTCAAGCGCCGCCTTCAGCTTCTCCCGCAGCGCCGGGTCCGGCCCGGAGACGGCTGCGGCTGCCATGCCGGATGCCAGCGCCGCAGCGCCGCCCAGCAGGCCAGCAGCCAGCCACCGCCGGCGGCTAGCCCTGGCGGGGCAGGTCGCGGCGCGCTCGCAGGAAATCCACGACATCGGCGAAAACCACCTTTTCCTCATTTCCGCTCTGCCGGTGACGGTACTCCGCTTTGCCATCCTTGACACCCCGTTCGCCGACGACGATCCGGTGCGGGATGCCAACCAGGTCCGCATCGGCAAACTTGACGCCGGGCCGGGCGTCCCTGTCGTCGAAGAGCACCTCGAGGCCGGCCTCCTGCAAAGCCTTGTACAGGCCAGCTGCCGCTGCTGTGACGGCCTCGGACTTTTTAGGATTCAGTTCGATCAGGATGACGTGGAACGGGCTCATGGGTTCCGGCCAGAGGATGCCGTGCTCGTCGTTGTTCTGCTCGATGGCCGCGCCCACGATCCGGGAGACACCGATGCCGTAGCAGCCCATCGTCATGACCCGTTCCTTGCCCTCCTGGTCCAGCACCACGGCGTGCATGCTGCGGCTGTACTTGTCGCCCAGCTGGAAAATGTGGCCGACCTCGATACCCCGCGCCAGGATCAGGGCGCCACCGCCGCCGGGGCTCGGGTCGCCGTTCTCCACGTTGCGCAGGTCGGCAGCAACAGGCAAGGGCAGGTCGCGCTCCCAGTTGACGCCGGCCAGATGGGTATCCGCCGCGTTCGCACCGCAGACGAAGTCCGCGAGCGCCAGCGCGCTGTGGTCCGCCACCAGTGGCAGAGCCAGTTTCAACGGACCGAGGGCACCGACGGGAGCGCCGGTGACTGCCAGCACGCGCTCGGCCGCCGCGAGCTTCAGCGGCCGGGCCACGCCCGGCGCGCGCTCGGCCTTGAGGGGATTGAGTTCGTGGTCCCCCCGGAGGAGCAGGGCCACGAGTCCACCGTCCGAGCCCTCCACCACCAGCGTCTTGAGGCAATGGGCCGGATCCACCTTGAGAAAGGCAGCGACCTCGTCGATGGAGCGCACGCCGGGCGTCGCAACCGGGGTCAGCGGCTGCCCGGGCGCAGGTCGCGAGCCGGCGGGCGGCATGGCCGGTGCCATCTCCACGTTGGCAGCGAAGCTGTCGCCCTCGCACCAGGCGATCCGGTCCTCGCCCGAGTCCGCCAGCACGTGGAACTCCTGGGACCGGGACCCGCCAATCTCGCCGCCGTGGGCATCCACCTTGCGAAAGCGCAGGCCGAGGCGTGTGAAGATCCGGGAGTAGGCCTCCGCCATGGCGTCGTAGGTGGTTTCCAGCGAGGCCTGGTCCAGGTGAAAGGAGTAGGCGTCCTTCATCACGAACTCCCGTGCCCGCATCACGCCGAAGCGGGGCCGGATCTCGTCGCGAAACTTGGTGTTGATCTGGTAATAGTTCACCGGCAGCTGGCGATAGCTGCGCAGTTCCCGCCTGGCGACCTCCGTGACCACCTCTTCGGCAGTTGGCGCAAAGCAGTAGTCCCGCTCATGGCGGTCGCGGATGCGGAGGAGGAGATCCCCGTAGAGATCCCAGCGCCCCGTCTCCTGCCAGAGTTCCGCGGGCTGCACGGCGGGCATCAGGATTTCCAGCGCCCCGGCCCGGTCCATCTCCTCGCGCACGATCCGTTCCACCTTGCGGAGCACACGCAGGCCCAGCGGCATCCATGTGAACAGCCCGGAGGAGAGGCGCCGGATCAGCCCGGCCCGCAGCATCAACTGGTGGCTCCGGATCTCCGCGTCCGCGGGGACTTCCTTGAGCGTCGTGAGTGGCAACTGGCTGAGGCGCATGGTGGGAGGGTCTCTGGCAGCGCGGAATACGTTCGCGCGGCATTCTAGCCCCCGGGGCCAGCCTTGTCCCCGCCGGCGCTCGGCTGTATATGCACCGTCCACCGTGGCACTATGTTTTTTGAAAGCGTGGAGTGTCGCCCCAGCGTGGAAAATGCAATGCCCGAGCCGAGCGACAGCCAAGCAGCCCCGCGGCGGCGGGCGATATACCTGCTGCCCAACCTGCTGACCACCGGCACCCTGTTCGCCGGCTTCTACGGCATCGTCGCTTCCATCGACGGCAATTACCGGCCGGCCTGCATCGCCGTGTTCGTCGCGGCGCTGCTCGATGGACTGGACGGGCGTCTCGCCCGGCTCACCCACACCGAGTCCGAGTTTGGCAAGCAGTACGACAGCCTGGCCGACATGGCGGCATTCGGCATGGCGCCTGCGATCATCGTCTATCTCTGGGGCTTGCGGGCGCTTGCCGAGTACGGCTGGGCCTGGGGCAAGCTCGGCTGGCTCGCGGCCTTCCTCTACGCGGTCGCGGCTGCGCTCCGGCTGGCGCGCTTCAATGTGGCCTCAAAGACTGCCGACCGGCGTTTCTTCGAGGGCCTGCCCAGTCCGTCCGCGGCAGGTCTCGTGGCGAGCATGGTCTGGTTCGCGACCGAGCAGGGCCTGGATGGCCTGGCCGCCCTTGCGGCAAGCACCGTGATCACGGTGGCGGCGGGTGCGCTGATGGTCTCGCCCTTTGCCTACTACAGCTTCAAGGAGCTCGGCCCCCGGGGGCGGATCTCCTTTACCTACGTGTTCGTGATACCGCTGATCTTCGTGCTGATTGCACTGGATCCGCCGAGCGTGTGTTTCATCATCGCGTCGGTCTACGCCCTCTCGGGAATCATCATGGCGATCTGGCGTCGGCAGCGCCGTGGGTCGGCGCGCCTGCGCCGTCCCGACCCTTCCCGCGAATCTGGCCCCGAATCTGGCCCCGGACCCCGGCAAGGGCCCGGGCCGGGGTCCTGAGACACGTCGGCAGGGCATGTCCATGGCGGAATCCGGCTTAAGCGCGCGGCAACTGGCGGCCCTCGATGCACTGGGGATCACGGCCTGGACGCGCCGCGGGAATCTCGCGGCAACCCCATTGGCGCCGGTACCTCTGGCGGAGCCGTCCCTGGCAGCCGGAGGCGGCGAATCCGGTTCGGAGTGGACTGCCCTGGAGCAGGAGGCGCTCGCTTGCCGGAAGTGCGTGCTGCACGAGACCCGGTCGCGAGTCGTGTTCGGCGTCGGCGACCGTCGCGCTCGCTGGATGGTAATCGGCGAGGCCCCCGGGGCCGATGAGGACCGGCAGGGCGAGCCCTTTGTCGGCCGGGCGGGGCAGCTGCTCAACGAGATGCTGATGGCGGCGGGCCTCGCCCGGGAGCAGGTCTATATCGCCAACATCCTCAAGTGCAGGCCGCCGGAAAATCGGGATCCAAAGCCAGAAGAATCAGAGCTTTGCAGCGCATACCTGCAAAGGCAGATCGCCCTCGTGCAGCCGGGCCTCCTGCTGGCGGTCGGGCGCATCGCGGCCCAGAACCTGCTGAAGGACGCTACGCCGATCGGCCGCCTGCGTGGCCGCGTCCACCGCTATGGCCCGTCGGGCATTCCGCTGGTGGTGACCTATCACCCGGCCTACCTGCTGCGCAGCCCCGGACAGAAGCGCAAGTCCTGGGAAGATCTTTGCCTTGCGCGGGCCACGGTCCAGCCCCTCCGGCCCGCGCCTGCCCCGGATGAGCGCTGAACTCAAGGCAACGCCGGCCCGGCTCCGCGACATGCGGCAGGCCGACGTGACCATGGCGGCCATGATCGAGCAGCGCGCCTACGAGTTTCCCTGGAGCCCGGGTATCTTCCGGGACTGCCTCCTCGCCGGGTACACGAGCGTCGTGCTCGAGCACAGCGGCAAGGTGGTCGGTTACGGGATCATGTCGGTGGCGGCCGGCGAAGCGCACCTGCTCAACCTCGCCTTGTCGGAGTCGGCCCGTGGCATGGGCAACGGCCGGCGGCTGCTTGAGCACCTGATGGAGGTCGCCCGGCAGGCGGGCGCGGAAGGCATGTATCTCGAAGTTAGGCCGTCGAACACCCGCGCCCTGGAGCTCTACGAGCGCGCGGGGTTCGAGGTTCTCGGCCGCCGGCGTGGCTACTACCGGGCCCGCGGCGGAACCGAAGACGCGGTGGTGCTGGTCCATCGTTTCCGCCGGCGGCGCTGAGTCACGGTGGCCGAACCCTTCTGGCGCAGCCGCCCGGTCCTCGCCTGGGCTTTTTACGACTGGGCGAACTCGGCGTTCGCGCTCACGGTGCTCACGGCCTTCGTGCCGGTGATGCTGGCCGGGACCTGGAATGATGGCGCGCCCAGCGCCGTGACGACCTTCCGCCTGGGGATGGCCAACGGCCTGGCGAGCCTCGTCGTGGTGCTGCTGGCGCCGTTGCTCGGGGCGATGACGGACCAGGCAAGGCGACGGAAGATCTGGCTGGCGCTGTTCACCCTGCTCGGCGTGATCACCACGATCCTCCTCGCGCCGATCGGCGCGGGTGGCTGGTTGCCCGCCCTGGCGTGCTTCGTGCTGGCCTCGGTCGGCTTCTTCGCCGCCAACAGTCTCTACGACGCCATGCTGATCGATGTGGCCGAGCCGGCAGCCTTCGACCGGGTCTCGGCACTCGGCTATGGCCTCGGGTACCTCGGGGGCGCGCTGCTGTTCACGGTCAGCGTCGTCCTCATCGCGTCGCCCGCGACCTTCGGGCTTGCAGACCAGACGGCGGCCATCCAGCTCAGCTTCCTGCTCGTCGGCATCTGGTGGGCAGTATTTTCCATCCCGCTGCTGCTCTGGGTGAGGGAGAAGCGCGGCGGCATGCCGCCGGTAACCGGCGCGTTCGGCGCCGGGTTGCGCCAGCTCCGGGTCACGGTGCGGTCCCTGGGCGCCGATACCAACCTGCTGTGGTTTCTCGCGGCCTACTGGCTGTACATCGACGGCGTGTACACGATCATCAAGATGGCGGTGGACTACGGGCTCTCCCGCGGACTCTCGACCACCGACGTGACGGGCGCGATCCTGCTCACCAACTTCCTCGGGTTTCCCGCCGCCATCGCTTTTGGCTCCCTCGGTCATCGCCTCGGGCCGAAGCGGGCCATTGTGCTCGCGCTGGCCGTGTACATTGTCGCGACCCTGCTGTCGGTATTCCTGACCACCGCGCCGGAGTTCTACGCGCTGGCGGCGACGATCGGCCTCGTGCAGGGGGGTGTTCAGTCCCTCAGCCGTTCCCTCTACGCGCGGCTGATACCGCCGGGCCGGAGCGGCGAGTATTTCGGCTTCTTCAACATGCTTGGCAAGTTCTCGTCGATCCTGGGACCGGTGCTGGCCGGCACGGCCGCGCTACTCACCGGCAGCCAGCGTGCGGGGATCCTCTCGCTGCTGGTGCTGTTCGTCGCCGGCCTGCTGCTGCTTAGCCGGGTGCAGGTGCCGGCGGTATCCGCACGGCCCTGACCCGGCGGGCGAAGCGGTGCGCGTCCGCGGCCGTGGCAGGGCCGTCGTAGCGCAGTTCCAGGTATTGGGCCGCGAGGGCCTCGATCAACTCGCCCACGTCGGGGCGCAGGGCCGCCACGGCGGCGGCGTACTCGGCGGGTCCCTCGACCGGGGTCCGGGCCCGGACTCGCCGGGCGAGGAGGCGGCAGAGACGCTGCCAGGCTTCCTCGACCGGATCGGGGCGGCCCCGGGTGCCGCGCAGACCGAACAGGGTGAACAGTAGAAGCACTGCGCTTACCGTGACCGCGCAGACGAGCGCGACATCACGCAGTGACGGTGAGCGGATGCCGAGCCCCTCGAGCAGCGCGGACTGCTGGTCCGGGCCGAAGGCAAGCACCCAGCGGTCCCACGTCGCGTTGACCGCATCCCAGCTCAAGGCAAGCCTCCCGAGCCACGCCGCCTTGCCGAGTATTGGCAGTGTGTCGCCGTTCCACCCGGGAAGCGCCGCGTCGAGTCCACTGGCAATGCGTTCCGGGGCCACTGCCGCCGTAGGGTCGTAACGCACCCAGCGCCCGTCCAGCCACACCTCGGTCCAGGCGTGTGCGTCGGACTGGCGGACGATCCAGTAGTCAGCGACCGGGTTCCGTTCCCCGCCCTGGTAGCCAGTGACCACGCGGGCGGGCAGGCCAGCCGCGCGGGCCAGCACCGCGAAAGCCGACGCGTAGTGCTCGCAGAATCCAGCGCGCGTGCGAAACAGGAAATCGTCCACGGGCTGCTCGCCGAGGGCCGGCGGCTGCAGTGTGTAGAAGAATTCCTGCTCCCGGAACAGCCGCAGCACGCGCCGCAGATAGTCCGCGTCGGAGGTGGCCGCGGCCCGCATCTCAGCGGCGAGGGCGACGCTGCGCGGGTTCTTGCCCATGACCAGGTCCCGGTTGAGCCTGTCCGGTGACCTCGGGTCGCGGAAGCTGCCGGTCGCCACCGACCGGCCGTTCCACGCGATGCGGCGCTCGATCGGCCGCTTGTTCAGGAGTTCCAGCGTGCCAGCCAGGGCGCCATCCGGCGCATCCCAGGTCAGGGGCGTTTCCAGGGGCAGCAACCAGCGCTGCCGGTTGGGCTCCAGCGTGATCTCGTAGCTGAACACGCGCTGGTTCCGGTCAGGAGCCGGCGCGTAACCCTGCAGCCGTGGCAGCCGGTCGCGGACGGCGTCCGGCACTGCCCGCCAGCGGCGGCCGTCGAAGCGCTCCAGCACCGGGCCCCGCCAGTACAGTTCCGCGGGCAGAGGTGCGGGCCCCGTGAAGCGCACGCGAAACGCCACCTCGTCCGACTGGGCCAGGGAGGTGATGTCGCCCGGGTTCATCTCGTCCGTCAGGCCTGTCCGCCCGTTGCCGCCCGGCGCGGGGAGCGCCCAGAAGGGCCCCGGCAATCGCGGGAACAACAGAAAGAGTACGAGGGCCAGCGGCAGCGCGTGCAGCAGCAGCCGCCCCGTGAGCTGGAGCGCCCGAACGGGCGGAAGAAGGCCGGAGGGACGGGCGCTCTGCAGCAGGGCGAGGGTGCCGGCGACCACCCCGGCGGCGAGCTGCGGGACGGAGCCGACCGACTGCTCCCGCAGGAAACTCGCGAAGAGCACGAACCAGGCAATGAGGATGACGATGCTGCGGTCCCGGGTGGAGTGTGTTTCGAGCAGCTTCAGCGCCAGCATGAGGACCAGCAGCGCCGTCCCGGCATCCAGCCCGGAGATGCGCCGGTAGGTGAACGCCACCGCAAAGGATCCGGCGAGGGTCAATCCGCCCCGCAGCCAGGTGCCCGGCAGGCGCCAGCCGGCGAAGGCCGCGCCGAGCCTCCAGGCCAGCGAGGCGGCCAGCCCGGCGATCACCCAGGAGTCTACGAAACCCACGTGCGGAGCCACGGCGATGACGACGAGCAGCACCAGCCACAGGAGCTGGCCGGCGCTTGTATGACTGGCCGCCGGGCCCTTCTGCGGAATCCCCGGCGCCTCCCAGTCGTGCTCCGCGTCCCGGGGAGCGGCCGCTGTGCTGGCAGCATCAGTTGACATGGCTACCGGATCCGGCGCTGCCGGTGTCGAAGGTGGCGAGCATCGCGAGGCACCGGTGGAAGTGCTCGGGGCCGCCCATCGGCGGCAGCTCGAGGCCGGGCAGCCGCAAGCCGTAGAGCTGGCCCGTGGCTTCCGCGTCGATCGCGAGCCGCGTGAGCAGGGACAGGCGCTCCTCCGGGTCGGCGGCCGGCAGGGTGCTCCAGTCGAGCCAGACCGAGCCGGCGCCGCTGCGGTAATCCTTCGCCAGCAGGATGCCGGTGCGGGCCACTGCCTTCCAGGCAATCCGCGACCGGGACTCGCCGGGAAGCGGCGGGCGCAGGCCAGCGAATTCATCGCTGCCCCGCACGGCCTCCCCGGCATTCTCGAGGGCCGCGGCAGCCGGCGGCGACCGGACAGCCGCGCTCCCCGCCGGGCGCGGGTACACCAGTAGTTCCTGCCCGGGATTGAGGAGCGCCCAGGACTCGAAGAGGCCGAGCGGGTGCCGGGTGCTCACGCGGATGGCGGGGCAGTGCAGCCGGCCGCGGTGGCTCGTGGGGAGTCGTAGCGCGAGGGTCGCCGAAGCGCCCGGCGCCAGGTCGACAGCCGGCGTGCGTTCGGCCGCGGGTCCCGCCGCCAGCTGCCAGCGCATGCTGTTACCGGGGTTTGCGAGGTGCAGCGTGCACTCCAGGGGTTCCCCCGCAAACACGGGCGTACAGCCGCTGATGCTGAGCCGCAGGCCGGCCAGATTGCGCTGGCAGTGGTGGATGCTGACCACTGCCAGCGCGGTCAGCAGGAACGCCAGCGCAAAACCCATGTTGTTGCTGTAGTTGAGAGCCCCGAGCAGCATCGTGAAGAACATCACGCCGAAAATCAGCCCGCTGCGTGTGGGCAGGATATAGACGCGGCCCTGGTGGAGCTCTACGAAGGCCCCGTCCGTGCCCTGACGGCGGCGCGCCCAGTGCTCTACCTGGCGCCCGATAAAGCGGGGAAGGCGGCGCCGACGGCCTGGCCTGGTCACCGGCGGTGTCTCGCTCAGGGAATCGGTACGGACTCCAGCACGAGCCGTGCCGGGTCGCGGAGTGCGGCCGTGCCGCCCTGGCGGGGTCGCAGGCGGTGGCCGGCGACGGCGGGGAACACTGCCTTGACGTCCTCCGGGTGAACGCCGGGATGGCCCTGGATCAGGGCCCAGCAGCGCGCGGCGCTGACCAGGTCCTGGGCGCCGCGCGGGGAGAGGCCCAGCTCGAACTGCGCCGACTGGCGCGTGTAGCGCACCAGAGCCTGCACGTAGTCGAGCAGGGCTTCGGCGAGGAAGAGTTCACGGGCCGAGGCCCGCAAGTCGGCGAGGCCCTGCACGTCTATGACCGGGCGCAGGTCGTCAAGCAGCCGGCGGCGGTCGTCCCCGCGCAGCAGCTTGCGCTCGAGGGCCTCGCCCGGGTAGCCGAGGCCGATGCGCATCAGGAAGCGGTCGAGCTGCGACTCGGGCAGCGGGAAGGTCCCGGCCTGGTGAAGCGGGTTCTGGGTCGCAATGACGAAGAACGGCAGCGCCAGTTCGTGGGTATCACCATCGACGGTGACCTGGTATTCCTCCATCGCCTCGAGGAGCGCGCTCTGGGCCTTGGGGGTTGCCCGGTTGATCTCGTCCGCCAGCACGACGTGGGCGAAGATCGGGCCCGGATGAAAGCGGAACTTGCCCTTGGCCTGATCGAGTATCGACATGCCAACAATGTCGGCCGGCAGCATGTCGCTGGTGAACTGGATCCGCCGGAACGAGAGTCCCAGGACGCCGGCCAGCGCGCGCGCGAGGAGAGTCTTGCCGACGCCGGGCACGTCCTCGATCAGCAGGTGGCCGCCGGCCAGCAGGCACGCGAAGGCCAGCTGGATCTCGGTCTGCTTGCCGAGGATCACGTGGCCGATTTCCGAGCCCACCTGGTCGGCCAGCTGACGGGCGCGCTGCAGCTGATCCTTCCCCGCCAGTGCCGTGACGTTTGCCGCCATGCTGCGTTCCAATCCGGGGTGATGCCCAGCGAAGATACCATGGCATCTTGCCGCAAGCCCCCAGGCTGGAGCGCGAACTGCGGCACAGAATCAGTTCCGTTGCGCCATACTTGGCCCTGGATTGCACGCCCCGGAGGAATGCATGCCGAAGCAGTCAGACAAGCCCGGTGCCGGGCAGTATCGCGAGCTTCTCGATGCCGACAGCTATGGAGTGTTGTTCGAGGAGAATACGGAGCGGCCCTTCAGCAGCGCCCTGAACGGCGAGAAGCGTCGCGGAACCTTCCTCTGTGCGGCCTGCCACGCGCCGTTGTTCTCGACGTCAGGCAAGTTCGACAGTGGCACTGGCTGGCCGAGCTTCTTTCAGCCGCTCACTGAAGCCGGCGTTGGCACCAAGCGGGACTTTCACCTGCTCCTGCCGCGCACCGAGTACCACTGTGCCCGCTGTGGCGGGCACCAGGGTCACGTGTTCAAGGACGGGCCGGCACCCACCGGCCTCCGCTACTGCAACAACGGCCTGGCGCTGAAGTTCGTGCCGGAAGGGGAGCCTCTGCCCGACTTGCGGTAGGCCGCCGGTGGCGGCCTAGAGGGATGCCAGCTGTACGAGCTGGGCATCGAGCTTTGCGAGGTCCCGGCGCAGAGTGTCTGCGCGCTCCCGTTCCTTGCTGACCACCGCCTCGGGTGCGTGGCTTGTGAAGCTCTCCGTTGCGAGCTTCTGCTCGACGCGGGCGAGGTCAGCGGCCGCCTTGGCGCGGTTCTTCGTCAGCCGGCTGCGTTCTGCCTCGACATCAATCAGTCCCGCAATCGGCACCAGGAGCCTGAGGCTGCCCACCAGCGCGGTCGCGCTGGGCGGGGCCGTGCTTCCCTGCGCAAGCATCTCGATATCCGAGAGCCGTGCCAGTTCCCGCAGGTAGTGGCTGTGAATCCCGAGCAGGCGGGTGTCTTCCGGCGTCGGGTCCTGCAGCAGCACGGGTAAGCGCTTGCCCGGCGGGATGTCCATCTCGCCCCGGATCTGGCGCACGCCGAGAATGAAGCCCTGGATCCAGGCCAGCTCCGCTTCTGCCGCGTCGTCCACGGGGAAGAAGGCGGGGTCGGGCCACGGCTGGATCATGATGGATTCACCGCAGATGCCGGCCAGTGGCGCGACGCGCTGCCAGATTTCCTCGGTAATGAAGGGCATGAACGGGTGGCTGGCCCGCAGCAGTGCCTCGAGCACCGTGACCAACGTGCGGCGCGTGACGGCCTGCTCGGTGGCCGGCGTGGCCGGGTTCTGCAGGATCGGCTTGGTCAGTTCCAGGTACCAGTCGCAGTACTCGTTCCAGATAAACTCGTAGAGCACCCGGGCCGCGAGGTCGAAGCGGTACGTGCCGAAGTGGCTCGCGACCGACTCCACGGTCTTGCTAAACCGTGACAGGATCCACCGGTCCGGCAGGCTGAGACTGGTCACCGCGGCAGTGCCCTGGGCGAGTTCCTTGCCTTCGACATTCATCAGGACGAAGCGCGCAGCGTTCCAGATCTTGTTGCAGAAATTCCGGTAGCCCTCGATCCGGTTCAGGTCGAAGCGGATGTCCCGGCCCGTGCTCGCGAGCGCCGCGAAGGTGAAGCGCAGGGCATCCGTGCCGTAGTCGGGAATGCCATTGGGAAACTGCTTCTTCGTGGCCTTCTCGATCTGCGGTTTCAGCTGGGGCTGCATCAACCCGGTCGTGCGCTTGGCGAGCAGGGCAGGGAGGTCGATGCCGTCGATCAGGTCGAGAGGGTCCAGGATGTTGCCCTTGGACTTCGACATCTTGTCGCCGTTTTCGTCGCGGATCAGCCCGGTGATGTAAACCTCCCGGAAAGGCACGTCGCCGGCGAACTTGAGGCCCAGCATGATCATCCGGGCAACCCAGAAGAAGATGATGTCGAAGCCCGTGACCAGCACACTCGACGGGTAGAAGGTCCTGAGCTCGCCGGTCTGCTCCGGCCAGCCCAGCGTGGAGAAGGGCCAGAGGGCCGAGGAGAACCAGGTGTCGAGCACATCCTCGTCCCGGGTCAGTGCCACATCGTCGCCGAGTGCGTGGGCAGCGCGCGCCTCTGCCTCGCTGCGGGCCACATACACGCGGCCGTCGGCGTCGTACCAGGCGGGAATCCGGTGGCCCCACCAGAGCTGGCGGCTGATGCACCAGTCCTGGATGTTGTGCATCCACTGGAAGTAGGTCTTGGCCCAGTTATCGGGCACGAAGCGGATCCGGCCAGCCTCGACGGCGGCAATGGCGGGCGCGGCCAGCGGCGCGATCTTCACGTACCACTGGTCTGTCAGCCACGGCTCGAGGATGGCACCGCTCCGGTCGCCGCGGGGCAACTGCAGGCTGTGCGGGTCGATGCGCTCCATCAAGCCCTGCTCTTCCAGGCGGGCCACGATGCGGCGCCGTGCCTCCGCCCGGTCCAGGCCACGCAGGTCCGGTGGAATTTCGTCCAGCGCGGCCGCCGGCTCGTAGCCGGAACCGGCCGTGTCCGGCTTGCTGATCACGCGCGCGTCCCGGTCGAAGATGTTGATCAGCGGCAGGTCGTGCCGCTTGCCGACCTCGTAGTCGTTGAAGTCGTGGGCTGGCGTGATCTTGACGCAACCCGACCCGAACTCCGGGTCCACGTAGTCGTCGGCGATGACCGGGATGAGCCGGTTCGTCAGGGGCAGCCGGATCTGCTTGCCGACCAGGTGCCGGTAGCGCTCGTCCGTCGGGTGCACGGCCACCGCCGCGTCGCCCAGCATGGTCTCCGGCCGGGTGGTGGCGACGATGAGTTGGCCGCCGCCGTCAGCGAGCGGGTAGCGGATGTGCCAGAGGGAGCCCTGTTCCGGTTCGGACTGGACCTCCAGGTCTGACAGCGCCGTGTGCAGGACCGGGTCCCAGTTGACCAGGCGCTTGCCCCGATAGATCAGCCCCTCCGCGTGGAGGCGCACGAAGACCTCGGTGACGGCCGTGGAAAGGCCCTCGTCCATCGTGAAGCGGTCCCGGGACCAGTCGACGGAATTGCCGAGGCGGCGCATCTGCCGGGTGATTGTGCCGCCGGACTCCTGCTTCCACTGCCAGACCCGTTCCACGAAGGCGCCCCGGCCCAGGTCCTGGCGGGTCTTGCCCCCGGCGTTCAGTTGCCGCTCGACGACCATCTGGGTGGCAATGCCCGCATGGTCCGTGCCCGGCTGCCACAGCGTGTTGTCACCGCGCATCCGGTGGTAGCGGGTGAGGGCGTCCTGCAACGTGTGCTGGAACGCGTGGCCCATGTGCAGCGTGCCCGTAACGTTCGGGGGCGGGATCATGATGCAGTAGGGCGCCCCCCGGCCCGAGGGCGCGAAGTAGCCGGCAGCCTCCCACTGCGCGTACCAGCGCTGTTCGATGCCCGCGGGCTGGTAGGCCTTGCCGAGGGGAGGGGCGCTGTCGCCCGGAGTCTGGTCTGTCACTCAGTCATCCTTGAGGTCTTGCTCGAAGTGCTCGCGAAGGACCTGGTCGATCAGCTCCGGCAGTTCGTGGCGCAGCCGGCCAACCACCTCGTCGAACAGGGTCGCTTCCATTTCCTTGTAGGCCTGATGCAGCAGCTTCTCGACCAGCACGAAGCTGCCCGTGGCGATGCGGACCTGCAGTTCGGCCAGTTCCGATTCGCTGAGCGCCGGGCGCCTGAGTTCGTCGGCGGCGCTGCGGCGGGGCCGGCCGACGGCGTCGGTCAGTACGGGAATGCGTGATCGATCCATGGTCAGGCCACCTCGTGGGTTTCCGGGTCCAGGCCCCGGTCCCGATAGAAGCGGTGGCGCGCGCGCCCCGCTTCCCTGCCGGCCGGGGAGCCATCGATGATTTCCGCGATGCGCGCGTAGCGCATGAAAAAAGCCGGCACATCGTCCGCCAGGTTGATGAGCAGGTCCCCGTCCGGGGGCGCTGCCTGGCTGTCCCCCTCGGCAGAACCGATCGTGACCGGGGCCACGGGTGGCGAGTCGGGCGTCAGCAACTCGTGCGGCACGAAGCTGCCCTGGCGAAATGTCCACAACAGGGCGTCGAGCGCCTGTGCCATGGCCACGTCCGTGGCGTGGGTGTGAATCCGGTTCTGCAGCTTGTAGGCCTTCTCGACCAGCCGGCAGGTGTAGCCGAGGCGGGTGGTCGTCGCTGTGTTGTCCAGGACGTAAAAGGACACTCGGGGCGTAATACTCATGGCCGCTGGTCGCCAGCTCAGGTCCGTTCGATCAGGAACTCCATGAGCAGCGGGATCGGCCGGCCGGTGCCGCCCTTGTTGCTGCCCTGGTTCCAGGCGGTGCCCGCGATGTCCAGGTGGGCCCAGTCCGTCTTGCCGACAAAGCGGGACAGGAAGCTGGCCGCAGTGATGGTGCCGGCGTCGCGGCCGCCCACGTTGGCGACGTCTGCAAAGGGGCTCTTGATCAGTTCGGCATAGTCCTCGTCCAGCGGCAGGCGCCAGGCGCGGTCGTCCGCCGCCTGGCCCGCGGCCAGCAACGCATCGGCGAGTTCGTCGGAATTGCCGAGCAGGCCGGAACGCACACGTCCGAGGGCGACCAGGCAGGCACCCGTGAGCGTGGCGATATCAATGAGCGCCGCCGGCTTGAAGCGCAGCGCGTAGTGAATCGCGTCGCAGAGGACCAGGCGCCCTTCAGCATCAGTATTCAGGATTTCTACCGTCTGCCCGGACATCGTCCGGACGATGTCGCCAGGGCGGGTGGCCGTGCCACTCGGCAGGTTCTCGCACGCCGGGACTACGCCCACCACGTTGATCGGCAGTTTCAGTTCCGCCACGGCCTGCAGCACGCCGAGGACCGTGGCCGCGCCGCACATGTCGTACTTCATCTCGTCCATCGCGCCAGCGGGCTTGATGGAGATGCCGCCCGAGTCGAAGGTAATGCCCTTGCCGACCAGGACGACGGGCGGTGCCTTGGCGGGGGCACCCCGATACCGCAGCACGATGAAGCGGGGCGGTTCGGCCGCGCCCTGCGTGACAGCCATGAAGGCCCCCATCCGCAGCTTGCGGATTTCCGCAGGACCCATCGCCTTTACGGTCAGCTTCCGTTCGCCCTTGGCGATACCGCGGGCACGGTTCACGAGATAACCGGGCGTGCAGACATTCGGCGGGAGATTGCCGAGGTCCTTCGCGAGCGCCACGGCCCGGCCGATGGCCTCGCCGTGCGCGACGCCGCGGCGTGTCTGCCGGGCGTCGCGACCCGCGCTGGCAATGCGCAGTTTCTTCAGGGACAGCGGCTTGTCGGCGGGTTCAGACTTCATCTCGGTGAAGCGGTAGCTCACGTCCTGCCAGATCTCCACCGCGAGGCGGGCCCGGCGATAGGTATCGGCATCGCCGACGGCCTCGGTGGCGAGATAGAACGTCGCGTCCGCGTACTTGCCCCGCGCCACCTGGGCGAGGGCCGCGCGCGTAGCCTTCCGCCAGACGCGGCGGTCGAGCTTCGCCTTGGCGCCAAGGCCCACCAGCAGGATCCGCTTGCAGGGCAGCTTTCCGGTCTCGGTCAGCAGGAGCAATTCACCAGGCTCACCCTTGATGTCGTGATTGCGGATGGCCCGGGTGATCAGGCCACCACCGGCCTTGTCGATGCTAAGGGCGCTGGCCGGGAGCTCGCCGCCGGCATAGACGGGAACCACGGCACAGGCCGTGCGCTGCTGGCTGGCCGCGCCAGTCGTTACCTGGTACTGCATGCTGACCTCGATGTGCGGGTGCTTGACTCCATGCGACCTCTAAACCAAGGTTGGCGCACGTCTGGCACGTCGCATGAAAACCCCTGTGGAACGTTCATTAGTGTACTCGATTCATCCGGAGGCTGGCTAAGCCGCCACGGGCATGTCCGGCATCCTGCACCGCTATATCCTGCGCGAGACTCTCCAGACCTGGCTCGTCGTCACGGTCGTGCTGCTGCTGATCCTCGTGACGAACCAGTTCGCCGCCGTGCTCGGTGACGCGGCCGCCAACAGGGTGCCCCGCCTCGCTATCCTGCAAGTGCTGGGCCTTACCAGCGTCCAGTACCTGACTATCCTGATTCCCGTGGGATACTTCCTGGCGAGCATGCTGGCGCTCGCGCGCCTCTATCACGACAGCGAGATGGCCGCGATGATGGCCTGCGGGATCGGGCCGGCGAAGCTCTATCGCGCACTCCTGACGCTTGGCGCCCTGGTCGCCCTGCTGGTCGGGGGTCTTTCACTGGTCGTGGCCCCGGCGGCGCTCCGGCAGGTGGACATCTACGTCGCCCAGGCGAAGCGCGAGGCCAGTCTCGGGCTGCTCGCCGCCGGCCGCTTCGTAAGCTTTGCCAATGGCACCGCGGTGCTTTACGCGGGCTCCATGACGCCGGACAAGCGCCTCCACGACGTCTTCGTCGAGCGTCGCGTCGGCGCGCGGGTGGAAGTCATTGTCGCGGACGAGGCCTGGCAGGAGGATGCCGGTGATGGCATCCGGATCCTGACCTTTGCCCGGGGGCAGCGCTACGAGGGCGAGCCGGGGGCACCCCGCTACCGCATCGTCGAGTTTGCCGAGCACGGGATACCGTTCGAATTGCCGGCCAGTGGTCCGGCGAAACTCCAGCCTGCGGCAAGACCGACCCTGGACCTGCTCACTTCGAGGAATCCGGTCGACCGGGCCGAGCTGCAGTGGCGGGTGGGTGTGCCACTGACGCTCCTGGTCCTGACCTTCCTGGCGGTGCCACTCGCCAAGACCGAGCCCCGGAAGGGCCGCTTTGCGGGCCTCGGTTCCGCCGTGCTGGTCTACCTCATCTATGCGAACTTGCTGGCGGCCGGCCGCGGCTGGCTTGAGCGCGGCCAGCTGCCCCAGGCTGTCGGCCTCTGGTGGGTCCATGGGCTGTTCTTTGCGATTGCCGGGCTCATGCTGTTCGTCCAGCTGGGTCTCTGGCGGCGCTGGACACGGCGCTGGACACGCCGCCGGGCGAGCCCATGAGGATCCTCCGCCGGTACCTGTTTCTCACGATCCTCGGAACCACCGGGCTCGTGCTGGCTGTCCTGCTGAGCCTCGGCGGCTTCATCCAGTTCATCGGGCAGCTCGACGACATTGGCGTTGGCGACTACGGGGTGCTGAATGCACTCGGCTGGGTGCTGCTGAAGTTGCCCGGCATTGCCGGCCAGATGCTGCCGATAGCCACCTTGCTGGGCGCGCTGCTCGGTCTCGGGACCCTGGCGAGCCGCAGCGAACTGACGGTCCTGCGGGCCGCCGGCGTTTCCCCGCGTGGCCTGGCCCGCTCCGTGCTGACGACGGGCGTGGTGCTGGCCTTGACGGCCCTGGCGCTGACCGTCTGGCTGGCGCCGCCCCTCGAGCGCTATGCGCGGCAGCAGCGGGAGCTGGCGAAGTACGGGCAGGCCGGCGTCAGTACCGGCAACAGTGCCTGGATCCGGGACAAGTCCACCATCCTCAATGTCACGCCCCCCAGTGAGCAGCACCCGGGCGGCGAGGTTTACGTATTTCGCTTTGACGCCGATGGCGCGCTCGATGCCATGGGCCGCGCCGAGTCTGTGCTGGCCGGTCCGGACCGGCGCTGGCTGCTGCGCAACTATGCCGAGAGCCGTTTCCTTGGGACTTCGGTCCGGACGTCGGCGCAGGCTGAGGCAGTGGGCCTCGAGGGCGTGAATCCCGATCTGCTGGGGCTGACCGTCGTCCGGGAGGAGACCATGACAGGGGCCGCGCTCTGGCGTTACGTCCAGTACCTGAAGCGCAGCGGTCTTGAAGCCCGCAGTTACGAAGTCTCTTTCTGGAACCGGATCGCGTCAGTCTTCGCCGTGCCCTTGATGTGCGTGCTGGCCGTGCCCTTCGTCCTCGGTCCACTACGCTCGGGAGGTGCCGGATCCCGGCTGCTGGCGGGCCTGGGTATCGGTCTAGGCTGGTTCCTGTTGAGCAGGACGCTCTCCGACGGTGGCGCCGTCTGGAACCTCGATGCGATAACCGTCGCTTGGATTCCCACCGGTCTTCTCGCCCTGGCCACCGGGCTGATCCTCGCACGGACCCGCTAGCGGTGGCCCGGGCAACCGCTCAGGTCCGTTGCGGGGGAATCACGACCACCCGCGTTCCGGCGAGGCGGTCGTGCCAGGTAAGTTCGTCCCGGTCGATCCACAACCAGAACAGGCCCAGGCCTGCGGGCAGCAATGAAAGCAGGCCCCCGGCGAGGCGGATCAGGCCGGTCCGGAAATCGAGGGGACCGCCGGATTCCAGTTCCACCTTGAGGCGCCAGGCGCGCATGCCGAGCGTCTGCCCGCCGCGCAACCAGGACGTGATGAAGAACAGGGCCCCGCTGGCCGCCAGGAGCAGCTGATAGGCGGGCTGGCCCGCCGGAACCGGGGCGCCGTCCCGGACAGCGACAATGATTAGTGTCGCTGTCATCCACACGGCGCCGAGGAGCAGCGCGTCGTAACAACCGGCCGCCAGCCGGCGAAATACGCCCGCCGTGGGTCCGTGTGGCGACTCGCAGGGGGAGTGGGTGGTTGCTGGCATGGTGGGCAAAGCCTGGTGCTCTACCTGGGGTTGGCGGGAATTGGCGCTCCCTACGAGAATTGAACTCGTGTTTCAGCCTTGAGAGGGCCGCGTCCTAACCGCTAGACGAAGGGAGCCTGAGTGGACTGTGCCGCCGAAGCGGGGCTGCTATTATAGTCAGCCTTGCCTTTGGCTCAAGTCGGAACTGTTTTGACTCATCCCACACCCGTCGCGGGTTCGCCCCGCATCATTCCCCGGTCCGAGCACAACATTTCCCGTGCAAATATCTCGCGGAACGCCATTAAGGTGCTGTACCGGCTGAAGGATGGCGGGTACCAGGCGTTCATTGTCGGAGGCGGGGTGCGTGACCTGCTGCTGGAACGGCAGCCAAAGGACTTCGACATTGCCACCGATGCCAGCCCCGAGCAGGTCCGCGCCCTGTTCAGCAACGCGCGGCTTATCGGCCGCCGGTTCCGGCTCGTGCACGTCAGGTTCCGCGACGAGATTGTCGAAGTCGCCACGTTCCGCGGCCTCGGCAACGAGGACCTGGAGAGCGAAGACCGGCAGGTGCTCGACGCGGCGGGGCGGATCATCAAGGACAATTCTTTCGGCTCGATCGAGGAAGACGCCTGGCGGCGGGATTTCACGGTCAACGCGCTCTATTACAACATCGCCGACTTCTCCATCTGGGATTTCGTCGATGGCATGCGCGACATCGAGGCCCGCCAGATACGCCTCATCGGTGACCCGGAGACCCGCTACCGCGAGGACCCGGTGCGGATGATCCGCGCGGTGCGGCTCGCCGCGAAGCTCGGCCTGGAGATCCACCCGGAGGCGGCGGCGCCGATGGCCCGGCTGGGCAGCCTGATCGACAGCGTGCCCCCGGCCCGGCTGTTCGACGAGTTCCTGAAGGTGTTCGAAACCGGTCACGCGCTGGAGGCCTACCGGCGGCTCCGGCGGCACGGGCTGTTCGAGCACCTGTTTCCAGCCACTGCGACCTGGCTTGCTGGCGACGAGCACGCGGGCACCGGCGACGGGCCGCGCAACCGGTTCATCGAGCGCGCCCTGGCGAACACCGACCAGCGCGTGGCTGACGGCCAGTCCGTGACCCCCATGTTTCTCTTCGGCGTGTTTCTCTGGGGTCCGGTACAGGAGCGTGCCCGTGCCATGAGGCGCCAGGGCCAGATGTCCGAGATGCAGGCGCTCATTGATGCCGGCATCGATGTCTCCAACGAACAGATTGCCCGCATCACGCTGCCGCGCCGGTTCTCCGTGCCGATGCGCGAGATGCTGCAGATTCAGCCCCGCTTCGACCGCCGCCAGGGGCGGCGCGCGGCCCTCCTGCTCCAGCACCGGCGCTTTCGCGCGGCCTACGATCTCCTCGTGTTGCGGACCGAACTGGGTGAGGTTCCCGTCGAGCTTGCAGACTGGTGGACCCGTATCCAGACCCTGCCGCCCGAGGAACAGCGCCGTGAATTCAATGGCGGGCGCGGTGGCGGGCGCGGCCCCCGGGACCCGCATCCGGTAGAACAGGCCGTCTGAGGCCGACCGGCATGCCGCTGTCCGGCTGGATGCCTGCCTACGTGGGCATCGGCAGCAACCTCGACGATCCCGATCAGCAGGTACGGACTGCCTTCCGGGCCCTCGAAGGGCTGCCGGACACGCGGCTGGTCGCCGCCTCGGCCACGCTGCGCAATCCGGCGCTCGGCCCGCAGCCGCAGCCCGAATTCGTCAACGCCGTGGCAGGTTTGCTCACGCACCTTGCACCCGCGGAACTGCTGGCAGGCCTGCTCGGTATCGAGCGCCGGCAGGGCAGGGATCGCAGCACTGGCCTGCGCTGGGGCCCCCGCCGGATCGACCTCGACCTGCTCGTCTACGGCGACGTCGTCATGGACACCGGGGACCTGGTCCTGCCGCATCCGGGCATCGCGAGCCGAAATTTTGTATTGTTCCCCCTGCTGCAGATCGCCCCGGGTTTGAACGTTCCAGGACTGGGTCCCGTCTGGCGACTGGCAGCGGCCGTCAATCAACAATAACAACAGGCCGAGAACGACAGCCTATGGGCAGTTCCCGCTACATTGCCATCGAAGGCCCCATCGGGGTGGGCAAGACCAGCCTCGCACGGCGTCTGGCGGATTCGCTGGATGGTGAGATCCTGCTTGAGCAACCGGAAGCCAATCCCTTTCTCGAGCGCTTCTACCGGGATCCGCGCGGCGCCGCCCTCCCGACGCAGCTGTTCTTCCTGTTTCAGCGCGTACAGCAGATCGAGCAGCTTCGGCAGAGCGACATCTTCGCGGAAACCCGCGTCTCCGATTTCCTGATCAACAAGGACCGGCTGTTCGCGGAGATCAACCTGGACCGGGCCGAGCTCGCGCTCTATGACAAGGTGGCCGAGTCCCTGGCGTTCGAGGCGCCGCCCCCGGATCTCGTCGTTTACCTGCAGGCGCCAGTCGATACGCTGCTGTTCCGCATCGCGCGGCGTGGCATCGACTTTGAGCAGCGGATAGGCCGCCGCTACCTGGAGCGCCTGACCGAGGCCTATGCCCGCTATTTCCACGATTACGACGCGGCTCCGCTCCTGATTGTGAATGCGGCCGTTATCGACCCGGTCCATAATGACGCGCACTTTGCCCTGCTTCTCGAGGAGATTGGACGAATCCGCAGTGGCCGGCATTTCTTCAATCCGGTCGCTTCGGCCTTCGGCTAGGCAGCATGTACAAGCAACTCCAGCAGCGGGACCTGCCCGAGGCACCCGTGAACATCTCGACGCTGCGCGCCATGAAGGCGGCCGGCGAGCCCATCGCCTGCCTGACGGCCTACGACGCCAGCTTTGCTTTGCTGGTGGACCGGGCCGGCGCCGACGTGGTGCTGGTGGGTGACTCCGTTGGCATGGTCGTCCAGGGCCATGACACCACGGTTCCGGTCACGGTGCAGGACATGATCTATCACTGCCGGATCGTCCGCCGCGGACTCGGCCGGGCATTCCTGATGGCCGACATGCCCTTCATGAGTTACACGATTCCGTCCCAGGCGCTGGATAACGCCGTCCGCCTCATGCAGGAGGGCGCGGCGATGATGGTCAAGCTGGAGGGCGGCGCCAGCCAGGTGAAAATCGTTGAACACCTGGCCAGCCACGACATACCCGTGTGCGCCCATCTTGGCCTGCGGCCCCAATCGGTGCACAAAATCGGCGGCTTCAAGGTGCAGGGCCGGGACCAGGCCCAGGCGGAGCAGATGCTGGAGGACGCCGTCAGCCTGGAGCAGGCCGGCGCCGATATCCTGCTGCTGGAGTGCGTGCCCAATGAACTGGGCCAGGCAGTCCGCGACGCCGTGACGGTGCCGGTAATTGGCATCGGCGCAGGCCCCGGCGTCGATGGCCAGATTCTCGTGCTCTACGACATGCTCGGCATCACCCAGGGACGGCTGCCCCGCTTCGTGCGCAATTTCATGCATGACAGCGGCTCGGCGCTCGAGGCGCTGCAGGCCTATGTCGCCGCGGTGAAGGACCGCAGTTACCCGGCCGCCGAGCACTGCTTTTCCTGACCTTGAAGACCGTCCGCAAGGTCGTGAGCCTGCGCGAGAACCTGCGCTCCTGGCGCTCGTTCAGCGAGACCGTCGCGCTGGTGCCGACGATGGGCAACCTGCATGCCGGCCATATCAGCCTCGTGGAGCAGGCACGGACCCTGGCCGACCGGGTCGTGGTGTCCATATTCGTCAACCCGACCCAGTTCGGACCCGGCGAGGACTTTGCCGCTTACCCGCGCACTCTCGACAGTGACCGCCGCCAGCTGACCCGGGCCGGCGTTGACCTGCTGTTTGCTCCGCCCGTGCAGGAGATCTATCCCGAGGGCGGGGAGGGCGCCACGCTTGTGTCCGTGCCGGAATTGTCCCGGGTCCTGTGCGGGGAATTCCGTCCCGGGCACTTCGATGGCGTTGCGTCGGTAGTGACGCGGCTTTTCAATATCGTCCAGCCGGACTGTGCCGTCTTCGGCCAGAAGGATTACCAGCAGCTCCTGATCATCAGGCGCTTGCAGGCCGACCTGCACCTGCCAGTGCGCGTGCACGTCGTGCCCACGGCACGGGAGCCCAACGGGCTCGCGCTGAGTTCGCGCAACCAGTACCTGGACCCGGCCGAGCGGGCGCGGGCGCCGGCGCTGGCCCGGGTCCTCAATGAGTGCGCCGCGCTGCTGCGTGAGGGCGGACGGGACTTCCCGGAGCTGGAGGCGCGGGGCCTGGCCGGCCTGAGTGCGGCGGGATTTCGTCCGGATTATTTTGCCATCCGCAACGCGCCTGATCTTCGCGTGCCGGGCCCGGCCGACCGTCACCTCGTCGTACTGGCGGCGGCCCACCTCGGCCGTGCGCGGCTCATCGACAACGTCCTGATCGATCTCTAGACCGCGCTCAGGTCTGCCGCCCGGCGTGCTGCCCGCTATGCTGCCCCAGGGCCCAGGCCACGTGTTCACGGACCAGCTCTGACGGGTGCCCGGCCCGCGCATGGAGGGCGCCGAGGACCTCCGGCGAGGACGGCGCATTGCCGAGGGCCACCGCGATGTTGCGCAGCCAGCCCGTGTAGCCCGGGCGCCGCAGGGCGCTGCCGGCCGTCCGTTCCTCCCATTCCTGCTCTGACCAGGCAAACAGGTCGGTGAGGCGCGGTGCGTCGAGGCCATGCCGGGGCGCGAAGTCTGCAACCGCGGTCGTGCGCGCATAGCGGTTCCACGGGCAGACGAGCTGGCAGTCGTCGCAGCCAAAAATCCGGTTACCCATGCTCGCCCGGAACTCCACCGGAATGGGGCCGCGGGCCTCGATCGTGAAGTAGGAGATGCAGCGCCGGGCGTCGAGCAGGTAGGGCGCGATGATGGCCTGCGTCGGGCACACGTCGAGGCAGGCACGGCAGCTGCCGCAGTGGTCCGTCACGGGTTCGTCTTCGGGGAGCGGCAGGTCCGTGTAGATCTCGCCCAGCAGAAACCACGATCCCGCCTGGCGATTGATGAGGTTCGTGTGCTTGCCCTGCCAGCCCAGGCCCGCGGCTGCGGCAATGGGCTTCTCAAGCACCGGCGCACTGTCGACGAACACCCGGTAGCCGTGCGGGGCGCCGGCGGCGCTGATCCGGTCAGCCAGCTTCCGGAGTTGGCTCCGCAAGCGCTTGTGGTAGTCGCGGCCGAGCGCGTACCGGGCGATATAGGCGGCCGCCGGATCGGCCAGCACCGCCGCCGCCGGCGCTGCGGTCGCCGGCTGGCAGTCCATGCGTGCCGAGATGATGCGCACGGTGCCGGGGACGAGCTCTGCAGGCCGGGTGCGCTTGCGGCCGTGCCGGGTCATGTACGTTAGTTCCCCGTGCAGACCCCGGTCGATCCAGTCGTCGAGGCGGCGCTCTGCCTCGGCGAGGGTCGTGCCCGTGATACCGATCTGCTGGAAGCCGAACTCCAGACCCCAGGCCCTGATCTGTGCCGGGAGGTCGCTGAGATCCATGGGGAGGTCACTGCCCGGGTTTGCTGTGGGCGATCAGTATAATGCCGGCATGACGGAAGCAGCCTGTGGCGTCTGGACTCCCGAGGCGGTGCGGACCCTCGATCAGACCGCCACGAGCGCGTTCGGGATCGTCGGCTACGACCTCATGACCCGCGCCGGTGAGGCGGTCTGTGCCGCCGCCGCTGCCCGCTGGCCGGAAGCACGCCGCTGGCTCGTCCTGTGCGGTGCCGGCAACAACGCTGGCGACGGTTACGTGATCGCCAGGCTCGCCCGGCGCGCCGGAATCGCCGTCCAGGTTTGCGCGCTCTCCGAGCCCGCGGCGCTGACCGGTGACGCGGCGACGGCGTGGCGGGATTTTTCGGGCGAGGGCGGGTCGGTACTGCCCTTTGCGCCGGCGCTGTTGGCCGATGCGGAATTGGTCATCGATGCCTTGCTCGGTATCGGCCTGGCCCGGCCCGTGACCGGCGCGTACCGCGCGGTGATCGAGGCCGTCAATATAGCCGGCCGACCGGTGCTCGCAGTGGATATTCCCTCGGGCCTGGACGCCACCACGGGCCAGCCTTCCGGCGCCGCGGTCAGGGCGGATCTGACGGTTACTTTCGTGGGTCGCAAGCTGGGCCTGTACCTGGGCGATGGGCCGGCCTGGGCCGGCCGCGTGGAGTTTGCCGACCTCGGCATACCGCCCGGCGTCGTCGAGCGTGCAGGCCTGGTGGGGTGCGCACCGTTGCGTCTGTTTGGCGCCGGGGAACTGCCACGGCTGTTGCCACGGCGGCCGGCAACGGCGCACAAGGGGAACTTCGGTCACGTCCTCGTCGTGGGCGGCAACCACGGGATGAGCGGGGCGGTGCGCCTGGCCGGCGAGGCGGCCCTGCGCTCGGGTGCGGGTCTCGTGAGCGTGGCCACGCGTCCGGCGCACGCGGCCCTGCTGCCTCTCGTGCGTCCGGAACTCATGTGCCACGGCATCAGCGGACCGGCGGACCTCCTGCCGTTGCTTGGCCGCGCGACGGTGGTTGCCATCGGGCCGGGACTCGGCCAGGACGACTGGGCCCGCGCCCTGCTGGATGCCGTTCTCTCGACCCCACTGCCGCTCGTGCTGGACGCGGACGCACTGAACCTGCTGCCTTCAGCCGCCGGGCGCCGCGACGACTGGATCCTGACGCCGCACCCGGGCGAGGCGGGCCGTTTGCTTGGCCGCTCATCGGCGGAGGTCCAGCGGGACCGGCTGGGCGCGCTGGGCGCGCTGCTGGACCGCTACTCAGGCACCGTCATCCTGAAGGGCAGCGGCACGCTCGTGGGCGGCATCAGCGGGGTGCCCTGGGTGATTCCGTCGGGCAATCCGGGCATGGCGACGGCGGGGATGGGCGACGTTCTCACGGGTGTTACTGCCGGGCTGGTCGCGCAGCACGGCGCGCCGGACCCGGAGATTGCGGCGGCGGCGGCCTACGTCCATGGCGCTGCCGGCGACGCGGCGGCGGCGGGCGGGCAACGTGGCATGGTAGCGAGCGATGTGCTGGCCCGGTTGCGATCGTGTCTCAATCCCTGACCCGCTACCTGCCCGACAGTGCGGCGACCACGCGCGTTGGCAGGTTGTTCGCGGGCGTGCTGCTGGAGCTGGCGCCGGCCCGGCTGGCCTTCTATTTCGAGGGTGAGCTGGGCAGCGGCAAGACGGCGCTGATCCGGGCACTGCTGCGAGGCCTCGGGCACGCGGGCCGGGTTCCAAGCCCCACCTACACGCTCGTCGAGCCCTATCTCGTGGCCCGCTACCGCGTCCTGCATGTGGATCTCTACCGGCTGCGGGATCCCGCCGAACTGGATGACCTCGGGCTGGTGGACGAGTGGGCGCTCGACGATCAGGCCGGCCGGGGCAGCCTCCTGCTGGCGGAGTGGCCTACCCGCGGGGCAGGGCGCCTGCCGCCCCCGGACATCGACTGCCGGCTCGACCTCGCGGGGAGCGGACGGGAGCTCAGGATCCTTGGCCGGAGCGAGGCTGGCGACCGGGTAGTGGAGCGGCTCAGCCGTGCCCTGCCGGCCGATTTCTGAACGCGGTGGCAGGTAAACCGCCTATCTATTTATTTCCTATCAGGAAAATGCTTGGATAGCTGACCGCATTACGTATAATGGCCGCCGCGAAAGGGATTTTCCGGGGGGTGGACGTGGTTAGCCAGGAAGCCGTCACCCGCGTGGCCGCCGCCATAGGCTTTCTGGTGGCCGCCGGTCTTGCCGCAATCAGCCCGGGCCGGCTTGAGGCCGCGGAGCCGGGCCGCCTGCAGGTTCAGTCCGTCCGGGTCGCCAGCCAGGGCGCGGTTACCCGCGTCGAACTGGGTCTCAGCCGCGCGACGACCTACAACATCTTCACGCTGACCAACCCTGATCGGGTCGTCATCGACCTTGCCTCGACGGCCCTGGGCCCCTCGGCCCTGCCGTTGCCCGTCGCTACCGGCGCTGTCCGGCAGATCCGGGCGGGTCATCGCCCGGGCGGCAGCCTGCGGCTCGTCCTGGATGTCAGCACCGCCCTTAAGCCTGCGGCGACCTTGCAGGTAGACGGGGGTGTGCCGCGCCTCACCATCAACCTCAGCCCGCTCACGTCCGGCGCGCCGCCGGTGACCGTTGCCGGCCCTGAACCCCCGGTCCCCGCGGCCGACCCGCCCCGGGCGCTACCCGTGCCCGAGTCCGTGCCCCCCGTGCGGGTACCCGAGGCGCGTCCCGACGTGGTCGTGGTCGTGGATGCCGGCCATGGCGGCCACGATCCCGGCGCGCACGGCCCGTCGGGGGTCCGCGAGAAGGATGTCACTCTCGCCATCAGCCGGCGCCTCGTGGAAATGCTCGAAGCCGAGCCCGGCATGCGGGGCGTCCTTACGCGCAGCGATGACCGCTTCCTCGGCCTGCGCGAGCGCATGGAAAGGGCGCGCAGCGCCAATGCCCATCTGTTCGTATCGATTCATGCCGACGCCGCCGCCAATCGCAGCGCGCAGGGTTCGACGGTCTACGTGCTGTCCGGCAAGGCGGCCAGCGACGAGGCCTCGCGACGCCTGGCTGCCCGCGAGAATGCTGCCCTGATCGGCGGTGTCGAACTCGGCGACAAGGATCCCGTGCTGGCGTCCGTTTTGATGGACCTCTCACAAAATGCGTCCATCAGTTCGAGCATTGCGGTGGGGGATGCCATCCTCGGCCGGATCAGCCGCCTCGGCTCGCTGCACCGCTCCAGCGTGCAACAGGCGCCGTTCATGGTGTTGAAGTCCCCGGATGTGCCGTCGGTGCTCGTCGAGACCGCTTACATCTCCAACCCCGAAGACGAGCGCAACCTGCGTTCGCCGGCTTATCAGGAGGCCCTGGCCCGGGCTATCCTCGATGGCGTCCGCAACTACTTTGTCGTGAATCCACCGGGCAACGCCTCCAGCCGCCCGGTGACGACAATGGCCGCCGAGCGGCGCCCGGCCGGCGGGGCGGGTGCCTCGTCGCGGCCGCGTCAGCACGTCATTCGCCGCGGCGACACCTTGTCGGGCGTCGCCAGCCTCTACCGGGTCACCGTGAGCAAGCTGCGCGCTATCAATCGCCTGAGTTCCGATACCGTCCGGATCGGACAGCGGCTGCGAATTCCCGCCGAAAGCACCTGATTCCGGAGCGTGCATAGGCAAGGCGGCCCGCATTTGAAAGAATGCGCGTATGGCCATCCGTCAGCTGCCCGCGCATCTCGTCAACCAGATTGCGGCCGGGGAAGTGGTCGAGCGTCCCTCGTCCGTCGTCAAGGAACTCCTGGAGAACAGCCTGGACGCGGGCGCTACCCGCGTGGAACTGGAGCTGGAGGAGGCGGGCATTCGCCTGTGCCGGATCCGTGACAACGGCATCGGCATCCCCCGCGAGGAACTGCTGGTCGCGCTGGCCCGGCACGCCACCAGCAAGATAGAGAGCCTCGACGATCTGGAGCACGTCGCCACGCTGGGCTTCCGGGGCGAAGCCCTGCCGAGCATCGCGTCGGTTTCGCGGCTGACGTTGACCTCCCGTCATCGGGAAGCGTCGGGCGGCTTTGCGGTTAGCGGCGACGACGCTGGGCCCGGTCAGGCCGTGCCTGCGGCGCACCCGCCGGGCACCACGGTGGAAGTCCGTGATCTGTTCTTCAATACGCCCGCCCGGCGGCGCTTCCTGCGCAGCGAGCGCACGGAGTTCGCCCACGTTCGGGCAACGATCGAGAGCATTGCGCTGTCCCGTGGTTCCGTTGCAATGCGGGTCGAGCACAACCGGCGGGTAATACTGGACCTGCCGCCGGCCGCAACGCCCGCGGCCCTCGCCGGGCGCATTGCGGCCGTTTGCGGCGAGGACTTCGTCCGGCATTCGATCGCAATCGAGCACGCTGCGGCCGGTTACTCGCTGCACGGCTGGCTGGCGGCACCGACCCACTCGCGGAGCCAGCCGGACCTGCAATACCTGTTCCTGAACGGCCGCGCGATCCGCGACAAGTTGCTTGCCGGTGCGGTTCGCGCCGCCTATCGCGATGTGCTCTACCGGGATCGCTGGCCAGCCTACGTGCTCTACCTGGAAATGGATCCGGCCTGGGTGGACGTCAACGCCCACCCCGCCAAGCATGAAGTGCGCTTCCGGGATCCCGGGCGGGTGCGGGACTTCGTTCGCCGGGCAGTGGAGCAGGCCCTGGCCGGCCAGCCGGCGGTCCATCCCCCCGGCGACGGGTACGCGGCCGCCGGTGGTCCGTCTTTCACGGGCTACCGGGTGCCTGCCGGGGCGTTCGGGCCAGCCGCCCCGGGCCTGCCCCTGGGCTTGCCGGGTCCGATGATCCGGGGCACTGCGCCAGGGTCAGCCGCACTGCGGGAGGCTGGTGCGGCCTACGGCGACAGCACCGGTTCGGTCGACCCGGCCACAGGGCTGCCGTCCCTTGGCTTTGCTATCGCGCAGCTCCATGGGATCTACATACTTGCGGAGACTGCGGACGGCCTCGTCGTGGTGGACGCCCATGCGGCCCACGAGCGCGTGACCTACGAGCGGCTGAAGGCCGCGATCCGGCAGACCGCAGTCCCGTCGCAGGCCCTGCTCCTGCCGGTGACACTGGATGTGACCGAGGCTGAGGCTGAGCGCGCGGCACACCACGCGGGCCTGGTGGAACGCTGCGGCTTCGACCTGCGCCGCACGGGACCGGCCCGGCTCACCCTGCTGGCCGTGCCAGTGATGCTGGCCGAGGATGACGTCGCGTCCCTGGTCCGCCAGCTCGTTGCCAGTCTGCATGACGACATGTCGGTGGACGAACTGCTCGGGCTGCTCGACAGGTGCCTCGCGGACGTCGCCTGTCACGCCTCAGTCCGGGCCCATCGACGCCTCACGATCGAGGAGATGAACAGCCTGCTGCGCGCGATGGAATGCACGCCTCGCAGCGAGCAGTGCAATCACGGACGGCCCACCCGCGTTGCCCTGTCGCTTCCCGAGATCGACCGGCTGTTTTCCCGGGGCCGCTGAGCCCGGGAAGTCATGCGCGAACTGCCAGCGACGCCAGCCGTTTGCCTGATGGCGCCGACGGCCAGTGGCAAGACGGATCTCGCCCTGGCGCTGGCCCGGCGCCTGCCGCTGGGACTCGTCAGCGTCGATTCCGCCATGGTCTACCGCCACCTGAACATCGGCAGCGGGAAGCCGTCGCCCGAGGTGCTGGCGCAGTATCCCCACCGCCTGATCGATATCCGGGATCCCTGGGAGCGGTATTCGGCGGGGGACTTTGCGGGGGATGCCGGCGCGGCTATCGCCGGGATCGCTGTCGACGGCCGCATCCCGTTCCTGGTTGGCGGTACGTTCCTGTACTTTCGCAGTCTCCTGGAAGGGCTCTCGCCGCTGCCGCCAGCGAATCCCGGCGTGCGGGCCGGGATCGATGCCCGCGCCAACCGGGACGGCTGGGCATCCCTGCACGCCGAGCTGGCCGTCCTCGACCCCGTGGCGGCGGCGCGTATCGGCGTTGCGGACCGCCAGCGTATCCAGCGCGCTCTCGAGGTGTGCTATCTCACCGGTCAGCCACTCTCTGCGCTCCAGGCCCGTCCCCGAACCCCTGCCAGCGGGCGCTTCCTGAAGATTGGCCTCATGCCCGGCAATCGCGCTGAACTCGGGGAGCGGATCACGCGGCGCTTCAGCCGGATGCTTGAGTGTGGCTTCATCGGGGAGGTCGAATCCCTGCTGGGCCTGCCCGGCATGGACGGTGATCGTCCGGCGCTGCGCGCTGTCGGCTACCGGCAGATTGCCGCCTTTGTCCGCGGCGAATGCAGCCGCCCCGAGGCCGAGGCCCGCGCGCTGGCCGCAACCCGGCAGCTCGCCAGGCGCCAGCTGACCTGGCTGCGTCGGGAAACATGCGATCTCTGGCTGGACGTGGATTCCGGCGACCTGGTCGCCGACCTCGAGAAGGCCGTCCGGGCGGCGGTCCCGTGGATGCAATATCAGGCCTGAGCCGCTAGAATGCCGCGGCGGCGTTAACAATAAGAACAGCTTTCAGGAGTCCAAGATGGCCAAAGGTCAGGTGCTGCAGGATCCCTTCTTGAACACGCTTCGGAAGGAGAAAGTGCCTGTGTCCATCTATCTCGTGAACGGTATCAAGCTCCAGGGGACCGTCGAGTCCTTTGATCAGTTCGTCGTGCTGCTGAAGAACAGCGTCAGCCAGATGGTCTACAAGCACGCGATTTCCACCGTGGTCCCGTCCCGCGCAGTTCGCATACCGGACGGCGACGAAGAGGACGAAGACTGATCAACCTTCCGGATTTGCTGGCCCCGGGGCGCTGGCGCGCCGGGCGCTTCGGGCCGGCCGTGGAGTCGCGGGTTGTTTGACCGCCCGAGTCATGGCGAGAAGGCACTGCTGGTGCACGTGGCGATCGGCCGAGCACCCGGTGCCGACGCCCAGGACGAGTTCAATTCACTGGCCCGGGCCGCGGGCGCCGAGATCGCGGGCAACCTCACGGCGTCCCTGCGGCAGGTAAATCCCCGTTTCCTGATCGGGACCGGCAAGCTCGAGGAGTTGCGGCAACTGCTGGAGACGTCCTGCGCCGAGATCGTCCTGGTCGATCATCGCCTGAGTCCGGCACAGCAGCGCAATCTGGAGAAGAGCCTGGACCGGCGCGTCATCGACCGCACCGGCCTCATCCTCGACATCTTTGCCCAGCGTGCCCGGACCCACGAAGGCAAGCTGCAGGTCGAGCTGGCCCAGATGGAGCACCTGTCGACGCGGCTGGTGCGCGGGTGGACCCACCTGGAGCGGCAGAAGGGCGGCATCGGCCTGCGCGGCCCGGGCGAGACCCAGCTGGAAACGGACCGGCGCCTGATTGGCCAGCGCATCCGCAGCCTCGGCGAGCGCCTCGGCCGCGTGAATCGCCAGCGCCGGACCGCCAGCCAGCAGCGCCGCAAGGGGGAGGTGCCCACGGTCTCACTGGTCGGCTATACCAACGCTGGCAAGTCCACGCTGTTCAACCTCCTTACCCATGCGGATGTCCTGGTGGCCGATCAGCTCTTCGCGACGCTCGATCCGACGCTGCGGCGTGTCAGGCTCCCGGACGGCACCGGTATTGTCCTGGCGGATACGGTGGGATTCATCCGGGACCTGCCCCACGAGCTGGTGGCCGCGTTCCGCTCGACGCTGGACGAAACCCGGGATTCCCGCCTTCTCCTGCACGTCATCGACTGCTCGGACCCCGCCCACGAGGAGCGGGTCCACGACGTCGTGAAGGTTCTTGAGGAGATCGGGGCCGATCATCTGCCGCGAATCCAGGTCTATAACAAGGCTGATATACTCGGTGTCCCGACCCGCGTGGACCGTGCGGAATCGGGTCTCGCGACGCGCGTCTGGCTGTCGTCCCGCACGGGGCAGGGAGCGGATGTGCTGCTTGAGGTCATCGCTGAATACCTGCACGTCGACCTGTTGAAGTACACGGTCGAGCTGACGGCTGCGGAGACGCGCCTGCGGGCTCGTTTGTATGCCATGGGCGCGGTCGTCGCGGAACGTCTGCGTGACGATGGTGGCTGGGAGCTGGATCTGGAACTCGACCGCCGTGGCTTCGACGACCTCAACCGGCTCGAACACCTGCAAGTGTTGTCCGGCGGGTCCGCGAGCAGGCCGACGTCGGCCCAATAGTGGGCGCATCAACATGAAAGCCTGGAACTGACCGCATGGCCTGGAACGAATCTGGTAACGGCAAGAATCCCTGGGACCGGGGGCGAAATGATGGCCCGCCGGATCTGGACAAGATCGTCCGGGAATGGCAACAGCGCCTCAATGCGTTTCTCCGCGGAGGGCGTGGCGGGCCTGGCTCGACCGGGTCGGTCAAGGGAGCGCCGAGCGGTCCCCTGATCGGGCTTCTGGCGGCTATTGCCGTTGTGTTCTGGGGCCTCACTGGAATTTACCGGGTGGATGCGGCCGAGCGTGGCGTCGTCACCCGGTTTGGCCAGTATCTGGCCACCACCGAGCCGGGCATCCAGTGGCATCTCCCCTGGCCCATAGAGCGGGTGGAGAAGGTCAATATCAACGAGGTCGTGCCGTTCAAGCAGCAGACCCGCATGCTGACCGCCGACGAAAATATCGTGGTCGTCGACCTCGTGGTGCAATACCGCCGCGCGGACCCGGTGAAGTACCTCTTCAACGTCCGGGATCCGGAAGGCACCCTGCGCGACGTCAGTGAGAGTGCGATTCGCGAGGTCATCGGCAAGAACAAGCTCGATTTCGTTCTCCTCGAGGGCCGCACCGAGATCGCCGTGCTGACCGAGAAGCTGATCCAGCAGACCCTGGACGAGTACAAGACCGGCATGCTCGTGACCAAGGTGAACCTGCAGGACGCCAACTTCCCCAGCCAGGTTGAAGCCGCGGTGCAGGACGCCATCAAGGCTCGCGAGGACCGGGAGCGCCTGTCCTTTGAGGCCGAGGCCTACGCGAACGACGTACTGCCCAAGGCGCGCGGTGAAGCGGTTCGCCGGCAGGAGGATTCCGAGGGGTATCGGGCGCGTGTGGTCGCCGATGCCCAGGGCGAGGCGTCCCGCTTTACCCAGCTGCTGGCCGAGTACCAGCAGGCCCCTGAAGTCACGCGGCGCCGCCTGTATCTCGAGGCGATGGAGGACGTGTACGCGAACGCCAACAAGGTGCTGGTGGATACCCGCGGGGGCAACAACCTGATCTACCTGCCCGTGGACAAGATACTGGAGCAGCGGCTCCAGGCTCCTGCGGCCGCGCCGGCCTCGGGGACCGGTGCCAAGTCCGCTGCCGCGAGCGCAGCCGCCGAGGCCTCTACAGCGACCCGTAATCGCGAAGACCGTCGTACCCGGGAGGCCCGATGAACGCCCGCTCACTCCTGCCACTCGGCCTGCTGTTGCTGGCCTGGATTGCCAGCATGTCCGTCTTCACCGTGGACGAACGCGAACTGGCGATCAGGTTTCGTCTCGGCAAGATCATTGAGGCTGATTACAAGCCCGGGCTGCACCTGAAGGTGCCGTTCATCAACAACGTGCGGAAGTACCCCCGCCAGATCCTGACCCAGACCAATCCCCAGGAGTTGTTCCTCACATTTGAGAAGAAGAACCTGTTCGTGGACTTCTTCGTGAAGTGGCGGATCGTCGACGTGGGTGCCTACTACAGGGCCGCGGGTGGCGACGAGGCCCTGGCTTCCCAGCGGTTGATCGAGATCGTGAAGGACGGCGTCCGCAGCGAGTTCGCGAAGCGCACGGTTCCCCAGGTGGTGTCGGCTGAGCGCCGTGAACTGCTCGACAAGATGCTGGCCAGTGCGCGGACCAACGCCATCGGGCTCGGGATCGAGATCATTGACGTCCGGGTCAAGCGCACCGAGTTCCCCGAACAGGTCAGCGACTCCGTCTTTGATCGCATGCGCCAGGAGCGGGCGCGAACGGCCTCGGAATTGCGCGCCCAGGGCGCCGAGATGGCTGAGCAGATCCGGGCTGACGCAGATCGCCAGCGCACGGTGACCCTCGCCGAGGCGTATCGCGACGCGGAGAAGGTGCGTGGTGCGGGCGACGCGGAGGCTGCGCGGATCTACGCGGAGGCCTATCGCAAGGATCCGGAGTTCTTCGCTTTCTATCGCAGCATCCAGGCCTACCGGCGGTCGATCGGCAAGGAGAACGATCTCCTTATCCTCGACAAGGAGAGTGAGTTCTTCCGGTACATGGACAAGCCGCAGTCCGCGCGCTGAAGTCGGGTGCCGCCGCGGGATGGACTGGAATGACCTCCTGACGGGTCTGGCTCTCTACCTTGTTATCGAGGGTGTCCTGCCTTTCCTGAGTCCGGAGGGCTGGCGCCGGAGCATGAGCGTGATTGCCGGACTTCCGGCCCGGCAGGTGCGCATTTTCGGGCTGGCAAGCATGCTGGCAGGCTTGTTACTGCTGTTGTTCGTGCGGAGCGGAAACTGATCGTGGGCAAGAGCGTGATCGTCATCGGTACCCAGTGGGGTGACGAGGGCAAGGGCAAGATCGTGGACCTGCTCACCGAGCAGGCCGAGGCGGTGATCCGTTTCCAGGGTGGCCACAATGCGGGCCACACCCTGATCATCAATGGGCAGAAGACGGTGCTGCACCTGATTCCATCGGGGATCCTGCGGCCGGGCATTGCCTGTGTCGTTGGCAATGGCGTGGTCGTGCACCTGCCATCCCTGCTGGCCGAGATCGATGGCCTCGAGACCCGGGGCATAGCCGTTGCGGAGCGGTTGAAGCTGAGCGCCGCCAGTCCGATGATTCTTCCCACGCACATTGCGCTGGACCAGGCGCGTGAGCGCGGCAAGGGGGCAATCGGCACCACGGGGCGGGGCATTGGCCCGGCCTATGAAGACAAGGTCGGTCGCCGCTCCCTGCGCCTGGCCGACCTTTTCGACGAGCGGCGCTTCGGTGAGCGGCTTGCCGAGGTCATGCAGCTGCACAACTTCATGCTCGCCGAGTACTACCAGGTCGAGCCCGTGGACTTCGCGGCGACTCTCGATCAGTGGCTCGGGATGGCGGCACGCATTCGGCCCATGGTGATCGATACCGTCGCGTACCTGGACGGTCTCCGCCGGAGCGGCGCCCGTCTGATGTTCGAAGGCGCCCAGGGCGCACTGCTCGACGTGGATCATGGCACCTACCCATTTGTGACGTCTTCAAATACTTCGGCGGGCGCCGCTGCAACAGGCTCGGGTCTCGGGCCCACTGCCTTCGACTACGTGCTCGGCGTGGTGAAGGCCTACACGACCCGCGTGGGCGGCGGTCCCTTCCCCACGGAGCTGTTCGACGCGGACGGGGAGCGGCTGGCGCGCGTCGGCGTTGAGTTCGGCTCGACCACCGGCCGCGCGCGCCGGTGCGGCTGGTTCGACGCCGTCACAGTCCGGCGCGCCGTGATCAACAGCGGCGTCACCGGCTTGTGCGTTACCAAGCTCGACGTGCTGGACGGCCTGTCCACCGTGAAGGTTTGTACCGGCTATCGCCTCGACGGGCAGGTGACCGGCAACCCGCCGCTGCTCGTTGACCAGTATGCCGATGTGGAGCCGGTGTACGAGGAATTCCCGGGCTGGTCCGGGTCCACGCAGGGCATCCGCACTCTCGATGGCTTGCCGGCGGACGCACGCAACTACCTCCGGGGCCTGGAGAAGATTGTCGGTGTGCCGGTGGACATGATTTCCACGGGCGCGGACCGGGACCACAACATCATCCTCCGCCACCCCTTCGACTGACTCGCGCCGCGGCCGGGCGATGCACCACGCGACACCGCCGTCGGGCGCCCCAACATCTCGAGGCTGGTCCCGCCTGCGGCTCGCGGTTACCATGCTGGTCGCGGCCGCGCTCGTCAGCGGCTGTGTCATCCGGGTGGTCTATAACCAGCTGGACTGGCTGCTGCTCTGGTACGTCGAGGACTACGTGGACCTGGACGCCACCCAGGAGAGTCAGGCTAAGCTCCTGATTGCCCGAACGCTGGACTGGCACCGGGCCAGCCAGCTGCCACGCTATGCAGGGCTCACCCGCACACTGCTCGCGGGCACGGACACGCCGCCAGGCGCGGCGTTTCTCGCGGAGCGCTACACGGAGATCGTGCAGTTGTGGGACGAGCTGCTGTGGCGCACGAGTCCCGATGTTGCTGGCGTGCTGCGGACCCTCTCGGACCGGCAGGTGGAGGAACTGTTTGCCGCTCTGGCCCGCAAGAACCGGGAGCTGGAGCGGGAGTATTCGGGAAGCAGCGCCGCGGCGCGCAGGCTCAAGCAGGACAAGGCCATCTTGCGCGTCTTTCGCCGCTTTACGGGACGACTGCAGCCGGACCAGGAGGCGCTGGTTCGCCGCCAGACCGCCGGCTTCCATGACCTGTCGGCGGACTGGCTGCAGCGCCGCGCGGCCTGGCAGCAGGCGTTTCGAGCGCTGATGGCCAGCCGGAAATCGAACCCGGACTTTGTTGCGCAGTTCACGCAACTGGCGCTCAACCCGAACCAGTTCGATACTGGTCGGTATCGCACCCTCGTGGAAGACAATCAGCGACGCTCCTTTGCGATGGTTGCTGCCGTGCTTGGAACGCTGACTCCCTCTCAGTCACAGCAGCTGCGCAAGAACCTGACGACCTACGCGGGCGACTTCGAGGCGCTCTCGGGGGATGGCGCCGCCCGGACAGTAGCCCGGAAAACCAATTGAGCACTTCAGCCGGAGGACCAGCCATGCACAAGCCGCTCGAAACCCTGCAGTGGGAACGTCGCAGAAAGCTGCAGATCCGTGAAGCATTTCGCGCCGGGATGGCAGGCTGGGCGGGCAAGCCCGGTGACCCGGTCCCGTTCTACATTGCCTGTGCCGACTACCTGGTTCCCGCCCAGCGCCGGCTTATCGATCAGGATGTGAGGCTTGCGGAGTTGCTGCAGGGCCGGGTGCCCGCAAGGCAGGCCGAGGATCACGAGAAGATTGGCACCCTGAAGGGCAGGCTCAACGACAGCGACGTGGCCCTGCGCGAGTTCGAAGCGGCTGCGGGCGACCTGCGGACACGTGGCGGACCAGCCCGCCAGGATTTCGAGGCAGCAGCACGGCGCTACATCGATTTTGTGGTCAACGTGCTGGGTGCCCGGAGTCATTCGCTGCGCCACCTGACCACGACGCTCTTTACCGAGGCGGACTGGGAGCACATCACGGGCGCGACTGACGCGCTGATCGCGGAGGAGGGTGCCCGCTACGTCCGGGTACAGGTGACGGCGCCTGAGGGCGCTGACCCCGCCGCCATTTCCACCGAAAAGCCGGCCAGACCAGCCTAGTCGAGGCCGGGCTGGTCGAGTCGGGCCCAGCCCAAGCCGGCCCAGGCTAAGCCGGCCTGGGCCAGGAGGGGCCTGTCTGGGTGCGGGCGTGGAGCCGCCGTTCGCCGGATGAACCGGAGCGTCCAACGTGGTGCCGAGGAAAGGACTTGAACCTTCACGGGGTTGCCCCCACTGGCACCTGAAGCCAGCGCGTCTACCAATTCCGCCACCTCGGCGGGTGGGACGGCTGAATAAGAGTGCGGCAATTTAATGGCAGGCTGTATGCTTGTCAACGCAATGAACAAATCATCACCAGACCTGCATGCGTAAGCGGCGCGGACGTTCGTCCCCGCCGGCGGATTCGCCGGGCCCCGCAGGGGCCCGCCCTGCCTACCGCCATCCGGTACCCGAACCCAACCAGCTTCTGGACGTCTTGCGCGAGCAGGGCGTGCCCCTGACGCTGGATGCACTGGCGGCGTTGTTGGCGATCAGTGGCGATCGGCAAGTGGCGGATCTTCGTCGCCGCCTTGAGGCATTGCGGACGGCGGGCCGGTTGCTGGTTAATCGTCGCAGCGAGTACTGCCTGAGTGACAAGCTGGATGTGGTGCCTGGTACCGTTACCGCGCACCGGGACGGCTTCGGTTTCCTTGTCCCGGACGATGGCTCCGACGACATCTTCCTGCCGGTTCCCGAGATGCGCGCTGTGCTCGACGGCGACCGGGTGGCCGCGCGACTTTCCGGCCGCGGCCGACCCGGCCGTCGCGCGGGCACCGTGGTCGAAATCCTCTCCCGCAGCCGCGACAGCCTGGTCGGGCGCTATCACCGGGACCGGGACCTCGGCTGGGTGGTGGAAACGGGGCGTTCACCGCACCACTTCATCGTTACTGACCGGGACCGGGGCGGCGCCGAGCCCGGGCAACTCGTCAAGCTGCAGATACTCGAATATCCCGGGCCCGCCCACGAAGCGCGCGGCAAAGTCGTCGAGGTCCTGGGCGATCCGCGTGATCCGCGCGTCCTCACGGATGCCGCCATCGAAATGTTCCATATCCCGTCACTCTGGCCTGATCGTGCACTGGAGGATGCCCGCCGCATCGGGACTGAAGTCGCGGCCGCCGACAAGAGTGGCCGCAAGGATCTCCGGGACCTGCCGCTGGTAACGATCGATGGCGAGGATGCCCGGGATTTCGACGATGCGGTTTACGCCGAGCCGCTACCTGGTGGATGGCGCCTCGTCGTGGCCATCGCGGACGTCTCCCACTACGTGCACTCGGGGGAGTCGATAGACACTGAGGCGCGGCGCCGGGGCACTTCCGTGTACTTCCCGGACCGGGTTGTGCCGATGCTTCCGGAGGAACTGTCCAACGAACTGTGCTCACTGAAACCGGCGGTTGATCGCCTGTGCATGGTTTGCGACATGCGCATGGACCAGCGGGGCAACGTCACCGGCTCGACCTTCTATCGCGCAGTGATGCACTCCCGCGCGCGGCTGACCTACAACGCGGTCGACAAGTACCAGCGTGGCGAGGATCGTGGTGCCGTGCCGGCCCTGGTCCAGCCGGTCGTGGACAATCTCTACGGGGCCTACGCCGGCCTCCGGAAAGCGCGGGAGCGCCGCGGCGCGCTCGATCTCGACTTGCCTGAAGTGAGGATCCAGCTCGACGCCACCGGCGGAATCACTGGCGTCGTCTCCCGCATGCGCAATGATGCCCATCGCCTCATCGAGGAGTGCATGATCGCCGCCAACGTGGAAGCGGCGCGCTACCTGCGCAAGCACAAGCTGACGACCCTGTACCGGGTCCATGCCGGGCCCGAGGGCGACAAGCTCGAGGACCTGAGGCTGCTGTTCCAGAGTCTCGGTATACCGATTGCCGACACCGCCGCAACGCGGCCCCGGGAGATCAACCGGGTCCTGCAGCAGATCAGGGACAGGCCGGACTTTCCCATGCTGGCTACGGCCGTCCTGCGCAGCATGAAGCAGGCGGTCTATCAGCCGGCGAACAATGGCCACTTTGGCCTTGCGCTTGCCTGTTACGCCCATTTCACATCGCCAATCCGGCGCTATCCGGACCTGCTCGTGCATCGCGGAATCGGGCATCTGCTCGATGGCGGGAAACCCGCGGCGTTCGCCGTCGACGTGCCGGCAGCGGAGCACCTGGGCACGACAACCTCGATGCAGGAGAGGCGGGCGGACGAGGCAACCCGCTATGTGGAGGCCCGCTGCAAGTGCCTCTTCATGGAGGACCGCGTTGGCGCCACCCTGGACGGGGTGATTACCGGTGTCACGCATTTCGGACTTTTCGTCATGCTGCGCGATGTCCTCGTGGATGGGCTCATCCACGTAACGAGCCTGCCCAGCGACTACTACCACCTGGAGCCCGGCGGCCGGGGCCTCAAGGGTGAACGCACCGGCCAGGCCTTCCGGCTTGGCGACGATGTGCGCGTCCGGGTGGTGCGCGTTGATCCGGACGAGGCCAAGATCGATCTTGCTCTCGAAGCGGGTGGCCGGGACCAGGCCCAGACGCAGACCCGTCCGTCGACGCCAGCGCGCAGGCGGAGTCCGAAGAAGCCGTCGCGTCCGCGCCGTTGACGCCCCGATGAACCAGCGGCTGGTGTACGGCATTCACCCGGTACGGCAGCTGCTGCTGTCCCGCCCGGAGTCGGTCGACCGGGTGTACCTGCAGGCAGATCTCGGGGAGGAGCGCCGGGCACGTCTTGGCGATGTCCTTTCCCGGGCCACACGGGTACTCCCGGTATCTGCCGCGGAGCTGGAAGCCCTTACCCACACCCCCAAGCACCAGGGCGTGGCCGCCGTCGCCAACGAGTCAGGGCCCTTGTCGGAAGGTGCTGCGCGGGACCTGCTGGGGCGGGTGGAGCGCCCGCTGGTGCTGATGCTCGACGGGGTCCAGGACCCGCGCAATTTTGGCGCCTGCTTGCGCACCGCGGATGCCGCTGGCGCCCATCTCGTGGTGGTTGCCCGTCACCGGAATGTCGACGTGACGCCGGTCGTCAGCAAGGTGGCGGCGGGCGCCGCGGAGAGCCAGTCGATCTTGCAAGTCAGCAATCTGGTCCGCTTCATGGAGACACTGAAGAGCCTCGGGTTGTGGATCGTCGGGACGGATGACGCGGCCACGACCTCGCTGTACGACGTGGACCTGACGACCGGTATCGCCCTGGTACTCGGCGCCGAGGGGGAGGGCTTGCGACGCTTGACTGCTGAACGCTGTGATCACCGGGTCGCCCTGCCCATGTACGGGGCGGTTAGCAGCCTCAATGTGGCTGTGGCGGCCGGCATTTGCCTGTATGAGTGCCTGCGGCAGCGCTCCGTCGCTGTCGCCGGGTTGCCCGGACCCCGCCCGGTCCGGTAGCATGCCGCTCCCGCACCCTGGGGTCGAACCCGGGGGCGGCCCTTGCCACACCACGCGGCCCGCCGGCCGGACAAGCCTGTCCGCCCCCGAGCCAGGGATGGGTGGCTGTAATCCACAAGGAGTCTCCATGCGCCACTACGAAATTGTCTTTCTCGTGCATCCCGATCAGAGCGAGCAGGTCGCCGCGATGGTCGAGCGCTATCGCGCCATGATCACCGCTGGCGGCGGCCAGATTCATCGCCTTGAGGACTGGGGCCGGCGCCAGCTGGCCCACTCGATCAACAAGGTCCACAAGGCGCACTACGTTCTGATGAACATCGAGTGCGACCAGCCGACCCTGACCGAACTGGTTGGCGCCTTCCGGTTCAGCGATGCGGTCCTGCGCCACCTGGTCATGGGCAGGGACGACGCGGTCAGCGATCCGTCGCCGCTCGTCAAGTCCGCCGATGATGGCAGCCGCCCGCTTCCCGAGCGCACTGACGACAGCGATGGTCCGGCGCGGCTGCGCAGCGATGACGGCGACTCGGCGGATGCCGACGGTCCCGCCGCCTAGTCCCCGCCAAGATCGCAGATATTGGAAACCCAGTCATGAGCAAGTATTTTCGCCGCCGCAAGTTCTGCAAGTTCACCGCCGAAGGTGTCAAGGAGATTGACTACAAGGATCTCGAGACCCTGCGGGCCTATGTCACCGAGACCGGCAAGATCGTGCCGAGCCGGATCACGGGCACCAAGGCCCGTTACCAGCGCCAGCTGGCCACTGCGGTCAAGAGGGCGCGTTTTCTCGCCCTGCTGCCCTACACCGACAAGCACTGACACCCTGGAC
>JBBQSA010000027.1:0-47215 GCA_038214295.1 Gammaproteobacteria bacterium
ACTCTGAACTAAGTGACTGCAAACCCCGGGGACGCCACCGCGTGTCCCCGGGGTTTTTTTTCGGCCCATCGATATTGCGATAACGGGGCTGCTGCGATACCGGTTCTGCCGGGAGGCACAGAAGTTGTGCAGCGCAAGCAAGACTGCGCACTAATCCGGGACAATCGTCGCCTGATTATGTAACGCGCCACTATTCTTTAGCCCGGGAGCGGCCTATATTCCGGTCATACTTCCGTTATCTTTTGCGTGCTTGACGTCACAAAAACACGGCAGCTCCCGCACTGGCGGCACTGCCCAATAACTTAAAATTCAGACTAGTGGGGAATTTTTATGTTGACGAATTTCCGCTCACGGCTCGCGCTAACTGCCGCTCTGACCCTGGCCAGTTCGGTAGTCCTGGCCGCAGCACAGCCCATCAGCGTCTATAACCCGACCAATGGCCTCACCGGCATCTACAGTGGATCGTTTGCCGGACCGCTGGCACCTTGCAGCGGCGGCTCGCCGTCTTACTGCTCGTTCTTCGGCGGCCTGCCGAGTGCGGGCCAGCTGGCGGCCGTCAACATCTCGCCCAACGCGTCGGGCGTGGTGAACGCCCTGCCGGGTGGCATCGGGCCGACTGGCATTCCGGTGGCGCCGGTCCCGGCTTCGGGCTCCTACCTGGACCTCACCCTGAGCGGCGGTAACACCGCCCTGACGCTCAGCGGCGGCACCATCACCTTCGGCGGTGCCACGCTCACCATCGTTCCGGCAGCCACGACGGCCGTTACTTCGGGCGCCGGCATGGTGTTCGACGCGGCGCCACAGGTGACCTCGGTCAACGGTCTCGGCCAGGCCGAGTTCCTCGTCAACCTGGCGCCGGGCCTCGCGGTGGACTTCAGCCGCTTTTCCCAGGTAACGACCAGCTGCGTGGGCGGAGTCTGCGGCCTGATCGTCGGTGACGTCCTGAACCTGGATATGGTCCGGTACCGGCTGTTCGTGCAGTACAACCCGTCGTTCACGGACTTTGATGCCACCTTCATCGGCCAGACCGGCAACAACTCGATGGTGTTCGCGAACATGAGCACTGTCCCGGTCCCGGCAGCCGTCTGGCTGATGGGTTCCGGCCTCGGCCTGCTCAGCTTCCTTCGCCGGAAGGTCAGCGCCTAGGGGACAACCCTGAACCCGGTGCATTGCCGGGTAAGCGGGAGAACTGGGAGGCCCCGCGGCGGCACACCGTGCGGGGCCTTCTTTCATTCAAGGATTCGAGGAGTCTCGATATGTGGAACAGTCTTAACAAGCAGCGGCTGATCGCCGCCGCCATCCTGGCGCTGGGCGCCGGCACGGCATCCGCTGCCGTGCTGACGCGAACCTACGTCATCAACACGGCGGTCATCCAGGACCTCTTCAGCGCCACCTTCGACGGGTCGCTGATTCCCTGCAGCACACCCACCCCGCCGGACGCGCAGGAGTGCGCCTTCTTCGGCGGCTACACGCCGCCTGGCCGCAACATCCAGATCAACAATGTGGGCACCGGCAGCGGCACCCTGACCGTCAACTGGGAGACCACGACCGGCGAGATCCTGCAGGTCAACGAGATGCGGATCAACCTGGCGCAGACCCAGTTGGTGATCAATGACGGCGGCCCGAATCCGACGGTGGTTGACGTGATCCCGGGCAACAACGTCCCGGTGGCGAGCCCTGGTGACGTGGCCTTCATCGAGGCCGGCACGGGTACGGCGGGCCGGGACCTGGACGGCGCGGGCTTCCAGACGATTCTGGGTGCCGGTTCGGCGGATCCGGACCAGGGCGTGGCCATCGGCCAGGCCGCGGTCTTCCAGCACCAGGACCCCACCAACAACCCGGACACCCCGGACTTCGCGGTGTTCAATGATGTCGTCGACACCTGCTCTGGCAACTCGTGCGCGCTGATCAGCGCCTACGTCATCACGCTGGACGGCGTCCGCTATCGTCTCGAAGGCACCGTCAGCGCCGCGGGCGGCAACTCCCTCGTCCTGAAGTCCCAGACGTCCAATAATTCCATCTACCGGGTGGGCTTCACGACGGCTGTGGATACGGATGGGGACGGCATTCCTGACGCGACAGACAACTGTCCGCTCGTAGCCAATGCCAACCAGGCCGACACGGACGGTGACCTTCGCGGCAACGCCTGCGACAACTGCCGGCTGATTGCGAACAACACCGGTGCCAACGCCCAGTGCGACTCGGACAACGACGGCTTCGGCAATCGTTGCGACGGCGACTTCAACAACAACAACTCGACGAACGCGCAGGACACCACGCTGTTCCGCCAGCAGCTCGGGCAGCCCAGCACCCCCCCGACCTATAACAGCCGGGACCTCAACTGCAACGGCTCCGTGAACGCCCAGGACACGACGCTGTTCCGTCAGCTGCTCGGGCAGCCGCCGGGCCCGGGTGCCGGTCCGTAAGGGCAGACGTCACCTGATCCGGCAATTGCCGGAGAGGGATCTTGAGTGAGTAGTTGCGGCCGGCCCTTTGGGCCGGCCGCAATGTTTTGGGGGATGGAGAAGGCCGCGGTCTACCGGGCGGCTACCTTTGGCTCGGCAACGCTGAGAGTCACCCAGCCATCCTCCCGCCAGTCCGACACCTCCACGGGCACGCCCATGACCTTGGCCTGCGCGAGAAAGCGGGGCTTGGTCCAGATCTCGTGGAATTCCTTCTCGCTCATGTTGTGCTGGCCGAGCTGTCGGGTGACGGCGAGCACGTTTCCGTAGGGTGACTTGAAACTGATCCTGCCGGGCTCCCGCTTGACGTCGAGCGCCAGCTGGTAGAAGCAGGCCGTGCGATCGGTCATCGCGACGAGCGCAAGATCCTTGATCCCCGTCTGCTCGATGAACTTCCCCGTCCGGGTCAGCATCGGCAACTGGGTGCGGACCTCGGTGGCGATCAGGTCGTCCAGCAGGTTGTGGTCCTTGGCGAACTGGACGTAGGTCAGGGTCATCTTGACCAGCGCGTCGTTCATCTCGTGCTGGTAGGGCTTGCGGACGTTCAGGGTCCGGATGGCTGTGGCCACGGCCTGGCCCAGTTCCTGCTCGCGGCCGGTGAAGTCGTGTTCGGGGCTCTTCGCGGGGCTCGCTTCCCGGATAGCTTTCGCCACGGCGGCACCCAGCATCTGCTCCTGGCCCTCGAAGCCGCTGTACTCGCCGAACTCGGCGGCGCTGGTCGGCAGGGCGCGACGGTCGCGCTCGGCGGCAAGGGCAGTAGTGCCGGCGAGCGCGGGCAGCAGCAGGACGGCGGCAAGCAGGGCGGGATAGCGCTTCATGGGAGTACTCCGTGGGTATACCCGGAGGATCCTAACGCCGGCGGCAGGGCGGCGTGGCAGGATTCTGGCACCTGAACCGGAGAGCGGGCGGGGCAGCCCGTCGCCCGGTTGGCTTTTCCAGTGGCCTGTCCTAGGCTCACCACCAAGAGGGTATGTGCGATGGCAACCGCCGCAAAGCGCGTGATGCTGCTGGTCGGGACCCGCAAGGGCGCCTGGTTCCTGCACAGCGACACCGCCCGCCGGAAATGGCGCGTCGACGGCCCGCACTTCCTGGGCCAGATCGTCCACCACCTGGTGCTGGATTCCCGGGACGGCCGGACGCTGCTGGCAGCCACCAGCACGGGCCACCTGGGGCCGGTACTGATGCGCTCCCCGGACCGGGGCCGGACCTGGCAGGAGGCAAAGCGCCCCCCGGCCTTCGCGAAGGTCCCGGAGGGCGAGAAAGGGCGGGTGGTCAACCACACCTTCTGGCTCACGCCCGGGAACCTGGCGCAGCCTGGCACCTGGTACGCGGGCACGTCGCCCCATGGCCTGTTTCGCTCGACGGACGGGGGCGACACCTGGGAGGGCTGCGCGGGGCTCAACGACGATCCCCGGTACCGGGAGTGGATGGGCGGACCCCAGGACGGGACACCCGACGGGCCCAAGCTGCATTCGATCATCGTCGATCCGCGGGACTTCCGGCATCTCTACCTCGGGATGTCGAGCGGCGGCGTGCACGAGAGCCTCGACGGCGGTGCAACCTGGGCGCCGCTGATCGACGGGCTCGAAGTGGTCGAGATGTTCGACGCCTCCAAGGTCTGGTTTCACGATCCCCACTGTGTGCGCATGAGTCCCGCCAACCCCGACCGGCTGTACCAGCAGAATCACTGTGGTATCTACCGGCTCGACCGGCCTGCCACGCAGTGGGTGCGCATTGGCCGGAAGATGCCGAAGTCCGTCGGCGACATCGGTTTTCCGATGGTGGTGCACCCCCGCGACGCCGACACGGCGTGGGTCTTTCCGATGGACGGTTCCCTGGTGTGGCCCCGGGTGAGCCCCGCCGGCAAACCGGCGGCCTACGTCACCCGGAACGGCGGCCGCACCTGGCAGCGCCAGGACGCCGGTCTGCCAGAATCCCAAGCCTGGTGGACCGTGAAACGCCAGGCGATGACCAACGACGTCCGCGATCCCGTCGGTCTTTATCTCGGTACAACGAGCGGCGAGTTGTGGATGAGTGGCAACGAGGGCGAGCGCTGGACCTGCCTGGCGCGCCACCTGCCGGAGATCTACGCGGTGGAAGCCGCCCTGGTCTAGCGTCGTGAAGGTGCTGATACCGGGTCCCTTGCTGTCCTACACCGGGGCACGGGACGTGGCCGCCACCGGCGGCACGCTGGCCGAGGTGCTGGCGGACCTGGACCGACAGTTCCCCGGCATCCGCTTCCGGATGATCGACGAGCAGGACCACGTCCGGCCCCACATGCGCCTGTTCGTGAACGACGAGCAGACCTTCGACCTGCGGCAGCGAATCGCGGCGGGCGACCGGTTGCAGATCATCCAGGCCCTGAGCGGCGGCTAGCGCGTGGCAGGACCGGTTCAGGAACTGGACGTGGCCGAGGTCGCCGCCTGGCTGCAACGGGATCCGGCGCTGGTCCTGCTCGATGTCCGGGATCCCGACGAGCAGGTATCCGGTTGCATGGCCGGCGCCCTGCTACTGCCGCGCACGGCACTCGCCGCGAGAGCTGCGGAGCTGCTGCCGGACAGGCAGGCGCCCGTCGTCACCTATTGCGGCAGGGGTCTTCGCTCAGTGCTTGCAGCGCAGTCGCTGCTCGAGATGGGCTACACGAACGTCTATTCGCTGCGGGGCGGGTTCAGCGCGTGGCGGGAGGCGGGGCAGGCTGCGGTTGTTCCCACGGCCGATCGCATCTTCTTCCCGTTCAGCGAAGCGGAGGCCCGCCGCTACGCCCGCCACCTGCGGTTGCCGGAGATTGGCGTGGGGGGCCAGCAGCGGCTGCGGTCTGCCCGCATCCTGTGCGTCGGCGCTGGTGGACTGGGCTCGCCCGCGTGCCTGTACCTGGCCGCGGCTGGTGTCGGCGAGCTTGGCATCGTCGATGACGATGTGGTCGACCTCAGCAACCTCCAGCGCCAGGTACTTCACACGAGTGACCGGGTAGGCAGCGCGAAGGTCGACAGCGCCGCGCAGACACTCGGTGCCCTGAACCCCGGAACCGCGGTGACGCGGATTCGTGCCCGCCTGGCTCCGGACAATGCCATCGCTGTAATGGCGGGCTACGACGTGATCGTGGACGGCAGCGACAACTTCGCGACCCGCTATCTCGTCAATGACGCGGCCCTGCGCCTGGCGATTCCGGTCGTCCACGCCGCCATTCAGCGCTTCGAGGGCCAGCTGACGGTATTTGCCGCTGGGGGGGCGCCCTGTTACCGGTGCCTGTTCCCGCAGTCGCCGTCCCCTGATCTCGCGCCGTCCTGCGAGGAGGCCGGCGTGCTCGGCGTCCTGCCTGGCGTGATGGGCGTGCTCCAGGCCACGGAGGCCATCAAGCTGGTCCTTGGCATCGGGCAGAGTCTCTGTGGCCGCTTGCTCACCTACGACGCGCTGGCGATGCGCTTCAGTGAGCTGCGGTTCGGCCCTGACCCGGACTGTTCCGCCTGCGGCGGGCACGCTGCGGCTGCGGCTATACTCCAGCTCGATGGATGATGCCAGCAGGATAGGCGCACCGCGGGCCCGGGCCGATGTGCGGCGGGTGGTCGGGGAGAACGCCGGCCTCGACCTGGCGCACACGGCGATGAACATCCTCGCGACCGTGATCGCATCCTACGGCCTGCTGGCCGGCAGTACCGCCGTCGTGATCGGCGCGATGATCGTGGCCATGCTGCTGAATCCCATCCTCGGCTTCTCGATGGGCCTGGCCGAGAGCGACCACCAGCTGATGCTCAAGGCCGGACGGGGGCTGCTGGGCGGGACCGTGGCCGTGTTCACGACCGCGTTCCTGATCGGCTTCGTGCACCGGGACGTCCCGGTCACCGCGGAGATCCTTTCCCGCACGTCACCGAGCCTCCTCGACCTGATGATCGCGCTGGCCGGTGGCGCCGCCGGCGCCTACGCTACCGTTTCACCGCAGCTCAGCGTGGCTTTCGTCGGCGTGGCCATCGCCACTGCCCTGGTGCCACCCCTGTCATCCGCTGCGATCCTGCTGGCGCGGGGTGATTCCGCCCTGGCCTGGGGCGCCTTCATGCTGGCCGTCACCAACATCATCGCGATCCAGTTCTCGGCATCGGTGGTGATGTGGTTCATGGGCTTCCGTGGCATCACCCGACTCTCCAAGTCGCTGCCGGCGTTTCTCGCCCGGGATGCCCCCGGCATTCTCATCATCCTGGCGCTCGGCTTGAGTTTCGCCTCGAACCTGGAGGAGGCCGTGTCGCGGGAGCTGTTCGAAACCTACGTGCGCGGGGCTGTGCGCCAGGGACTGGAATCGCGGCCGGGCGCGCACCTGGTCGAGGTGCGCTTCGACTTCACGCCCGGGGACCGCCTGATCATCCGGGCAGTTCTGCGGGCGCCGGAGGCGCCGACGGCGGAGGCAGTCGCTGCGATCGCGGACCGGCTGCCAGCCGCCCCCGGTGGTGAGCAGCTGGAACTCCGGGTGCGCTATGTCAACACTCTGATCATCGGCCGCGACGGCCCGCTGTTCGACCCTGCGGCGGGCAGCGGCGCCCTGTAAGGGACGCCGCCGTGTGGGCCCGACAGGCTCAGGTCGTCACCGGCTCCAGGGCCGCCGCCAGCGCGTCGTCCACCGTCTCCAGCCAGATGAACCCGAGCTGGTTCCGGGCGCTCTCCGGGATCTCCTCCAGGTCCTTGCGGTTGCGGGCGGGGAGCAGCACGGTGTGGATGCCGGCCCGGAGCGCCGCCAGGGCCTTCTCCTTGACGCCGCCGATGGGCAGCACGAGCCCGCGCAGGCTGATCTCACCCGTCATGGCCACGTCGCTGCGCACCTTGCGGTTGGTCAGCAGCGAGCTGATCGCCATGAACAGCGCCACGCCGGCGCTTGGGCCGTCCTTCGGGATTGCGCCCGCCGGCAGGTGAACGTGCAGGTCCCGGGTGGCGAAGTCGAAGTACTTGAGCCCCAGCGTGTCGGCCCGGGTCTTCACCAGGCTGAAAGCCGCCTGGGCGCTTTCCTTCATCACGTCGCCCAGCTGGCCCGTGAGGATCAGCTGGCCCTTGCCAGGCATGCTGGTGGCCTCGATGAACAGGATGTCGCCACCCACGGGGGTCCAGGCGAGCCCGGTGGCCACGCCGGCGGTGCTCGTCCGCAGGGCCACCTCCGACTCGAAGCGCCGGGCCCCCAGGATGTCCTGGACCGCCTGCCCGTCGATCGCCACCTCGGTGGCCGTGCCCTCGGAGATCCGCACCGCTGCATTCCTCAGCACCGAGCCGATCTGCCGCTCCAGGCTGCGGACGCCCGCTTCCCGGGTGTAGTTGGCGACGATTTCGGTCAGAGCCTCGTCGCTGATGCTGACCTGCTCATCCTTCAGGCCATTCGCCTTGAGTTGGCGTTCCACGAGGTAGCGGCGCCCGATCTGGAGCTTCTCTTCCTGGGTGTAGCCCGGCAGCTCGATGATCTCCATGCGGTCCCGCAGGGGGCCGGGAATGGTGTCGAGTTGGTTGGCGGTGGCCACGAAGAACACCTTCGACAGGTCAAAAGGCACGCCCAGGTAATTGTCCCGGAAGGTGCTGTTCTGCTCCGGGTCCAGGACTTCGAGCAGGGCCGACGACGGGTCCCCGTGGAAGCCCGCGCCCAGCTTGTCCATCTCGTCGAGCATGAACACGGGGTTCCGCGTGCCCGCCTTGCGCAGCTGCTGGATGATCGTGCCTGGCAGTGAGCCGATGTAGGTGCGCCGGTGGCCGCGAATCTCGGCCTCGTCATGGACGCCGCCCAGGGAGCCGCGCACGAACTTGAGACCGAGTGCTCTGGCGATGCTCTGGCCGAGTGAGGTCTTGCCCACGCCCGGTGGCCCGACGAAGCACAGGATCGGTGAGCGGCCCTCCGGGTTCAGCTTGCGCACCGCGAGGTACTCGAGGATGCGCTGCTTCACCTTGGCAAGGCCGAAGTGGTCGTCCTCGAGGACCTGGCGGGCCTTCGCGATGTCGATGTTCTCGGCGTCCAGCTTCGCCCAGGGCAGGGCCGCCAGCCAGTCCAGGTAAGTGCGCACCATGGAGTGCTCGCCGGAGGCCTCGGGCATCTGCTCCAGGCGCTTCAGCTCCTTGCGGGCCTGGGTCAGCGCCTCCTCAGGCATGCCGGCCTTCTCGATGGCCTCGCGCAGTTCGTCCAGCTCGGCGCCTTCCTCAGCTTCGCCCAGCTCCTTCTGGATCGTGCGCATCTGCTCGCGGAGGTAGAACTCCCGCTGCCGGTCCTCGAGTTTCTCCTTGGTCTGCTCGTCCACCTGGCGCGACAGCTTCAGGACTTCCACCTGGTGCGAGAGCAGGTCCAGGACCCGGTCCAGGCGCCGCTGCACGTTGAAGGTCTCGAGGACCTCCTGCTTCAGCGCGGGCTTGATGTCGAGGAAGCCCGCGACCAGGTCGGCGAGCTGGGAGGGGCTGTCGATCTGCTGCAGCACACCCGCAAGCTCGGGCATTGCCTGGGGCAGCAGGGCGATCGCCTCGATGGCGCGCTCCTTCAGGATGCGTGCCCGGGCCTCCAGCGCGGCGGTGTCGACTTCTGGCTCGTGCACGAGGTCGAAGCGGGCCGCCATGAACGGCAGACCCTTCAGGTGATCGAGTACACGGAAACGCTGCTCGCCCTGGCAGACCACGTGCTGCGTGCCGTCGCGGGCGGTGAAGTAGCGCACCACGCGGGCGATCGTGCCCACGGGAAACAGGTCATCGCCCGTGGGCTCGTCGACGGACGGATCCCGCTGCAGCACGAGGCCGATGCGCCGGCCGCTGCGGGCCGCCTCCTCGGCGGCCGCAAGCGAGATGCGCCGGCCGATGGTTAGCGGGATCACGGCACCGGGGAACACCACCGTGTTCCGTACCGGCAGCAGGATGAGCACGTCCTCGGGGACCTGCGTATCGGGCGTCGTCGCCTGGGTGTCTTGCTTGTCGCTCATGATCGCTTTCAGGGGTGCCACTGCACCTACAAGGGCTGCGCCAACCAGCGTAATGAGGTCGTCGGGCGGGAATTCAATGCGGCCGGGCCACCAGCGCAGTTGCAGGGGCGGGTGCAGGGGCAATTACCGCGGCGCGGCGGGCGGTGTCGGCCGGGCGTTGCCGGCTCAGGTGCTCAGGGGTTGTTCAGGCGCTCAGGCGGCGCAGCGAGCCGGTGATGGCGTTGCGCTCCATCTCCAGTTCCTGGACCCTGCCCTGCAGGGCCACGATCTGGGCGCTCGCTGCCGCGAGCTCCGTGGCGAGCAGGGACTTCTGGCGGATCTCCACCTTCAGCATGTTCTTGGCCTGGGCGTACTGGCGCAGGTACGCGGCCACCTGGTCCTCCAGCGTGCTGATGTGCGTCTCCGCCCTGTCGAGCTCCGACTGCACGCCCCGCACCTGCAGCTCGGCGGCAAGGCACTCGTGGCGGGAGTGGGCGACGGTCTCCTGGAGTTCCAGAAGCAGCAGTGCCTGGCGGCCCTCCTGCTCCGGGTCGAGCGCCGGGAGCTGCCGCGTCGTGACCCAGGCGACCAGCCCGCCGCCGATCAGTGCGGCGACGCTGGCAGCTGCCAGGACGATCATGAGTTCGTTTGACATAATTTTGGTGCCCGTCGACGCTGACATAACGTAGGCTCACGGGCCGGGCCGGTCTGTGGGCCGGCTCTCATAATCAGGAACTCATAATCAGGAACTCATGGCCTCGTCCATCCCCGACCCGATCATCGTCGCCCGCGGACTGACCAAGCACTTTGGGCAGCGCGAGGCCGTGCGGGGCATCGACCTCGACGTGCCCCGGGGCGGGTGCTTCGGCTTCCTCGGTCCCAACGGGGCGGGCAAGACGACGACGCTCCGCATGATCCTCGGCCAGTCGCCGCTCACCGCGGGGACGCTGACCGTCCTCGGTCTGCCCGTGCCCGCCGGGATCCGCGAGATTCGCGCCCGCACGGGCGTGGTGCCCCAGAGCGACAACCAGGACCCGGACTTCACGGTGGTGGAGAACCTGCGCATGTACGCGCGTTACTTCGGGCTGAAGCCGGTCCAGGTGGCGGACCGTATCGAGGAGCTGCTTGTCTTCCTCGAGCTTGCGGACAGGAAGGACGCGAACGTGCGGGAACTGTCCGGCGGCATGAAGCGCCGCCTGTCCATCGCCCGCGCGCTGATTAACGATCCCGAGCTGATCATGCTGGATGAACCGACCACGGGGCTGGATCCCCAGGTGCGGCACCTGATCTGGACGCGCCTGCGCCAGCTGAAGGCTGCCGGCAAGACCCTGCTGCTGACCACCCACTACATGGACGAGGCCGAGCGGCTCTGCGACCGGCTGGTCGTGATCGACCGTGGGCGAATCGTCACCGAGGGCTCACCGCGGGACCTCATCCAGCAGCACGTGGAGCCGCACGTGATCGAGTTGCAGGGTGAGGCCGCCGCGATCCTGCCGGTGCTCGAGGGTATTGCTGGCATCCGGGTGCTTAGCGTCGGGGAAACCCACTACTGCTATGCCCTGGAGCTGGGGCCGGTGGTGGCCGGTCTGCAGCGGGTCCCGCAGCTGCAGTACACGCACCGGGCGGCCAACCTGGAGGACGTGTTTCTCAAGCTCACCGGCCACGAGCTGCGCGAGTAGGCGCGGACCGAAGGAGACAGCTGCTCATGACCAACCTGGACACTACGCTGCCACACCCGCGGGCCTCGGCCTTCACGATCCTGCTGCGGAACGCGCTGGTGTGGCGGAAGCTGCTGGGCCCGAGCCTCGCGTTTTCATTCGGCGAGCCGATCATCTACCTGCTGGGCCTGGGCTACGGCCTCGGGCAGTTCATCGGCGACGTGAATGGCATCCCGTACTTCACCTTCCTGGCCTCGGGGCTGCTGGCCGCCTCGGCGATGAACGTGGCCTCCTTCGAGGGCATGTTCTCCGTGTTCACCCGGATGACCCACCAGCAGACCTACGACGCGATCCTCGCAACGCCCCTGCAGGTGGACGACATCGTCGCCGGGGAAACCCTGTGGTGCGCGTCGAAGTCCGTGCTGAACACGCTCCCGATCCTCGTCGTCGCCACGTTGCTCGGCGCTATCCAGAGCTGGACGGCGATCGGCGCGATCCCGGTGTTTTTCCTGGTCGGCCTGTGCTTCGCCGGCCCCGCCATCCTGGTGGCATCCTTTGCACCCAGCTACGACTTCTTCAACTACTACACCACGCTGCTGATCACGCCCATGTTCATCTTCAGCGGGGTGTTTTACCCGGTGGCCACTCTGCCAGTTGCCGCCCAGGTGATCGTGAATATCCTGCCGCTGTCCCACGCCATCGCCCTGATCCGGCCGCTCGTGGCCGGCCTGCCCGTCGCTGACCCCCTGCTGCATCTGGGCGTCCTGACCGCCTACGCGGCGGTTGGCTACGTGGCGGCGACGATCTTCATCCGGCGGCGGCTGATCCGCTAGGCCGTGCGAGAATCCGGCATGGATTACGCCTCCACGGTCACCGAGCTACTCGCCCGCGGCGCCTCGACCGCGCCGGCCATTTCCGCCCCCGGGCGCCCCGACCTGAGCTACGCGGGCCTCCGGGACCAGGTGTCCCTGACCGTCAAGGCCCTGGGGGCTCTCGGCATCGCCCGGGATGATGCGGTGGCGATCGTGCTGCCCAACGGGCCGGAGATGGCAGCCGCCTTCGTGGCGATCGCTGCCGGCGCCACGACCGCTCCCCTGAATCCGGGCTACACGGCCGCGGAATTCGAGTTTTACCTGCAGGACCTCGGGGCGCGGCTGCTCGTGGTGGAGGCGGGGAGCGCCTCGCCGGTCGTGACGGTGGCCGGTCGCCTCGGCATTCCCATCGCCGAACTGGCGGTGCCCGCCGGCGCGGCGGCGGGTCAGTTCGTCCTGCACGGCGCACCCGGGAAGAAGGCCGCCCCGGACGGTGCCGCGCGCCCCAACGATGTCGCGCTGGTGCTGCACACCTCCGGCACGACTTCCCGGCCCAAGATCGTGCCCCTGACCCAGGCGAATATCTGCGCCTCCGCCGCGCACATTGCCACCAGCCTGGCGCTGACCCCGGCGGACCGTTGCTTGCAGGTGATGCCCCTGTTTCACATCCATGGGCTGATCGCCGCCGTGCTGAGCTCCCTGTACGCCGGTGCCAACGTCTGCTGCACGCCGGGGTTCAACGCCCTGCAGTTCTTCAACCAGCTGCGCGATGTCCGTCCCAGCTGGTACACGGCGGTACCGACGATGCACCAGGCGATTCTCGCCCGGGCGGAGCGCAACCGGGAGGTGATCGACGCGGCCCGGCTGCGCTTCGTCCGCTCGTCCTCCGCGTCGCTGCCGCCACAGGTCATGACCGCCGTCGAGGCGACCTTCGGCTGCCCGCTCATCGAGGCCTATGGCATGACCGAGGCCGCCCACCAGATGACGAGTAACCCGCTGCCACCCCGGGGGCGATTCGCCGGCTGCGTGGGTATCGCCGCGGGCCCGGCTGTGGCGATCATGGACGAGCACGGCGCACTGCTGTCGTCCGGCGACGTCGGCGAGGTGGTCATCCGCGGCCCCAACGTCACGCCCGGCTACCGCAACAACCCGGCGGCCAATGAAGCCGCGTTTGCCGATGGCTGGTTCCGCACGGGTGACCAGGGCGTCATCGACGGCGCCGGGTACCTGCGCCTCACCGGCCGGCTCAAGGAAATCATCAACCGCGGCGGGGAGAAGATCTCGCCGCGCGAAGTGGACGAGGTGCTGCTCGAGCACCCTGCCGTCGACCAGGCGGTGACCTTTGCCGTCCCCCATCCGATGCTTGGCGAGGACGTCGCTGCGGCCGTGGTGCTGAAGCCCGGAACGGAGGTGACCGAGCGGGACCTGCGGCAGTTTGCCGGCACGCGGCTCGCCGACATGAAGGTGCCACGGAAGATCCTCTTCCTGGCCGAAATACCGAAAGGGGCCACTGGCAAGCTCCAGCGCATCGGGCTCGCGGCGACACTCGGGCTCGCATGAAGATCTGCATCTACGGGGCCGGCGCTATCGGTGGCTACCTGGGCGCGCAGCTCGCGGCGACGGACGCGGAGGTCTCGCTGGTGGCCCGCGGGCCCCATTTTGCGGCCATGCGCGAGCGGGGCCTCACGCTCCTCACTGGCGACGACAGCCGCACCGTCCGGCTCCCCTGTACCGATGATCCCCGGACGCTCGGGATCCAGGACTACGTGATCCTCACGCTCAAGGCGCATTCAACCCCGGCGGTCCTCGATCACCTACAGCCACTGCTCGGCCCCGACACCGCGGTGGTGACTGCACAGAACGGGATACTCTGGTGGTACTTCCACGCGTTCCCCGGCCCCCTGCAGGACCGCCATCTCGAGGCGGCGGACCCGGAGGGCCGGACCTGGCGGGCTCTCGGCCCGGAGCGGGCCATCGGCTGCGTCGTCTACCCCTCCTGCGAGATCATCGAGCCCGGCGTTGTCCGACACCTCGATGGGACGCGCTTCATGGTGGGCGAGCCGGACGGCACCAGGTCGGCGCGCGTCACGGCGCTTAGCGAGGTCCTCACGGCCGCGGGGCTCAAGGCGCCGGTGCGCCGCAAGATCCGCGACGACATCTGGCTCAAGCTGCTCGGGAACGCGACGTTCAATCCCGTGAGCGTGCTGACCCGTGCGACGCTCGAGCAGATGGGCCGGGACTTAGGGACCCGGGAGGTGATCCGCCGGATGATGGTCGAAGCAGTCGGGGTTGCCAGTGCGCTCGGCGTCAGTTTCGCGATGGACATCGAGAAGCGTATCGACGCGGCCGTGGACGTGGGCGCCCACCGGACCTCCATGCTCCAGGACTTCGAACAGGGACGTCCGCTGGAGCTGGATGCGCTGGTCGCAACAGTCACCGAGATGGGGCGCCTGGTCGCGGTGCCGACGCCGGTGCTGGACCAGGTGCTGTCGCTGGTGCGACTCGCGGTCGTCGCGCGAGGCACTCCGTAGTCCGCGGCAAGCCGGTGCTGCCCGCGCTCCGTAGCCTGCGGCACCCCGGTCGGGGATCCCTTATCGGATCAGTGGTACATCCCGCGGCCATCGGCGGGAGACCCCGCCCGCTGACGTGAGTACACGTCTTGTCGCGGGCGAGGCACCCGCCACTGGCCGCTCGGGTGCAGCGCCGAAATGGGGACATCCCTCAATTCCGCAGCAGCGGCAGCCCGGGCGGGGTCCCTTTCGCCGCACACCGTGCCGCACGGTAGGCGAAAGGGATCCCCGACCGGGCTGCCGCAGGCTACGGAGTACGGTTAGGCCCGGGATGCCGCGGGCTACGGAGCCCGTCAGGCCGGCGCGGAGGTGCCGTAGTAGTCCCGCGCGGCGGCCACGCCACCGGCGCGTTCGAGCAGCGCCTCGAGGGCGCCCAGGCAGTGGAGCACGTTGGTCCGGTTGGCGCTGAAGCCCATCAGGCCGATGCGCCAGACTTTCCCCGCCAGCGGCCCAAGGCCGGCGCCGATTTCCAGCTGGTACTCTTCCAGCAGCCGCCGGCGAACCTGCGCATCGTCCACGCCGTCGGGAATGCGCACGCAGTTCAGTTGGGGCAGCCGGTGGCTGGCGTCCACGACGAAGTTGATACCGAGCGCGCCGAGGCCCGCGGCCAGGGCCTCGTGGTGATGGGCGTGCCGCGCCCAGGCATTCTCAAGCCCTTCCTCTTCCAGGACCAGCAGGGCCTCGTGGAGGCCGTAAAGCATGTTGATGGGCGCGGTGTGGTGGTAGGCCCGCTGGCCACCGCCGCTCCAGTAGGCCATGACGAGGCCCATGTCGAGGAACCAGCTCTGCACCTTGTGCGCGCGCTTCTGGATCAGTTCCTGCGCCCTGGGACTGAAAGTGACCGGGGAAAGCCCCGGGATGCACGAGAGGCACTTCTGGGTGCCGGAATAGACCGCGTCGGCGCCCCAGGCGTCGACGTTTACGTCGATCCCGCCAAGCCCGGTGACGGTATCCACGATCGTGAGCGCATCGTGCCGGCGGGCGAGGGTGCACAGCGTCTCCGCGTCGGAGCGGGCGCCGGTCGACGTCTCTGCGTGCACGAACGCCACGACCCTGGCATCCGGGTTGGCGCGCAGCGCGTCCTCGACCTTCTGGGGGTCCACCGCCGATCCCCACTCGTCCTGGACCAGCACGGCGGTGGCTCCGCAGCGCTCCACGTTCTCCTTCATGCGCCCGCCGAACACGCCGTTCTGCGCGACGATGACCTTGTCGCCGGGGGACAGGAGATTGACGAAGCAGCACTCCATGCCCGCGGAGCCGGGCGCGGAGATCGGCAGCGTGAGTGCGTTCCGCGTGCGGAAGGCGAACTGCAGCAGCCGCTTGATGTCGTCCATCAGCCCGATGAAGGTGGGGTCCAGGTGGCCTATCGTGGGCCGCGACAGGGCCTCAAGGACCCGGGGATTGACGTCGGACGGTCCCGGGCCCATCAGGGTCCGGATGGGGGGGTGAAACGAGGCAGTCATGAAGCAGTGTCCTTGGGGGTCAGATGTCCAGCTTTTGCGGGTGGTCCGGCGTGGGCTCCCCGCCCAGCACGATCTCTCCCTTGCCGAGCTTCGAGTGCCGGATTCCGTACAGGAAGTACACGACGATTCCGCCCAGCAGGTAGGTCACGAAGAATCCGCGGGTCTGTGCCTTCGCCATCAGCGACATCAGCAGGAACAGGCACATGAACGCACCCAGCAGAGGTGTGACCGGGGAGAAGGGCGTTCTGAAGGGCCGCTTGAGCTCCGGTGCCTTGTAACGCAGGTAGAGCACCGTGATGCAGACAATGGCAAACGCCGCCAGCGAGCCGACGTTGGTCAGGTCCGCGAGCGAGCCCAGGGACATCAGGCCTGCGCTGGCCGATGCCAGGCCGCCGACGATCAGGGTGTTGATCCAGGGAGTGCGGAACTTCGGGTGCACCGTGGCGAGTGGCGCCGGCAGCAGGCCGTCCCGGGCCATCGTGTAGAAGATCCTCGTCTGGCCGTACAGCAACACGAGCATCACGGATGACAGGCCCGCGATGGCGCCGATCTTCACCAGCATGGCAAACCAGGGCAGGCCGATGAGGTTGACCGCCTTGGCGATCGGCGCCGGGTCGTTGAGTTCCGTGTAGGGCACGATGCCGACGAGAACCGCCGCGGTGAGTATGTAGAGCACGGTGCAGATCAGCAGCGAGCCCAGGATGCCGATAGGCATGTCCCGGGCGGGATTGCGCGATTCCGCGCCCGCCGTCGAGACCGCCTCGAAACCGATGTAGGCAAAGAAGATGGTGGCGGCGCCGGAGATCAGGCCCCCGATGCCATAGCGTGAGGTGTTCTGGGCGGTCACGACATCCACGAGCGCGCGCCAGATGTCCGGCCAGAGGCCGACAGTCGTCCCCGCCGGTGGTGGCGGGACTTCGGCAGGTACCAGCGGCACCCAGAGGTCTGGGTTTACGTAAAAGCTGCCGATTACGATGAAGGCGACCACCACCGTGAGCTTGATAGCCACCACGATGTTGTTGACGGTCGTGGACTCCGAGATACCCACGACCAGCAACGCGGTCACCGCGAGTATGGCGAGGGCCGCGGGCAGGTTCACGATGCCGTGGGCGACGACGACCCCCGCTTCCACGACCTCGACACCCGGGGCCGCCGTGAACGCAGGTGCTATATGGATGCCAAGGTCCGTTAGTAGGCTCACGAGGTAGCCGGACCAGCCCACCGCGACGGTCGCTGCGGCAAGCCCGTACTCGAGGACGAGCAGCAGGCCCATGACCCAGGCGGCCAGTTCACCCATGGCGGCATAGGAATAGGAATAGGCAGAGCCGGAGACCGGGACGGCGGAGGCGAGCTCGGCGTAGCAGAGCGCCACGAAGGTGCAGAGGATCCCCGTTATGACGAAGGAGATCATGATCCCGGGGCCGGCAAACTCGGCCGCGGCCCTGCCGGTTAGCACGAAGATGCCGGTGCCGATGATGCAGCCGATACCGAGCAGGACCAGGTTGAGCGCGCCGAGGCTGCGCTTCAGTTCTCCCTGGGCGTGCTCGGCATGCATCTGCGCGACAGTCTTGCGAATGAACAGCCGGGCCAGGCCGGTTGCTCGCGGGGGGCTGGCAGGCAAGCCAGTGGATCCTGATACCTGGGTCATGTTTCTATCCCTGAACCTCGATGCGAAAGCCGGCCGGTGACCGGAAGGAAATGACGGGGCCGCTGCCAGACAGTCCCGTGACGTTGCCATGGTCGGCGACCGGAACGCCAGCCCTCGCCAGTCTTGCCCGGATTGGCACCAGGTCCGGCACCTGGTAGTTCACGTGCAGGATGCCCGTGGCCGGTGGTCTGGCGCGAGGGTACAGGTCTTCGCCCTGCACCTGCTGATACTCGATGACCTCGATCCGTCCCAGGGGCTCGGACAGCTCGCCAAAGACGCGCAGATCGAGGCCGGCGCCCGGTGGCAGGCCGATGGTCTTCTCGATGACCGGGCCCTTCAGGAGCAGCTCGAGCGTTGTGGCCATGCCGAGCACGTCCCGGTAGAAGCGGGCTTCCGCGGCGCCGTCGCCGACGATGGTGACGAGTGGTCCGATGCCGGCATAGCCCTTTGCCGTAAGGGGCGTCGCATAGCCCGGCCCGAACACTTCCAGCAGCACGACGTTGATCTCGTCGTGGCCCGGCAGGTGCACTTCCCGGAACAGGTACTCGCCCGCGGGTATCTCGGCCCAGGGGCCGCGGAAGCGGACGCCGGCGGCCTCCAGTTCGGCGTAGCGGGCGGCCATGTCGGCCGTGTAGAGATCCAGGTTCTTGGGCAGGCGGTCATACACATTGGCGCCGCGCCGGACCGGCGGCGACGGGTCGGTGAATTCCACGAGGTGCAGCGCCCCGGCAGTGGCCCACCGGCCGGGACCCGTGGGCGTGGCGACCAGCGCCTGGCGCGCAATGCGCTCTGGCGTAATCCCCCAGAGCCGGGCGAGAGCGGCGTCCGGTCCCTCACGCCGGTCGCGGACTTCCAGGCCGAAATTCCGGCTCCAGAAGGTCGTGGCAGCGTCGAGGCTGCTGACCCCGCTGGTGACATGGGCGAAAGCGCCCAGACCCGGTTCCGACATGCGCGACTACCTTGAAGATGACCCTGACCTGAGGGGGTGAGGAAACGCCGGGATTCTATGCGGCCTCGATCCGGGGCGTGAGGCCCCCGGTACCGTCCCGGGTCCGGCCCCTTATTTTGCAGTGCTTTGCAGGCTCCGGGGACGGAGCGGATGTCCGGGTTTCGCTGTCGCATCGGTTTAAACCCCGTGCTAGAGTCGGACCCAAGGCTTTAGTCCGCGACTTTTTCGGACGGGCCAAGACGGGTGTTCGTTACTGGAGAGACTAGGCGCGCTATCCGATTCGCGGTCGATCCCGCACCTCCATCCGAGTCGCGCGCAACGATCTTTCATCCTTCCCGTGCACTTCTTCCCCCGGAGCTTCAAATCATGGACGTGAGCCCTGCTCGCGCCTTCCTGTCTGCGTTGCTGCCGTTCGCCGCTTCCCTCGCCGTCACTGTCGCAGCCGCCGGCCCGGTGCCCGTCATCGCCAAGGGCAAGAAGGTGGATATCGAATACACCCTGACCCTCGCGGACGGCTCGGAGGTCCAGAGTAATGTCGGTGGGAAGCCGTTGTCCTTTGTGGCCGGAGAGGGCCAGATCATCCCCGGGCTGGAGACCGCGCTCGAGGGGAAGGCGGCCCGGGAACGGGTGAAGGTCACGATTCCGGCGGAGCAGGCCTACGGGCCCACCGACCTTAAGAAGGTGCAGGAAGTTCCGCTCGACAAGATCCCGGAGGATGCGCGCAAGGTGGGCACACTGCTGAGCGCGCAGGGATTCGACGGCCCGATCCGGGTCGCCGAAGTTCGTCCCGACGTGGTGGTGCTGGACTTTAACCACCCGCTCGCGGGCAAGGCGCTCACGTTCGACGTTCTCGTGCTGTCCATCAACTAGGAGTTAAGGGTACCCGTCATGACCAGGATTTACGTAGGCAACCTGCCATACACCGCCGATGAAGAATCGGTCCGTGCGCTGTTTTCCCAGCACGGCACCGTGGACGCTGTGCGGTTAATCAACGATCGCGAGACCGGCCGTTTTCGCGGCTTCTGTTTCGTCGAGATGCCGGAGTCGGACGCCCAGACGGCGATCGCTCGCCTGAACGGCCACGACATGGAGGGCCGACAGCTGCGCGTCAACGAAGCGCGTGAGCGCGAAGGCGGCGGTGGCGGCGGTGGTGGCGGCGGCCGGGGCCGGGGTGGCTTCGGCGGCGGCGGCGGTGGTGGTGGCCGCGACGGTGGTGGCGGCTACGGTGGCGGCGGTGGCCGCGACGGTGGCGGCGGCTACGGCGGTGGTGGTGGCCGTGATGGCGGCGGCGGTAACCGCGGCGGCGGCGGACCCCGCTACTAGTCCCAGCTGCACTGATGGATGGCCGGTGGCGATGTCAGCGCCACCCGAGTCCTTGTTGGGACCATGCTCGACGACCCGCCGGCGTAATGCCGGCGGGCCTCATGAGTCTGGTGGGCCCGCCAGGACTTGAACCTGGAACCAAGAGATTATGAGTCTCCTGCTCTAACCAATTGAGCTACAGGCCCGCGGCCCGGATTCTATCAGCCTCGTCCGCGCGGCTCCGCGTTCGCCACCTGCTCGCTTCCCCGGCTACACTTGCGCCCATGGCCAACCGTACTGCCGACCTGCCCCCGCTTCCCGGACTGCCCGGTTTCGTTCGTGAACTGCGCCACCAGGAGGCGATGCGCCAGGGGCTTGGCCTGGCCCTGATGCCCCTGTTCGCCTGGCTCGCCCGGCCCACCCCGTTGCTGTTCATGGCCGGGGCCTTCATCGTCGTGCTGGGCTGCCTGGTGCGGATCTACGCCTCCGGGTACATCGTCAAGAACAAGCAGCTCGCCACCGACGGACCCTACTCGCTGGTGCGGCATCCGCTCTACACGGGCAACCTGCTGGTCCTGATTGGCTTTACGCTGGCTTGTGGCCAGTGGTGGGCGCCGCTCGTGGCGATTGCGTTCTGGTGGTTCTATTACCCGACGGCCATCAGTTACGAGGATCGCAAACTTCACCGCATTTTTGGCCCGCCCTGGGAAGACTGGAGCCGGGCCGTTCCTGCGGTGATTCCGCGCCGTTTCTGGCCCAAGGGTCCCGCGAGCTGGTCGCTGATGACATCGGTCCGCCAGAATGCCGAGCCCGTCGTCATAGCCTTTACGCTGGGCTGCATCGGCTGGATCGGCACACGGATCTGAGCGTGCCCGGCCCGGATCCCGGGACATTCCTGAGCCGCGGCTACCAGGGCGCCGTCTACGTCCGCGGCGACGGCGCTAATCGCCGCGTGGTCAAGCAGGCCATGGGGGGGCGGCTCGCCCGCCGGTTCCGCGTGGCGATGCTGCGCCGGGAATACCTGGCCTACCTGCGGCTTGGGCACATTCCCGGCATTCCCCGTTGTTTCGGCCTGCAGGCCGACGGCAGCCTGGAGCTCGAGTACCTGCCCGGCGAGGCCTACCGGGAGACAGTGCCGGCCCTGAAGGACCGGCCCCGGTTCTTCGCGGAACTGAAGGAGCGAATCCTTGCGCTGCATGAGGCCGGCGTGGCCCACGCCGATCTCAAGCGCCGTGGCAACCTGCTGATCAGCGCCGAGGGTGACCCGATCATTCTCGATTTTGGTTCCGCGGTCCTGGAGCGGCCCGATGGCGGCTGGTGGAACCACTTCCTGTTCCGGCAGGCCTGCCGCATGGATTTGAACGCCTGGGTCAAGCTCAAGTACCGGCGGCGGTACGATCTGCTCAGTCCTGAGGACCTGCCTTATTACCAGCCCACCACGCTGGAGGACACCGCGCGCGTGATTCGCCGTGCGTGGCGCAAGGTCACTGCCCGTCGCGTCCGGAAGGCCTGGCGCCTGCAACGGCAGGAGCGGCGCCGCTTGGCGCGGCAGCGCCGGGAGCAGTCACGGCAGGATTCCTGAAGTCACCGGGCGGCGAAATCCGGGCAGGGCTGCACCCCGTCCCGGTCTGCCCGGTAGCCGAACTCCTGCTCCGCGGCCCGGAGCTGGACCGCCACGCCGCAGGCCGCCTCCGGGGTTCCCGGGGCGCAGACGATCCCGCACCCCGGCAGCGTGTCGCCCGGCCCGAGCTGGCGCAAGCCCGTGACCGTGACCGCCGCCGGCGCGATGCCGAGGCGCAGGGCGAGATCCAGGCGGGCCGTTTCAGCCAGTTCCCGTGGCGGCGGTCCGTCGCCGGCGCGCCGGTCTGCGCCGGCCTTGCGGCGATGACAGATGCGGCCTCGTGTGCCCGCCACGCGCACGTCGTAGCGGCGGGCGTCGGCTTCCACGAGCACCTCGAAGCCCGGGGTAATGACCTGGGCATAGGCCATTCCCGGCTGCGGGCAGCCGAGGCTCCCGTCCGGGAAGTCCCGCGGCTCGCTGCTGATCACGCGCACCGCCGTGGGCTCGATGCCGAGCATTTCGGCCACGGCCTGGCGCGCGACGGCGGGCGGGCTACCCGGCACGTCCTGGCCCACGGCCAGCACGGCCCACGGGACCGCGAGCAGCGCGCGAAGGAATCGCGCCCAACGGAGTAGGCTAGGGAGGTCTGGTCGTTGCACGGTTCCATGATAGTCCGCCTGCTCACCCGTCTCGCCTTCCTGGCGCTCCTGCTGTCAACGCTTGCCACCGCCGCGGCGCTGGGGGCCCGGGTCTACTGGATTCTCGAGCTGTTTGCCCATTTTCGCGTCCAGTACCTCGTGATGCAGGTGCTGACGGCGGGGATCTGTCTCGGCCTCCGGCGGCCTGCCTGGGCCATGCTGGCGGTGCTCGCGGCCGTACCCAACGTGCTGTCCGTTGCACCCTACCTGCCGGGCCTGTTCAGGCCGGCAGCCACGGCGGTGGCGGGCAGCGGCCCCCGGACCATTACACTGGTGGCAGCGAACCTCTACTACCGGCAGGAGGATGCGACTGCGGCGCGCGCCTACCTGGCCCGGCAGTCGGCCGATATCCTGGTGCTCTCCGAGTACACGCCCCGCTGGCGCGAGAAGCTGCAGGAGCTCGAGCAGGTATATCCCCAGTTCGTCATCAGGACGCGCTGGAGTCCCTGGGGGATCGCCGTCTTCTCGAAGTATCCCTTGCGGGTGATCGAGGACCTGGACCTGGGCGATGAGCGCAGTGCCAACCTGCGTCTCGTCGTGCAGCTGCCGGATGGCCTCGCCGAGATCTATGCCGTGCACCTGATGTCGCCGCCGGGGCCGGGCCAGGCCGCTCGGCGCAACACCCAGCTGCGCAAGCTCGCCGCCCGGATCGCTGCCGCCGACCCGGGGCTGCCGAAGATCGTCGCGGGAGACTTCAACACCACGCAGTTCTCGCCCTACTTCTCCGACCTCCTGCGTGATGCGGGCCTGGCGGACGGCGGTCTGCCCTTCGGACTGCAGGTGACCTGGCCGACCTGGCCTGTGCCCCTGTGGATCCCCATCGACCATTGCCTGGCGCGTGGCGCCGTGACCGTGACGCGCCTCGCCGTCGGTCCCGGGATTGGCTCCGACCATTGGCCACTGGAATGCAGTTTCGTCCTCGCATCATGACCGTGCACCGGATCGCAGCGCCAGTTCGTGTGCCTGAGACTGGACCCGGAAAGGAGTGTTGAATGCCAGCCATGAGCATCGTTTCCGACGTCCTCGGCATCTTCTCGGCGCTGTTCGTCGTGGCCCTCGGCGTGGGCGCGCTGGCCGTCGCGGTGATGTATGTCATCGACATCACGCAGACCACCCACGCGATCCGGCGCAACTACCCGGTAGTCGGCCGGTTCCGTTACGGCTTCGAAACCATGGGGGAGTTCTTCCGCCAGTACTTCTTCGCGATGGATCGCGAGGAGCTGCCCTTCAATCGCGCCGAACGCGCCTGGGCCTACCGGGCCGCAAAAGGCGTCGACAGCACGGCGGCCTTCGGGTCGACGCGGGACCTGCGCCCGCCCGGCACGGCGATCTTTGTCAGCGCGCCTTTCCCGGGGCTGGACGAGGAGAATCGGCCCACGGCAGCCCTTACCATCGGGCCGCACTGCCGGGCGCCTTACACCACGGACCGCTTCTTCCACATTTCCGCCATGAGCTTCGGCGCCATCTCCCGGCCGGCGGTGGTGGCCCTGTCGCGCGGCGCGCGTGCAGCGGGGTGCTGGCTGAATACCGGGGAGGGCGGTCTGGCGCCGTACCACCTCGAGGGCGGCGCCGATATCGTGTTCCAGATGGGTACGGCAAAGTACGGCGTGCGTGATGCCGACGGCAAGTTCGATGAGGGCCTGCTGAGGACACTCGCGGACCATCCCCAGGTGAAGATGATCGAGATCAAGCTGAGCCAGGGGGCGAAGCCGGGCAAGGGCGGCATCCTGCCGGGTGCCAAGGTGACGCCGGAGATAGCGGCAATCCGCGGCATTCCTCCCGGCAAGGATTCCCTGAGCCCGAACCGTCACACGGAAATCCGCAACGGGCCTGAACTCCTCGACTTCATCGACCGGGTTCGCGTCATCAGCGGCAAGCCGGTCGGCTTCAAGACCGTCATCGGTTCCACGGACTGGCTGGAAGCGCTGTTCGGGGAAGTCCGGCGGCGTGGCGAGCAGTGGGCGCCGGACTTCATCACGCTGGATTCCGGCGATGGGGGCACGGGCGCAGCGCCGATGGCGCTGATCGACAACGTGGGACTGCCGATCCGCGAAAGCCTTCCGCTGGTGGCAGACCTGCTTTACAAGTACGGGCTCAAGGACCGGATCCGGCTGATTGCGAGTGGCAAGCTGACGACCCCGGCAAACGTGGGCTGGGCGCTGTGCACGGGCGCCGATTTCGTGACCTCGGCCCGCGGTTTTATGTTCGCTCTCGGCTGCATCCAGGCCATGCGCTGCAACCGGAACACCTGCCCCACCGGTATCACGACCCACGATCCGCGCCTGCAACGTGGCCTGGTGCCGGCTGACAAGGCGGCGCGGGTGCAGCGTTACCACGAGAACATGGAGAAGGAAGTGAGCGTGATCGCTCACTCCTGCGGGGTGCCGGAAGTCAGGCAGCTGCGTCGCCAGCACTGCCGGATCGTTCAGGGCGATGGCCGCTCAGTGCCGCTGGATCAGCTCTACCCGATGCCCGGCGCCGGAGAATCGCCCCAGGACGCCCGCCGCTAGCGGCGGGCGTCAGCGGAAGCTCAGTCGTCGATCAGGAAGCTGCGGAGCTGGTCGCTGCGGGAGGGATGGCGCAGCTTGCGCAGTGCCTTGGCCTCGATCTGCCGGATTCGCTCGCGGGTCACGTCGAACTGCTTGCCGACTTCCTCGAGCGTGTGATCGGTGTTCATGTCGATGCCGAAGCGCATGCGCAGCACCTTGGCCTCGCGCGGCGTCAGCCCGGCGAGCACGTTGTGCGTGGTTTCCTTGAGGCTCTCCATCGTGGCTGCCTCGATGGGCGACGATACCGTGGTGTCCTCGATGAAATCGCCGAGGTGTGAATCCTCGTCGTCCCCGATCGGGGTCTCCATCGAAATCGGCTCCTTGGCGATCTTGAGCACCTTGCGGACCTTGTCCTCGGGCATGTCCATGCGGACCGCCAGCTCATCCGGCGTGGGCTCGCGCCCCATCTCCTGCAACATCTGGCGGGAGATGCGGTTCAGCTTGTTGATGGTCTCGATCATGTGCACCGGGATACGGATCGTCCGCGCCTGGTCGGCAATGGACCGTGTGATCGCCTGACGGATCCACCAGGTCGCGTAGGTCGAGAACTTGTAGCCGCGGCGGTACTCGAACTTGTCCACGGCCTTCATCAGGCCGATGTTGCCCTCCTGGATCAGGTCCAGGAACTGTAGGCCACGGTTGGTGTACTTCTTGGCAATCGAGATCACGAGGCGCAGGTTGGCCTCGACCATCTCCTTCTTGGCGCGCCGGGCCTTGGCCTCGCCAATGGACATCTCGCGGTTGATTTCCTTGATGTCCGGGATCGTCAGGTGGGCTTCCTCGCCGAGCACCATCAGGCGCTTCTGCGCTTTCTGGATCTCCTCACGCATCTTCAGCAGCGCCGACGAGTGCTTGCGCTTGGCCTTGATGTGCTTGTCGACCCACTTCAGGTTCGTCTCGTTCGCAGGGAACGTGGCGAGGAAGTCCTTCCGGGGCATGCCGCAGTCACGAACGCAGATCTGCATGATCTTGCGCTCCTGGTTGCGGATGTTCGCGACGGTCTCCCGCAGGGAATTGGCCAGCAGCTCGAAGAGCTTCGGCGCGAGCTTGAGTTCCATGACCTCGCTCGCCAGCTTCTCGCGGGACTTCATGACCTTCTTGTCGTGGGCGCCGACCTTGGCAATGTCGGCAACGATGCGCTTGTGGCGCCGGAAGATGGACTGCAGGCGCTTCTCGGCCTCGACGGGATCCGGCCCGAGATCCTCTTCCTCGGCCTCGGCGACCTCGGTGTCGTCGTCGGTGGTTTCTTCTTCCGTAGCCGCAGCTGCAGCCACGACTGCTTCACGCTGGACGGGCGGCGCGATCTCGTCGGGGGCGTTCGGGTCGATGAACCCGGTGAGCACGTCCTGCAGGCGGGCCTCGCCGGCCTGAACGGGGGCATAGGCCCTGGCGAGCACCTCGACTGCCGGCGGGAACATCGCCACGGACTGCTTGACCTGGTCCAAGCCCTCCTCGATGCGCTTGGCGATGCGGATCTCGCCCTCGCGCGTCAGCAACTCGACGGTGCCCATTTCGCGCATGTACATGCGGACGGGGTCGGTGGTCCGGCCGAACTCGCTGTCGACCGTCGCGATGGCCTGGGCGGCCTCTTCGGCGGCCTCGTCATCGGTGGCGACCGGCGCATCCGAGAGGAGGATCGACTCGGCATCCGGTGCCTTTTCGTACACCGTGATCCCCATGTCGTTGATCATGTTGACGATATCTTCGATCTGCTCCGGATCGACGATGTCGTTGGGGAGGTGATCGTTGACCTCGGCGTAGGTCAGGTAGCCCTGCTCCTTGCCGCGGGCAATGAGCAGCTTCAGCTGGGATTGCTGTTCGGTAGTTGTGTTCGGCTCACTCACTCGTCAGCCCTCAGCAGGAAATGAATAAAAGCCGGTCATTGTACAGGACCGACGTACGCCGCCCCAAGGCGGATTTCAGCGACCCGGCAGCCCTGTCGGCAACCCTGGCCATTTATCGGCACGTTCTGCCCGGCACTTCAGGTCGCGGGCCCGGGCCGGTGAGAGCCGCTCGCGGCCACCACCGTTCGCTGAAGTGCCGCCAGCCGCTCCCGTTCCGGCCCGGACAGGCCTTCCTCGCCGGCCTTCTGCAGCAGTTCGGCCAGCTCCTGTTGCGTTGCGGCCGACAGGAGCCGCGTCAGGCAACCCCGGAACTCGGCCGCGGCCCCGTCGGGCCCCACGAGGGGTTCCTCGGTCAGCAGTTGGGCCAGGTGGGGCATTTCAGGCCGGTCCCGGAAGCGCTCCAGCAGCACCGGCGGGGAGATGTCGGGTCGGACGCTTGCCAGCTCGTGGAGTTCCCGCAGCAGGGCAACGCCCCGCTGGCCGGAGCTGTCGAGAGCGGCGGGGAGCGGCACCTCGTGGGCAATCCCCGGGTAGTGCAGCAGCAGGGCCACGGCCTGTCGGCCCAGGGAGCCTCTGGCTCCGCCGGACGGCCCCGGCCGGGGTGCGCGGCGGGGTGGCGGGGGTGGGCCGGCGCTGCCGCGCGGGGCTGCCGTGGTGGGGTGGCCGAGCAGGACATCCAGCCGGTCCTGGGGCAGCCCGAGCCGCTTGGCCAGCTCCTGGGTGAGGAGGTCCCGGTAGACCCCCCCCTCCGGGAGCTGCGCGAGCAGGGGCCTGGCCAGCGCCGCGAGCCGCGCCTTGCCGTCCGGATTGCCAAGATCCAGGTCCGCGCTCAGGGAATCCAGGAGAAAGCGGGACAACGGCAGGCTGCCGGCAACCCGCTCCTGGAAAGCCGTGGCCCCCTCGCGCCGCACCAGGGAGTCCGGGTCCTCGCCATCGGGCAGCAGGAGGAACCGGACCTGGCGGCCGTCCTGGAGGGCCGGCAGGCTGGCCTGCAGCGCGCGCCAGGCGGCATCCCGGCCGGCCCGGTCGCCATCGAAGCAGAAGATGATTTCGGGCACCACACCGAAGAGGCGGCGCAGGTGCTCGCTGGTGGTGGCGGTCCCCAGCGTGCCGACGGCGTTCCGGATGCCGTGGGCGGCCAGCATGACCACGTCCATATAGCCTTCCACCACCAGCAACCGCTCGAGCTTGCGCTCGGCGCGCCGGGCCTCGAAGAGACCATAGAGCTCCCGGCCCTTGTGAAAGACCAGCGTCTCCGGCGAGTTCAGGTACTTGGGTTCACCGGTAGCCAGAATGCGCCCGCCGAACGCTATCGTGCGGCCCCGGGAATCCCGGATGGGAAACATGATCCGGTCCCGGAAGCGGTCGTAGAAGCCCCCCGTGTCCCGGGGAATCACCAGGCCGGCGGCCAGCAGCTGCTGCCGGTCTTCCTCGCCGGGCCCGAAGGCCGCGAGCAGCGTGTCCCAGGCCGGCGGGGCGTAACCGATGCCGAACTCACGCGCCGTCTCGCCGTCGAGGCCGCGCTGCTTCAGGTATTCGACGGGCGTTGCCTGGTCCCGCAGCGCCTGGCGGAACAGCTGACCTGCCTTCTCCAGCATGGCGTAGAGAGGCTCGAGCGACACCCGCTCACCGGAGTCCGTGCGGGGCACTTCCACGCCGATGCTGCGCGCCAGTTCCTCCACCGCCACGGGGAACTCGAGACGCTCGTATTCCATGAGGAAGCCGAGTGCCGTGCCGTGGGCGCCGCACCCGAAGCAGTGGTAGAAGCCTTTCTGCGGGCTGACCCAGAATGACGGTGTTTTCTCCGCATGGAACGGGCAGCGGGCCTTGTACTCGCGCCCCGCCTTGGTCAGCGGCACGCGCGAGCCCACGACCTCGACAATATCCGCGCGCTGGACGAGGTCGTCGATGAAGTCCTGGGGAATCAGACCGCTCACGACCGGGTGCCAGCCTCTTTCAACAGGTTTGCGTGGCGGCCCTGGTTTTTCGTGGATTTCCTGCGGCAGTGCCGCGGGAATTTTTTTGGGGGCCGGCTTAAATCCTCGGCGGGGGCGCGCCTAGCGTCCAGCCAGGCGGGCCTTGACCCGCTCGCTGATGGTAGCGAAGTCTGCCCGCCCCTGCGCCTTTTCGCGCAAGGCCGTCATGACCCGGCCCATGTCTTTCATGGAGCTGGCGCCGGTGTTGGCCATGACCTCATCAATCAGGGCGTCCAGTTCACCGGGGGACAGCGCCGTCGGCAGGTAAGCCTGCAACAGCACGATTTCGCCGAGTTCCTTGGCTTCCAGGTCGGCCCGGTTGCCCGCAGCGAACTGGGTGGCTGATTCCCGGCGCTGCTTGACCAGCTTCTCGACGATCTGGAGAACCGCCGTGTCGGTGGTGGGGGTGCGTTCGTCCACTTCCCGCTGCTTGATTGCCGCGAGCAGCATCCGGATCGTGACGAGTCGTTCTTTCTCGCCCGCGCGCATCGCGGACTTCATGTCGTCCTGGATGCGGGCCTTGAGCGGGGACTCGGGCAACGCGGGCGCGGGAGGGTTGGACACGGGTGTGGGGCGAGCCGGGCGGGGCCGGGCGGTGCCGTGGTCAGTAGAGGCGCTTGCGCCGGTTGGTCTCGCGGGCGCTGCGCTTCTGCTGTCGCTTGACGGCGGCAGCCTTCTTGCGCTTCCGTTCCTGCGTGGGCTTCTCGTAGAACTCCCGCCGGCGAAGTTCGGTGAGAACCCCCGCCTTTTCGCAGGCCCGCTTGAAACGCCGGAGGGCGGCGTCAAAATGCTCGTTTTCTCGTACTCGAACGCCGGGCAAGGTCCTGATCCTTAACGTTGGTGGCTTGGGAGCTCGACCGGGCTGTACGGCTGGCCCCCGGAGTAAGGTGTGGGGCGGCGCGGCAACCAGTTCGGACCGAAGCGCGAAAAAAACCGGCTCTTGTGGCCGGATGAGCCGGAAAATATATCCACTAAGTGGGCCATTTGCAAAGTGAACCTTCCAGAGTGATCGTCCTCGGCATCGAAACCAGCTGCGACGAGACCGCCGCAGCGGTCTACGACACGGCCCGGGGCCTGCGCAGCCACTGCCTGTACAGCCAGGTGGCGACGCACGCCCCCTTTGGCGGGGTGGTCCCTGAACTGGCCTCCCGGGACCATATCCGCAAGCTGCTTCCGCTGGTGGACCGGGCCCTCCGCGAGGCGGGGGTAATACCCGGGGACCTGGCCGGCGTGGCCTACACGGCCGGACCGGGCCTCGTGGGAGCCCTCCTGGTCGGCGCCACGGTGGGTGTCGGGCTCGCGGTGGGTTGGGGGGTGCCGGCCGTGCCGGTCCACCACATGGAGGCGCACCTGCTCGCGGCCCTGCTGGAGGATGAGCAGCCGGATTTCCCGTTTGTGGCGCTGCTGGTCTCCGGCGGTCACTCCCTGCTGGTGGAGGTGGCCGGCCTTGGCCGCTACCGCATCCTCGGGGAAACACTGGACGACGCGGCGGGCGAGGCTTTCGACAAGGGCGCCAAGCTGCTGGGCTTGCCCTACCCGGGCGGGCCGCTGCTGGCCCGGCTGGCCGGGGCGGGCCGGACGGGCCAATACCGATTCCCCCGGCCCATGCTGAAGGCCCCGGGCCTCGACTTCAGCTTCAGTGGCCTGAAGACGGCCCTGGCCCTCAAGGTCCGGGAACTGGAGGCAGCGGGCGCGCTTGGGGACGCGGTGCGGGCCGACCTGGCTGCCGACTACCAGCAGGCCATCGTCGACACCCTCGTGGGCAAGTCCCTGCGCGCACTGGAAGCCACCGGGCACCGGCAACTCGTGGTGGCGGGCGGCGTCGGTGCCAACCAGGCGTTGCGGGACCAGCTGCGGAGCGAGCTGTCCCGCGTCGGGGGCACTGTCTATTATCCGCGCACTGAATTCTGCACGGACAACGCTGCCATGATCGCCTTTGCCGGTTGCCAGCGGCTGGCACTGGCACCCGATGCCTACTCGAGCGTGCGCGTGGAAGCACGGCCGCGCTGGCCCCTGGAAGAACTCACGGAACCCTAGCCCATGGACACGATATTTCTGCGCGACCTCCGCATCCGGACCATCGTCGGGATCTGGGAGTGGGAGCGGCGCATGCCCCAGATCGTCAGCATCGACCTCGACATGGCCACCGACATCCGCCGGGCGGCCGGCAGCGACCAGATCGGCGACACCCTCGACTACAAGGCCGTGACCCGGCGCATCAAGGCGTTCGTGGCGGACTCGCGCTTCCAGCTGATTGAAACTATGGCGGAGCAGGTCGCGGGCATCATCCTCGCGGAGTTCGACGTGCCCTGGGTGCGGGTGGCGGTGCACAAGCCCTGGGCGATCCGCGGTTCCCGGGACGTGGGCCTCGTCATCGAGCGGGGCGTCCGTAGCTGATGGGTGAACCGCTGCCGGACGCCGCGCCGGTCGACGTCTACGTCAGTGCCGGCAGCAATGTCGCGCCGGAGGACAACCTCCGCCTCGCCTGCCGGGAATTGCGGCGCCACTTCGGGCGGCTGGAGCTCTCCGGCTTGTACCGGAATCCGCCGGTGGGCTTTGCCGGTGACGACTTCCTGAACCTCGTCCTGCGCTTTCGCACGGCGGAACCGCCGACGGCCATCGTGGGCGAGCTGGAGCGCCTGCACACGCTCGCGGGCCGGGTGCGCGGCGGCGAGCGCTTTGCGCCGCGGACGCTGGACCTGGATCTCCTGCTCTATGGCACCGAGGTGATTGCCGATCGCGGCATCCGGGTGCCCCGGGAGGACATCCTCAAGTACGGTTTCGTCCTCGGCCCCCTCACCGAGCTGGCGCCGGACCTCCGGCATCCGGTGACGGGCGACACCATGGCCGAACTCTGGGCGCGCTTCGATCAGGGCCGGCACCCGCTGGAGCGGCTGGGCGAACTGGACTTCTAGCCGGGCGGTGGCCCGCCTGCAGCCGGCAGCGCCGGCGAGGCTGCCAGCTACCAGCCGACGCTGCGGCCGCCGTCCACGGCGATGATCTGGCCGGTCACATAGTCGGCATCCCGCACCAGGTAGAGCACGCACTTCGCGATGTCGGCGGGATCCCCCACGCGCTGCAGCGGGATTTGCTTCAGCACGATGTCGCGCATCTGGTCGGAGACCCCGCCTTCCGGCCACAGGATCGCCCCGGGGGCGACGCCGTTCACGCGGATGTCGGGGGCGAGGTCCCGTGCGAGGGCGCGGGTCAGGAAGCCGAGTCCGGCCTTCGCGGCCCCGTAGAGCGTGTGGTCCTTCAGCGGTCGGAGGGCGTGGATGTCGACAATATTGATGATCACGCCCCGGCTTGCCTTCAGGTGGGGCAGGGCAGCCTGGGCCAGGAACAGCGGCGCTTTCAGGTTGGTGCCGAGCAGGTCCGCCCACTGCGCCTCGGTGACCTCCGGAAGCGGCGTGGGATAAAAGCTGGAGGCATTGTTCACGAGGATGTCGAGACGTCCCGTCTGCTTCGTGACGGTCTCGATCAGCGCGCCGAGCTTGTGGGTCTCGAGCAGGTCCCCCTGGACGGTCAGCGCTGAGCCGGGCCGCAGGGCGTTCAGCTCGCCCGCCAGGGCCTTCGCCTCCGCCGCCGATCCCCGGTAATGAATGCAGACCCCGGCACCCGCGGCGTGCAGTGCCCGGGCAATGGCGGCGCCCACCCGGCGCCCGGCGCCGGTGATCAGCGCCCACTTGCCAGTCAGCGTTGGTGCGTCAGTCATGTGCTCGGCTTTCTGGCGGCGTTGTTTGCGGCCACGGATCGGGTCGCCGTTAAGATTACACCACCATGCAAACGGGATTCGAACCGCCGGCCCCTGGCCCGGAAGCGCTCGCGCACAGTGAACGGGTGCGCGCGCTGGTGCTCGCCCGCTGCGTCGCCGCCGGCGCCTTCCTGAGTTTCGCCGACTACATGGAGGCCGTGCTCTACACGCCGGGGCTCGGCTACTACAGCGCCGGCGCGCAGAAGTTCGGTGCCGCCGGCGACTTCGTCACCGCCCCCGAGCTCGGCGCCGTGTTTGCCCGGTGCCTCGCCCGGCTTGCCGCCGCCACGCTCGGGGAGCTTGGCGGCGGCGTGATCCTGGAGATCGGGGGCGGCTCCGGCGCCCTGGCCGCCGACCTGCTCCGCGAGCTCCGGGATGATCCGCCGGACCGCTACCTGCTCCTGGATGTCAGCGGTGATCTCCGGGAACGTCAGCGGCAGACGATTGCACGGCGCGCACCGGAGTTGCTGCACCGGGTGGCCTGGCTCGATGCGCTGCCGGAGACGCCGCTCACCGGCATCCTGCTCGCCAACGAGGTGCTGGATGCCCTGCCTGCTGAGCGCTTCCGCCTGCGGGCTGGCATGCCGTGGCAGCTTGGCGTGCAGGCTCCCGGCGGCGAACTGGCCTGGGCGGAGCGGCCGGCCCCGGCGTCCCTGGCGGCGGCAATCGCCGACCTGCAAAAGGCACTGGGCGGCCCGCTGCCCGACGGTTACACCGGCGAAATCCGGCCACGCCAGAGCGACTGGCTGGCCTCACTGCTCGGGGTGCTCGGGCGAGGCCTCGCCCTGTGCATCGACTACGGCGGCACGCGCCGCGAGCTGTATCACCCTGACCGCAGCGACGGGACGCTGGCCGGCTACTACCGGCACCGCCAGCTGAGCGATCCTTTCTACCTGCCCGGGCTGCAGGACCTGACGGCCTGGGTCGACTTTTCCGCCGTCGCGCGGACCGCGCTCGACGCGGGCCTGACGGTAGCGGCCTACGGCACCCAGGCGCACACGCTGCTGGCGGCCGGGATCCTGGAGGATTGGCCTGCGGACGCTTCTGCTGCGGATCCTGCCCGCCTCCGGGAGCTGCAGCAGATCCAGCGCCTGCTGCTGCCCGGTGAGATGGGCGAGCGGTTCAAGGTGCTTGCCCTGGCGCGGGATTTCTCGCCGGGCTTCCCGCTGACAGTGCGGGACCTGCAGGCGCGCCTCGAGGCAACGGCTCAGCCGGCCGGCGACTGAAAGGCGTCCCGGGCCGCGGCGACGGCGTCCAGCCGGGACCGGCGGATCGCCTCTCCCAGCGCCTCGCCGGCCAGGCCCTCGCCGCTCCCGCCGGGAGCGGTGAGGGCCCGGGTGTCCACAGCCAGCGCCGCCTGCCACGCCCGGTCGACCAGGTCCCGCTGCGGATAGGGCTCGTTCTCGAGGCCGGTGCGGCCCCGGGCGTCAGCTTCGCAGGCATCGAGGAACTCGCTGACCCGGTGCCCGCGCCGAAAGGCATCCAGGCGCTCCAGCAGCGCGAGGAGCGTCACCGGCCGCAGCTCCAGGGCGCGATGGCACAGGCCGTGATCCCGGCACACGGCAAGGCCGAGGTCACGAAAGCGGTTGGGCACGGCCAGCCGCCGGCACAGCTCCAGCACGAGGCCGATGCCGCGCTCCTCGTGGCCCACGTGCCGGGGCAGTTCGGTTTTTGGCGTGGTCCCCTTGCCGAGATCGTGGACGAGCACGGCGAAGCGCACCTCGACGCTGAAGGAGCGGCGGGCCGCCTCGCGCAGCGCGAGCAGCACGTGCAGTCCGGTGTCGACCTCCGGATGCCAGCGCGGCGGCTGGGGAACGCCGAAGAGCGCGTCCACCTCCGGGAGTATCGCCGCCAGTGCGCCGCACTCCCGCAGCACCTGGAAGTAGATGTCCGGGCACTCTTCGGCCAAGGCTGACGCGGTTTCCTGCCAGACGCGCTCCGGGACGAGCGCCGCAGCCTCACCGGCCGCGACCATCGAGCGCATCAGCGCGAGCGTCGCCGGCGCGACGCGAAACCCCAGGGGATGGAAGCGTGCCGCGAAGCGCGCCACCCGGAGAATCCGCACGGGATCCTCGCGGAAGGCGTCGGATACGTGGTGCAGCAGCCGATCCTGCAGATGTTTGCGGCCGCCGATGGGGTCCAGCACCTGCCCGTCCGCGTCCTCGGCCATCGCGTTGATGGTGAGGTCCCGGCGCTGCAGGTCTTCTTCCAGTGTCGTCGAGGGATCCGCGTGGACCTCGAAGCCCCGGTAGCCGGGACCGGTCTTGCGCTCCGTGCGGGCGAGCGCGTACTCCTCGCTGGTTACCGGGTGCAGGAAGACGGGGAAATCCCGGCCCACGCGCCGGTAGCCGGCGGCTTCAAGTTCGCCGGGCGTGGCCCCGACCACGACCCAGTCGCGCTCCCGCACCGGCAAGCCGAGCAGCCGGTCGCGCACGGCGCCGCCCACGAGGTAGGTCTGCATCGCAGGATTGTAGCCGCTATCCTCGGCAGGCCGTGACCACATCCCGTCCATCTCCGTTGCCCGGCCTCGCGCTGCGCGCTGGCGTCGTCGGCCTGCTGGCTGTCGCCCTGCTGGCCGGCTGCGCCGGTTACTACCTGCAGGCTGTTGCGGGCCAGGCCGCCGTCATGCGTGCCCGGAAACCGCTGGAGCAGGTGCTCGCCGATCCCGGGACGGCGCCCGACCTGCGGCGGCAGTTGTTGCTGGTGGACGGGGCGCTGTTGTTCGCCCGTCTCGACCTCGCCCTCCCGGCCACGAACAGCTATCGCCACTACGCCGACCTCGGCCGCCCGTTCGTGGTCTGGAACGTCTTTGCCGCGCCGGAGTTCTCGCTGGAGCCCCGTGAGTGGTGCTACCCCGTCGCCGGCTGCACCGCCTACCGGGGCTGGTTCGACGAGACCCGGGCCCGCGCCTCGGCCCGCGACCTCGGGGCCGCAGGCGACGATGTCTTCGTCGGCGGCGTGGCGGCCTATTCGACGCTCGGCTGGTTCGCCGATCCCGTGCTCAACACGATGCTTCGCGACGAGGATGCCGGGATTGCCGGCCTGCTTTTCCACGAGCTGGCCCATCAGCGCTTCTACCTGCCCGGCGATACGCCCTTCAATGAAGGCTTCGCGACCCTCGTGGAGGAGGAGGGCACCCGGCGCTGGCTCGAGTCGCGCCGGGATGCGCCGGGCCTCTGCAACTTCCGCCTGCAACGTGCCAGGCGTGCGACGGTGCTCGGCATCATTGCGGAGTTGCGGGAGGTGCTCGCCGGCATCTACGCGTCCGGGGCGCCGGACAGCGAGCGCCGGCAGCAGCGGTCGGCGGCCTTCGCGGCGGCCAGCCGGGGCTACGCCCGGCTCCGGGCCACCTGGCCGGGGCCTCCCTGGTTCGACGCGTGGTTCGCACCGGGGCTGAACAACGCCAGGCTGGCCGCGCTCGCGTCCTACGAGGAGCTGGTGCCGGCGTTCCGGGTCCTGCTGGCGCGGGAGGGCGGCGACCTGCCGCGCTTCTACCAGGGCGTGGAGGCGCTCGGCGACGGGCCGCCGGAGGTGAGGACGGCGGCCCTGGAGGAACTCGCCGCGGCGGGCGCGCGGACGGTCAGCGGCGGGCCAGCTGCCGGTACCTGTCCCTGATCCCGGGCAGCCCGGCGCCGCCTAGCGCGTCGGCGAGGTTCGGGCGCAGCTGGCGCGGCATGATGCCGAGTGCCCTGAGACCGTCGCTGGTCCCGACGCTGTCGGTCAGCAGCGAGCGGTAGTTATCGGTGGAGAACGGCTTGCCCGGCACAAAGTCCATGATCGCGGCCTGGAGCCGGGAGAGCGGGCGCGGCAGCCCTAGCACGCGGCGGTGGAGGCCGAGCGCCGAAGCCACCATTTCCACGAGCTCCCGGAGGGTATAGATGTCCGGTCCGTAGAGTTCGTAGGTCTGGCCGGCGGCGGAGTTATCGCCGAGCACCTGGCAGATGGCCTCCGCCACGTCATCCACGTGCACCGGCGCAAAGCGCGCGCCGGGCATGGCAAGGGGCAGGACGAGCGGCACCCGGCGCAGCAGGCCGGCAAAGCGGTTCAGGAACGAGTCGCCCGGCCCGAAGATCACCGACGGTTGCAGGATGGTCCAGAGCAGCGGCGAGGCGCGGAGCAGGGCCTCCGCCTCGCCCTTAGTGCGCAGGTAGTGGCTGGTGCTGGCGGCCGCGGCCTCCGGCGCCGGCGCATTCAGGGCACTGACCTGCACAATGCGCTGGACGCCGGTGGCGCGGCAGGCGTCGATCAGGTGCCGGGCCAGATCCACATGGGCTCGGCGGAAGCCCCCGCCATTCCGGCCCGGCTCATTGAGGATGCCCACAAGGTTGATCGCGGCATCGGCCCCCGCGAGGAGCGTCCGCAGGGTCCCGGGCCGGTGAATATCCGCCTGCACCACCCGCACCGTCGGCAGTACCCGCAGGTGCCGGCAGCGCTCCGGGTCCCGCGACGGCACCGTGACGGTATGGCCCGCGTTCGCGAGCCGCGCCACCAGCCGCGAGCCCAGGAAGCCGCTGCCGCCCAGAACGCAGCAGGTGCTCACTCAGCGGATCTGCAACAGCAGGTTCCGGTTGCCCCGGCGGATGCTGACCATCAGCAGGCTCTGCTGACCGGCGGCCTGCTGCAGTTCCCGCACGTTGCGCACCCGGATCCGGTTGACCGACACGATGATGTCGTTGGCCAGGATGCCTGCCTGCGCGGCCGGACTCCCCGGCTCCACCGACTCGATGCGCACGCCGGGTCCGGCGAACTGCTCGCCCTTGCCCTCGTGGTTCGCGAGTGCCGCGCCGGCCAGCCCGGGGTGGATATCCTCGCCGCTGATCCTGGCCGTGCTGCTGACTTCGCTGAGCTTCGCCGTGAACTGGCGCCGCTTGCCCTCACGCAGCACATCGACGCGCACGGTATCGCCGCTGCGCTTCAGGCCGACGGTGTTCCGCAGGTCGGTAGCGCCCTTGATCCGCTGTCCATCGACGGTGACGATGACGTCGCCGACCTCGATGCCGGCCTTTTCGGCCGAGGAGCCGGCGACGACTTCCTGCACCAGTGCGCCCTCGGTGGCGCCTTCCACTCCGTAGGCCTTGGCACTCTCGGCATTGAAGTCGGAGATGCTGACGCCCAGCAGTCCGCGCTTCACTTCGCCGAACTGCAGGATCTGGTTCATGATCGATTTCGCGATGTTGACCGGAATCGCGAAGCCGATGCCGATGTTGCCGCCGCTGTTGCTGAAGATGGCGGAGTTGATGCCAATCAGTTCGCCCCTGAGATTGACGAGCGCGCCGCCGGAATTGCCCGGGTTGATGGACGCGTCGGTCTGGATGAAGTCCTCGTAGCCGTCGGGGTTGATGCCGCTGCGGCCGAGCGCGCTGACGATTCCAGAGGTCACGGTGTGCTGGAGTCCGAAGGGGTTGCCGATGGCCAGCACGAAGTCGCCGACCTGCACCTGGTCGGAATTGCCCAGCTTCATCTGCACCAGGTTCTTGCCGTTCTCCACCTGCAGCACGGCGATGTCCGTGCCGGGGTCCGAGCCCACCACCTTGGCCTTCAGGCTGCGGTTGTCGTTGAGATAAACCTCGATTTCCTCGGCATTCTCGACCACGTGGTGATTGGTGAGGATGTAGCCCTTGGCCGCGTCCACGATGACGCCGGAGCCCGCGCTCTGGACCTGGCGGCGGCGCTGTTGCTGCTGCTGGTCAGGGAAGCCGAAGAAACGGCGGAAGAACGGGTCTTCCATCAGCGGGTTGGTCGGTGCGCTGACCGTGCCCTTGGTGGCGATGCTGACGACGGCGGGTTCCACCTGTTTCACCAGCGGGGCCAGGGTGGGCACCTCGAGGCTGCCGACCCGGCTGGGGAGCTGGGCGCGGGCGGGGTGGATCCCCGGGGCGGTGGCAAGAACGGCAACGAGAATCGGGGCTACGACCGCCCGGGCAGTGACTCCTGTCATGCGCGAAAACCTTCCGGAAGCTGGTGCGGGGACGCCGAATCATAGCGGTTTTCCACAGGCCCAGAGGGCCTGCCGGACCGGCGCAAAACCTGTGGAAAACCGGTGTATGGGCTGGGGATGCCCGGACCCCATATCTTGTGTTGCAAGATGGTCGGCGGGCTGTGGCAAGCAGGCGCGTCAGCGGCCTTGACGGGATTGCTTATACTTTAAACAAATATATGTTTTATAAGGAAATTATCTGGCGTCAGGCGCCCGACAAATTTCTTGACACGCCTCGGCACGATGCCTAATGTACGAAGCACGCCGGCACAACATCTTGTGCTGGCGTTTTCGTCAAAATCTCGCGACCGCCGCCATTGTTCCGGGCCTTGTGACGCGAGGCATCAGGCAGTTTCAGGGGGCGCGGGCCGGAAGTCCGGGCTTGTCTGGGGGCGAGCGCAGGACGGTGAATTTTTCGGGTGGCCGGTCGCGTTGACCGGAGCCAACGGACTGGCGCAGGGGGCAGGGTCCATCATGAAATCAGCAATGCAATTGGAAAACACCAGGAGCGGGACGGTCGGCTTCCAGGAAGCGTCCATCGATATCTGGGACAAGAAGTACCGGCTGAAGTCGAAGTCGGGGGAGGTCATCGACGAGACGATGGACGATACCTACCAGCGGGTGGCCCGGGCCCTCGCTGACGTGGAGCCGGAGGGCGACCGGGACCGCTGGTTCGAGCAGTTTCTCTGGGCGCTCCGGCGGGGCGCCATTCCGGCCGGGCGGATCATCTCCAATGCCGGGGCCCGCGAGCACAAGCCCGCCACGTCCACGATCAACTGCACCGTCTCCGGCACCATCGGCGATTCCATGCAGGACATCCTCACCAAGGTCCACGAGGCCGGGCTGACCCTGAAGGCCGGTTGTGGCATCGGCTACGAGTTCTCGACATTGCGGCCGAAGGGCGCCTACGTGTCCGGCGCCGGCGCCCACACGTCGGGACCCATGTCCTTCATGGATATCTACGACAAGATGTGCTTCACCGTGTCCTCGGCGGGTGGCCGCCGGGGCGCCCAGATGGGCACTTTTGACGTCGGCCATCCCGATGTCCTCGATTTCATCCGCGCCAAGCGGGAGGACGGGCGGCTTCGCCAGTTCAACCTGTCCCTGCTCGTGACCGACGGCTTCATGCAGGCGGTCAAGCACAACCGGGACTGGGCGCTGGCCTTCCCCCTGGACGCACGGGAAGTCGAGCAGCAGGGCCTGGATCTCACGGACCGGGACCAGGTGCTGTGGCGCGAATGGCCGACCACCGCTGGCTACGTGACCAACGACAAGAACGAAGTGGCCTGCCGTATCTACAAGAAGCTGCCGGCCCGCCGCCTCTGGGACATGATCATGGCGTCGACCTATGACTTCGCCGAGCCCGGCTTCGTGCTCGTCGACCGGGTCAACGAGATGAACAACAACTGGTTCGACGAGAACATCCGGGCGACCAACCCCTGCGGCGAACAGCCCCTCCCGCCCTACGGTTCGTGCCTGCTGGGCTCGATCAACCTGACCAAGTTCGTCCTGGACCCGTTTGCCGACACCGCGCGTTTCGACTGGGACGAATATCACCGGGTCGTCAAGGTGTTCACCCGGATGCTGGACAATGTCGTCGAGATCAATGGCCTGCCCCTGCAGCGCCAGCGCGACGAGATCCTGCGCAAGCGCCGCCACGGCATGGGCTTCCTCGGTCTCGGCTCGACGCTCGCCATGCTCCGGATGCGCTACGGCTCCAGGGAATCGGTCAAGTTCACCGACGAAGTGTCCCGCGAGATGGCGCTGGCCGGCTGGGAAGCCGCGCTGGATCTCGCACGGGAGAAGGGTCCCGCGCCAATCCTCCTCGAGGAGTTCACCGTCACCGGCGAGATGCTGCGCAAGCGCCCGGAGATGACCGGGGACGGCTGGAAGCTCGGCGACCGGATCCCGGGCCGTGTGCTGCACGCGCGCTACAGCCGCTACATGCAGCGGGTGGCCGAGGTGGCCCCCGAACTGGTCAAGGATCTCGAGCGGGTGGGGGCGCGCTTCACCCATCACAGTTCCATTGCCCCGACCGGCACGATCTCCCTGTCCCTGGCCAACAATGCCAGCAACGGCATCGAGCCGAGCTTTGCCCACCAGTATTTCCGGAACGTGATCCGGGAAGGCAAGAAGTCCAAGGAGAAGGTCGAAGTCCTGTCCTTCGAGTTGCTGGCCTACCGCCAGCTGGTAAGCCCGGCCGCGCAGCCGGGCAGCACGAAAGCCGACGAGCAGCTGCCTGAGTACTTCGTGACGGCCGAAGACATCAAGCCCACGGAGCACGTGGACATCCAGGCGGCAGCCCAGCGCTGGGTCGATTCCTCGATTTCCAAGACGGCCAATGTCCCGACCGACTTCAACTACGAGGAGTTCAAGGACATCTACATGTATGCCTACGAGAGCGGGTTGAAGGGCTGCACGACCTTCCGCTTCAATCCCGAGGCGTTCCAGGGCGTCCTCGTGAAGGAAAAGGATCTGCAGAACACGAAGTACACCTTCGTGATCGAGGACGGTACCGAGGTGACGGTGCGTGGCGACGAGGAGGTCGAGTACGACGGCGAGATGCACACCGCCGCCAACCTCTTCGACGCGCTCAAGGAAGGCTACTACGGCAAGTTCTGAAGCTTAAAGCCACCTCCATACGGAAAACAGCGCCATGGCAAGAATCAAGATAGACAAGAAGATCGTCAGCTACCGGGTCGAGTCCGCTGACGACAAGGCTGGCCAGAAGGGTGGCCTGAAAACCGGCGACAAGGCCAGCGAGAAGCAGGCAAAGGCCGATAGCAAGCGCCTGTCGGTCGAGGGCAACGTGGTCCGGATGCACGAGAAGCTCGAGCGTCCGGAGATGCTGCAAGGCTCGACGTACAAGGTGAAGACGCCCGTTTCGGACCACGCGATGTACGTCACCATCAACGACGTGATCCTGAATCCCGGCACCGAGCACGAGCAGCGCCGTCCCTTCGAGATCTTCATCAACTCGAAGAACCTGGATCACTACCAGTGGATCGTGGCCCTCACGCGCCTGATGTCCGCCGTGTTCCGGAAGGGTGGCGACGTGGCCTTCATGGTCGATGAGCTCAAGGCCGTGTTCGACCCCCGGGGCGGCTACTGGCAGCCGGGTGGCAAGTTCATGCCGTCGATAATTGCCGAGCTCGGCTATATCGTCGAGAAGCACCTGCGGTTCATCGGCCTGCTGCCGCCGGACAACCTCGACGAACACAAGCGCAAGCTCGTGGAGCAGAAGCGCCGGGAATTCGAGGACCAGCACCGCCAGCAGGATGCCTTTGCGCGGACCGAGTACCCGGCAGGCGCCCAGATCTGCGGGGCCTGCAGCGCGGCGGCGGTGGTCTACATGGATGGCTGCATGACCTGCCTCGCCTGCGGCGATTCGAAGTGCGGCTAGGCCCGTTCCCCGTCTCCGTCTCAGTAGCGCAGCTGCGGCTGGCCTGACGGACGGCAGCGATGTCAGGGCGCCGATGTCAGTAAGGGTTCCCGATTTCAGCCGGGTCGGGGTCGTCGTGGCTGGCGACGTGATGCTGGACAAGTACTGGTTCGGTCCCACGTCACGGATCTCCCCCGAGGCGCCGGTGCCCGTCGTGCAGGTCACGGACAGCGAGTCCCGGGCCGGCGGCGCGGCGAACGTGGCGGTCAACCTGGCCAGCCTGGGGGCGCAGACCTCGCTCACTGGCATCGTCGGCAAGGATGCCAATGGCGTCAGCCTGGGGCAGCTGCTCCGCGACCTGGGCATCATTGTCGACTTCGTCGAAGCTCCCCGCCGCCCGACGATCAGCAAGCTGCGCGTCCTCTCCCGGAACCAGCAGCTGATCCGCCTCGATACCGAGGACGCCTTCACGGCTGATGACGCCACGCCCCTGGCGGCTGCCCTCGAGCGGCTGCTGCCGCCCGCCGCCGTCTGCATTCTCTCGGATTACGGTAAGGGCACGCTGGCCGACATCGCGGCCCTGATCAGCCTGTGCCGGCGGCTTGGCGTACCCGTCCTGGTGGATCCGAAGGGCACCGACTTCGCCCGTTATCGGGGCGCGACGGTGCTGACGCCGAACCTCGCGGAATTCGAGGCGGTGGTGGGCCCCGTGCGCAGCGAGGTGGAGATCGCGGAGCGGGGCGAGGCGTTGCGGGAGGCGCTGGATCTGCAGGCACTGCTCGTGACGCTCGGTGAGAAGGGCATGGCCCTGATCACTACCGGGAGTGAACCCGTGTTCCTGCCGACGCGGGCCCGGCAGGTGTTCGATGTCACCGGTGCCGGCGATACCGTGATCGCGGTGCTGGCAGCCGGCATCGGTGCCGGCCTGGCGCTGGAGGATGCGGCCGGCCTGGCCAATCTCGCGGCGGGCATCGTGGTGGGCAAGATCGGCGTGGCCAGCGTGACCCCGTCCGAGCTGCGCTTCGCCCTCCACGAGCACGGCCAGGGCGGACGTGGCCCGCTGCGGCGCGCGGAGGTCCGGCAGATAGCGGCCGAGGCAAGGAGCCGGGGCGAGCGGGTGGTAATGACCAATGGCTGCTTCGACATCCTCCACGCCGGCCACGTTGCGTATCTCGAGGAGGCCAAGCAGCGCGGCGACCGGTTGCTGGTCGCCGTGAATGACGATGCGTCTGTTGCGCGGCTGAAGGGTGCCGGACGGCCGATCAATCCGCTCGCGGACCGGATGGCAGTGCTGGCGGGACTGGCGGCCGTGGACTGGGTGGTGCCCTTCGCCGAGGACACGCCGGAAGCACTCGTGGCCGAGGTCCTGCCCGATGTGCTGGTGAAGGGCGGTGACTACCGCCCCGAGAACATTGCCGGCGCCCGCCAGGTGCTGGCCAATGGGGGTACCGTGGAAGTGCTCAGCTTCCGGGAGGGCCGCTCCACGACCGCCATCGTCGAGGCCGTGCAGCGGCTCGGTCCGAAGTAGGCCCCGTGCCCCGACCCCTGACTGACGCGGGTCCGCCGGCGGCGGCCGGAGCCACGTCCTGGTTGCGGTGGGTCTACGTCGTACTCACTTACCTGGCGGTGCCCTTCCTGCTGCTGCACCTCTTCTGGCGAGGCTTCAGCGTTCCCGGGTACCGGCGCCGCATCGCCGAGCGCTTCGGCTTCGGCATGCCCCGCCTCGCGCGTTCCGCCATCTGGGTCCACGCGGTGTCCGTCGGCGAGGTCCAGGCAGCCGCGCCCCTCGTGCGGGCCCTGCTCGCGCGTCACCCCGATGTTCCCCTGGTGCTGACGACCATGACGCCGACGGGCTCCGAGCGGGTCCAGGCCCTGTTCGGCACGGCGGTCGTTCACAGCTACGTGCCCTACGACCTGGCCGCCGGCGTGCGCCGCTTCTTCGACTGGGCCCGGCCATCGCTGGCGATCATCATGGAGACTGAACTCTGGCCGAACCTGTACCACGAGTGCGGGCAACGCCGCGTGCCGCTCGTCCTCGCCAGCGCCCGGGTGTCCCTGCGTTCCGTGGGCCGCTACCAGCGCCTGATCCCGCTGTTCCGGGACACCCTGGCGAACGGCATCCTGATAGCCGCCCAGACCCCGGGGGATGCGGAACGCTTCCGGTCGCTGGGCGCCAACCCGGGCCGTACGCACGTCACCGGCAACATCAAGTTCGATTTTGAGTTGCCGCCCGACGTCATCAGCCGCGGCGCGGAGCTGCGGGCCCGGCAGGCCGGCAGCCGCCCCGTCTGGATCGCGGCCAGCACCCATGAAGGGGAGGAGGGACCGGTCCTGGATGCCCACCAGCGGATCCTGGAGCAGCACCCGTCGGCTCTCCTGATCCTGGTGCCCCGCCACCCGGAGCGTTTCGCGCAGGTGGCGGCGCTGCTCGACAGCCGCGGTATCCGCCACGTGAGGCGCAGTAGCGGCACCCTGGCCGATCCCGGCACGCTGGTACTCCTCGGCGACACCATGGGTGAGCTGACCACCTTCTATGGGGCTGCCGACGTGGCCTTTGTCGGTGGCAGCCTGGTGCGCATCGGTGGCCACAACCTGCTGGAGCCCGCAGCCCTGGCGCTGCCCGTGGTGACGGGGCTTCACAACGAAAATGCCGCGGATATAGCCGAACTGCTGGTCGACTGCGGCGCGGCCCTCGTCGTCCCGGACTGGGCGGGTCTGGCAGCCGAGGTGAGCTGGCTGCTGGGCGATCGGGCAGAGCGCCACAATCGCGGGATGGCGGGGCGCCAGGCGATCCTGGCGAACCGGGGTGCGCTCGACCGCCTGCTGGCGCTCGTCGATCCGCTGATCGACGGTGCGCCCGGAAGCGGCGCGCGCCCGGACTAGTTGGCGACGGGCGTAGTCACGGCCTCGGCCGGCGTCGCCGGGCCAGTGGTCGCGGTGAGCAGGGTGTCGATCTGCGCAATGTCGTCGGCCGTCAGGGTTCCCGCGGCCTGCTTCAGGCGCAGCCCGTTGATCAGGTAGTCGTAGCGGCTGCGCAGGTAATTGGTCTCCGCGCTGAAGACGGTCCGGCGGGCAGCGAGCACATCCACGGTCGTGCGGGTGCCCACGTCGTAGCCAGCTTCGGTGGCCTTCAGCGCCGTCTTGGCGGATTCAAAGGCCTGCTTCAGCGCCTGGATACGCGATATGTCGGTGATAACGCCGAGGTACGCGTCGCGGGTCTGTCGTTCCGTCTCCCGTGCCGTCCTTTCGAGTCGTTCCCTTGCGGCACGGTGGCGATAGACAGCCTGCTGGACGCGGGCAGAGGTCGAACCACCGCTGAATATTGGCACGGCAAGTTGCAGCGCAATTGAGTCGTCCACGCCGTTCGACCCGCTCGGGAAGGGCCCCTGGCGCGGTCCCGGCGGCAATGAACCGCGCTGGACCTGCGTGAATTCGTCTCGCTGGTTGTTGGTGTCCGTGCGCGTGCCTACCAGACTCAGGGACGGATAGTGGCCAGCGCGGGCGATCTGCACATCGTCCTTCGCTATTTCCGCACCGATCTGAGCGGAGATTAGCTTTGCGTTCTGCCGCATTGCTGTATCTACCCACTGGTCTTCACTGGACGGGTCGGGATTCTTCAGGGCGAGGTCTTCAGCCGGCTTTGCCAAAGTCTGCGGGTAGTCATCGGTAATCGCGCGCAGTGCCTCCTTCTGGTTGGCCAGCGTTCGCTTGGCCAGGATTTCCGACGCGGCCGCGCTGTCAAAGGCAGACTGGGCCTCCTGAACGTCTGTTATCGCGATCAGGCCGACTTCAAAACGCTTCTTGGCTTGCTCCAATTGGCGGGCAATCGCTTCCTTGGAGGCCTGCTCTGAAGCCAGGCTGTCTTCAGCGGCAAGCACGTTGAAGTACGCTTCAGAAACCCGCACGATCAGGTCCTGTTCCGAAGCCTGATAATCCACGTCCGCTTGACTACTCGCCTTCCCTGCCTGGCTGAGACGCTTCCAGGCATCCCACTGGAACAAAATTTGTTGAATCTGAAGTGACCAACCCTTGTTGGTGTAGTCGATACCGTCAGACGTATTTGTGAATGTGATGATGTCCTGCGTCGGACTCGTCTGGTCTACCTGGGAAAAGGTGCGGGTGGTCTTGCCCTCCGGCTTCCCTTTCGTATAGCTCCCACTGGCAGTCACCTGCGGCAGCAATGCGCCCCTGGCAATCGGCCGACCCTCAACGGTTGCCAGCCGGTTGGCCTCGGCCTCCCGCACCAGCGGGTCGCTGTGGACGGCCTTCTCGTAGATCTGCAGGAGGGAGTCTCCGGAAGCCAAACCGGAAGCGAGCAGCGTGGCCAGGGGCAGCAGCATCAATCCTTGTCTCATGACGTCCCTTCCGAAGAAATCAAAACCTGAAGTGCGATGGTACGGCTGCATGGCGCAGTGCCGGCAGCGATGTTTCAAACAGCGTGGTCGTGAGCCACTGGCCGGGGCCCTGGCGGGTTAGGAGCCGTGCCTGCATCAGTGGCTCTTCGCCGACCACGACGAACAGACGCCCGCCGTCCGCGAGCCAGTGCTGGAAGCGCTCGTCTTCCTGTGGCAGCGAGCCGGTCACGGCGATCACGTCGAAGGTCCCGGCGGGACTGTAGCCGAAGACGTCCTCCGCCAGGATTTCCGCGTTCCAGGTGGACACGCTCCGGAGATTGCGCCGCCCGGCGTCCGCCAGCTCCGGCTCGATTTCGAGGCTGGTCACCCGGCTTGCCAGGCGCGCCAGGCACGCGGTCAGAAAGCCGCTGCCAGTGCCGATTTCGAGCACGCGGTCGGTGCCCCGGATCGCGAGCGCCTGCAGGAGCCGGCCCTCGACCTGGGGCGTCATCATGAGTTCGCCGTGACCGAGCGGGATCTCGGTGTCCGCGAATGCCAGCGAGCGAAACCGGGGCGGAACGAATTGCTCCCGGGGAACCTGGGCGAGTACCGCAAGGACCGCCGGGTCCAGCACATCCCAAGCCCGCACCTGCTGGTTGACCATCTGGGTGCGGGCGGCTTCAACATTGGTGCTCATTGGGGGCCGCTAAGGGTAAGTAGATTGCCAGTGATAGACAAGATTATGGACCAAAGCAGCACCTTGAGGATTATGGTGAACCGCCACGCCCCCCCTGGGCCCATGGGCTATGCTTCCAAGCATCCGCGAGGCCGGTCCGCGCCTGTTTTCAGCGCAGAAAACCGAGAGGAGCAGTGCCCGGCTGACTCCTCCATAGCAAGACCCGAATGACCGAGACGTGGTTGATCCTGGCCCTGGCCGTGGCCTGCCTCGGGCTCATGGGCCTCTGTTACTACCTGTGGCGCTCCCGTGGCGACTACGTCCGCGGCGTCGCGACCCTGAACCGCGAGATCGTTGAAGCCGCGGAGGCCGCCGCTTTCGGCAAGCGGGTCGCGCTGCCCGCCAGCGACGGGCCCGGGATCGGCCAGCTGGGTGACAACGTGAATCGCCTCTTCGATGCCCTGAACACCAAGGATCGCCAGATGCGGCAGCGCGAGGCGCTGTTCCAGGACCTGGCCAACACGATGCCGGAAGTCGTCCTGGTGCACCGGGACCGGGTGATCTTCGCCAACCAGGCGGGCGGGGGGCGGGGAGGGCGGGGGCCCCCGCCCCAACGGCCCCGCGCCCGGGGGCGACAAGCAAGCCGCGCCGACCCCGGCCCGAACCCCCCACAAAAAAAAGGGCCCCGGGGGCGGGGGGTG